>DXWV01000059.1:84871-275343 GCA_019416685.1 Bacteroides sp.
AATTACTTAACCACATAAATGATTGATTTTAAATTATTTAATTGTTAGAACTATGATTTTTATTTTACGTGCCTACGTCTCTTCGTGCAAAAGTACAGGAAATACATTGATTAACCAAAGAATTAAAGAAATAATTCTTTAATGTATCCACGTGTCAATGTACCGGTTAGCTTGTGTTATTATGGTGAAATTGATAGATATGTCAACTATTATTTCTTACTGATTTTTTCACCTTGGGCAGCACGTGATCGCAGAGCACGGGGAGAATCGCCAAAGGAGGCTTTACAGAAGTGGGCAAAATGCGATAAAGAATCGAAACCATAGCGGGCGCTGATATCAGTAATTCGTTCTTTGGTGTGTTGCAGATCGTCAAGAATTCCTTCGCGTTTTTTATCGAGTATCCATTCATATACCGGTACACCATACAAGTTTCTGAAAAGGCGGCGAAATGTTGTGACAGTATATCCACCCAAGTGGGCAAACTCTTCTACATTTTTGACTTTCCCATAATTTTGCATAACGAAATATTGGAAACTTTCAGTATAGGTACTGATAGGATAGAAGAAGCTGGCGAGTTGTGGCTGAGGATAATAACAAGTGAGAAGGAACACGAGTTCCTGGCATTTCAATTCAATAAAAGGGCCACAGGAAATACCTTCCGTCAGATATTCACTAAGATTGACTATGAGGTCGTTAAGCCGGGAATTCATCATCAAGGGGGTATAAGTCAACGGAGCTTCGGCACCATTCAGAATTTCGCGATAGCGGTCTTCGCATATTTGTGGAAGTTCGTTGAACCAATATACAATATATTCTACTTCTGTCAATGCCAGTATCTCAATTTTAGAACCAATGGCCTGGAGAATAAATTGTCCGGAATACAGACTGGTACCGGGATATTCCTGGCTATTTACAAGTAGTTCGCCTTTTATCATGAATATCATGCAGTTCTGTGTGCATTTATCGGCAGGGAAGTGTTGTCCTCTGGGAAAACTCCTGTAGATTAGTGTACTTTCAGCAGCTTTGGAGCACTGTGCACAGTTAGTGAATCTTTTACAAGAACTGTTTTTTATCATGGATTAAATAAGGACATGTTATTGGTTAAGGGAACAAAGATATTATTTTTTTTATGAATACTCAATGTTTTTGCTATATCTTTGTCCAATCTAATAAGTAAGAATACGATGAGAAAATTTGCGATTATCTGTGTTTCGATGTTCTGTATAATAGGCGTTCAGGCACAAAACTGGGATATAAACACGTTGCATAAAATAAACAGTATGGATGGGAAGTTTGTGCGGAATTATAGCAAAGTTTTTTCTCGTTCGGCACCTTATATTTCAGTGGGTGTACCTGTGGCCATGGCTATTTATGCGGGTATAGGAAAGGATAAAGAACTATTGAAAGATGCCGTATATATTGGGACAAGTGTTGCTGAGGCAGTAGTATTAACCTATGGTATAAAACATTTGGTGGGACGTGAACGCCCTTATGACCGCTATCCGGGGCGGGTACATCCGTATAGTACAGAGAGTAGCCCTTCTTTTCCGTCCAGTCACACGTCGGCTGCTTTTTCATTGGCTACATCGTTGAGTATTAAGTATCCTAAATGGTATGTGATTGCTCCTTCGGCTCTTTGGGCATGTTCAGTGGGTTTTTCGCGGATGAATGAGGGGGTACATTACCCTTCGGATGTAATAGCAGGTGCAGTGATCGGTACTGGTTGTGCGGTGGTCAATGTGTATGTAAATCGTTGGCTGAATACCTGGTTGTTTGGTGAGAAAAAGAAAACTTCCGGATTAATATACTAAAAAAAAGATTGATAATCTGTTGATAATCAGTGTTTATAAAGATGTACACTTTTGTTATGTAAGAGTGTACACCTTTATATAATAAGAATGTACACCTTTGTCCTATAAAAGTGTACATTCCTGCAAACGTCTCTTCACGTTCTTATTATTTCAGCATTTGCTCATATTCATTTGATTTCAATATTTCCAATGCCCGTTCTACGCTCTTATTCGTCTTGTTCATTACCTGGAAATATTCATTCATATCCCATAGGTCACGGGCTATCAATGCTTTTAATTGTGTTTTGATCAATGGCAGAGCTTTGTTGTATTGTTCTTCGTTGAACTCAATCTTCTCCTGATCTGCCATGTCACGCATCATTTTCAACAGTTCATCATCTACCTCAAACTTTTCATTGAAGGTTTCAAATTTTTTGTATTGATTGGCAAGTTCTTTGCGATACTTCTCAATATACTTCATGGTTAATTTGATGATAACTCCTTTAGCTACAAGATTACGATGGTAATCTGTATAAAGAGTTGTATCAATCGGAACAAAGTAATCGGGCATGATACCACCACCACCGTAAACGGTGCGTCCCAGTTTTTTGGTCTGGCATTTCAGTGAGTCAGGGAAGTGGATGCTGTCTGCATTCATTAATTCACCACGGTTGAAGCGATCTATCAAATCCTGATTGTATTTCTTCTGATTAGTTTCATCGCTGTTATTTCTGCCTGAGAGTTTGGTATCTGCTGTACTCTCATAGGGCTTTTGAATGCAACGACCGGCAGGTGTATAATATCGGGCGATGGTTAGACGAATCATAGAACCGTCCGGCAGATCAATGGGGCGTTGAACCAGTCCTTTGCCAAAAGAACGACGACCTACAACTACTCCTCTGTCCCAGTCCTGAATAGCTCCGGTAACGATTTCACTGGCCGATGCAGAATATTCATCTACTAATACCACTAAGCGTCCTTTGCGGAAGTTTCCTGTACCTTTGGCAAAGAATTCACTACGCTGTGCAGTACGTCCCTCTGTATATACGATTAATTCTTTCTCTCCCAGGAATTCATTTGCCAGGTCAATAGCTGCGTTCAGATAGCCACCTCCGTTACCTTGCAGATCGAGGATCAGATCTTTCATACCTTTCTTTTGCAGTTCCTTCATTGCCGTAAGGAACTCCTCAGCTGTGGTAGCTCCGAAACGGTTGATACGGATATAACCTGTTTTAGGTTCAATCATATAAGCAGCATCCAGGCTGAGAATGGGGATTTTATCCCGCTTTACGGTAAAAAGTAACGGGTCTTTCACGCCCCGGCGGATAATGGTCAGGTTCACTTCTGAATCTTTCGGTCCACGGAGGCGGGTCATGATATCTTCCGTACTCATTTTTACGCCTGCGATGGCTGTGTCGTTCACAGCTACAATACGGTCGCCGGCAAGAATACCTACTTTCTCAGAAGGGCCATTGCTGACGGGTTGTACTACCAACAATGTGTCTTCAATCATCTGGAATTGAACGCCGATACCTTCAAAATTACCTTGCAGAGGCTCGTTCATCTTCTTCACCTCTTCGGCATCCGAATAAGTGGAGTGAGGGTCGAGTTGTGCCAGCATCTTGACGATAGCTTCTTCTACAAGTTTATCTTCGTCTACTTTGTCTACATAAAGATTGGCGATAGCAAATTCGGCCATTTGAAGCTTACGCATGGCAGGTGTGCCGAAGTTCTGTGCCTGTGCTGTAATAGCCCACAGGCAGCCCAAAAGGATATATATCTTTTTCATCATCTTAATTTACTTAATCATTCATCATTAATCAATTTCCATTCCTTCAGGAATGAACATACTGATGTCTTTATTATAGCTCAGAAGTTCGCGTACAATCGTAGAGCTGATACAAGTAAGTTCCGGTTCGGTGAAAAGCAGAATTGTCTCTATGCCTGCCAGTTTCCGGTTGATGTCTGCGATGGTCTCTTCGTATTCAAAGTCTTTTACTGTACGTATACCACGAACGATAAATTGAGCGCCTACTTGTTGTGCAAAGTCGATGGTCAGACAATCATAAGACATGACTTTAATTCGCGGCTCGTTCTTATAAAGCTTCTGAATCATCTCTACACGTTTCTCTATCGGGAAATAAGTGTTTTTATTTTCATTGATACCTATTCCTATAGTTACTTCGTCCATAAAAGTCAATGCACGTGTAACTATTGAATAATGTCCGATAGTGAACGGGTCGAACGTACCCGGAAAAATAGCTCTTCTCATGTGTTGTTTTATGCTATATCTTCTTCTATAACCAGATTGTCTATAATAAAGTTTTGCCGTTCCATTGTATTTTTACCCATGTAGAACTCAAGCAGTTCTTTTACGAGGTCAGTTTTACGCAGTGAAACCTGTTCCAGGCGCATGTCTTTGCCAATGAAGTGCTTGAACTCATCCGGAGAGATTTCTCCCAGACCTTTGAATCGGGTGATCTCCGGATTAGGACTCAGCTCCTTGATGGCTCTTTGTCGTTCTTCATCACTGTAACAATACAATGTTTTTTTCTTATTGCGTACACGGAACAGAGGTGTTTGCAGGATGTAAACATGTCCTTTCTTTATCAGATCCGGGAAGAACTGAAGGAAGAAAGTGATGAGCAACAGGCGGATGTGCATACCATCCACATCGGCATCGGTAGCTACAATTACTTTGTTGTAGCGTAATCCCTCTATGCCATCCTCAATGTTGAGGGCAGCTTGCAATAGATTGAACTCTTCGTTTTCGTATACTACTTTTTTGGTTAACCCGAATGAGTTGAGAGGTTTACCACGAAGACTAAACACGGCTTGTGTATTCACATCACGGCTTTTAGTGATGGAACCACTTGCCGAATCTCCCTCGGTAATAAAGATACAGGAATCTTCTTCCAGACCTTTACCTTTCGGATCATTTAGGTGGATGCGGCAGTCACGTAATTTACGATTGTGCAGGTTTGCTTTTTTGGCACGTTCGCGGGCCAACTTAGTCACACCGGCTATGGCTTTACGTTCTTTTTCAGAATCCTGTATTTTCTGTAGCATGATTTCTGCTACATCTCCGTGTTTATGCAGAAAGTTGTCTACTTCTTGTTTAACGAAATCACCAACAAACTTATTTACTGTTACCCCACCGGGTGACATATTGGTAGAACCCAGTTTGATTTTCGTTTGACTCTCGAACATTGGTTCTTCAACATTGACCGCGATAGCAGCTACCAATCCGTTGCGGATATCTGTATAGTCCTGGTTCTTGTTGTAGAATTCTTTAATGGTGCGTGCTATATGTTCCTTAAAGGCACTTTGATGCGTACCACCTTGTGTGGTATGCTGGCCGTTGACAAATGAATAATACTCTTCACCGTACTGTCCTGTATGTGTAAAGGCTATTTCAATGTCTTCGCCTTTGAGGTGTATAATAGGATAAAGCCCGGTGGCAGTCATATTATCATTCAGAAGATCTACAAGACCATTCCGTGATAAAATACGCTGCCCGTTATAGATAATTGCAAGTCCGGTGTTGAGATAGGTATAGTTGCGCAACATCGTTTCGATAAATTCGGGACGGAAGCTATATCCCAGGAATAGGGTCGCATCCGGTTCGAAGAAAATAGATGTTCCGTTTTCTTCTTCCGTATCCCGTGTTTCGTCGGTCAGCAGATCGCCTTTGGAGAAAGTGGCAATGCGCACTTTTCCGTCACGGTAACTGCGTACTTCAAAACGTGAGCTTAGTGCATTGACAGCTTTTACACCGACACCGTTCAGTCCGACACTCTTTTTGAAAGCCTTACTGTCGTATTTTCCGCCGGTATTCAGCATGCTGACTGCTTCTATCAGCTTTCCTTGTGGAATACCCCGTCCATAGTCACGTACACTAACGCGGAGATTCTCTTCGACAATAATTTCTATCTTCTTGCCGGCTTGCATCTTGAACTCGTCGATACTGTTGTCTAACACTTCTTTCAATAGGACATAGATTCCGTCCTCGGCATGTGCACCGTCGCCCAACTTCCCGATGTACATACCGGGACGCGTGCGGACATGTTCCATGTCGCTCAGATGACGAATGTTGTCGTCTGTGTATTCTACTGGATTGTTGTCTACAGGTATCAGCTCGTTCTCTTCCATAAATAATAAATTTTTAATATGCTATTATACCAATGTGTCAATCGAGATATTAGCACATTGACACATTATTCTATCTTTTTTGTAAACGCCCGGCGACGTTTATGTTGTTCCGTTTTGAAGTATTCCCACTGAGCTTGTACTTTTCCGTTCATCTCCAGCTCAGGGTTGCTTTCTGCAAAGATAAAACCTAATTTTTGATAAACCGGAATTAAATCAGAAAATAACAATGCGTTAACACCTTTATTTTGATACTCCGGTTTCACGGCTACAAGCAATAAATCAAGCATTTTAGCCCGGCGCTTCATAAACAAAGCCTTTAACAAATAGTACCAGCCGAAGGGTAACAGACGGCCATGAGATTTTTGTAAAGCCTCTGAAAGTGAGGGCATTGAAATGCCTACTGCAATTAACTTATCGTCGGCATCTGTGATAAGTGTTACCATACGTAGGTCAACAATAGGGAGATACATCTTTACATATTGGTCTATCTGACGTTGTGATAGAGGCGAGTAACCATACAGTGGGCTATAGGCTTCGTTCATTAATTCAAAGATGGCTTGTCCGTACTCAGCGGCGATCTTTTTGGATGAACTGTATTTTTTTATCTTGAGATTATATTTTCTTTGGATAAGTTCGGAGATACGTTTGTGTTTGTCCGGTATGGCATCCGGAATATAGATTTTATATTCCACCCAATCGGCATCTTTTTCATATCCCAGTTTTTCCATATGTTGCGGATAATAGGGATAGTTGTAGATCGTTGCCATTGTGCTGAGCTGGTCATATCCTTCTATGAGCATCCCTTCTGCGTCGAAGTCAGTAAACCCTAAAGGTCCCTGAATATGCGTCATACCCTTGGCTTTTCCCCATTCTTCTACCGTTTTCAGTAAAGCAGAAGACACTTCAGTGTCATCAATAAAGTCAATCCAGCCAAAGCGTACGTCTTTCTTATTCCATTTCTCATTGGCTTTGTGGTTGATAATAGCAGCAACACGTCCTACCAGTTTATTATCCTTGTAGGCCAGAAAATATTCAGCTTCACAAAATTCAAATGCCGCATTTTTCTTTTTATTGAATGTGTTGAGCATATCGTCGAAAAGATCGGGAACAGAGTAAGGATTACCCTTGTACATTTCGTAATTGAAACGAATAAACTTTTTTAGCTCTTTCTTTCCGGATACTCTTTTAATTGTAATAGCCATAATTTGTATTTATTTGAGTTGGCAAAGATACGTGATAATCTTTAAATTACAACGTGTGAGTTGTAAACTCTTTCTCTGCCAACATTACTTTTTTTGAATGTCGGTCGGCTTCTTTATAGAATTGAGGATGTGGCAGATGTATACTATGGTAAAGAGGTATATGGTTTTATGTATTTAGTGGTATTGTGCTGATTTGTAGACATTGTGTTCTGATTTGTGACTTGTCTCCAATAGTGCAAAAAATGTCTCCAATAATGCGTCTGTTATCAGAGGACATTTTTGGCATAGGATGGAGCTTTGGTATCTGTGACTTGCTTTATATTTGCAACAGTTAAAACTAAAAAAATGTGCTATGAAAAACAATTCCAGTTAGCTTCCGGATTCTATCATATTATTTTTTTGAGCTCTTGTTTCTTAAGACAACTTGTGCGAATAATATTTAATACCTTACAATATAACTTTAAATTTATGGATATCAAATTAAAATTGAAGCATCTGCTTCTTATGTTGTTTCTACTGAACATGGGAATATTGAATGCACAGCAAAAAATCAAGGTGACAGGTCAGATTGTCGACAATAATCAAGAGGCGATTATTGGTGCAAATGTTCTTATTAAAGGGACTACTATTGGTACTATTACTGACTTTAATGGTAATTTCACACTGGATGCCAATATCGGTTCCGTATTAAATGTAACTTATTTGGGATATGTTCCGCAAGAGGTCACTGTCACTGCACAGCAACCTATGGTTATCACTCTGAAAGAAAATGCCCAGGAGTTGAATGAAGTTGTTGTGGTAGGTTATGGTACGCAGAAAAAGATCTCTACGATTGGGGCACAGTCGGGTATTAAAGTTGTGTCCGAATTGAAGCAACCCGTAGCTAATCTTTCTACTGTGTTGGCGGGGCGTGTTTCGGGTATTGTAGGACTGCAACAGACCGGTGAACCGGGGAATGATGCTGCTAATATCTGGGTACGTGGTATTGCTACTTTAGGTGGTACATCTCCTTTGATTTTGGTAGACGGTGTAGAGCGTTCTATGGATGATTTGAATCCGGAAGATATCGAATCTTTCTCTATTCTGAAAGATGCTTCTGCTACGGCTGTATATGGTGTACGTGGTGCAAACGGTGTTATCATTATTACAACGAAAAATGGTGAAATCGGTAAACCTCGTATTCGTGCGGAATATACTTATGGTTTCACCCGTTTTACTAAGTTACCGGAGTTGGCCGATGGTATTACTTATATGCAATGCGCCAATGAAGCTGCTACAACCCGTGGTAAAGATCCTCTGTTTTCTGCAGAAAAGATCGGAATGACTGCTTCTGGTCTGGATCCTTATTTATATCCGAATGTAGATTGGTATGATCAGATTTTTAATGATTGGGGGCATAACCAACGTGTTTCTGTCAATGTAAATGGCGGTTCTGAGAATGTTCAGTACTATGTATCTCTGTCTTATTATGACGAAGCAGGTTTGTTTAAGGTAGATAATATGCAGGATTATAAGTCGGAGATAAAATACTCCCGTTATAACTTTAACTCCAGTTTGAATATGAAGGTGACTCCTACTACTAATCTTAAGCTTAATATTAAAGGAAATATGGCGGATAAGAACTCACCTTATGTGAAGTCTGACGATATTTTTTCTGCTGTATTTCGTATTCCGGCTATTCAGATGCCTGTGATTTATCCGGGTGATAGAGTTCCGTTTCTTTCTACCGGTGGTGGTTTGATGAATCCACTTGCTGAATTGACGAAGAAAGGATATAGAAGTACGACTCACAGTAAGGTAATGGCTGATTTGAGTCTGGAACAAAAATTGGATTTCATCACAAAAGGATTATCTTTCAAGGGTATGTTTGCTTATGATATTGAGAACAAAACATACCTGAACAGAACGCGTAGTTATAATACATACTGGGCTGATTCTCGTGATGAGAATGGGGAATTAATTATTGTACAGCAAGGTAACTCTGTTGATGAGTATTTAAAACTGGAACGGGGTACGGATAAAAACCAGCGTAAATATTATATGGAAGCGGCTCTGAATTATAATAGAACTTTTGCTGATGCCCACACTGTTACCGGTATGCTTCTTTTCAATAGAAGTGACCGTTCGGATTTGAACTCGAATTCTTTGACTTATTCACTGCCTTATCGTTCACAGGGTTTGGCCGGGCGTGCTACTTATTCGTTCAAAGATCGCTATATGGCAGAAGTGAACTTTGGTTATAATGGTTCTGAAAACTTTACTCCGGGTAAACGTTATGGTTTCTTTCCTTCATTTGGTGCCGGTTGGGTTGCTTCCAATGAACCTTGGTTTGAACCGGTTTCAGATGTTATCAGTTTGTTGAAAATACGTGCTTCTTATGGTCAGGTAGGTAGTGATCAGATTAAAATAGGTGATACCACTTATCGTTTTGGCTTTTTGTCCGAAATGAGTTCTTCCAGTAATGTATATCAGTTTGGACTTCCTAATAATACGTATGGTGTGACAGGTGGAAAAGATGTTTCCAAGTATGCCGTAAATGTGGGATGGGAAGTTTCTACAAAAGCCAACCTCGGATTGGACCTGGAGTTGTTCCGGGGGGATCTTTCTTTAAACTTTGATGTGTTTAAAGAAAGACGTGAAGATATCTTTATACAGCGTCAGTCTATACCAGCAACAGCCGGAATTAATGTAGTAGTTACCGGTAACCTGGGTATTGTAGAGAATAAAGGTTTTGAGGTGAATGCCGATTTTAATAAGAGATTCGGTGACTTTATCTGGGGAGTGAAAGGAAATCTGAGTTATAACAAGAATAAGATCATTGAAGATGATACTCCTTCCAAACCTTATCCATGGATGGAGAGTCGTGGAACTTCTGTTGGCCAGCGTTTAGGATATATCTGTGACGGCTTCTATACAGACGATGATATCAATAATCCGGATGTAGCGAAAACGGTAGAACCTGTAATGGCCGGTGACTTGAAATATCGTGATTTGAATGGCGATAATGTTATTGATGACTATGACAAAACTTATATTGGCAAAGGTACTGTTCCGAATATCGTATATGGTTTTGGTACTACTGCCGAATGGAAAGGATTCTCTTTAGGTGCATTCTTCCAGGGGGTAGGCAGCTGTGATATTTTTATGAATGGTACAGACTTTGTTCCTTTTGAGAATGCTACCGCCAGAGGTAACCTTTTCTCTAACATCACTGACCGTTGGACGGAAAATAATCCAAGACAAGATGCTCTTTATCCCCGTTTGGCGATAAGCGGAACAAATCAGAACTATGCAACAAGTGATCACTGGATTAAAAATGGTGCATTCCTTCGTTTGAAAACATTAGACTTCGGTTATACGATCCCTAAAACAATAACCAGTAAGTGGCATATTTCTAATTTACGTTTTTATGTACTCGCTACCAATGTTTTCACTATCTCTGGCTTTGATATGTGGGATCCGGAACTTGGTAACGGTACCGGTACTAAATATCCTAATATTAGTACCTATAGTTTAGGTTTGTCATTCCAATTTTAAATAAAACAAAAGATATGAAGATGAAAAGATATATTATAGCTTGTTTATTAGCAGGTTCAGGGGCATTGATGACTTCTTGTGGCGACTATCTGGATATTGTGCCCGATAATGTGATATCTCTGGAAGAAATATTCAAAACACGTAAAGGAGCAGAAGAGTTTCTAAATACAGCCTATGCTACTCTTCCACGGGAGTGGGACCCAACCGATGGTGGTGCCCCGATTTGTGATGAGATGGATTTTCCCTGGGCTGAATATGAGGAGAACTCTATCAATGAGGGAGGTATGAGTCCTTCAAAAGGATGGAGACAGAAATGGGGTGGTTATTATAAGGCCATTCGTACGGCTGCTACTTTTATCTCTCATATAGATATGTGTCAGGATGTTAACATTACTGACAAACTGAAAGCACAATATAAGGCAGAAGCCCGTTTCTTGCGTGCTTACTATTACTTCTGCATTTTTCGTTGGTATGGCCCGTTTGTAATTATGCCTGAAGTAGAGGTAGACGTAGATGGTTCTATTGATGAAATGAGTATTCCGCGTAGTAGTGTGGATGAGTGTGTACAGTATATTTATAATGAACTGGAGAAAGCCTGTAATGAAGGTTTGCCTGATTGGTATGAAGAATCTACAGATTATGGCCGTGCTACTATAACTGCGGCACGGGCTATTCAGTCCCGTCTGTTGCTTTATGCTGCCAGCCCCCTGTATAATGGTAATACTGATTATGCTAATTTCAAAGATCAGGATGGTAACCAGTTGGTAAATCAAATGTATAGTGATAAAAAGTGGCAAGATGCAGCGAAAGCGGCGAAAGCCTTTATTGACCGTTATACAGATCGTTTTGCTCTGTATACGGAAAATAAAGAAGACGGTAGTATTGACCCATATACCTCGTATCAACAGCTTTTCCTGACGGGATGGAATAATGAGATAATCTGGGCACGTAACAACTGTTCTTTCTGGTCTTTTGAGGCAAATGCTCCCCGGTTCTGTAATGGTTGGTCTGGCTGGGATCCTACCCAGAATATTGTGGATGACTATTTTACGTCTAAAGGCTTACCTATCGCAGATGAACCTTATGCAGCCAAGGATCCTGACTATACTACCGAAGGAACTTGTGCCACAACAATAGGCTATGCTCCTAAAGGGACTTCCAATATGTATGTGAATCGTGAATCGCGTTTTTATGTATCTATCTGTTTTGATAACAGTAAATGGGTAGCTACAAAGAATGCGGCAACCTGCGAACTTTATTTTGGCGGAAATACAGGGCATACAGGTAAAACCCGTAACTATTCTACAACCGGATATATTCTTCGTAAATACAGTAACCCTTCGGTAGACTGGAAGAATAGTCAGAATGTATCCAGTCGCCAGCAAGCACTTTTCCGTCTGGCAGAGATTTATCTGAATTATGCCGAAGCGCTCAATGAATGTGAAGCGCGCGATGTGGATGAGGTTTTAAAGTATGTGAATAAAGTTCGTGAACGTGCGGGTCTTCCGGGGTATGGTGATGGTCCTGAATTTATCATGCTGAAATCAAAAGAGAAAGAAGCCATCAGAGAGTTGATTCGTCGGGAACGTCGCATCGAATTGGCTTTTGAAAATCATCGATTCTATGATGTACGTCGCTGGAAGATAATGGAAGAAACGGACAAATGTATCTATGGGCTGAATATTTCCGCCACTCGTCCTTTGTTCTATCAAGTGATAAAGACAGAAGATCGTCCTCATGATTTCAAATACTATTTATGGCCTATCCCACAGAGCGAGATTTATAAGAATAAGCGTCTGGTACAAAATCCGGGATGGCAGGCTATTGACTAATAAATACCAAAGAGTACAGTTATGAAAAATATATTTAGTTTTAAGAATTTAGGATTGTTATTGTGCAGCTGTTTGGCTGTGAGTTGTTCGGAGGATGAAACAACACCTGTTACTATTGGCGATTTTCAGGTATTAACTCCTGATTTGGAAGTTACTATTTCTTACACGGATACTGATCCGGGGGAGTATGTAGATTTATCCTGGGATCGCGCAAAGGCTTCGGATGGCACAACGGTCTTTTATGAAGTACAATTTGCCGGCAAGGATAAGAACTTTGATACTCCTTCAATGACTATAACACCGGACAAATTGGGTTATGCTAATCTTGTTCAGCTGTCGCAACAACAAATGAATGTAGTTGCAGAGCGGACAGGGATACGTCCTTTACAAACTGGTGAGATCTATTGGCGTGTACGTGCCATCACCGGATTGGTGGAACATGTCAATTCTACAGTACGTACAATAAAAGTAACCCGTCAGGGAGGATTTGCCGAAACTCCCAAAGCGATATTTGTATATGGTGAAGCTACAGGGCAGAGCGATATTGCCAATGCAATTCCTCTGAAACAGACTACAGATAGTGAGTACGAAGGTTTTATGAAACTGGGCAATGGTACGTATTCTTTTGTAAATGCCAAAGAGGGAGATATACGTAGTTTCAGAGCTGATGGCACTGACCTGGTAGAAGAAGATAATGGAACGATTGAAGGTAACAATAAGATTTACCATGTTGTACTGAACTTCACAAAAGCAACCTGTACTATAAATGAGGTTAAGTCTTTCAATCTTTGGTGGGTAGACAATACTTTGGTACCACTTACATTTGTTGGTAACTCTACCTGGGAATTGACAAACTACGAATTGCAATGGGTAAAATTCGGTAGAGGGAAAAGCCAGATGTACAAATTCCAGATGATAGAAACGGATAAAGATGGAAACGAAATAGTTGTGCCATTCGGTAGTTATAATAAAACTCCGCCGGCAGAAAACCCTACAGAAACTACAGTTCCGGATTACTGGACGATGGACATGGTAGATCCGACAGCTACTATCGGAGAATATACCTTTAAGTTCAATCTCTCTTATGAGGCTCAGTTGGTTGATATCCGGGTAATGCTTCAACCCGAACCGGAGTCTTATTTCCACTCTGTAAAATTGAGTGTAACTGAATAAATAAAGAAGTAACGGAGCCTCTTTCCTGTGAGGAGGAGGCTCTTTATATATTGACTTATAAAATTTGCTATTATGAAGAAAAACTATCTTGATTTTTGGAAAAAAGGATTAACATTAGGCGGTATGCTGATGCTTACAGCTTTTGGTGCATTTGCTTACGAAGTGAAAGTAGAAGCAGAAGATGCATTTGATTCTTATCATGCGGGAACGGCTGTCAAAGTTGATACTCCTATAGAGGAGACAACGGCTTCCGGTGGTTCTGTGGTGGCTAATATGGCAAGTAATAACGCCATTGCTTTTGAGTTGACTGATGTACCCGCTGATGGTACCTATGATTTGTCAATTGTTTATTTCGGGACGGATACAAATAGAAAATGCTATATTAAAGTAAACAAACAAAAGAAGAGTATTGTCCAGTTCTCTGAAAAATCAGAAGATACAAGTTGGAACGGAACAAAAGGAAATCCGGCAACGATTGTTACTCAGGTTTATTTAAAGGCAGGTACCAATCGTATTGAAGTTGGGGCTTATGGTGGTTATGCAGCTAATTTGGATTATTTTACAGTTACTGAGTCTGAATTATCCATTCCTGAACCTAAAGACGAAACGTTCTGTCTGGAGTGGGACTATACCGATGAGGCTGAAGTAACAATCAATGGTATTTCTAAAGAAGAAGTTTATAAGGCAATTGACAATAATGAAAATACTTCATTAAAGGTAAATGCTGATGATTTGGAGATGATTATAAAGATTGTTGATTCCGCTTCCCCTAATATTGCTGTAACAGGTGCTTTAGTAACTCCTGGTGATGCCAATACAGGCGATGTAACAAGCTGGAGTGTGCAGGCTTCTTATGATGACGGAGCTACCTGGGAATCTACAGGTATTGGTTTTGTCGCTGCAGAGAATGGAAGTGTTTATCGTGCAACTTTAAACGCCTTGGCTGCTACCGGAACTAACCTTTTCAAATTAGTGGCTAATGGAGAAGGAATTATTGACATTAAAGAGTTCCAGCTTTTTGGCGTACCTACCGGTAAAGATGCTGATACGGCAAAAAGCACGGGATATCCGATAGATTATATAGATGTTGTTCCGGAAGACGGTGCATTGATGTGGACAAGCTCGGTAAGTGGTATAAAAAATGAGGAAGTGAAGCATTTATTTGACAATAATTGGGGAACCAAGTTCTGCCAGACAGGGACGAAAACGATGTCTTTGGAGTTTACTACAGCAGAATCATATTCAGAACCTCTGGATATTAAGTCATTTACAATGACCACCGGTTATGGAAACTTTGAACGTATCCCGACAGAGTTTACCTTGTATGGACGGCAATATGATGACAATGGTAACCCGCTGGCCTGGGAACAAATTAATAAATATTCATTTGCTCCGCTTCCAAGTGCCCGCTATACTTGTTATCGTTTTTATGTTGATATTGCTGAGGGTAAGCAATATTGGGATTTCAAGTTAGATATTACTGCCATTAACGGTGGAGGTGATATTCAGTTTGTACAGTTGCAGTTCTTGAACTCAGAGCAGACACCTGAAAGATTCCCGAATTCCGGTCCTGGTGTTGGAATCACAACTCCTGTTGTCAACGAAAATAATACAGTAGTGTCTGCTCAGGATGGAGCTATTGCTATCTCTGCTCAGGAAACTACGGTGTATAAAGTTTATACAACTACCGGTACAATGGTAGCTCAGGGCACTGTTGCCACTTCTGGCAATGTTCCTGTACAAGCTGGTTTATATGTTGTTGTAACTACTAATGACAGTGGAAGTCAGACAAACAAAGTTTTGATCAGAAAATAATGCGGAAAGCTTATTTTCTCAGACTCTAAGAAACCGTTTTGATTTTTATGAAGAATCCTTTTTGCTTCATCTCGGGCTTCTTCATAAAAATCAAAACAGTTTCTAAAAAGTAAAGTACCGTTCCACAGCCATTAAGTGAGGACTTTTCTGTGATTATAGCCGCAGAAACCATTCTTTGGTTGTGGAACGATATTTTTATTTTTAAATCTATTTATAACAACATCCATATGTATATAAAATCGATTATTACACATCTTAGAACGGTATGCGGTCTTGCCTGCTGTGCGTTTCCTTGCTTGTATTTGCAAGCTCAGGAAGTAGTTGCCTATAATGACCTGACAGATTTGAATTTGAATATAACTGTCAGTTATGGAGATCAGGGCCTGATAAGCAATCTGATTGATAATTCCCTCACTACGGTTTATACACTTGATAAGTTTGACGGGGGCTGGTCTGTTGATTTCTATTCTCCGGTTCCTTTGGTCGTTACGGGAGTCAATCTTGTGAACGGTAATGCAGGGAGAGAAAATGATCCGAAGTCTTGGAACTTAAAATGTTCGGAGGACGGGCAGAATTGGGGAAGGGCCATACAAGGAGTGAATGCTGAAACTTTTGAGGATGCTTATACCGCTAAATACTTTTCTGTTGGAAGAGAACTCGCCCGCCAGTGGTGGCGTATCAGTATAACTGAAGTGAATGGCGGAGAGTCCTTAGTGCTATCGGATATACAACTTTTCGGTTTTCAGGTTGGTAATGATCAACTGGTAGATCTTAGTACAGCTACTATTCGTTCCTCATATCCCGTGGCAGAAGGAAAATTGGAAAATCTGGTTTCGGATGATATGAACCAAGAAGTTATCTTTCATTCCGTCAATGGCGGATATATCCAATATGAGTTGCCTTCTGCTATTCAGCTGAAAAGTTATCGTATTGGTACAGGAACAAATGGAAATACTCCGCGTAGTTGGGTGCTGAAAGCTTCCTGTGATGGTGAGCAGTGGGATATTTTAGACAGACAGACTAACCGGAATTTCTTTAATGCTTCACATACTTCAATGGAGTTCTCGTTGACTGATCTCAGCCGGAAAATACTTGACTGGTATAATCTCGCTAAGTTATCTCATGAAGCTTTGAATACCCGTTACTGGGATAATACCAAACAATATTATCTGCAGAAGAATAGTGTTCCTCCTCATACCGGATTTAATTATTGGTGGATGGCTCATGCCCTGGATGCCTTGGTGGATGGTTATCAGCGTAGGATAGAAGTTGGTGGCTCACGTGGTGAATTGCAGGCGTATCAGTTAAAGATGAATCAACTCTATATGGGTGTTCCCCGAAACAACACTTCAAGAAAAGATGCCTGGTGGAATAGTTTCTACGATGATATGGAGTGGATGGCCATTGCTGCATTAAGGGCTTATCAGGCTACAAAAGAGCAGAAGTGGATGAACGTGGCAACCGAACTTTATGATTACATAAAAGGAGGGTGGACCGATGTGCACGGTGGTGGCGTGATGTGGGAGAAAAATAGTCCGAACTCCAAGAATGCCTGTTCCAATGGTCCTGCTATGATTCTGGCTGCTCGTCTTTATAGGGAAACAGGTAAACAGGAATACCTGGACTTTGCTACAAAGATTTATGACTGGATGGCAGTATCGTTGGTCAATGAATATGGGGGTGTCTGGGATGGTTATGGTAACTATAATGAAGGAATGCTTTTGACTTATAATCAAGGTACTTGGTTAGGAGGTTGTTTGGAATTGTATAACATTACTCAGGATAAAAAGTACTATTATTCTGCACTGACTACCGCTAAATATGTAGTAAATGATCGGAAGCGTTTTTCTGCTTTTGGTATTTTGAAAGGAGAAAACTCTGGTGACGGAGGGTTATTCAAAGGTATCTTTATGCGCTATTTGGCTCAGATGATCACAGACAATGTACTGGACGAAGAGACAGAAGAAGAGTTTACCAGCTTCTTTCTTGAAAATGGCTTGTCTTGTTACCATGCTGCCATGCTGAAAGGAGATAATTTAACTTTCGGGCATAATTGGGCCGAACTTCCGGAGAATACTATCACCGACTCATCTATCCATCTTAGTGGTATTATGCTTTATGAAATGATAAGTAATCTGGAACGTAGCGGGAAGCTGGCAAAGCTTTTTGATAAGTATGTCGCAAACCGGATGAAATCTTACAAATATTTCCGCTTGGAAGAATTGGGACGCCGAGATAATTATAATCTGGAGCTATCTAAATTCCAGTTACTTTCGGATACTTCGGTTGGTCTGGGGAATGTGCTTTCCGATCTGAAGCCATATTCTGTAACCATAGAAGATAAAAGATTAAAAGTTGTAGTAAAAAATGGGAGTGGCGGGAGTATTTGTATCTATGATTCCGTAGGAAGATCAGTATGGAAAGATCAATATTTTAATGGAGTTTATGAGAAGCAACTTTCTTTGTCGGGATTGCATGTGATACAAATACAGACAGATAATAATTTTTATTCAGCGAAATTGCTTTTTTGAAAAGAAATGAAACTCACCACAGAGTAGCACAGAGTTCCACAGAGTATTATTTATCTGATAAAACGCGGATGATCGCAGATGAGCGCAGATTAAAAGACTGTAGTTCTTTATCATACATTTGTTTCCCTTTGTGAAAATCTGCGTTCATCTGCGTTTCAATAAAGATTTAAACTCTGTGGAACTCCGTGCTACTCTGTGGTGAAATACATTCAAATCTGAAAAGTAACGAAGGTTATGGCCCTATCTTTTCGATGGTGGAAGCATCCATAGACGACATCGTTACCCTTGCCTGGTGTTGTACTTTGTCTTTCTCAGAAAGGGACGTTTCTTTCCCCGGTGTACAGTATTGTTTTACATGTACATGTAAAGCAGCATGAGATGCACATGTCGTGCTGTCCCACATGCACATGTCGTACTGCTTTACATGTACATCTAAAACAACGTTACACACCGAGGCTTTATACGTTACTCTACGAGAGGGGGCTTTATCAATATCGGAGAAAGAGACTGATGGCAATGACAAACACCATTAAGTTCAAATCGGAAAGGAGCTAAACTCATCACAGAGATATTATTTTCTCTGATGAAACGCGGATTAACACAGATTAAAAGACTGTATTTTATCTTAGATTTGTTTCCCTTTGCGAAAATCTGCGTTCATCTGCATTTCAATAAAGATTTAAACGCAGTGAAACTCTGTGCTACTCTGTGGTGAAATTGATTTCGGCTACTGATTCGCATGAGTAATAGCTCTAAGGATATAATTTCATACTCTTTTCTTTTTGTCAATCCCTGCTTTTTTGTTTTCTTTGTAATGTAAAAGAGCTTTTTGTATAGGTGATAAAGTATTAATGTATATCAGATGATTACTGTAAGTTTTTTTATTGAGGAAAATCGCGTTTTACTATGAATTGAATTTAACCTTATGTAGGGTAATATGGAAACAAGAATCAGGAGTTTTTTGATAGGAATATTCTCTTTAGTTACACTCTTTGCCTATTCTCATAATCTTAAACAGATAACCAACCGGGATGGTCTTTCTAATAGTTCAGTTATCTGTCTGTTTCAAGATAGCGAGCGTTTTCTGTGGGTGGGTACTTATGACGGATTGAATATGTATGATGGCCGGGATATTTATGTCTATAAACCACATGTCAATAGTCAGAAGAGTCTTTCGAGCAATGTAATAAGAGAAATAATTGAAACGAAAGACCAGAGCTTATGGGTAAATACAAAGTGGGGACTGAATAAACTCTCCCGTAAGAAAAATAGTATAGAGGAGTCTTATGATGAGTTCCGTGATAGTTATTTTATAGCAAAGGATAGCAAAGATCATCTTTTTGTATTAGGTAAACAGGGATTTATTTCGTTCTATGATGAGGTGAATAAAAGGTTTATAGATCTTTCTGTTGGTGAGGATATAACGAATTCATATGCACATAATTTTACCATTGATAACAATGATACTATCTGGATTACACTGCAAGGTAAAGTCAGGAAATTCACTGTCGACTTCAAAAATGAAAAGATACCTCGAATTGTGAGACATCCCGGTCTCGCTCATCCCACAGAAATAACAAACTTCTGTTATAATGGGGGGCATTTTGTTTTTGTTGATCTCAAGCGTGATTTATATACAGTGAATAAGGGGAAAGCGGAGCATATAGCGAATATCTCTGAACTTGTCAACCAGAATGGTATTATCTCTACCATCATTTTTGATGATGACGATATTCTGATTGGTTTTAAGACCAACGGTTTGTTCCGGCTTATAGCAAAGGAGGGTTATAGAAGTGAAAAGATTGATATAAATTGTGGTGTCTTTTCGTTGTGGAAAGACGAATTACAGAATATAATCTGGATTGGTACTGACGGGCAAGGTGTGTTTGCTTACACAAAAGACGCTTATACTTTCTGTAACATTACTTTGAACCAGCTTCCTATTAAGAAAAAGCGTCCGGTTCGTGCTATTCAGACGGATAAAGATGAGAACCTCTGGCTTGGAACAAAAGATAATGGTGTAATCTGTATCAAGAACTATCGCACGGCAAAGGAGTATTCTTCTTCCAATGTCATTCAGTATACGATGCGGGATGGGTTGGCTAATAATTCTGTTTTTGCTTTTTCACTGAGCCGGAAGAATATTCTTTGGATCTGTTCCGATGGACCTGGAATCAGTTATTATTCTTATGATGATCAGAAGATACATCACATCTCTGATGCCCGATACGTACATACCATTCATGAAGCAAGTGATTCTGTTTTATGGGTAGGAGCAGACAAAGGGTTGTTAAAACTGTCTGTGGAGTGGAAGGGTAATAAACCCATTGTCAAGGATAGCAGGGCTTTTCTCTCAGAAGTAAGAGGCAAACGTTTTGATATTCAAATTTATTCGATGTATGCCGAGAATGATTCTATCCTCTGGCTCGGTACACGTGGTTCCGGTGCATTTCGTTTCAACATGTATACAGGTAGTTATCAGAACATCCGGTTTAATAAGGCAGGAATCCCGCCTATTGATGATATCCTTTGTATTCTGAAAGATAGCAAACAACGTCTATGGTTTGGTTCCAGTTACGGTCTGACCCGTTTGAATAGTTATCAGAAGGATAGTGTATCTTTTACCAGTTACAGTGAAAGTAACGGTTTGCCTAATAACACGATACATGGGATGAAAGAAGATAGCCGTGGCAATTTGTGGCTCAGTAGCAATACCGGTATTATTCAGTTCACCCCCGATCGTGAAGTTTTTCGTCAATATAATTACAAAACAGGTTTGGATGTTTTTGAGTTTAGTGACAATGCTTATTATCAGAGTCCGTTCACAGGTTCTATTTTCTTTGGTGGTATCAATGGAGTGGTATGGCTTCAGGAGGATTCCATAACAGAAAACAAGGTGGTACCCGAGATTTATTTTACCCGTTTGCGTATTTTCAATGAAGACTACAATATTAACGATCTGACGAAAGGAGAAGGTGAGAATCGATATCTGGAATTAAAGTACAACCAAAACTTCTTTTCTATATCGTTTGTTGCCATGGACTTTATTAATGGAGCCAATAGCAGTTACTCATACTTGTTGGAAAACTTCAGTAATGTCTGGATGAATACTGAACAGACAAACGAGGCACATTTCACAAGTATTCCTCCGGGTAAATATGTATTGAAAGTGCGTTATAATAGTGGTACTGATGGCTCTAAAGATCAATATGAAAGTATTACCATTGTTATTCTCCCTCCCTGGTACTTTGGTATCTATGCCAAAATCTGTTATTTGTTGCTGATTATTGGTATTGGTTTCTATATTGTGCGCTGGATAGGGAAACGGAATGAACGAAAAAGAAAAGTCATTGCCGAGAAGCTTGAGGAGCGTCATAAGGAAGAAGTATATGAAGAAAAATTACGATTCTTTACCAACATCACCCATGAGTTCTGTACACCATTGACTTTGATTTACGGACCGTGTGAACGAATTCTGACGCATCCGAATACAGATTCCTTTACCCGGAAATATGTTCAGCTTATCAAATCGAATACCGAACGTTTGAATGCATTGATACAGGAAGTTATCGAATTCCGAAGGATGGAGACCGGACATAAAACATGTAATATCCAGCAGGTGAATATTAACGAAGTGTTGAATGATATTTCAACCTCTTTCTCTGAACTGGCGGAACAGAACAAAATAATGTTTGAAGTAGAGGTAGGTAAATCTATTTACTGGAATACGGACTTCAGATGTTTGTCTAAAATATTGAATAACTTAATTTCCAATGCTTTTAAATATACTCCGGAGGGGGGGATTATTCGTATCAGGGTATTGACTGAAAATAATCACCTCTTGTTGCGGGTATACAATACCGGAAAAGGAATCCGTGAAGAAAACAGAGAACTGATCTTCAACCGGTATAGCATACTGGACAATATAGAAGAGAATGCCGTGAAAGGACTTTCTTCCCGTAACGGTTTGGGAATGGCTATTTGCCACAGTATGGTTGAGTTATTAAAAGGAGAAATTCATATCGAAAGTGAGGTCGATAAATATGCAGAATTCATTGTGACTCTGCCCGAACTGGAGTTAACTCCGTTGACAGATGGTAAACAGGTTTCACCTGTCTTTCATCGGCCGGATAAGACAGAAACTGTTGAGGATATTGAGAATGAAAGGATACCTGTACCACTCGTTTTGCCAGAGCGACTCCCCGATGACATGAAAGCAAAAATACTGGTTATTGATGATAATAAAGAGATATTGGGATTAATTCAGGAGATTCTTTCTGATAAATATCGGATAGTGACAGCTGATGATGGTGAGAAGGGAATGGCTATCTTGAAAGCCGAAGTACCCGATCTTGTTATTACCGATGTCATGATGCCGGGAACGGACGGTTTTGAGCTCACCCGTCAGATCAAACAGAATAAGCATACGATGTATATTCCATTGATAATTCTTTCGGCAAAGAATACGAATGAAGAAAAGATAGAGGGCATCGAAGCGGGAGCGGATGCCTATATCCCTAAACCGTTTAATGCAACCTATCTGTGTGCGGTGGTAGACCGCTTACTCGATAATCGCAATAAATTGAAGGAGTACTATAATTCTTCTGCCAGTGCATATGAGTTTACGAATGGGCAACTTATGCAGAAAGAAGATAAGGACTTTATGCAAAATGTGATTGCCTTTATTGATGAGAATATGGATAATGCCGAACTTTCTCCGGAAGATATGGCGAGTTATCTGCAACTCAGTATTCGTAATTTGTATCGCAAGTTTAAGGAACTTGATCAGCTGCCGCCAAAAGACTTCATTAAGGATTACCGGGTTCATCATGCTGCCAAGTTATTGAAGACTACAAAGCTCACGATTCAGGAGATTATCTATAAGTCGGGATTCAACAATCGTTCTCATTTTTATAAGGAGTTTGATAAGAGATTCAATACTACTCCGAGAGAATTCCGCGAGGCTCACAATCATAGGGATGAGACGTTGTCGTAAGAGGCAGTTTTTAATTGCCTTTCATCTTAAAGTAAGGATTATGTATATATAAGTATTTTTTTTCGTAATAAAGGCAACTTTAATAGTGTAAAGACATTATTGGAGACATTTTTGTCACAAAAACGAAGCCCAATTTGTATTTCAGTGCATATTTTTGTAAAGTCAAATACTTTCAGTATATATGACTCATAATAGTATGAAACAAATGATATCTGCTTTGCTTTTATTGAGAATAATTATTTATATAAATGATAACCTATGAAGTCTTTTATTGTTGTTTTATCCCTTATTTGGGGAGTGATTGGTAGTTTTACAACCTATGCACAGGCGATAGATCCTAATTTATATTATGAGATCATCAGTGACCACGGTCTGGTACTCGATAATCAGAATAGCCGGGAGAACGGGACGAATATTTTTCTTGCCTCTCCGGGTAAGAATGAGAAATCTCAGGCATGGTGTTTTATCCATGTAGAAGATGATTGGTATATTATTGTCAGTCCTGCTGTCAATAAAGGTATTGATAACGGCGGAACCCGTTCCGGTAGTGGAAGCGCATTGGCGCAATGGCCTGCCAATCCCGGCAATACCAATCAGGTGTGGAAGCTTACAAAGGTAGGAAAGGACACTTATACTTTCACCAGTAAAACCAGCGGAATGAATATCGGTTACCGTGATGCCGGGTTGGTGGGAGAACCTGCCTATCAGATGCCGGCAGATGCTTCGCTGAAGAGCCAGACGTGGATGCTCCGTAGGACACAGGTCGATATTGATGAAGAGCGTTGGAAAACATCCAGTACCGAAGATTGGGAGAATGAGAAGATTTTTGCTATCAATAAGGAGCCGGGACATAACACTTTCATATCCTATCCTTCGTATCAGCAGATGGTGGCAGATTCTGCTTATCGTAAACCCTGGTTGCGTTCGTCCTCTCCCTGGTATCAATTACTTAATGGCAACTGGAAGTTTCACTGGGTGAAGCAGCCTTCCGAGCGTCCGGTTCATTTCTATAAGCCTTCTTATGATGTATCTGCCTGGAAGGAAATTCCGGTTCCTTCTTGTTGGGAAATGTACGGATATGGCACACCGATTTATACGAATATAAACTATCCGTTCCGCAATAATGCCCCGTTTATTCAGCCACAGCATGGTTATACAACAGAGAAAGAACCCAATGCTGTAGGCTCCTATCGCAGAGACTTTGTTCTGCCCGAAGAATGGAGAAATACACCTGTTTTTATTCACTTTGATGGTGTTTACAGTGCCATGTATTTGTGGATCAATGGCAAGAAGGTAGGATATAGCCAGGGAGCTACCGAAGATGCTGAGTTCAATATCACTTCTTATGTAAAGGCTGGTAATAATACACTTGCAGTGGAGGTTTATCGCTGGAGTGACGGCAGCTATCTGGAAGATCAGGATATGTTCCGCCTGAGTGGTATTTTCAGAGATGTTTATCTGGTGGCTAAACCTAAGGTCAATTTGAGGGATTATCATCTGACTACCGGGTGGAAGGAAGACGACTTCAGCAAAGTGACATTGAATGCCAAAGCTGCTGTCCGCAACCTGGACAAGAAGAAAGCAGCTGGTATGCAACTGGAGATGTCTTTGCTTGATACTGATGGGGCAGAACTAAACAGGGTAAGCCGCTCTCTTGCTGTTTTACCTGTCGGGAAGGAAGATACTATCACGCTCGCTTTTGAAGTTCGTAATCCCCGATTGTGGTCTGCTGAGACTCCGAATCTTTATACCGTGGTAATGGAGTTAAAAGATAAAAACCATCAGACCGTTGAAATAGCACATACCCAATATGGCTTCCGCAAGATTGAGATTAAAAACAAACGGGTGTATGTCAATAATGAACCGGTACTCTTTAAAGGAACCAACCGTCATGATATTCATCCTCAATTCGGAAAATCCGTTCCGTTGGAATCAATGTTACAGGATGTGTTGATGTTTAAGCGTTATAATATCAATATGCTTCGTACCAGCCATTATCCCAATGATGTGCGTATGTATGCATTGTGTGATTATTATGGTGTTTATGTAATGGATGAGGCTGATATCGAATGTCATGGTAATATGGGGATCAGCAGAAGGCCTTCCTGGATTCCGGCTTATGTAGATCGTATGGAACGTATGATACAGCGGGACAAGAATCACCCATCGGTTATTTTCTGGTCAATGGGAAATGAATCGGGAGATGGTGATAATTTTGTCAGTGTACTTGAAGCTGCCCGCAAATTGGATAATCGTCCGATACATTATGAAGGGAAGAATGACATTACCGATATTGACTCCAATATGTATCCTTCCATAGAAGGTATCAAGTCTATGGATGCCCGTACAACTGATAAGCCTTATTTCATGTGCGAATATGCCCATGCTATGGGAAATGCTATCGGCAATCTGGATCAGTACTGGGATTTTATAGAGAATCATTCGCAACGTATGATTGGTGGCTGTATCTGGGATTGGGTGGACCAGGGAATTAATAAGTTTGGTGAGCTTCCCAATCGTTATTATTATGGAGGTGATTTTGGAGATCAGCCCAATGACGGTAGTTTCTGCTGTAACGGTATCGTTACTCCTGATCGGGCAGTGACTCCCAAACTGTTGGAAGTAAAGAAGGTATATCAATATATCAAATTCCGTCCGTATGATTTGTCACAAGGTAAAGTAGAAATTGACAACTGCTATGATTTTCTGAATCTGAATGTTTTCTCTATTCGCTGGACTTTGTTGAAGGACGGTAGGGAGGTACAATCCGGTGTACTTGAACCGGGGAATGTTGCTCCTAATAAGAAAGTAATATTAACTATACCCGCTTTGAAAAACGGGGTGGATACTTCTGCCGAATACTTCCTTAATCTTGAAGCTTGTCTGAAAGCACCTGCCACCTGGGCCAAAGCAGGTTATGTGGTTGCAAACGAACAGCTTCGTGTGACGGAACGTCCTGCTACTGTGGCAAGCCCTGTAGATACAAAGGCTGCTACATTGCAGGTAGAAGACACGAAACATTCTTTGCGTTTCCGTTCTTATGGTTTTTCTGTTGCTTTCGATAAGCATAGCGGCGAATTGAATTCTCTGATATATGCGGGTACTGAGATGATCTATCATAAAGAGGGATTTGCATTCAATTGGTATCGTACAGTTAGTAATGATAAACGTTCTTTCCCGTACAATGAAGAGAAGATTGAGTTGAAAGATTTCTCCTGGAAATTATCGGGGGATAAACAGACTGCTATGGTTACCACTTCACTTGTTGCTACTGTTTTTCAGAAGTCGGAAGTAGTGGTTCCTTATGAACTTACCTATACTGTCTCTGCTTGTGGAGTAGTTGATGTGAAAGCCAGTTTTCATACCGGAAAAGATTTTGCTTTGCCTCGTCTGGGACTCCGGGCTTCTCTGAATCCGTCATTAGAGCAGGTAGAATGGTATGGCAGAGGCCCTCACGAGAATTATACCGATCGTCAGACTTCTGCTTTCTTTGGTATTTACCGGAATACAGTGACTGGTATGAAAGAGGATTATGTACGTTCGGAATCCATGGGCAATCGTGGTGATATTCGTTGGATTACTCTGATCGATAAAACCAATCGGGGTATCCGTATTGTATCCGAAGGATATTTAGCTTTCTCTGCCCTTCATGCTACGGAAAAAGATCTTTGCAATACCATTTCACATACACATGATTTTGATTTGATTCGCCGGGCAGAGACCATTCTTTCACTTGATTGTATCCAACGTGGATTGGGCAATGCAAGTTGCGGTCCGCAACCCCGTCCTGAATTCCTGATTGAAAAGAACAAGACTTATTCATATGCATTCAGAATAGAATCGCAGGAGTAAAATCTGAGATAGAGCTTTATAGAGAATAGACTTTGGGTGGATTTTTATTTGCCGGAAGTCTATTCTTTTATTATGTGATGATTGGTGCTTATACTCATTGAAAATAGATGTCGTGGATAAGTTATAAAATTGTCTGATATATTTCCCCTTTCATTGATAGAGAAACTATTGTTATAAACGTGAGATATACAGGTGTTTTGATAGAATGTCTATTTCTTGTAAACATGTACTTTCTTATACGTAATCATAACGTACTTTCTTGCTATAGGTAGTTTGCTTTCTCCATCTATTATCTGCAAAGATGAGAATCGAAAACATCCCCATGTTGTGCTCTGAAACATGGGGATGTTCTTGAGTGGAACACCCGGATGTTATTGCTAAAAACATCCGGGTGTTTTATAATCAGAAATCAAGTGGTAATCACACAATATATTATGTTTCAATTATTTAATTCTAATATACTTTATTGCTGCTAATATATACACTTCAACAGTTTTCTTTTCTATTTATAGGGACGAGATTTTTTTGTCTTTGTATTTCCGGAATCATGGATGGGAGTTAGCGGTCTTCTCTCACGGATTGTGGTATAAGCTGTATAAAAGTTATATCAGCAGACAATTTTGTCACTATCCCGGACATTCAATTGGATGCATTTTGCTTTCCTTTGCTGCACAGAACTGTAATACTAACTTTATTATAAAACAGGATGAAAAACAAGAAACAAAAAATTCTACTATTTGTAATTTGGGGATTAGTAGGATTTAGCTCGATGCAGGAAACTATTGCTCAAAACAAATTACCGGAATGGGCTTTTGGAGGATTTGTCCGTCCAAAAGGAGTAAACCCATTGATTGAACCAATTCAGGAGATCACCTTCGATTGTCCGATGCGGGAGGCTCTTGTGAAATGGGAATGTGCCGATACTTTTAATCCTGCTGCTACGGTTAAAGAGGGTAAGATTTGTATTTTATATCGTGCCGAAGACAATCCGAATGTTGGCATTGGGAAGAGAACTTCACGAATCGGGCTTGTTGAGAGTAAAGATGGCACATCTGTCATTAAGAGATATAACCTCCCTGTCCTTTATCCGGATCATTCGGACATCTCGAAAACATATGAATGGAAAGGTGGTTGCGAAGATCCTCGTATAGCGGTTACTGAAGATGGGTTATATGTGATGGCGTATACTGCCTGGAATAACCAAACTCCCCGTCTGGCCATTGCGACTTCACGGGATCTATTGACATGGGAAAAACATGGTCCTGCTTTTGCCAAGGCATATGAAGGAAGATTTAAAGACTTAGCATGTAAATCCGGATCTATTGTCACCGAAGTAAAAAATGGCAGACAGGTTATCGCAAAAGTAAATGGAAAATATCTCATGTACTGGGGAGAATGGTATGTGGCTGCTGCTACTTCGGAAGATTTGATCAATTGGGAACCGGTATTGGATCAGGAAAAGGATAAACTGCTAAAATTGATTACTCCACGTGACGGATATTTTGATAGTAACCTGACGGAATGCGGACCGCCGGCTGTGGTTACAGATAAGGGCATTCTCTTGTTGTATAATGGCAAGAACGCAGAAGGCGGTAAACAAGATAAACGTTTTGCTGCCAGGACGTACAGCGCCGGGCAGGTACTTTTTGACAAAGTGAATCCATTTAAAGTACTTGATCGCCTGGATGTACCTTTCTTCCGTCCGATGGCTGATTTTGAAAAAAGCGGGCAATACGTTTCGGGTACCGTATTTATCGAGGGATTGGTATTCTTTAAGAAGAAATGGTATTTATATTATGGTTGTGCAGATTCGAAAGTAGGTGTGGCAATCTATGATCCGGCTAAGAAGACAGACGGAGATCCGTTGACTACTTCCGTAGACTAACAGGTATTTCTTTTTTTGAAGCTATTTCGAAATGTTATTTTTGAGATAGCTTCTTTGTTTTTCAAAGCTTTACGGTGAATTCTATGTTTCTATGATGTAAGAATAAGAGTTCATTTATGAACTGTTATTGTCCATTGAATACTAATCATAAACAACAAAAAAAGAATGGTATATTTTGTTGTTAGAGAAAAAAGTACGTTATTTGTGCATCATTGGAAAGTTCAGGTAATAGTTTCAATATAATGGGGATATAAAGTTACTATTGCTTTTAAATCTGGTTCAGGCTAAAATTAATTTATTATTTTATTTTTCTGAATTACGTTTGGAAACTCTGTGTTTTCAAGGTAGTTGGCTATATGACAAATTGTTTAGAATAAATGATAAATTAATTTTGATATGATGAAAAGAAGTTTTAATACCTTTGTTTGCTTTGCATTCTTGTTTCTTTTTACCTCTCAAGTCTATTCTCGTCGTCCGGTAGACTATGTCAATCCGTTGATTGACTCTCATAAGTCCCGTTGGTTTTATTTTCAATCTGCTTGTCGTCCTTTTGGCATGGTAAGTTTGAGTCCGGATACTTGGGTAATAGGGACGTGGAATTCAGGATATTTATATGACTCTACCGAGGTACGGTGTTTTAGCCACATACACGACTGGCAATTGGCAGGTATTCCGGTTATGCCTGTGAATGGAGTAATGAACGGGCATTTGGGCTTTGAAGCGAATAAATCATCTTTTTCACATTTTACAGAAGTAGTGAAAGCGGGGTATCATAAATTGATACTTGACCGGTATGGCATAACAGCTGAACTAACTTCTACTAATCGTGTGGGGTTTCATCGTTACACTTATTCTGATAGTGTGAATACTGCTCATTTACTTTTTGATATAGGAGCTTATCTGGCGCATGGTCCCATGGAGAGAGCATGTTTCAGGGTAAATGGTGATAAGGAAATTTCCGGATGGGCAGTTATGGCACCGACTCTTCGTAGGAAAAAACCTTGTACGGTGTATTTTAATGCTCGTTTTAATCTACCGTTTGCCGGCACCGGAGGTTGGAAAAAGATGAATCCGTCTGATAAGGAAAAGATATTGTTGAAAGGAGAGACACAGATATCGGGACCTGAATGTGGAGGATATGTGAGATTTGATGTATCGAAACAAAAAACGATATTGGTGAAAGTAGCCATTTCTTATGTTAGTGAAGGACAGGCTAAGCTGAATATGGATAAAGAACTTCCTCATTGGAATTTTAATAAGATTGTTCATGAATCGGCTGATGAATGGAATAATGAACTGAGTGTTATTGAAATAGAAGGAGGAACGGAAAAAGAAAAAGAGAAATTTTATACGGATCTCTGGCGTTCTTTGTTAGGAAGGCATACATTTAGTGATATAAATGGAAAGTATGTTGATAATACGGGAGAAGTACCTTTAATACGTTGGCTACCATTAAATAAAAGAGGAATTCCTGTTAGGAATCAATATAATTCGGATGCTTTTTGGGGAGCTGAATGGAATTTAAATATACTGTGGTCTATTGCCTATCCTCAGATTCTGAATGATTTTAATGCAACATTGATAGATTTTTATCATAATGCCGGAATGATTGCCCGTGGTCCCAGTGGGGGAAATTATACGTATGTTATGGTGGGTGATCAGGCTATTCCGATGATAGCCGCTGCTTATAATAAAGGTATTCGTAATTTTGATGTAGTGGCAGGATTGGAGGGCTCACTAAAGAATGCAGAACCTGGAGGAATACGAGACCATGCTGGTTATGAGGATATAGCTAACTCCTATATGAAATATTATATAGATTTGGGGTATGTCCCCGAAGGCGTATTTCCGGTGGGAAATCATAGAGAGAGTGCTGCCCTTACTCTTTATTTTGCCTATGAAGACTGGTGTCTGTCCCAGTTGGCAAAGTCGATGGGAAGAGAAGATATTTACAGGAAATATTATAAGCGTTCATTTAATTATCGTACTATTTTTGATAAATCTGTAGGCTGGATGCGTCCGAAGATGTTGAACGGAGAATGGTATTCCCCTTTTTCTCCTGTATTAGAAGGTTTTAATGCAAAAGGTTTTGTAGAGGGTAACTCAGCTATATTTACTTATTATGTACCTCATAATATCCCTGATTTGATTCAGTTACTGGGTGGAAAAGAGGCTTTTGTGAAGAAATTGTCCGCGCAATTTGAGAAAGCAGCCCCGACACGTTGGGTTACCGATCATGGAAAACATGCAGAGAACTGGATTGATTATGAAAATCAGCCTTCACTCCATATGGCTCATTTATTTAGTCATGCGGGTGCTCCATGGTTGACTCAGTATTGGGTGAGAAAAATAAAAACGGAGGTATTTGGAGATACCACTCCCTATGGCGGATACAACGGTGATGAGGATCAGGGACAATTCGGAGCATTAGGAGTGTTAATGGCAATAGGGCTTTTCGATGTTCAGGGAGGAGCTTCAGCAGATCCGGTTTATGAGATAACAACTCCTCTCTTCAGAAAGGTGAGTATAAAGTTGGATAGCCGGTATTATTCCGGAAAGAAGTTTGAGGTTATTTCCCGGAATTTTTCACCGGATAACATCTATATACAATCGGCAAAATTAAATGGTAAGGATTTGAATGATGATTTTAGATTCTCACACTGGGATTTGGCAAAAGGTGGTAAATTGGAACTTGTCTTAGGGCCGAGGCCGAATAAATCATGGGGAGTGAAAAGCAAATCTGTTATAAAGTAATTGATAGAGTTATGAAGAATAATATCATTTTAGGATGGAGCATTCTGCTGTTCTTGTTCATATCGTTGTCGGTGAGTGCTCAGCATAAGTCATTTGTATTAGTAAACAGTAAAAAGAATGCAAATCTGTTCGTCAGTGATAAGGAAGCTCCTGTGGTACAAACGGCTGTTTCTTTATTGCGATCTGATGTAAATACTATTACCGGAAAAAAAACTGATGTCAGATCAGAGGATAGGAAAAGCAGTCGGAATAATGTTGTAATAGGTACATTGGGCGTAAGTACTACAATCGATTATCTGGTAAAGAACAGATTAATAAATGTAGACTCTATTCGTAATGGTTGGGAAGCATTTGTGTTGAAAATTATAGAATGGAAGAATACTCCGACTTTGGTTATCGTTGGTAGTGACAGCCGTGGAACAGCTTATGGCGTTTTAGAACTATCTCGTATTCTTGGTGTTTCGCCCTGGCATTATTTTGCAGATATGCCTGTCGAAAAGAAAAAGGAACTGATTTTGTCTGATATCGATACGACTCAGAAGCCATCAGTACAGTATCGTGGGGTATTTTTGAATGATGAAGATTGGGGATTTATGCCATGGGCAACGGAAACTTGCGATCCTCACTCGGTAAAAGGGGCGATAGGCCCCAAAGCATATGAAAAAGTCTTTGAACTTCTTTTACGGTTAAGGGCAAATACGCTCTGGCCTGCTATGCATGAGTGTACGGTGCCGTTCTATCTGGTGAAAGGGAATCGTGAAATGGCAGATAGATATGGTATTGTGGTGGGTACTTCCCATTGCGAACCGATGATGCGGTGTGCACTCGGCGAATGGGATAAAAAGAAAAGTGGGGCTTATAGCTATCCGGATAACCGGGATAATGTATTGAGCTTTTGGAGAGAGAGGCTGACGGAATTGAGGAAATCGGATAATATATTTACGATAGGAATGCGTGGTCTGCACGACAGTATGATGGAAGGAGTGAAAACAACCGGAGAATATAAAGATTATTTGGATAAAGTTATAAAAGACCAGCGTCGGTTACTATCAGAAAATATACAGAAGGATGTGACAAAGATTCCTCAGGTATTCATTCCTTATAAAGAAGTGCTCGATGTGTATGATGCCGGATTGGAGATACCGGAAGATGTTACATTAATCTGGTGTGATGACAATTATGGATATATTCGCCGATTGAATAATGAGAACGAACGCAAACGTTCCGGCGGTTCTGGGGTTTATTACCATATCTCTTATTGGGGGCGGCCGCATGATTACCTTTGGTTGACTTCCACATCACCTGGTCTTATTTATTCGGAGATGAAGAGAGCTTATGATTACGGTGCCGGAAAAATATGGATACTGAATGTCGGTGATTTTAAAGCTGCCGAATATCTTTCGGAATTTTTTCTGGATTTGGCCTGGAATATTAATGTTGTGAATGGGGCAACGGTTTTTGATCATTTGTTCCGGTGGAATAGGCAAATGTTCGGAGAAGAACTCGCACCTGCCTTGACGGAAGTGATGAAGAAATACTACCATTTGGCAACTATTCGTAAACCCGAACATATGGGTTGGAACAGGGTGGAAGAAGGTGTATATCCAGGTTTGACTCCAGTAGTTAATACAGAATATAATCCTTTTTTTTATAATGAGTTGGCCGATCGGATAAATGCATACGAAGAACTTGTGTCTACTGTTTGTGCCCTGAGGGAAAAACTGCCATTGGCCCAAAGAGACTGTTATTATGAATTGATAGAATATCCGGTCGTTGCATCGGCACAAATGAATCTGAAATGTCTGAATGCTCAGATGGCCCGGTATTACTCTTTGGCAGATTCTGTTATTTCTGGGAGATATGCGGTTTTGAGTCGAAATGCTTATCATGAAATAGAGAGATTGACTCATCGATATAATAAAGTTATTGCGGGTGGTAAGTGGGATAAGGTAATGAGCATGGCACCAAGGGATCTTCCTGTTTTTCAAGAACCGGACTTAAGCGTAAAGACCATTCAGCAAATTGATAGTTGTAAGGATAATCAATCTGAATCGTTTGTTTGGGCTGTAAATGCTGATCGGGGTAAATGGAAAGAAGGAGAGACAAGGCTGCTTCCGGGGGTTGGGCACAGTTTTAATTCTGTCTCTCTTGAGAAGGGAGCGAGTATCACTTTTACATGCTATCTGACAAAAAAGGGTAGAGGGACTATAAAAATTGGAACTCTTCCCAATCACGATGTTGATGGAGAGGGGATGAAGGTTGCAGTGTATGTGAATGGCCGGAAGTTGGGTGAGATAGATTATAGTGTGAGGGGGAGAAGTGAAAAGTGGAAACAGAATGTTCTGCGTAATCAGGCTGTCTCGACATTAGACTATGATTTCCGGGATATTGGAAATATAGAATTAACCCTACAGGCACTTTCTTCTAATATTATTCTGGACCAAATAATGATAGAAATTGGTGAAGGTTCTTCCTTTTATGAGTTTCCCGTACGGGAAAAGTAATCGTAGAGGTTTCTTTTAAAAAAAAGACGTAAAAAGGAATAAGGGTTTTTTGCTGCTCTTGCGACATAGTTTATATAAGAGTTTAAATATATAGATCGGTAGGATAAATATATAGTAAATTAATTTTTAGTCAGAACAGAAAAACAACCAATGAAAAACACCCTTTTATGTCTTTTTTTTGCGATAGCTTCCGGAGCTTATGCTCAAGGTAATCTTTGGGAAACCCCTTCTGTCGTGGATGAAGGAAAAGAGCCTCCCCGGGCTGATTTTGTTCCCTATGCAACTGAAGCGCAAATTGTGGAGAATGTGAAATGGAATTCACCGTATGTAAGATCACTTAACGGTATGTATAAGTTTCATTTTTCAGAAAACGTATCTCAACGCCCGTTGGATTTTTATAAAGAAAATCTGGATGATTCTCAGTGGAAAGCAATTCAGGTACCGGGTAACTGGGAATTACAAGGATTTGGTGTACCGGTGTATACGAATAATAAGTATATTTTTGCACGCAATCCGCCTTTTGTGGATAATAATGATCTGCCGATAGGGTCTTATCGTTATTGGTTTGATCTTCCGGAAGAATTTACCGGACGCGAAACTTTCCTTTATTTCGGCTCTATTGCCGGAGCTGCTACCATTTATGTAAATGGCCAGCGGGTAGGATACTCAAAGGTTTCGAAAACAGCAGCAGAATTCAATATCAGTAAATATTTAAAGAAAGGGAAAAATCTGTTGGCTGTGCAGGTTTTTAAATGGAGTGATGCTTCTTATATAGAAGATCAGGATTTTTGGAGGCTGGCCGGAATTGAACGGGACGTAATGTTGATTTCTCGCCCGAAAGTTTCTATAGAAGATTTTTTTGTTATCGGAGATCTGGACAATTCTTATAAAAATGGCTTGTTCACTGCTGATGTTGTAATTCGTAATTTAGATTCTGCACGGAAGGATAAATATACAATAGAAGTTACTTTACTGGATAAGGATAATAAAAAAATATACAGTGAAAAATCTTCAATCGGTATTCTTCCGGCGGACGAACAGCGAACAGTGACCGTATTTTCAGTTATAAAGAATCCATTAAAATGGTCGGCGGAATCTCCGTATCTATATACAACTTGTATAACTTTAAAAGATGCTCATGGCAGAACGGTTGAGATGGCTGGCTGTAAAACTGGTTTCAGAAAAATTGAAATCAAGGATAAACAGCTCATGATTAATGGCAAAGTAATGATTGTAAAGGGAGTAAATGTGCATGAACATCATCCGGTGACCGGACACTATGTGGATGAACAGACAAAATTGAAAGATATTCAGTTGTGGAAACAGTATAATATCAATGCAATTCGTACGAGTCATTATCCGCAAAGTCCGGAGGTATATCAATTATGTGATAAGTATGGTATTTATGTGGTAGATGAAGCTAATATTGAAGCTCACGGTCTGGACCGTTTTGATAGAAATCGCCATCCGTCATTCCTTCCCGAATGGAAGGGGCAGCATATTGACCGTACTTTACGAGTGTTTGAACGCGATAAGAATCATCCGAGTGTGATTGTTTGGTCTTTGGGAAATGAGAGTGATTTCGGCCCAAATTATGAGACTACTTATCGGTTGCTTAAAGAACGTGATAAGGCAAAGCGCCCTGTGCAGTTTGAACGTTCTTTTGAGAATGAATTTACAGATATAGTTACTCCGATGTACCATTTTCCGGAACGGATTGCCCAATATGCTTCCCGGAAAGATATTACACGTCCGTTGATTTTGTGCGAATATTCACATTCAATGGGGAACAGTACAGGAGGATTTCAGGCCTATTGGGATACAATCATGGCTTATCCGGTTTTACAAGGAGGTTTTATTTGGGATTGGGTGGATCAAGGTATAGAATCTAAAGATGAACAGGGACGAAGATATTATGCTTACGGTGGTGATTTGGGAGGGCATCGCTGGACACATGATGAGAACTTCTGTGCGAATGGATTAATCTCGCCCGACAGGAATATTCATCCGGCTTTGCATGAAGTGAAGAAAGTTTATCAGGATATATGGATGGAAGCGGAGGATATGGAAGAAGGTAGGATTATTATGCATAACCATGCTCTTTTCACGGATTTGAGTGCGTATAATTATCGGTGGAAACTGTTCAGGAATGGTGAATTAATAGATTCAAAGCCGTTTTTTGTCTCCGGTAAACCAGGTGCGAGTACTGCTGTTACATTAAAACTTCCCTCACGGAAGTATGGAGAAAATATAGAGTATTTCTTGGATGTTGAGGTTAGTTTAAAAGAAAATACATCTCTTTTGCCTGTCGGGCATATAGTTGCCAGTGAACAGTTTTCATTTCCTTTGAATAATTATTTTGTAGATAGCATTCCTCACGGGTACTTGAAAATAGAGAAACAGAATAATTATGTAGTATTTGAAAGTGGTGATATAAAAGGACGAATTCGCTTGAATGAGGGACTGATCGTAGATTACACATATAAAGGCAATCCTGTTTTAACGGAATTTCCGGTTCCTAATTTTTGGCGTGCTCCTACGGATAATGATTTTGGAGCAAGAACCCCTTTTATCTGCAATGTTTGGCGTACGGCAGGTGATGAACGTGAGTTGAAAAATATAAAAGTTGGGGAACAAACAGAGGAGGGCCTGGAGGTTGTGGCAACTTTTATGCTTAAATATATAGATATTCCTTACCAAATATCTTATTTAATAAGGAATGATGCTTCTGTCATGATAAAAAGCCGTATAAATATGGGAGATAAAGAACTTCCTGAAATGCTTCGTTTTGGAATGAAGATGAAATTGCCTGCATGTGAGAACGTCTGCTATTATGGACGGGGGCCATGGGAAAATTATAGTGACCGTAGCACAGCTTCGTTTATAGGAATTTATAAATGTAAAGTGAACGATCTTAAATTTGATTATATTCGTCCGCAGGAAAATGGATATCGTACAGATATCCGGTTTGTAGAATTTACAAATGATGCCGGATCGGGAGTACGTTTTGAAGGAGTGGATATGCCGTTTTGTTTTAATGCACGCTATAATTCTGATGAAGACCTGGATCCGGGGTTAACTAAGAAACAACAACATCCGGTTGATATCGATCCTCGTAAAGATTTGTATGTGAATATTGATTATAAACAGAAAGGACTTGGTGGCGATAATAGTTGGGGAGCTCAGCCTTTAGAAAAGTACAGACTGAAAGATAAAGCATACGAGTATTCGTATGTCATACGTCCGATTGAATATTAAAAATAGAAAATGTTGGTTATCCTTGAATACATGTACTGATAATATAAAAAAATGGGTATGGGATATTGCTGTAAATGATTCCATGGAGTCATTTAAATTGATACATGCCAACTATTACATGAAACTCCTGCGGTTTGTCACCATGTATATAGGAGAGACGGTTGTAGCGGAAGAGATCGTATCTGATTCGTTTTTATCTGTCTGGGAAAGTAGGCAATCACTAAAAGCGATTACCAATTTTAATTCTTATATATATGCAGTAGCAAAGTATAAATCAGTCAGTTATCTGAGGAGTAAACATCCGCAATTGGTAGAGTTGGATGAAGAATGCATCGACATGTTTATCCATACCGATACCACTCCGGAACAGGAATTGATAAGTAAAGAGGGGGTTCTGAAACTGAATGCAGCTATCAATAAGCTTCCTGAGAAATGTAAACTGGCCTTTAAATTAGTGCGTGAAGAAAAAATGAAATATAAAGAAGCGGCTGAAGTGCTTGGAATATCTCAGAAGACTCTTGAAGCACATATTGCCAAAGCGGTGAAAACTCTTCGGGGAGTGATTGAAACTGATTCTCTCTGATAGAAAAAAAACGAAAATCAGACTAAGGGTATTTTGCTTTTTTAGCGACTAAATAGATAAACACGGAAATTTGATGAAAGAGAAAATAGATCATATAATAGCAAAAGTCTTATCAGGAGAATCTTGTTCGTCAGAAGAGTTGTTATTACTCTCGGAATGGTTGGGTGAGGATAAGCGGCGAAAGGCTGAATTCATGCAGTTGGCAAGTTATTGGGATGCTGAAGTGACTTTGCAAAAATGTTTGAATTCCTCGGATCTTGCTTTTGAAAAACTAAGTAAACGAATAGAGGATACAGTGAGTAAAAAAACGGTGAGGAGAATCAATCCTAAGTTGTTTTGGGTTGCGGCATCTTTGACATTGGCTATCGTGATATCTTCATTTTTGTATTTGATGGATTCTCATGGGGTAGAAACCTATACTTATGTGACACAAAACAATCATTCTGAATTTTATCTGAACGATGGCACGCATGTGGTATTGAATAAAAATAGTAAGTTGACTTATACAGATAAATATGGAGAAAGTGTACGTTGTGTAGAACTTGAAGGAGAAGGATATTTTGATGTAAAAAAGAATGCTGAAAAGCCCTTTATTGTTCGTACGAATGCCGGTGAAATAACGGTTTTGGGGACTGTTTTTAATGTAAAATCATATGATGTTGATTCTTGTTTTACCGCAACTTTGGTTCAAGGCTCTATTCGCTTCGAAACTCCTTCTCAATCGGTTTTATTGTCGCCCGATCAACAATTAACTTTAAACAAAAGTTCTGCAAAGATTGAGGTAAGAACAGTGAATGCTGATGTTTATACAGCTTGGAAAGATGGTTTGTTGAAGTATCGCTCAATCTCATTGGCAGAGCTGTTGAAACGCATGGAAGCTGTATACAATGTAGCAATTATATTGAAGGAACATAAAATAGGAGAAACCATTGTCTCCGGATCTTTTGTTCAGGATGATTCGATAGATAATGTACTTTCTGTTATACAAAAAAATCTGTCTTTTAAATGGAGAAAGCAGAATGATACAATAATAATTTATAAATAGAATAGAGAATTTTTTTCATCTGATATTTTAGGTATTTAATTTTATTTTAAGCAGTGGGATTATCGGTTAACATTGATTCCACCTTGGATAAAAATACGATTTATGTAGATAAATATTATCATGTAGTGTTGATGATAATATGTTGATAATAAACTTTTTAGTTAATCTTAAAACTATATATTAATTATGAGAATAAAAACTTGTCGTGATATCTCATGCTCTGAAATGACCTGTAAAACCAGATGGATGAGAAGATTAGTGTTGTTCTGTACACTGCTTACCTGTTTACAATCCTATGGATATAGTGACGATTTGGAATATGCACAATCTACCAAAATTACAATTAATGAAAAGAATGTGACATTGGTTCAGCTTTTCAATAAGGTAGAGCAATTGAGTCGTTTTTTGTTTTTCTATGTGGATTCTGATGTAGAAAATGTCAGGGTCTCTGTAAATGTAAAAGATGCAAGTATTGAAGAAATTTTGAGAATTTCGTTGAAAGACACGAAATTGATGTATCAAATTAAGGACCGTAATATTAATATTTTACCAATACAGAACCAAAATCCGGTACAACAATCTAAAGCAAAGCAAGATCCGATTGTGGTAACAGGTATTGTTCTTGATGAAAGTGACCTTCCTCTGCCGGGAGTGAACATACTTGTAGAAGGTTTGACTGTTGGTTCGATAACGGATGTCAATGGCCGGTTTTCTATTCAGGTTCCGAGTACTAAATCTGTTTTATCTTTTTCTTATTTGGGATATACTACTCAGAAAGTACCTGTCAATGCTAGCCGGAATCTGAAAGTTGTAATGGGGGAAAATTTACAAGTCTTGTCTGAAGTTGTTGTTGTAGGATATGGTGTTCAGAAAAAAGAAACGGTGACAGGAGCTATTTCTTCAATCAGTAATAAAGAAATTATTAAGTCTCCGGTAGGGGCTTTGTCTAATGCTTTGGTGGGACGTGTCTCCGGGTTATCGGCTATTCAAAAATCAGGAGAACCCGGTTTCGAGGAATCAACGATCCGTATCCGGGGGGTTGGTACATATTCCGGTGACCAGAATCCGCTTGTAGTTATCGATGGCATTGTGAGGGATTTGAGTACACTTAACATGATTGATCCTAATGATATTGAAACGATCAATGTATTAAAAGATGCGTCTGCAACGGCTGTTTACGGGGTAAGAGGCGCAAACGGTGTAATTATAGCAACTACAAAAAAAGGAGTTCAGGGAAAACCTCAGATTTCTTTTTCTGCGAACTTTGGATATACGACACCTACTACATTACCCAAATTGACAAATTCTTATCAGTTCGGAAGATTGAGAAATGAAGCGATACAAAATGATGGTGTGAGGCAGGATAATCTGATTTTTACGGAAGATGAACTTTGGAAGTTTCAGAATAACCGGGATTATACACCGAATGAGGTAGCTGGTATGACACATTTAACTCCCGAACAGCGGGAAGCATTGTTGAACAGTCCTGCACTTTATTATACAAGTCACGATTATATGAATGAATTTTTTCGTAAATCGGCACCGCAGCAACAATATAATATTAATGTTTCGGGAGGAACAGAGAAGGTTAATTATTTCACTTCTGTAGGATTTTTGAATCAGGAAGGATTAACAACTGATTATGGGTATTCCAATGCACCTACCTCTACCAACAATAAACGGACAAACTTCAGAAGTAACTTTGATTTTAACGTGATAAAGACAATTGAATTTAGCATTGGTATTTCGGGACAGATCAGCAATACGAAGATATTTCTGAATGATTATAATGAGTCAGATCAGAATTCGAGGTATCGTGATATGTTGAAGAATATTTATGAATCGACTCCTTTTGCCGGTCCTGGAATTGTAGATGGAAAACTGATTAATGGGTTTGCGGGAGATTCACCTTTGGATCCGACAAAAGGTTCTTCCGGGAAAAGTCCTGTGGCCAGTCTTTTGAATAAAAGTACAGGACGGGTTACTAAGAGTACATTGAATACTTTTTTTAAAATCAAACATAAAATGGATTACCTGACTAAAGGACTGTCTTTGCGGGGAACTCTTTCATATGACAATTATTTTAGTAAGACGGTTAATGAGAACTCTCCTATACCCATGTATACCGTAATGAGAGATCCCGAGAACCCGACACAAAATCTGTATTTCGGCGGAACATTAGGAGCCGAGAAATTTGAAGAAAAGGCCTGGTATAAAGAACGGAAATTATACCTCGAAGGAGGTATCGATTATGATCGTACATTCGATAAACATCATGTGACGGCATTGGCATTGGTTACTGCAGAACGTTTGACAAAGCCCGGTCTGTTATATAACGTTCCTCAGGGAATGTATGGAGTAGTTGGACGGGTAACATATGGTTATGATAATCGGTACCAGGCGGAGTTTAATGTGGGATATAACGGGTCTGAGAATTTTGCCCCGGGCAAACGGTTTGGTTTTTTTCCTGCAGTGTCTGCGGGTTGGACCATTTCTCAGGAACCTTTCTTTCCAAAAAATGACTGGGTTACGTGGCTGAAAATCCGTGGTTCATATGGTCAGACCGGTAATTCTAATATCGGAGGTAAAAGATTTCTTTATTTACCCAGTTCATGGGAAATGCAACAATCCTATGTGTGGCCCTTTTCCGGATACAACTTTGGTAGTACGGATGGATCGATTCTGAATCCTTGGATTACGGGAAAGAGTGAAAAGGTAGTAGGTAATCCGGATGTAACCTGGGAAAGGAAAGTGTCTTATAATATTGCAGCAGAGGTGCGTCTTTTTCGTGACCGTCTCTCTTTTACTGCCGATCTTTTTAGTGAAAACAGAAATAATATCCTTACTACGCTTGAAACTGTCCCAGGGATCGTTGGCATTGACGTAAGTGTTTTGCCCCCCGTAAATGTAGGAAAGATGAGTAATAAGGGATACGAAATGTCACTCTCCTGGCGCGATCAGATATCTGATTTCAATTATCAGATAGGTGGGCAAGTTTCTTATGCCAGAAATAAAATAGACTATATGGCCGAGGCTCCTTATGAATATGACTGGATGAATAAGACGGGTTTTTCATACGGACAGTATAAAGCGTACGTAAACAGTGGTTTTTATAATTCAGCAGAAGAGGTGGCCAATCATCCTTATAATACAGTGGATGGAAATCGTGTACAGGCTGGAGATCTTCGGATCATCGATGTGAATGGAGATGGTGTTATTGACAATCGTGATATGACACCTACCGGTTATTCGAATGTGCCGCGTTATGCTTTCAGTGGAAATCTGTTTCTGGAATATAAAGGTTTTGAAATCTCGGCTCTTTTTACAGGTTCCCTACAAGGTACATTTAGTATGGCAGGATATATGATTAGTCCTTTTGCACAAAATAAGAGTAATGCACTCGAATACATGTATGATGGGAGATGGACAATGGACAATTATTTAAATGGAAATACGATCAGTTATCCGCGTATGTCTCTTAACACAACAGGTTCTCAGAACGGGCCCTCTAATTCATTTTGGTATCGTTCGACGGATCATGTTAAATTAAAAAATCTGGAAGTTGCGTATACATTTAAAACGCAGAAGTTCTTAAGCCGATTGAAAATATCTGCATTGCGTCTTTATTTCAACTCAAACAATTTGCTGACCTTTGGTGGAAAAGATTTGATAGAGGGTATCGATCCGGAATTGTCACAAGATGAGAAAACAACTGAAGGGGTGATTTATCCGATAACTCGTGTATATAATTTCGGTTTCAAGATTCAATTTTAAAATGCTGATTATGGAAAAGATAAAATATTTATTTGCAGGGATATTGTTAACTGTAGGTTTAGGAGCTTGTATGGATGATTTTATAGAAAAGCCATCTGTAACAGGATTAACCGTTGAAGAGGTATTCTCATCTGCAAAAAATGCGGAAGGAGCCATCGCTCTGGCTTACTCATATAACTTGTCTTCCGGACTTCCTGTTTATAGCTGGACTCCTCCTTATCTTCCCTATGAGGCTACTGAGGCTATAATGGGTGGAGAAGATGTAGATTCGAGTTGGGGATATATGAAAGATAATCTGGTTAGTTCAGGAATGTCGGCTGCCGATAATTACAATGAAGGGGCCGGATTGAGTGATGACTACTTTCCTTATAATTATAAATACATACGGCATGCCTTTCTGGTGATTGAGAATATTCATAAAGTTCCTGATATGTCTGCAAAAGAAAAAGATATTGTTGTGGGGGAGATGAAGGGGTTGATTGCTTTTCGTTATCTGGAAATGTTGAAACGTTATGGTGGAGTTCCTTTAGTGAAAAAGGTATTGACAATGGTAGATACTGCTGAACGTACCAGTGTACAGGAAACGTTGGACTATATTATTGAATTGTGCAATGAGTCTGCTGAAAGCCTTAATGGCGTCAGGTGGTCGTCCGATTGGACCGGACGCCTTACGAAAGGCGTTGCTTTAGCTATAAAAGCAGAGGCATTGATGTATGCGGCACGACCACTATTTAATACTGATACACCTTATCTGCCTTATGGTAAGGATAATGATAAAATCTGTTTGGGAAATTATAAGAAAGAACGTTGGCAGGATGCCATAGATGCGAACCTGGCGGTACTGGAATGGGGAGCTCAAAATGATTATGAACTTATCGATACAGACCATCCGTTTGAGGACTACGGAACGGCAGTTGGCGTTCCTTGTAATAGGGAGATTCTACTAGCTTATAAACACCAGGGAGTAGGACAGGGACCCTCGGGATTATATAAGAATTATTGTCCCAACCCTTTGTATATTCGTACTGGTGGCGGAACTGCTTTATGCGAATATCGTGGAATGTCCTATGAAATGTTACTTAACTTCAGGAAAGCAGATGGGGGAGAGCAAAACTGGGCTGGTACGGGAGAGCGTCCTTATCAGGAATATTATGATAAAATGCAGGAAATGGAACCCCGTTTTAAGGCATCTGCTTTTGCGTATGGTATAAATCCTTGGAATAATGAAGGGAACAATAATTGGAGTATTACCAATCCGGCTTCATGGTTGAAGGCGAATAAAAATAAACAGGGATGTGCACGGAATATAAAATTCTGGTATAACACCGGAACCAGGGAGTGGTTTGAGTTTCCTATTTATCGTATGGCTGAATTTTATCTGAATCTGGCTGAAGCCTATAATGAACTGAAACAATCGGAGAATGCTCTTAATTATTTGAATATTATCAGAGACAGGGCAGGGCTCCCGGATGAAACGATTGCAGACTATGATTTACTGAAAAAGAGTATCCAAAGGGAGTGGGCTGTTGAATTTTACAATGAGAACCAATACTATCCTCATGCCCGTCACTGGAAACTGGGAGATGAAATGGTAGCAGGAACGAAGCACATTTTTACATTTAAGTTTGCGGGTACTCTGACTGATGCTCGTACTCCGGAGGACTTTGTCAGTTACAGGCTTGATGAGGCTGCCAAAACCTATGTCTGGCTTCAGAAAATGTATTTGAGCCCGATTACTTTATCTGAAGTGAATAAAGGATATATAAGGCAAAATCCGGGTTATTGAGATGAAAACCGAATGTGAACTAATATGAAAAGAAAATTCTATGATAACCAATAACATAAAAAGAAATTGGGCCTCAAAGGCTTATGTGCTATCTGCTTTTTTGTTTTGCTGTGGCTTTGCTCAGGCACAGGACTCTACAGAAGATGAACCGGACTCGGTAGGAATATATAATTATCTGATTCCGGGTACAGACCGGACAATAAAAAGGACGTTGTCTACTTCAGCGCTTTCTACGGTTACAGGGGACGAAATCAGCATTCCAACAGCGAGTCTTAACAATATGCTTTTCGGATATCTTCCGGGATTGACTCCACAAGGAAAAACCGGAGAACCCGGTTATGATGCCGCAACTTTAAGTATTCGAGGAGTGGGTACTTATAACAGTGCAGATATTCCGATTTTCGTGGATGGTTTTCAAACAAATATGTCTTTTTTCCAGTATTTATCACCCGGTGAAATAGAGTCTATCTCCATTCTTAAGGATGCTGGCGCTTTGGCTCCGTTTGGTATGCGTGGTGCAAATGGAGTAATCTGGGTTACGACAAAGCGTGGTACGATTTCTAAACCGGTCATTCAATTTCAAACCCGTTGGGGAATACAACAACCGGTATCGATCAACAAACCTTTGGGTACCGATGGATATTCACGATTGTTCAATGAAGCTATGAGTAATGATAATCATAATATTTGGAGCCCGGTTTATTCGGATGCCGATATAACCTCTGCTCCCGATGTAGATTGGTATGACGAAACACTGAAAGGGAATACACCCTATGGTGATATGGATATCTCTATCAAGGGGGGGAGTAAGATTGCAAAATATTTTGTATTCATGGGGTATATGAATCAGAATGGTTTGTATGATGTTCCGACAAATGATACTTTGTCTAATGCCGGTATACGCAGATTTAATATTCGTACCAATCTGGATCTTAATTTCTTTGACATTTTCGAGGCAAGGATTGATTTAGGAGGGCGCATTGAAGACCGTCGTTATCCTAATCGTGCTTCTGGTGATTTGTGGAATGATATGGCCCGCTATCCAAGTAACATATATCCGGTTAGAAATGTAGATAACAGTTGGACTGGTACACCTACTTATCCGAATAATCCGGTTGCGGAAATTAATTCAACGGGACGTTTATCTACACATGATCGTACATTGCAGGCCAATTTTAGCTTAAAACAAAAATTGGATTTTCTTTTGAAGGGGTTGTATCTGAGAGAAGCAGTCTCATTTAGTAACTGGACTCGTGACGGTGCCTCAAACTGGCGAACATATGCCCGTTACATAGACGGAGTGCAACAGACTACTGACCAAAATACTCCTTATACCCGGACAGAAAATAGTGGTACGAATCAGTGGAGCTGGCAACATTTGAGTGGAACAGCCGGGTATGATAATAGTTTTGGAAAACATCATGTGTCTTCCTCTATTAATATATTGCATAACACATATAAAACAGATTTATCAGCAAACGGTGATGCCGGTATCATGGTGAATTATAAATATATGAATATCGGTGGAGGATTCAACTACTCCTATGATGATCGTTATGTCGGTGAGTTTGGCTTTTCGGCCAGTGGTTCGGATAACTATAAACCAGGAAATAAATGGGGTTTTTATCCTGCACTTTCCTTGGCTTGGGTTATATCGAATGAGCGATTCCTGAGAGATAATAAAATGGTAAATTTTTTGAAACTTAGAGTGTCTGCCGGAAAAAGCGGATGGGATCCGATGGGAACAAAACGTTATTTGTATCAGACTTATTACCAGAGTGGAGGAGGTTTATATGTAGGAAACGATGCTCCCGTATGGAAAAACGGATTGGGCTTATTATATGAGCCTAATAATGAAATATTTGCTGAAAAAAGCTTGAAGTATAATATAGGGTTGGATATGAAATTTTTCAGAAACTTGAATTTGACATTAGATGCTTTTCTTGATAAAAGGTCCGGAATTGTGACTCAGGATTATATGATGGTTTCTACTTATGGTATCGAACCTCCCTACCGGAATATTGGTAAAGTAACCAATAAAGGATTCGAAGCGGAATTAATATATTCAAACAGTTTTCGGGAGCTTAATTATTATTTGATAGGTTCGGTTACTTACAATAGTAATAAGATAGATTATATGTCGGAAGTGATTACCTCTACAGCGGCTGCTCGTACCGGACAAAGTATCAATTCATTGTTTGGTTATGTTGCTGATGGATTTTATGATATATCTGATTTTGATTCTCAGGGAAATTTGAAAGAAGGATTACCCATCCCTACTTTAGGAACAGTTCAACCCGGAGATATCAAATATAAGAATATGAATGGAGATAATATAATTGATGAAAATGACCAGGTAAAGATAGGGAATCCGGGCATGCCTAAATGTATTTATTCATTTGGTTTGGGTGGTGATATTAAAGGGTTTGATTTTAAAGTCCTGTTTCAGGGAGCAAGTGGACGGGATGTAAATCTTTTGGATGCTCCATTGCAGAGCATTGCTTTCCGGAATAATGGAAATGTCTATAAAATAGCTGAAGATCGTTGGGCGTATTATCCGGAATTGGGAATTGATACACGTTCTCATGCCAAGTATCCGCGATTATCCACCAAAGACAACAATAATAATTATGTAAATTCTACTATCTGGAAACGTAATGGCGATTATTTGAAGTTACGGAATGTAGAAATAGGGTATTCTTTGCCACGTAAATGGTTGAGTGGTATGGGAATAACTCATACCCGGGTTTTCTTACAAGGAGTCAATCTATTGACGATAAGCAGTTTGATGAAGGATTATGATATGGATCCGGAAGTGCTGTCGGGCTATTCGGCTATGAAATCATATAATATAGGTATTACAGTAAACTTCTAATTGCAGAACAGTATGAAAAGAATAACTAAAATAAATAATTTGATAATAGCTTCTGTTTCAGCTTTATGGATATTTTCTGCTTGTGATGACCTTTTGGACACAAAAGGGGATATCTATCTAACTCCGGAAATGTTGGGAACACAATATGAACAAATGTTTTCTTTGGGTTACAAGACTTATACGAATGTGATCAATGGATTCACAATGATAGATAATAATTTGTTTGCTGCGGTATCTGATGAAGCTCAGAATGTGACTCCGGTTTCGGAGACTCAACGTTTTAATGAGGGGAGTTGGAGTGCTTATTATAATCCGGATGATTATTACTCAAAGGCTTATCAGGGAATTCATGATGTGAATTATTATCTTGAAAACTCTGTTGACTATGTGAAAAGATTGGCATTGAATAGAGATACGATGAATGCAACCGGACTAACGCAATATAAAACGGATGTAAAAAACTGTAATTGGTTACGTAATGAAGCAAAAGCTCTTAGGGCTTATTATTATTTCGAATTAATGAAGCGTTATGGGGGAGTACCATTAATTATCCATACCTACGAATTGAATGAAAATGCTAATTTACCGAGAGAGTCTGTTGATAATATTGTAAAAGCGATAGTGAATGATATCGATGAGGTAAAAGATGAACTTGTAGTGAACTGGAAAACTGTTGGGTTTTCTGATATGGAGGGGCGTTTGACTAAAGGAGCTGCTTTGTCTATTAAAGCACGTGCGTTATTGTATGCTGCAAGTCCTCTTTTTAATCCGGATAACAATCTGGAGAAGTGGGAGGCTGCTGCTCAGGCTTGTTATGATATAATCAGTATGAACGAGTACAAACTGCATACAAGTTATGCTTCTTTGTTTACTACAAAAATTACGAATACCAGTAAAGAAACTATCTGGGCTATCCGAATGGGACAGACAAATGCTTTTGAGCGTGCCAATTATCCGGTTGGAACACCTGGTGGGTCAACCGGAATATGTCCTTCTCAGAATCAGGTTTCAGCATATGAGTATAAAACGGAACCTAACCCGGATAATCCTTATGAGGGGCTTGATCCTCGTTTCGCATTCTCTATTGTATATAATAATAGTCAATGGAACGGCAGGACAATTGAAATGTGGTCAGGAGGACAAGATGACCCGGTCAAACTAAAGACATCGCCGACGGGATATTATCTACGGAAATTTTTGAATGAGAATCAAAATCTGGTGAACGATGCAAAAGAAATAAGAAGCTGGATTGTTTTTCGTTATGCTGAGACACTCCTTAATTATGCTGAAGCGATGAATGAAGCTTATGGACCGGATAATGATCCAAAGGGATATGGAAAAACAGCCCGTGAGGCAGTTAATGAGATACGAAATCGTTCGGGAGTTAGAATGCCTGCAGTGACAGTTCCTTTCGGGAATATTTTAGCAATGAGGGAAGCAATTAAGCATGAAAGGCGTATTGAACTGGCTTTTGAAGACCATAGGTATTGGGATCTGAAGAGATGGGATGATGCAAAAAATGTATTGAACGAGCCGATCAGGGGTATAAAAGTGACTAGAAATATGGAAAATGAAAATCCGTCATTTTCTTATAGCGAATATGAGGTTTCGAAAAGGGTATTTGTTGCTCCTAAGATGAATTTATATCCTATTCCTCAAAGCGAGATAGTGAAATCTCAGAATGTTCTAACTCAAAATCCCAATTGGTAAATATTAGTATTGACTTATAGAAACAAAGGAATATGAATAAGATAAAAACGATTCTTACAGTTTGTCTGTCTTTGATGATAGTAACTCTCTTCTCTTGTGGAGAAGCGGATAGTGAAAAAGAATGGGGGAGTGCGAGAATTTATATGCCCCAGGCAACTTATGGTAATAATAAATATATAGTGCCCAATGGCGGAACCATAGCACAACACAACCTGAACTATGCAGTTTCAGGTGATCGGGTGAATATATTTTTAGGCGTTTATCGTTCGGGGCTGATGGCTTTGGAAGCTTATTCGGTGAAAATAAACTGGAGTAACCCCAGTCAAACCGGATATACTTGCTTGCCGGAAGGTGTATTCACACTGCCGGAACAGGTTTCAGTAATATCCGGTAACCGGGAGAAAACATTCTATTTGTCTGTTGATCTTAATTTTCTGAGAGACAATAAGGGAACGAATTATTCATTGGCTGTGAGTCTTTCCGATCCGACAAACTATTCATTGAATACCGATGTATCAACCACTTTCGTACTTATAAATACAACTCTTTTACTTGAGAAAATAGATAAATCGGAATAATCTTGCAGTAAACCGGTAATAACAAATTAATGATAAGAAAAAACTTGTTTTTCTGCTTTTTAGATGCTGTTTTTCTAAAAAGATAGCCCTTGTTGTATCCTGATGTTTTTATAAATTAAAAAGAATGAAGATGACAAAACGTATATTTCTGATTCTGTTTTTGCCCTATATACTTTTTATAGGAAGTTTTGCCCGTTCAAAACCTTTTTTGGATAGTATATATTATTATATCGAGAATATAGATGTCTATGAGGTCGGGCAGGAAGCTCCTCATGTACCGATTGTCCCTTATTCGTCCTTAGAAGATGCGCTAAACTTTCGTGTAGAGAATAGCAAGGCTATGTTACTGTTGAATGGTGATTGGAAGTTTTCTCTGGTGAAGAATCCGGATTTGGTTTTAAAGAACTTTTTTCATCCTGATTTTAAGGATGAAAACTGGAAATCTATTCCGGTACCTTCTAATTGGCAGATGCAGGGTTATGAGACTCCGAAGTTTAGAAACATAAGTCGGCCTTTTACAGAGAATCCTCCTAATATACCTCATGAATACAATCCGGTAGGGATGTATCGTCATGAGTTTATCTTTCCACAGAGTTGGGATGGGCAAGAAGTTTTTCTGCGTTTCGAGGGAGTGGCTTCGGCTTCGTTTGTCTGGATTAACGGTAAAGAAGTCGGATATAATCAAGGTGCGATGGAGCCTGCTGAATACAATGTCACTGATTATCTGAAACCGGGAAAGAATACTTTGGCAGTAAGTGTTTGTACTTATTGCGATGGTGTATATCTTGAACAACAGGATATGTGGCGATTAGCAGGAATTTTTAGGGACGTAAAACTTATATCACGTCCTAAATCTTACATACATGATTACTATATTACTACCGATTTTGATACTGATTATAAACATGCGGTACTAAATATTGAGATGGAAATCCGGAACCGGAAGGATCTTACAAAAAACGGTTGCTTGTCTGCTAAGCTATATGATAATAAAGGGCGGTTAGTAGAATCTGTAGGTGAAATTTCTTTTTCTTCTATAAAACAAGATAAAGTAGTTTTTTCGAAAAAAATAACTACTCCGGTAAAATGGAATGCGGAGAAACCTTACTTGTATAGGTTAGTCTTTTCGATGACCGGACATACGGGAAATGTTATAGAAGCTATTTCTGCTAAAGTTGGTTTCCGGAAAGTGGAATATAGAAACAGAGCCTTGCTGATAAATGGAGTACCTGTAAAACTGAATGGTGTGAACTCACACCAGCAGCATCCCTGCCTCGGACATAGTATGAACATTGAAACAATCCGAAAAGATTTCTCATTAATGAAACAATTCAGTATAAACCATGTACGTACTTGCCACTATCCTCCGGTTTATGAATATCTTCAGCTGGCGGATGAGTACGGAATTTATATCATAGATGAAACAGGAAATGAGGCTCATGATACAGAATACATTTCAGAAGATAAAGACTGGTTACCTCAATATCTGGATCGGGTGAGACAGATGGTATATAGAGACAGAAACCATCCGTCGGTCATAATATGGAGTGCCGGCAATGAATCGGGGGAGGGAGATAATATATGTGAGACGATAGCTGAAGGAAAGCGCATTGATCCTTCCCGGCCGGCATGGATGTATGGAGGAAATACGGAAGATCGTTATCCGGGTATGGGAATGGCATGTGAAGATATTATCGGCCCACGTTATCCGTCGAGCTTTGAACTGGAAGAACGGGTAGGTAAAGTGCCCGAATCCATTGATCCCCGCCCAGCTTATATGGATGAGTATTTATCAGCGGCTGGTAATAGTTTAGGTTCTTTGGACGAATTCTGGGAAGTGATTTATAAATATCCCCGTTGCATTGGAGGAGCACTGTGGGACTGGGTGAGTCCGGGTATTACACAGAAACTGATTACTATAGCGGATACTTCACCAAGTCGGGTTCAGACGCATCTGATGGGTAATGCGTCTTTGACTGAAGGTAGGTTTGGAGAGGGAATTTATCTGAGTGGTAATGATGAATGGATTGAAATCTATCGGGATTCGGAACTTGATATTACTGGTAAAGCTTTGACTTTGTCTATGTGGATAAAACCGGAATCCTGGAATGGTTTTGGCCCGTTATTGACTAAGGGGCGTAAGCAGTTCGGGTTAAAACAAGTATCTGCAACGACGTTAGAATTTTATATTGGTGATGAGAGGAAACACTCTTTAATAGCTGATTTACCCGAAAATTGGGTGGGGTATTGGCATCATCTGGCTGCCACATATGATGGAAAAGAAATGTGTATCTATATGGATGGAAAGATAATAGCAAAACGGTCTTGTTCTATTACAATCCATAATTATCCCTGGCAGGTAAATGTAGGAAAAGATGCGGATTCGGACGGTTCGGCCCAAAGAGGATATTTATTAAATGCCACAGTGGATCAGATTTCTATTTTTGATAAAGTGGTTTCTGTCAGTAAGCTTTTTGATGGGAATGATTTATCTGGTGAAGCTAAATTGTGGCTTGATCTGGACAAGGTGAATGAAGGGGATAAGTTTTTCAGTTTGGGAATTGGTGCACGTTCCTATGGCATTGTATGGCCTGATCGTTCTATCCAGCCGGAAGCCTGGCAAATAAAGAAATCGACTCAACCTGTGAATGTAGAATGGATGAATCAATCGGCGGGAATTATTAAAATAACAAATCGGTTTAGTTTCACAAATCTGAAAGAATTACAAATGAATGTACAGCTCAGAGAAAATGGTATTTCATGCCTTTCATGGACAGAAAATATTGAATTAGCTCCGCTTAAATCAATGACTTATAGCTTAGAAAAACTGAAAAAATATCCATATGAAACCGGTAAGGATTATCGTGTTTTGGTGAGTTTCTGTTTGATCAAATCTGAGATATGGGCACCGTCAGGTTTCGAAGTCGCTTTTGAGGATTTAGAGTTGTATAAAGGGAATATGTTGGGAATTGATAGAACTACAGCTGTGTGTGCATTAGCGGTAGAGGAAGACTCGAACGTTATAAAAGTAAAAGGTGAAGTTTTTGAATATGTTTTTGGTAAGAAAACCGGAAACTTGGAATCTTTGCTATATAATGGCATCCAATATCTAAAAAAAGGACCAGTTGCTAATATATGGAGGGCTCCTTTGGCTAATGAGATTGATAGTTGGGCAAAAGAATATGGTAAGACCGGTACTTATATCGACGGATACGGTTTAGGGACGGCCAATGCCTGGTATGCACTACATTTGGATAAAATGCAGTTTGCAAGTGGAGAGGCTTTTCTGACTTCTTCTGATGATAATGAGGTGAGACTTACCCTAAGGAATGTACTACAAGTTGATACCTTTAAAACTGCTGTTGAGAATAAATATATTTATACCATTGATAAGTATGGTTCTATCTTGTTAGAACACACCATGACTCCGTGGGGTGACTGGCCAAACTGGATTCCAAAAGCCGGGCTGCAATTATCTATGGATAAGCAGTTTGAAAGAATAACGTGGTATGGGCGGGGACCTTATGAAAACTATTGTGATCGAAAGAGTGGATATAAAATCGGACTGTATTCAATGAAGGTTTCCGATATGTACGAACCTTATCTTATCCCACAGGAACATGGCAACCGGACCGATGTTTCTTATATGAAACTGGAAAATGAGACTGAGGAAGGACTGGAGATCTCTTCAGATTCCAAATTTAATTGTTCTGCAAGCCATATTCCTTTAGATAATCTTACACGGGCTGTTTATCCTTTTCAGTTACGACCTGTAGACGATGTTATCATTAATATCGATTACTCTAATTCGGGAGTTGGGTGTACCGCAATATCGACGATTAACAGATACAGGACGTATCCTCGTGAATACACTTTTAAAATGAAGATACGCCCATATACCAAATAAGAAAGATTTAAAATAAAGGAATATGAGAAAGAAGATAGGTTTATTTTTAAGTATGTTGCTTTTTATTAGTTATGCCAACGGGCAGAAAGAAAGCGACCCTTTGCGTTATGATGCAACGGATGCTAAGCGTATTTCTTATGGGGATAGTACCTGGATTACCAGAAAGGATAATGCTCCTGCGGGGGATTTAGTTTATTCCGCAGCTTCGCTGGGAAAACCTTTTACGGGTTTTCGTGTCTTATGTGGATGGTTAAGAGATCAGGATTTGAAAAATCACTTTGCTTTCTATTATAAAGAATCATCTCAGGATGATTGGGTGGAACTGACAGACTTTTCCTGGGATGTGCGTACGTATCCTTCTCCTTGGTATCAGGTTTCATATGCTTATGGTAATTTTCCACAAGGAAAAGCGGTGTCGGACTTTAAAATAAGGCTAAAAGAAACCTCCTATAGTAAGGATGACTGGGATTTAGGGTATAATACGCTGATAGGTAGGGTCGTACTATTTACAGATGAAAGTCGGAAGTTGGAACTTGACGAAGAAAAGCAATATGCCATCTTGAACAATGACGGGCGTTATTGGGTAGAGCAGAACGGATATATTGTTTTAACGGAAACAGTACCGGTATATAATGGCGCAGGTGCCTGGCGTTTCGTGAAAAACGCTGACCTGACCTATGCTGTAAAGTATGCTAATAATAGTGTAGTACTATCTTTTGATTCTCAGTTAGCATTTAATGAGAACCAGAAGAATGGTGTACTGTCGCGCTATGGTAATCCACATAAATATTCTCATATGGAAGAGGGAGTTCAACTTGGAAGTGATGATAGTTTTCTTATTAGTAAAACGGAAAATGGAAAATATACTTTGAGAAGAGCCCATGACGGGCGTGCTATCGGATTGGTAAGACCAGATCCTGCTTTAGGAGACAGAGTTTCTGTAACACAGGGGCAAGCAGAAGAGTTTACGTTTATAGAAATTTCCAATCCGAGTGGTGTTGTTAACCAGTTACCGGATTTGGTTCGTATAATGACTTTAGGGGGTACTTTAAATATATCAGGATTGAATGGAAATAGTTTGATACAGGTACATTCCGTTTCGGGAGTGCAAGTAATACAGGCAAGAACAGAAGAGTCCGGATTTGTATGTACTTTGGAACCGGGTATTTATATTGCCAGTGTTCTGACAAAAGATGTTGTTGTAAGAAAGAAGATAATTATAAAGTAATAAAGGTATAAATATGTTGAAGTTTTTATTTAAGACAAAGATTGTCCTGCTAATTATTGCTATACAAACATTGGTTGTGTTGAATGTTGAAGGGCAGGCTTACTACTATGATGAATTAAAAGAGGGAAGTACCCTGTTTGATCTTGGTCCGGGAAGGAATAAAAGTCTTTCTTTTGATGAAAGTTTTGTTCAGGTCAGCAAAACGAATCCTTCCTATTTTGAATTGACTAACGGGCAACCCTATATCGCTATAGGTGCAAATATATGTTGGGGCGATATGTTTTATATGAAGCGGTGGATGAAGAAGATATCTGTTAATGGAGGTAACTTTGCTCGTATCTGGCTGAGTGATAGCCGATTTGAAATAGATAATCCAATTTATAAAGGGACAGGATGGCCAAATAAGAAGGCTTTGGAAAATATAGATTCACTTTTAGTATGGGCCGAACGGTTTCATTTGAAGTTGATGTTTTGTGTGGAAGACTGCAGGCGTATCTATGCAAAAAAAGAGGGAAATGGAAGTAATGTGAAACCAGTGTATCATGTAGACAATGGAGGTCCGTTCAACAATATGGCTGAATATATTAATACAGTAGCCGGGAAACAGGTTTATGTAGATCGGATCAATGTATATAAAGAACACTTTGGAGATCATCCGGCTATTTTTGGATGGGAACTTTGGAATGAGATGGATGCAATAGAGCCTCCCTACCCCAGTTATACAAACTGGACAAAATATATGTTACCGGTGGTGAAGAAGGTTTTTCCCCGGAATATGGTTATGCAAAGCCTTGGTAGTTATGACAAGAACAGTTGTAAACAAGGTTATGGTGATATTATTCAGATGACGGACAATGAGGTGGGACAAATACATCGATATATTGATGAGGATGTTTCTACGTTGTCAATCTGTAAAGGGGCGATGGATCTATTAGCTGCAGATGCTATTGCTGTTCTTCGTTCTTTTAATGTAAAAAAACCTTTGTTGCTTTCTGAAACCGGTGCAGTACAACCTAAACATGCCGGACCACATGAAATCTATGATGTAGATACAGAAGGAATGTTGATGCATGATATGTTGTTTACACCTTTCTTTTGTGGTGCTGCCGGAACAGGTTTTCCCTGGCATTGGGATGGTACTTATATTGAGAAAAATAATCTGTGGTATCATTTACAGAGGTTTGCTAACGCGGTGAAAGATATTGATCCGCTTCGCGAGCAATTTGTTCCGCAATTAGTAGAAGTTGATGATTTGCGGTTGTATATACTATCTGGAAAAGAGCATACGTTGATCTGGTGCCGTGATATTAATAATACGTGGATAACGGAGTTGCGAAATAAAATATCACCAGCGTTGCTAACCGGTAAGAAGATAGATATATCCACCCTGTTGAGGGATAAAAAATTACAGAGCAGTGAAGTATATGATCCATGGAAAGATGAATGGGTAGTTCCGGTTATTACCGGAGACAAAATTTGTTTACCGGATTTTAAACGTTCTCTGGTCTTGCGATTGGTTACTAAATAATTTCATTAATCACAAAATTTATTATTATGAAAAGAAAATTATTCTCTATTTTGTTTGTAATGTGCTGTATGCATGTTGTTAATGCACAGACATGGTATTATGATGAATTCAGAACAGAAGAAATCTCTAACGACAAGACACCTTATGGTGGAACGATGGTGAATTGTGCGCTTGAGGGTAATCAGGCTAAGTTTCACGGGTATGGTGATTCTACCGTAGTAAAAAAAAGAGATGCATCAATGGAAGCTTCTATAGAATATTCTGCTGAGATGTTAGGAGATGGAGACCAGATGATAACCGGATTTTATTCATTCTGTTTGTTCCGTAGAGTAGATCCGGCTACTTCTGAAGATCTTCATATCAAGGACTTGTTTGCTTTCTACTACAAAACAGAACCGGATGCAGAGTGGATAGAGTTTCCGGTAGATGTAAAAATGGAAGAAGTAGTATTTCCAGGCGGCTGGACACGTTCGGCTGTTATTGGTGCATCATTGGGTAATATAGAGGCTTCTGACTTTAAGTTTGTGATAAAAGATAAAACGTTTGAAGGTTCGGGTGATAACTGGAGTGCATATATAGGCAAAACAGGTGTTTATACAGGACCGGTTCTTGACATAGATTTGAGTAAACAGTATTCTTTATCTACAATAGAAGGTAAATACTGGGCTGTGGATGGTGATAGTGATGAAGGATACATGGTAAGACAAGTAACTGAAGCTGTTGCCGGAAGTAAATCGGCTTGGTGTTTTGTACGTCATGACAATAACACATATACGATTAAAGCAGCAGATAATTCAAAAGAACTGGCTTTTGATATGGAATATGCAAAATGGAACAATAACCTGTGGATGGGCTTTTTGATGGAACGGGGAGGCTTAGGTGCTGCTGCTCCTTATGAAAACCATACAGTGAAGAGTACTTATCTTATCGGAAAGAATTTAGATGGAACTTATTCGTTCCGCCGTGCGCAAGATGGGCGTATGGTAGGGAAAGCTGAAAATAAAACCGAAGAGTGTATTTCCGTATGTCGTCCGGAGGCCGATTATGCACGTGATGTGACGCTGACAGCTATCGGAGTACTTACTGGTGTTCATTCAATGGAGTCTCAATTGGTATTTACTACTTCAGAGCAAGGACTGGTAATCAGTGGTTTGGAAGAAAATAGTAAAATTAGTATTTTCTCAATTATCGGTACGGCTGTTGTTCAGAATAGCCAGATAAACGGGCCATCCGCAACGTATACATTAGCTCCGGGAGCTTATGTTGTCAGTGTTTCGTCGGAAAGCGGAAAAGTAAACAGAAAGGTTTTGATAAACTAAAAGAATGAGGAAAAGAGATATAGCTGAAGGTTATGTATAATTTCTATTCGCTATATCTCTGTCCTTAATTTAAAACTCATTAATACTGCGTTATATATGGCCAGAATCCTTTTTCTATTTGTTGTTTTCTTATTTTTCTCTGCTTTAAAAGTGACTTCTCAAATACAGAAAGAACAACCGCCGGTCATTGGCGGACAGATTTTTATTGAACCGGGGCAGAGTGAGGCTGAGACAGAACTGTGGTTTCGCCGGATGAAGGAAAACGGGATGAAGATATGCAGGATAAGAATGTTTGAGTCATATATGAGAGATGTTTCGGGAGAGTGGGATTTTACTCTTTTTGATAGAGCTTTCAGATTGGCAGAAAAGTACGATGTAAAGATATTGGCTACTCTGTTTCCCCGCACAGGGAAAAGTGATATCGGTGGTTATAAATTCCCGGAAAATGGAGTAGTTTATACAGATATGTTGAACTATATCCGGGTGGTCGTGCCGCATTTTAAATCTTGGTCCTCTTTATATGGTTGGGTATTGGTAAATGAACCTGGTCTGGGAGGGAATATTCCATCCGGTGATTTTACAAAAAAGAGACTGGAAGTGTGGCGGAAGGAACATATCTCCGACAGAAGTGGATATACTGGATATCCCATGTTGATAGACTTAAATGACCAACGTTTTTTATTGGATTATAATACATGGTTTTTACAATTATTAGCCAGTGAGGTAAGGAAGTATGATCCAAAGACACACATACACGAAAACAATCATGATATCTTTAAGAATTGTGCAGAATATGATTTTCCGCATTGGCGTACATTCTTAAATAGTTTGGGAGGATCTGCACATCCAAGTTGGCATTTTGGTTTTTTCAAGAGGGACAAATACGCGTTAGCAATGTCGGCCAATAGCGAAATATTACGTTCGGGAGCTGGGAATATCCCTTGGTTTATGACAGAAATACAAGGAGGAAACAATACCTACAGCGGTTATGAACCATTTTGTCCCACAAAGGAAGAGATAGAACAGTGGTTATGGATAATTATAGGATCTGGAGGGAAAGGTGGTATCTTCTGGAGTTTGAATCCACGTGCCTCTGGATTGGAGGCTGGTGAATGGGCTTTGCTGGATTTTCAGAATAAATCGACGGATAGAGTTGAAGCAATAAAAAAAGTAGCAGGAGCGATTGATACGAATAAAGATTTTCTATCGGGGGCACATGCTGAAGAATCAGGTATTAGTATATTGTATGTGCGTGAGTCTCTATGGGCAGAATCTAAAATGCTAATTAAATCACCTGTATTGTATGAAGGGCGTATGCCGGGAGGAGTGATGAAATCGGCTTTAGCCTATTTTGAACTGTTTACTTATATGGGAGGGAATCCTTCATTGAAAGAGTTTGGAGAATTTGATTTCTCTAAAACAGATTATACAGGTGAAACGATTGTTCTTTCACATCAGATATCGCTCCCTGCTACTTATTGCCGGAAATTGGAACATTTTGTCAGCAACGGAGGAAAACTCATAGTCGATGGGCTGACGGCTTTTTTTGATGAAAATATGGTAAATACGATGCGAACCAACTTTCCTTTTCAGAATCTCTTCGGGGGAAATATCAGTGAGTTTAAAGCCATAAAAAATCTGTTTGATTTAAAATATAATGAAGACCTGACGTTGCCTACCCATCTCTGGCAAGGGCTGATTTTTGTAAATACAGCAAAGGTTCTTTCAGAAACAGATAATCGTATAACTGCCGTGCGCAATTGTTATGGCAAAGGTGAGGTTCTATGGATTCCTTCTTTAGTGGGATTGGGGGCTCGCATCACTGATGACTACGAACCGTTGTTTCGATTGATAAAAGATGAAGTGAAAATTAAATATCCTTTTGTATTGAAAGGTTTTCATCCGGGGCTCATCTTCAAAGTATTAAGGTTTGAGGATAAGTATATGACGGTTTTAGTGAATAAAGGAGACGGAGATTTATCGGTTGAAGTAGAGACTGTTTTGAAACCTGTCCGGATCGTTTATCCCGCAAAAACAGGGCTAAAGAATAGTAAGACACTCGTTATTCCGCCTGAAGCGACCTTTGTAATTGAGTGGCAATAAATCATAATATATGGTATCTAAAAGAACAGATATGAAGTTTTACTTATTGAGTTTTTTATTAATGATTCCGGCTGTTGTGTTTTCACAGTGGAGGCCTGTCGGAGATAAAATTAAAACCCGGTGGGCTGATAAGATAACGGTTGACAATGTTTTACCCGAGTATCCCCGACCCATAATGGAAAGAAATGAATGGTTCAATTTGAATGGGTTATGGGAGTATGCAATTACTCAGACGGGAGCAGATAAACCTTCTGTATATGATGGGCAGATATTGGTACCTTTTGTAATAGAGTCGAGCCTTTCGGGAGTTCAAAAATCGTTGGGTAAAGAGAAAGAACTTTGGTACAGTCGTAAGTTTTCTCTTCCGTCCGGATGGAAAGGGAAGAATATTTTGCTTCATTTCGGTGCAGTCGATTGGAAAACGGATGTCTGGGTAAATGGAGTGAAAATAGGGGAACATACGGGAGGTTTTACTCCTTTCTGTTTCGATATAACTTCTGCACTAAAGAAAGGAAACAATGTATTGGACGTGAAAGTATGGGATCCTACTGATGACGGAACCCAGCCTCGTGGAAAACAGGTGAAGGCACCACGTACCATCTGGTATACTCCGGTTAGCGGTATCTGGCAAACAGTTTGGCTTGAACCGGTTGGTGAACGTTATATTACTTCTTTGAAAATACTTCCTGATATAGATTACAACCGGTTGTTTGTTTCACTGGATATGAATAAAGTATCCCCGAATGATATTGTTGAAGTGAACGTGTTAAGTGAAGGGTGTAATGTTGCTTCTGGACGTTCACTGGTATTACAACCGGTAGAGCTTTATTTGAAAAATGTTCAGCTTTGGAGTCCGGATTCTCCTTTTTTGTATGATATGGAGGTATTACTCTATCATGAAGGGAAGGTGGTAGATCGGGTGAAAAGTTATGCTGCTATGCGTAAATATTCTACCCGGAAAGATAAAAATGGAATCGTACGTTTACAATTGAATAATAAGGATATTTTTCACTTTGGTCCTTTGGATCAGGGATGGTGGCCTGACGGATTGTATACAGCTCCTACGGATGAGGCTTTGCTTTATGATATACAGAAAACAAAGGATCTTGGTTTCAATATGATCCGTAAACATATAAAGGTTGAACCCCTTCGTTGGTATACTCATTGTGATCGGTTAGGAATGATTGTTTGGCAGGATATGCCCAATGGAGATATAGGGCCGAAGTGGGAGCACTATGCTTACTATCAGGGTCCTGAGCCGGAGCGGAGTCTCGAATCGGAACTTAACTATCGTAAGGAATGGAAAGAAATTATAGATTGTCTGTATAATTTTCCTTGTATTGGTGTTTGGGTTCCGTTCAATGAGGCATGGGGACAGTTTAAATCTTGTGAAATTGCGGAATGGACCAAGCAATATGATTCTTCTCGTTTAGTGAACCAGGCAAGTGGGGGAAATCATTATAACTGTGGAGATATGCTGGATATACATCATTATCCTCAGCCGGAGTTAAAGATGTATGATACACAACGCCCGACTGTGCTTGGTGAATATGGAGGTATCGGGATGGTTGTACCAGATCACATCTGGGAGCCGGATCGTAATTGGGGTTATGTGAAGTTCAAAGATGCTGAAGAAGTTACTGCTGAATATGAAAAATATACTGATTTGTTATTCGATTTAATATCTAAAGGTTTTTCGGCTGCAGTTTATACACAAACTACTGATGTGGAGATTGAAGTAAATGGATTGATAACTTATGACCGGGAGGTAGTAAAGGTAGATGAAAAACGGGTGCATAGAGCAAACTTAAAAATATCCAACTCGTTAACTCAAAAGTAAAAAAGATAGGTTGGGTAGTGTATGCCCTAAAGTACTGTTCCATATTTACACAAAATATGGGACAGTACCAAGTATCAGTTTTGAGATAATCTTTTTATTTCTCAAAGTTTTACATCAGTTTGGTTACTTAAATACTTTAGGGTTCTTCTTATGTGAAACCAGATAGTCTTCTACTTTGATGTTGTAGTAGGCATTATTCTCTCCGGTATTGTTAGAAGGCATGGCATATTCATCTATCGGAGTAGGGAATTCTATTATATCTATATATTTGACACTTTTCTTCAGTTTCGGGAATACGAGTGTTATGAAAATGTATTTACCGTTACACCCCCGTACTGTTAATAATTCAAGAGGGATTCCGCTGTCAACGGCTCTTGCTTTGTATTGATCGCCGCTTCTCTTGTCGACAATGGTGTATCCAGGGCCATAATACATCCATTGATAATCCCAATAGATCGGTTGTAAAAAGGTTATTTTGGTTCCATCTTTGCACCGTTCAATGGAGTGCAAGATAGGGTGAAGGCTCATTCCGTTTTTGTAGGTTTTGTAGGCAACCTTTATTTCATTACCTTTAAGCTCATAGGCTTCTTTCATTAATTCCTCAACGCTTTTGCGGGGTTGAGCCATCAGGGTAATACTTCCTATTGACAGGAGTAATACGATGATTGATAAACTTTTTCTCATAATTTCTTTATTTTAATAGTACAACTTTGAAAAATGCAGCGTTTGTTTTTTTTCCCGTGTCTACAGAGATGAGATAGATCCCATTGGAATAGTTCATCGGAATTGTTACTTGCCCTTCAGTAGTATAAGTAGATAATGTCCGGCCGGATAAATCTCTGATTCTGATACTTGTGTTTGCAGGAGAGTATACTGTTATGTTTCCATTGGATAAAGTAGACTGTATGGAAATTCCGGTAGGGTTGGCTACCGGAATAATGCTTACTGCGTCTGCTTTCTCTAATGTCCAGATAGCTCCTTCGAGTTTATCCGCATAGATGAAAGAGCCGGGAGAGTGACTATCTAAATTAATATACTGGAATTTGTTCCACAAGCCACGTAGCATACAAGTACAATCCTCTTGAATCTCTATTTGTATCCACCCATTCTGTGCTGTCTCTTTACTGGCAATGCAGGTCCAGTTATCTTGCCCTTTATTAAGGTATTTTCCTGCTGCTTTTACATTGTATATGGATGTAAATCCTGTTACCGGAATGAACTCGAAAAGAAAACTTTCATCTCCTTTGTCTAACGGATTAATGCAGAAGTCTCCGCTTTTATTAGACAGTAATTCCAGATATAAATCGGATTCTATGTGCTTAATATAGTACTTTTGACCACTTACTACCGCTTCGCAAACGCCAGGGGTAACCGATACAATAGCCGAAGCTCCAATGCCCAATTCTGCTGCTGACGCCCATGGTTTACCATTTGCTTCTGACTTGGGAATTAACTTGAAATAACGAGCTTCCGGTTTGGATGGTATCTTTACAATTTGCTGTTCAGAAGTGTTGTCAAACGAGCCTGTTGCTGCCGGACTACCCCATACTTCCGGGTTATTACTAAAGTAAATTTCATATTCTTTGATACGTCCGTTGCTGCCGTCTTTTCTAGCCAGATAGGTAAACTCTTCCACTTTATAAGTTTGTGCCATATCTATCACTATTTCATGTGGGTAGGTAGATTCATTGGTTCCATATTGGGTATGCCAAATCGTATTTTCATTACCATCAATGGCTTTCTGCGCACCTTCACCGCTATTGGCCTGACTGGAGTAGCTGATTACTTTCCATTTTGATTTGTCTACAAAGAGATCCACATCGAGTGAGGTGATCATACTATTATAGTAGCCATCAGCTTTGCAGTAGGCTTCTATATGTCCACCTTCCAATAATGGAAATTCTGTTGTATAGTGCAGGAAGTCACCATTATTCACTTTATAGTATATTTGTGCATCAGTCGTGGTGGTAGAGAGATAAACTTCTCCTTTTTTGCCCTTTTCAATTTTTACCGGTGCACAGACAGGACTTTCTATTCTTGCCATTTCTGATAATTCTTCGTTGCTCTTTGGGGAATTAACCGGCAGAATGATAAAGTTGAAAATAGTATTTTCTGCTTTTAGCTCATATTGATCGAGTACATCGGAGCCGCAACTGGCATTTCCTAATGCACGGTTACGAGCATCCAGGCAAATAACTGTATTTTTTATGAACTTCATCTGATAAGGATGCATCACACGGTTACTGCATGTGGTGACCATATCAGAGGCATGCCAGTGGGCAACAGAGGTTGCCATTTTTTTCGGAGCAATAAACAAAAGCCCCGTTCCTTCATTGTCAGACAGGCTTATCCAACGAGTCTCTTCTTTATTACCCATTTCTTGTGGCATTACGTAGTTGGTCCACTGTTCGTCAATTGTGCTGTTATAGACGCTCTCAAAGCAGGATTCTTTACGGTCGGCATAGCTGTCCCACGGTCCACGTCCGAACCATGTGACGTTTTCGAATCCTTCCGGCATTTCAAACACGTATCCGATTTTGGGTAACACTACGTTTTTCACGGCAGGATCAATCACCGAGTTTACAAAAATAGCGCCATCGGGCATTATCTTAAATGCAATTTGGGTGGTGAAAGTATAAGGCTCGTTTGCTTTGTATGTATTGGTTATGTTGAGGTTGACGGAATTATCCGCTTCGTTCTTTTCTATGTTCCATTTTCCGGCTTCTACAGTGAGGTTTCTCAGGCCCATATTATCCCAGTTTGACGTATGTACTTTATCATTAGCCGTTCCTGCACGAAATACATTCAGTTTTATCGGAGAATCGATAAGCGTTTGTCCATTTAATACATATTTTATCAATGTCCCCGATAATCTGGAAAAAGTGGCTGTGAAATTTGTACCACTTACTGTTATGCTTCTCGGTCCGTTTGCGACGGCTAGTTTATCTGATTTCCCGGCTTGATAAGTAGGTTTAAGAGCATCCTTTAGCTGAATTTGTTCACTGGCTACTTCATATCCGGCATTGGCCCACCAATTGTTGTTTTTTTGACATACACTGAAACGAATGAAATATTCAGCCTCTTCTTTTGCATCTTTGGGGAGTGCATCAATTGTGATCTCTTCTGTTCCGCCGGCAGGTATCGAGATACTTAGTTGTTGAGTAGAAAGAACTTTTCCTTCTTCAAGGATAGAATAGGAGATATTAAATTCGTCGGTAGATTTAAACACCAGTTTGTTCCTTAATACAAAAGTCTTTTTATCTTCTTTCATGGAGAATACGACAGGCTGATAAATTTTTTTGGTATTGTAGCTTTTTGCTGATAGGGAATAATCGGCAAAGATAACGCCATTTGTGCAGAAAGTTCCGTCATTGGGCTTATCACCGAAATCACTGCCATAGGCCCAATAATACTCATTTGCTTTACCCGGAACTTCCATTTTTAATCCTTGATCTTTCCAGTCCCAGATGAATTCACCGGTTAATGCCGGATAGTTCTCATACAGGTCAAACATTTCCCGGACGTTGCCCATCGCATTTCCCATGGCATGACTGTTTTCGCATTGGATGTGCGGACGGGGCTTTTGACCACTTTTAAACTGATTTTCACGTTCAACTCCTATATTGTGAATACTACTATAACTGGCATACATAGTACTTGTCACATCACACCACTGACTGTTTCCTTCGTAATGTGTCAGGCGGGTTTTATCCAGTGCTTTTACTGCCTCGGATACGTATTTAAAGTTGTCTCCCTTGCCTGACTCGTTTCCAAATGACCACATGAAGATAGAAACATGATTCTTGTGCCATTTTACTTGATTTACGGAGCGTTCAATCATTGGTTTACGAAATTGTTCTATACCGGATAACTTCATATCTCCATGACACTCCACATTGGCCTCGGAAAGTACGTAAAGACCATATTTATCGCAGAGGTCATAAAAGTATGGATTATTGGGATAATGCGATGTGCGTACGGCATTTATATTCAGGCGCTTCATGGTTTTTACATCCATCTCCATCTCTTCTTTGCTGACGGTACGTCCATTGATTTCGCTATGATCATGGCGATTTACTCCATAGAATACAACGCGTTTGCCATTGATAGTTAATGCTCCATTATCAGCAATGCCTACTTCTCTGAATCCGACTTTGCCTCCTCTTATATCTGTGATTTTATCGTTCTCCTGCAACGTTATTACAAGATCATAGAGGGTGGGGGTTTCTGCCGTCCATTTTTGGGGATTTGTAACTTCCATTGTCAACGTGTTGTTCCCCATTGCAGGATTGTTCAGAGTCTGTTGGGTTATTACTGCACCATTATCCAGAATTTTTGCAGTCAATTTACCTCCAGTCAGAGTAGTTCCTGCCAACTTTATATCCAGAGTTACATGAGCGTTTATATAATTTTCATCCAAATCAGTCTGGAAAAAGTAATCGCGAATCTGTGTTCTTGGAGCCGACCATAAAAATACATCCCGATGGATGCCACTGAAACGCCAGAAGTCTTGACATTCTAAGAAAGAGCCACTGGTGAAACGGTAAGCCTGCACTGCAACCGTATTTTTTCCGGGTTTGATATACTGTGTTATATTAAATTCGGAAGGAAGATAGGAATCTTCGGAATACCCTACTTCTTTGCCGTTTATCCAAAGATAATAGCCGTGACCTGCCCCGTTGAAACGGATAAAGACATCACGTCCGTCCCAATAGGTTGGGAGGGTGAATTCTCTACGATAGCTACCCACCGGATTCTTCATGTTGTTATTGTACGTCCAGTCAGAAGGTCGATCAGCCATAACGCTATACGTCGTAGAGTTATAGGTGAAAGGATAACTTGTATTGACATACAAGGGTTTGTCCCAGTTTTTGTTGTTTCTGATACCATATACCTGCCACACGGATGGTACTTGTATGTCATCCCAGCCATTTACGTCAAAGGATGTATCATAGAAATTATCTGGTTTCTCCGAAGGATCCGGTACCCATTTGAATTTCCAGGTTCCGTTTAGCGAGAAATAGAATGGAGATTCTTCAATTGCTAAATCTCTGACTTGTTGTTCGTCGGAATAGGGAATGGCTATGGTATGTGCTTCTTCCCGGTTTATCTGGGTAATTTCTACATTGTCCCATTCATTTTGAGCTGTCAGGCTTCCGGGAGTTAATAGGAGTCCTCCAATAATATTGATTATAGAATGGTGTTTCATTTTATTATAAGATTTGTTTCTTAGTTCCTGATAATTACTTTCTTTATATCTTTTCTCCCTTGAGCATTTAGTGCTACCAAATAGCTGCCCGCCGGCAGAAACTCTCTGACGTGGGTTCTTGCTGCTATCTTTCCTTTAGACAGGAGGCATCCGCCGTTGAGAGAAAATATTTCATAATGGCTTGCATGGTCTGTTTCTGAGATAATTGTCAGATGATTTCTTTCTGTATGGATGACCAATCCGGGGATATTTATGGACTCGATACCTACTCCTTCCGGTGCTTCGAAAAGTTGCCATTCGGACAGTTGGAAGTAATCACTCTTTTCGGTTACAATGATCTTGAAAATCTTGTAGGCTTTGTCTGTTTTCACCGGATACTCCATCGTACTATAACTTCCTGCAAAGAATTGATCCCGTTGTATATCCAGAATATCCCAATGTGTCTCGTCATTGGAACCGTATAGTGTCCATATCACCGGATCGCGATCCGGAGCGTTGTAGGCTGATGTTAGTGTGTATTTGCCTATCTTGACAGCTATGGGTGAATCATATTTTACCCATACGCTGTTACCGTTTTGAACTTGCGTACAGAACTTCGTTTTCACATTGCCGTCTATCAGGTTGCTGATGCCTTCATTGGCGATTGTATTAAATTGCGCAGTGACTTTACCACCGTTATTCATGATTGAAGTGTTTAGGGGAGATTCATGTCCAAACAGCTGCCATTCGTTGATGGCTATCTTGTCACTACCATTGTTTTCTGATACCATAAGGCGATAGAGCGGGAAGGTATAATACATGTTCAGATGGAAAATCCGAGTTTCATTGGGAGCGAAAACAATATCCGTTTGTTCGTCTATCGGTTGCCATCTTTTGCCGGTTGTGCTTCCTTGTAGCATCCATGATCTGGGAGCAGCAGTAGCGTCAGTACCGGATGTAATGGAGTAAGTTGTGATGCTGTTGGAAGGAGGCATATCGATGGAAAACCAAGATTTGGGAGTGAAATCGGCAATTATACCGGTTTTTCCGTTGTTATCCAGCAAGAGATCCAGGTCTATTTTGTCAATGGATGAATTGCTGTTTGTTCTCAGATCTGTTCTGTCCTGGGGTGCCAATTGCAGAAAAAAGCCTTCCGGCAGTTCCGGAACTTCTTTGGGAGCAATGGCGCTACCCACAACATGGGCGAGTAAAATATACCCTTTATCGTTCGGATGAACTTTATCGGTGGTCAGATGAGCTTTACCCTCAAAAGGGGTGTGGCAATCTATGATAGTTGTTCCTGTTTCTTGGGCAATCTGGTCAATCATAGGTATCATTTCACCGGTAATGATAGCATCATCGGCAATCCAGTTATTGGGGCCGAACAGAGGGAGGGGATAGCAGATATAAATCTTTGGCCGCGAGGGGAGGTTTTTGAATGAGTTAATTAACTCGATGTAATCTCTCACATATTGGTCTTTGTGTACCCAGTTGTTGGGTTTTGCATCATTAGTTCCCAGTTTGATGATGACGATGTCGGGATTATAGTTCAATGCTTTTTGGTAACGTTCATGATTCCAGTAAGGTGAATTTCCACTTTTCATCAGTGTGTGACCGCTTGCTCCGAAGTTCTTGACTTCATAGTTGGTTGTCCCTAAGTTACGTTGTAACACAGCAGGGTAATTGGTTGATCCGCCGGTAGCTCCGATGCCTTCGGTTATACTGTTTCCCACACAAGCGATCTTTGTTTTTTGTGCGAAAGAGAAAGAAGGGAGTAGGCTGGAAATGAGTAGTAGAACGACATAGAAATGATGGTTTCTTTTCATGATTGTATTGTAATTTATAGGTTTGGTACGTATTTTATTTTATAGCTTTTAAAATAGCTTCTGCCCAGAATTTCCCCAAAATCTTAGCTCCTTCTTTATTGGGGTGCAAAAAGAATGTACCGGCATTACCTTCTTCAGGGGTGAAATAGGTTTGATGATTATTTTTGAAGAAATCGAAAGCGGATGTATCTCCCAGGAATACTTGATTGGGCCTGGATTTGGCATAGTGTTCCACCAGATGTTCTATCATAGGTGTATAGCTTTCTAGTCGTTTAAGGCCGGCGGCAAGGTAAGTAGCACTGTTGTAGGTGTTGGGACTGTACCAGGTAGGTCGGTGAATGACAACTTTACATTCCGGATATAAAGACAGGAGTTCATCGATGATAGCCTTCATGTTGGTGTAATACACCACCGGTTCGACCGGGGCACCGAAGGGTACATCGCAGGCGCTATCGTTAGTACCCAGCATAATGGAAAACAACAATATGCCTTTTTCTTTTGACAATTCGGCAGCTGCAGCATTGACTTTTGGAAATTCCTGATTTGAAATAGGAAGATAATTGAGTGTAGTCATACCGCTTACTCCGCGATTGCGGTAGTTTACCCGGCATTTGAGAGCTTTTTCCAGATAGTGGCTAGCATGTACGGGAGGTGCTTCTGTTTCACGGTTCTTGAGTAGTGCTCCTCTGGTGATACTATTGCCTACATATACGATGTTGAGGTCTTGAGCGAATACATTGCTAATGTATAAGCTTCCCAAAAGACAGAGAAAGAATAAATGTTTCATTGTGTTCTTATTATTATATAGTGAGTGATTCGGTATTGAAATGAAAGAGTAACAGTAATTAAAGTCCTTCACAAATATTGCTTAGTGTGTTTTTCTTTTGGGATATTAAACAGTTCTCTTTTCGTGTCGCCCTGGTATACTATTGTTCGAAAACGCCTTCTTGAGTGGTATAAAGAGTACTTCGGATCTCTTCCTGATAGGAAGTATTTAAGGTAAATCGGGTGAAAACTCTCACTTTGTTTCGAATGTAGAAGCAGGTAGTCCTTTCCGGTTTATCAGGTTGGCGTGAGTAAAAGGTTGCCAGGCATATCGTACTTTACATATTTTATCTACTTTCGGAGAAGTGAGAATAATCTGTTTCTTTTTGATGGTAGCCTGTGCCGGATAGAAAATATTATTTTCTCCTGCCACTTCAAAGCTACGTATCGGTTGATGGTCCGCAGTTGTTAATCCATCCGCATAATCAAAAGTAAGAATAGCTTGGTTTCCTTTGCATTTCATCGAACGATAGAGCGGACCGGAGGGTAAACAGGAGAATTTATATTCTCGGTTCAGCGCCCAGTGTGCCAGGCGTCTGCCGATTTCTCTTTTTTGTTTAGGATGTACATTTAACGAATCCCCTTTGTCATGGGTGACTATCATACCTGTCCCGGGAATACGATACAGGAGTTCCCGTTGTAGGTTGCGAAAGCGAGGCCACGTAGGACGGTTTATGGAAGTTAGTTGTACATAATAAAATGGTATTTCTTCTTTCCAGCAGTTACGCCAGCTTCGTACAAGGGCCGGGAAGAGTCTTTCATATGTTTCGGGATTATGTGTATTGGATTCTCCCTGATACCAGATAATCCCCCGGATGGTATAAGGTGCTAATGAGAGAACGCCTGCTTCAAATAAATAAGACGGTTCAAAATAATGACGTTGATTCGGGTCGGTAGCTTTGCGTAGATTGTTTTTACCTCGCTGTCGGCACCATGAATCGATGAGCGGGTTCTCCATCCAGTTATCCAGTATTTTGGATAATAGAGTGTCTTTTTCTATTTCACTGCGTCCTACCCATGCCTCGGCGGGTGAGCCACTGATGGCATTGGCGATCAATCCGATTGTGATGTCCTTCAAACTGTCGGCTAACATCTCTCCAAAGGCGTAGCCAACTGCAGAGAATGAGGATAAATTATGAGCGGAGGCTTTCTCCCAGTTTGTTGGCGTATAAAGCTGCAACTGATTGGCTTCTTCTAGTGTTTTAGTTCCCCAGGCGCTGTCACTGGGGCGAAGATTCCGTTTCATGTTGAAAAGGCGGATCAGTTTCTCATTAACATGGGCCAGAGCCTCCTTTTTTTCAGCAGATTCGCCTATGCTGAAAGCCATATTGGATTGTCCGGAACAGAGCCATACTTCTCCTAACATGACGTCTTTAAAAGAAAGTGTTTCCGGACCGGATGTGATATTTAGCTGATAAGGTCCTCCGGCAGGCATTGCTTTTAATGTGACCTGCCAGTGCCCGGATACATCGGCACACGTCTCTTTGTGACGGTTTGCTATAGATACGATAACTTTTTCGCCAGGGTTTGTTGTGCCTTGTATCCAAATGGGTTTATTACGTTGTAAAACCATGCCATCTGTATACAGAACAGGCACTTTAATGCTTCCTTGGGCAAGTGCTATGGCAGGTAACAGGCAAAGTAGTAAAATAAAAAGTTTAGTGGTTGTTCTCATGAAGCAGCTTATATATGTCTGTTAGTACTTTCAGTCGGGTTGTTTGTCCGGGAGTAGCTTTCAGTTGTGTACCACATAAGTTGCTCCAGTTGCGTAATGTACTTTCATCTATCGGTTGTTGTAGTGAAGCATTCCAGTCTGGAAGGTATCCGCGTACTCCCAGATATTGTACCAGTGGGAAAGCTTCATCCGACGGTTTTACATCCCGAAAATAGATGAGAGTGACTTTCTGTTTGATCAGAATATCCTGTAGAGACGGTATATCTACATTACGTACTTTTACTCCTTTGTCTATGGCAAGTACTGCTGTGATGCCGGCAGCTTGCCCGAGAGCCATCCAACATGGTTCCATACGCAAAGTTGAGAAGCCGATGTGGGAACCGGATACAGGTACCGGCAGTAACAGGTTGTCTACGTTTTTAGGTAGAATTACTCCTAAAGGTACGGTGTAAACGGCTGTGGGATAACTGATGAATCCATCCAGATGTACTCTTCCTGTCTCTCTTTTGCGGGCAGCATGAGAGTCGAGGGCATAATGACTTGCGGTCACACTGCTTGAATGTAACGGAGGGCGTTTACCCGGACTGACCGGAAGTGCATCGGCTGCTGTGAAGAAGTAAACTCCTTCAAAACGACGGCCTTCGCGTACGTATACTTGCCGGGGAAAGGATTCATTGTCGGGATATTCGTCTTTTGCCAGTCCCCATTTCAGCATTTCCTTGCGGAAGTGGGATGGGAGTTCTTTATCATGCTGGGCAAACCAGAAAAGCCCCAAAGTATACTCTTTTAAGCGTTTGGCAAATTTATCGCGCCATTCCCACGAGGAGGTAGGCCATGGCCAGTTTTCTTCGGGCAAATCGGTAGAAAGGAAAGCAGCATGCTGATTGTTACCGTCAGTCTTTTGGTTCGGCAGGTTGACGAGGCTGCTTAGTTTCCAGATACCCCAGCTGTCTCCGGGAAGTTTGCTTCTGTTACCTTTGGCAATATGACGACGGTTTTCTTCCATCATTTCATCGGTAACTTTCAGCATGTCCCGCTGTGTGTTACGGCCGGTCCATACATCTTCTATAAGAGAAACATATTCGTCCCGGTTATAGTTGGCCGGTCGGGTGAAAGGGGTAATATTCTTTGGATCGTTCGTGAGACACAAACGATAGTTATAAGCCTGTACGGCATTGTCCGCCTGCCCTGTACTCCCGTCAGCCGGGAGGCTTTTCCAATATTCATAGGTCCTTCCGGCTCCCGGTTCATTAAACTCCTCCTGGCTTTCGCGACCAACGCGGAACGGTACACCCGCTGCAGCTCCCAGATCACCTTCATAAGTAGCATCTATAAAAATCTTTCCCAGATAGGTTTCTTTTTGTCCGTTTTCCCTGTTCAGGATACAGATACTTTCGATACGGTCGTTTCTGATGCAGATATTTTCGTTCTCTGCATCAAACTGACGCATCAGGCGCACGGTGATCTTCTCTTTCTGCTCATTCAGCATCTCTTCAAAAATACGGGCAGCTACGGATGGTTCGAAGTGAAAGCCGTTACTGCAATCTTTCACTTGAGGTGAATCGGCTCCGTAATGATGGATGTAATACTGTTTGATACGGGAGGTGAATTCAGAGAATACTCCCGTAGTAGCTTCGCGGGTTGCAATGTCGGTAGCTCCAAGCCCGTTGGCCGGAAGTCCGCCAATGTGGTTGGTTCGTTCCAGTATGACGGAAGTTTTACCTTGTCGCGCTGCAGCAATGGCTGCCATGATACCTCCCGGATTTCCTCCGACAATGACGAGGTCGAAGGAGTTTTGTGCGGGCAGGTTACTACTTAAAAACAACAATAGAATGAGTAGGAAGTTTCGTTTCATGGTGTCTGTTTTTGTTCTTATTTCTTCTCCGGTAGTTTGTTGAATATGGATTTGATAATCTTCATGTCGAACTTCGGTGTACGGTCATAATTATAAATACCGTTTTGTTCCTGTTCTACATCCGTTAGCTGGGTATAGCAATATCCGGCTACAAAATCAAATTCGAGTACAGTAAATGTAATGTCCTTCAGCCGGGCATAAAACTCATCAAGTGTTTTGGGACCTTGTCCGTAACCCCAGGTATTTTCGGCAAACTGCTTCCCATGTACCCATTTGATGCCACCATATTCATCGAGGAAGTAAGGTTGTCCTTCATAGGGAACTTCTTTCTTCACATCTTTCTGGGGAAGCTTACCATCCTTTATTTCCAGCCGTTTCTTCATCTCTTCGCCACTCTGTGCATAATGATGTACACTCCAGATATCTGTCATCACATGGTAATTTCCACTGGCATCATTTACCGGACGATAATCCAGATTGTGTGAAAGCCTATAAATGTCTGAAATGAAACGGTCGTGTTGGCGTGCTTGTTCATTGTCATTCGGACGGTCCCAGGTTTCATTGAATGGGGTCCATACAATGATTGAAGGGTGATTGCAATCGCGAACTACTACTTCCTCCCATTCGGTAAGGAAGTTCCGGGCGGCTTCCGGGCTACTGGTATTAAGACCCCAGCTTGCCGATTCGCCCCAGGTAAGGTAGCCCAACTTATCGGCCCAGTAATGGAAGCGTTCTTCAAATACTTTCTGGTGAAGGCGTGCCCCGTTGAAACCTGCGGCTAAACTAAGTTCGATATCACGTTTCAAATCTGCATCTGTGGGAGCAGTCCATACACCTGTGGGATAGAATCCCTGATCGAGTACAAAGCGCAGATAACAGGGCTCATTATTGAGAAATAACTTATTTCCTTCGATATGTACCTTGCGCATACCGGCATAAGAATTGACGTGATCAATCACTTTTCCTTTGGCATCCAATACTTCCAGTTCGATGTCATATAAGAAGGGCGAACCGGGTGACCAGGTCTTTACGGTTTTCAATGGTAACATCAGTGTCAGAGGAGTGGCGGCAGTTTGTGTCTGTTTGCTGACTACACGATCACCATCCTTTACACTGACACGGAGCTTTTGTCCGGCTTGTAATCCGTAGAACTCCGGTTGAACAGTGAAACATTTCTGATCCAGTTCCGGTGTGATACGAACAGACTTTAATCCACAGGCATCTACTGCTTCCATCCAGACGGTCTGCCAGATGCCGGTAGTACGGGTATAGTCGCATCCTTGTGAATAGAAGTTACCCGATTGTTTTCCTCTTCCTTGGGTTCCACTACGCTGGTCGTCTTCTACGTATACCACAAGCTGTTGTTCTTCTCCGTATTTAACAAACCGTGTAATGTCTATTCCGAATGAGGAACTACCTCCCCAATGTCTGCCTGCTACTTGTCCGTTGATATAGATTACTGAGTAATAATCGACTCCGCCAAAGTGAAGGATAACCTTTTTATCTTGCCAGTCTGTCGGAACTTGTAACTTACGGTGATACCACATGGCAGGGATGAAATCTTTGTATTCTACTCCCGATAATTTACTTTCCGGACAGAATGGGACGGTGATAAGCTCGTTAAATCCTGTACTGTTGTATAACTTACGGTCTCTGCCCGATTTACCAAAGTCGAATGTATAGCTCCATTGACCGTTCAGGTTTCTCCATTCTGCACGTTCAAACTGTGGGCGTGGATATTCCGGACGTGGTATCGAATTATTTTGTGCATTGGCAGTCCAATCGGTCAATAATAAGAAAGAAAATAAGATGTAAATAATAGAGTGTTTCATATCGTGTCAGAATTAGAGTTTGGTTGAATCGAGAATTAGTTTCTCCGATCCTTTCTTTATTTCAATTTTACGTGAATTAAACAAAGCTTTGCAGTAAGGATTGTCGTAACGGTATTTCCATCTGAGTTTTTGTTCTTTTCCTTTTATAGTAAACGGAGATTTCCAGCCGAATGTTACTTTTCCGATAGACGGAGAAGTATAATTAACATTTAGTTCTTGACAAGACACCTCGGACGATGAGATAGCGTTTACAAATTTAGTAAAGTCACCCCATTCTGTTTTTGTTCCGGTCTCGCATATCCAGATGTTTTGCCGGCCCGATGCAAGTAAATCACATATATCTCCTCTTTCACCCGCCTGATATGTAGTGGTATTTTGTGAATAGAGCGCTACATAGCCGTCTTTTTTGCGTCCGAAAGTCCAGTTACCTTTTGTCAGCACTTCATCAAAATCATTTTTGGGGAAGTAAGCATGTGTATAATCATTTTTCTGGTTTTCGGGGATGTTGTAGATACATACTACCACATTCTTGTGCTGTGCCGCCCGTGGTAAGATTTCATTACCTGCCCAGTAGTTTGGCGAATATTTCAGGTTTTTGCCTCCGGGGTGGTTGGTGTAGACGATAGCACGGTTACCTAAAGTGGCCTGCCAGATGTGTTGTTGATAACCCGGAGCTCCCGGACGGTAATCCTGTACACTACTGAGCATATACTCCGAGGTACGATAGGTTTCTACGTTGGCTTCGGATAAAGCAAAACGGTCGAAGTGTGAATTTACCAGTTTACCGTAGGTTTTAATCTGTTCTTCGTACTTACGGATATATTGATCGTAGTTGCGATAGGGCCAGGTGTCGTACTTTTCTGAAATTTGTTTGGACATTTTGATCGCCAATGGGTGAATAAATTCCTGCATACCCCAAAAGAGGTGACAGTCCAGTTCATTGTCATAGGAGAGTCCGTAGGAGGGTGCATCTTCCACATTGATACTTATACGCTGGCGGTTGAGCATGGGGCGCTGATAATCGATAGCGATCTCCTGTATGACTTTTGGACATTGATATTTACTGGTGGACAGGGCAATGGGAGCCATCACTTCATCACGGTCGAAAGTACCGACTCCGAACATCAGTTTTGTCAGCGGAGAGGTGTTGTGCGAACCATCAATAAGAGAGTGGGCATACATACGTCCGCTGGTAGAACCCATCATGCCTTCGAAATTATTCAGAGCCATGTCGAACATCAACAGATCCAGTACCATACCTGCTTTCTGGCGTATAGTCTTATCTTCGGCATAATCATACAGGTTGGTGAGCAGCATTGCTTCTACTTCATAATAGGTAGATAACCATTCGCTGAATCCGAACCGGAACCGGAAATCCAGCCAGCGATCCAGGCGCTCTTTGGCGTGTTGCATATGCTGAATACCATTCATGCCATTGGTGAATATCCTGTCTTTGTATAGCTGTCCGGCAAGTAGTTCGGCTGTGTGGTAGAGTGCCTGGTGGTTTTCGGTATGATAACAACGATAAGTAGTGTCTCGTCGTCCGTCGTCCCACCAGTATTTAAAGTCGAGTACGCAAGCTTCTATCTCTTTTTTTAGATGGGTAGGAATCACTGTTTTTTCCCGGTCCATATAGAGAAGTCGTAGCATGCCATTGATTGAGAAGTCATTGCAATCGCGGTTAGAACGTACCAAGGCGATTGCTTTGTAGGTTGGTTCATCTTCCATTGGCTGGCCAATGGCAACACGGGCTATCTGGTTGAAGATTCCCGTAAGGAAATCTTTTCGCCCATGTTCGGCATAATATTGCAGGAAGATTTCTTTTCGTTCTTCCGGACCTGCTTTGGGTGCATACCAGTATTCATCTTTCCCTTTGGCCTGTATGGTTTGTAAGAGGGAGAGCATAAAGAGAATACCTACTGTGATTATGTGTTTCATGATTCTGTCTGATTACTTATTCATACTTTCCTTCCCAATTGTAGGGGAAAGGGATTCTTTTGTAATATTCAAGTGTGTGTTTCGGGTGTTCGTGTTGTGACGGTATCGGTCTTTTAGAGAATGTCTGGAAATAAAGAACGCAGCCGTCTCTCCACCAGATAGCTTCATCCTCCTGTACTTTTAGTAGTTGTTTGACGTGATTGAATCGTTCGGCATCGATTTTGCCTTCCATAGAGTCCCAGAGTTTATGCATCCCGCGTACCTCTTCTACTCCTTTATAATAGTATGCTACCAGTTCGTCCCATAAGATTTTTCCGGATGGCATCTTGTAATCCCAAGGCAGATGATGGAACCATAACAGATCTTTTTGCGGGCAGGTATTCAGATTTTCAAGTATCTCTGCCAAAGGTTTGGCATATTGATTGACAACATTGCTCCCTTTTGAAGTACGATCTACGCCAATACCGGTTTCGTCCGCTTTATGATAATCTTTGGCATCCCAGTGAGGGTCTTTGTACCAGGGGCCGGGACCATAGTGAGTCGCAAAATTCATGATATGATTCAATCCCAGCGGATTGCGATAGTTAACTACCGTTTCGCGTGATTGCTGCATCATTTCTTTGATCGGATTCACAAAACTTGTATTGTTGTTGAACGTCATACGTAGCCATTCATCTGCCACTTCTTCTGATGAAAGTTCCGGATTCCACGCCATGCGCCCGAATGCATACCAGTTGGACTGTCCGAACAGATGTCCGCACCAGTTGATGTCCGTACCTATATTGGCAACTCCCGCAATGCCGGAGATACCATGTGAACGGTTGTAATCTTCCAATACATTGGCAACGGTTGTTCCTTTTCCTTTGGTGTATGTATCGGCATCCAGACACTCTTCGAATAACGGGCCCAGATAGGCGAGGTTGGTAGCATACCCGAGGTACTCTTGTGTTATCTGGAATTCGAGCATCAGTGGTGTCTGAGGCATTGCTCCGAAGAGCGGATGGAAGGGTTCGCGTGGCTGGAAGTCAATCGGACCATTTTTGGGCTGTACAAATACATTCTTATTGAATTTGCCGTCCAATGGCTTGAACTCTTCATAGCCATTGCCCGCACGGTCTATATTCCGGGAGTTTTCATATACGAAGGCACGCCACATCACGATACCACCATAGGGTTCCAGTGCTTCCGCCATCATGTTTGCTCCGTCGGCATGCGTGCGCTTATAGTCTTGAGGCCCTGGTTGTCCTTCGGAATTCGCTTTTACGAGGAATCCTCCGAAATCAGGGATATACTTATAGATCTCTTTCACTTTATCTTTCCACCACTGGCGTACTTCCGGGTTCAGCGGATCAGCTGTATTCAAGGCTCGCAGTTCTTTCGGGGCACTGAAACGGGCTGTCAGATATACCCGGATGCCGTAAGGACGAAAAACATCTGCAAGGGCGGCTGCCTTTATCAGATATTCGGTGGTCAGGCTGCGTGCGTTGGCATTTACATTGTTCAGAACGGTGCCATTGATACCGATAGAAGCGTTGGCACGGGCATAATCGCGATAACGCGGATCAATGTATCCCGGTAAGCGCTGCCAGTCCCAAAGTGTGTAGCCTGCATAACCGCGTTCGATCGTTCCATTCAGATTGTCCCAGTGGTTCAGCATGCGCCTTTGTAGTTTGGGTACCTGTGTGATGTTCAGATCTTTGATATCCGATTGGGTCTGCAAAAGCCGGAGGAAATGGAAAACGCCATACATTACGCCCATGTCCTTCCGGGCTGCAATAACGGTACAGGGAGTTCCGTTTACTTTCAGGGTTTTGATGAGGAATCCTTCATCGCCCAGGCCGGATATTTCGTTGGTTATCGCATGGATATCGGATAGTATTTTTGAGGAAGCCGGAGTACCTACCAGCAGTGTACCTTTGGAGATACCGTCTGTTTCCGGCAATTTAGTATCCAACAGGCCATTCAGTCCTTGTTGTAGTTCCTTTTTTGCTTCTGTCAGTGTGGCGGAGTTTACAGGAAAGTTCAGTTTAGCTAACGTTTTTGAATAACTGTTCAATAGCTGGCTGTTGTCTACTTTCTGATAACGGAGCCACAGGTCGTAGCCATTCTCTGCATGCAACATTGGCATACAGAGAATCAGGGCGGCTATATAGATGAGTTTTAGTTTCATATTCCGGGATGTTATTTGATGACACCGGCCCATCCGCCGTTGCGTACCATTTTGATGGTAAGCTGTGTTGCATTGTTTACTTTACTCTCCCTTTGCTTATAGTCCATGGCCTGGCGGTCGGCATTGATACCATCTTCAAACGAGGTGAGGGTAAATGATTGACCGGCAGGCAGGAAACTCAGGTCGAGATTGATTGTACGTCCTTCGTTGTTGGTAATACCGCCAATGAACCATTTGTCACCTTTTCGTCTGGCTACTACTACGGCTTCACCTACTTTAGCATGAAGTACTTTTGTTTCGTCCCAGGTGACGGGAACGCTGGATATGAACTCTGTACACGGGCGTTCACGGTAGTAGTAAACCGGATTGTCTGCCAGCATCTGCAAACCACTTTCGAAGACCACGAACAATGCCATCTGGTAGGCGCGTGTACCCGAACCCATGGCGTTGGCGCGTGTGGAACGATTGTCTTCCGGTTGAGCGGAAAGCATTGAACCGGGCGTAAAGTCCATAGGTCCTACCGCATTGCGCATGAATGGCAGATAGATACTGTTGGCTGGGCGGCAGTTGCCTCCTTGTTCCATGCCCAATACCCCTTCGTATGAAAGTACATTCGGATATTTACGTTCCAGCCCGGCAGGCTTGAAAGAGCCGTGAAAGTCAACGAATAATTTATGCTTAGCTGCTTCTTTGGCTACGCGTTCGTAGTAATTTACCATCCACTGGTCACTACGATCCATGAAGTCAATTTTTACTCCGGCTACTCCCCAGTCGGCAAATGTCTTGAAGAGGTCGAAGTTATTCTCTACGGCCAGCCATGTCAGCCAGAGTACGATTTTCACATTGCGTTCTTTGCCGTATTGAATGAGTTCGGCTAAGTTGATGGTCGGGTTGGGAGTATATGGGTCACGGGTACTTTTGGCCCATCCTTCATCCATAATGATATAAGGTATGCCGAATTTAGAGGCGAAGTCAATGTAATATTTGTAAGAATCCATGTTATACCCCGAACGGAAATCTACTCCATACAGGCGGGCATCGTGCCACCATTCCCAGCTTACCTGTCCGGGCTTGATCCAACTGTAATCTTCGAGTACACAAGGAGTAGACAAGTTGTAAACCATTTCGTTCTCCAATAGCTGTTTATCTTCTTTGGCAATGACCATGAACCTCCATGGGAAACTACGTTTACCGGCTGTTTTGGCTATATAATCCGCTTCTTTCAGAATCTTTAGACTGCGGTCACCGTCTTCTCCGAATTCCAATGGAACTTTGGGGAAGAGAGATTGCATTCCATTCTGTCCGGTGCTTTTCAGAAACATACAAGGATAGTCATGCAGGTCTGCTTCAGAAATCAGAATCTTGTAAGGCTTGTTTGTTTCCAGTAATATGGGCAGGTAGCTCATACGATCGGTAGCTTTGTATTCTTCCGTATTTACGTGCGTATAAGGATATTCATAGGAAGTTTTGAATCCGCTGGGTTGTGATAAATGGGCCTTATAGTTAGCCGGAAAGTTGAGTACGAAATCTTCTCCCAGGACAATGTTTTCACCTTTTTTATCGGTGATGAAACGGTAGGCCACTCCATTATCGAATACGCGGAACTCTACAGCATAGTTACCTGTAAAGTTCATGCGTAGTGTGTTGCAATGGTTCTTTACAACAGCGTTTTTAAGTGGAATTTCGCGTTTTATACTCTCGTTAATGAATCCTCTTTTGGTACTGCGGAGTTTGGGATTATTGCCGAGTGTTTCATTCTCCAGTTGGAGGTTGAGGTAGCAGTCTTTCAATAAAAGATCATTCCCGTAAGATACAGAATAGTAGATTTTGTCTTTTACATCGACAGAAAGGTTCAGCTCTCCATTGGGTGATTTTACGTCTATCTCTTTGGCAGAGAGGTGGCTACCCCACGTAGTGGCGAAGGTTAGCAGCAGTGCAAAAAGTTTGTATACTTTCATGGTTATTGAGTTTTTGTTTTATTTTTCAAGGAAGGCGTTTACGCACCACAGTACAGGTGCTTGTCCATGCATATTGCCCGGTAGGGTTTTCCGGTTCAGGTAGAACTGGCGGTCGTTGGTTTTGTTGGTACCTTCGCATACGCCGTCGATGTCTCCGTTTTTATCAATGTGCCCAATCAGAGCAATCCATGCTTTGCGTACCAGTGGGGCATAGGTCGTTTCGTCCAGCCAGCCCTTCTTTACGCCTTTTACCATGGCATATACGAACATGGCCGAACCGGAAGTTTCCGTCCAGGTAGTTTTGTCATCTACCAATTGCCCCCATAAGCCATCCTCCTTCTGATAATCGCGCAGGCTGTTCATCATCATCCGATAAGACTCCAGTATTCTTTCCCGGTTCGGATTTTCTTCCGGAAGTATGCCCAGAAGTTCTGTCATTCCGGCAGCCATCCAGCCATTACCACGTCCCCAGAAGAAGGGGACATCTTCGGCATGGTAGAATAGACCATTCGGGCGTTGTATCTTGTCGAGGTACTTCACCATTTCGGCAGCAGCACGGTCAATGTATTTCCGGTCTTTGGTAACGAAATAAGCCTGCGACTGAATGGCCGAGATCATAAACATATCATCAATCCAGTAGCGGGTCTGCCAAGATAATCCCTCATCCAGCAAAGCCTGATATGCTTCGCGGTGTTTGGTATTGCGTGGCATTTTCCATTGCTCGTCTGCGTACCACATTCCCATGTGATAGTAAATCTCCTTACCGGTTTGTGCATATAGCTGGAGCGGGATGGTACCGAATACAGTATGATCTACATGATCCGGCAGGGGTTGTAGTCTGCGTTCCGGACCAAAGATTGGCAGGAAACGCTCTTCCAATTGTCGGAGTAGTTTTTTGTTTTTGGTGATATGTGCGTAACGCAGTGCACCAAACCACGCACAGGTTTCCGGGTAGGTGATCTCATTGGGAGGTGCCGGGTTACCATTAAAGTTGGGGTGTGGAACGGCTACAAACCGCTGGCTCACCAATTCGCCGACTTCTTTGGGTGAGCAACCCTCAGGCCATTGCCTGAACTCTTTTTGCGCCATCAGTAACGAAGGCAGGCAGGCGATTATCAGGGCGAACATCCCTGCCTTGAAGCATTTTTTACGTGTTTCCATGTTCTATATTTGTTTTATTTCAGATTTATGTTTCCCAGATTTGCGTACATCTCCACCATTGCTGTCTGATTAAGCAGCCATTGTTGTTTTTCTTTTTTTTCTCCACTCCAGTCACTATTGATAAGTCCATTGTCATAGCGGGCACTTTTCCATGCCAGTTCCAGATTGTCGGCAAAGATTTGCAGATATTCCGGGTTGTTATCTTGCAGATAAAGCTCTATATATCCTCTCATCATGATAGCTACGAACCATGTTCCCCGGTTACGGAAGAACCTGATCTCTGTACTGTCCTGTGTTTTGAATGGTTCTGTGAAGTATTTTATTCCTGCACGGGCCACGTCTTGCGCTTCTGTTAGGAATTGCCGGTTGCCGGTTAGCTTGTATAGCAGACTGGCTGCTTGCAGCATTTGTCCCGTATTATATGTATATTTCTCTGTGCCGATACGTCCGTTCATTTTAAGATTGTCGAAGTAAATGTAATCCGAATCCTGTAGGTTTACTTTAGTCCAGGTATATAGTTCCAGTCCTTTCTGATAATAGGCACTGTCGCGGGTGGTCTCAAAAAGCTGAAGTGCCAGTACGGATGCAGGTGCATTGGAGCAGGTATTCTTTGATTCCTTTTTTTGCTCACACCAATAGATACCTCCGTTTAGTATATCATCATTACCACTTAAGAGGAATTTCCAGATTTCTTCCGATCGTTTCAGATATTTCTTATTCCCCGTCAGGCGGTAAGTTTCGAGAAAATCAATACCCAGCCAGATGTTGTCATCATAGAAGCGGTCGGAATGTCCGGCCTCACTGATGTATGACTGAAAACAGACAGGCGTGCGGGTTGTGTCATAATAACATTCTAATCCGGGAATGATTTTTTCCTGTAGAAGTGCCTGATATTTGTTGTCTCTGGTTGCTTTGAGTAATGCATTTACTCCTGAAAACAATCCGGAGGCAGGCCATAAATAGGCTACTTTATCTTTTGTAACCGTATCTGTAGAAGCCAGGTAAGTCACTTTATCATTGGAATTTTTAGGATAATTCTCATTAAATAAATCGCTCCCTTCTGCCTGATAGTATTTGAAGATACTGTCGAGCAACATTTCAGAGCGGGCAATGGAAGTGTTGTTTTCCTGAGTTATGGGTGTCTTGCATGCCAACACAGAGATTGCCAGAAAAAGTACACTGATTGCTTGGGGTAAGAATGATTTCATACGTCTGCTATTCTATTGAAATTACCAGGAGGGGGATTTTTTTAGAAAAGAAGAGAGTTTATGGCTCCCTCCTTTTTTCCTGAACTAAACCCTACCTTCTTTTTACTTTAAAAAAAAAACTATATTCGTTCTCTAAAATCACTTCACAAATATAGGCAGTTGTTTCTCAGCAAATATTCACAGTTTTGACAATAGTGTATAGGGAACAACTTTAGCAGAAATGGAGACAAAGGAAATATTGGGGTATATGTACGCATTTATGCCATATTTGTATTCATATAGGCACAAATGAGTGTTTTCTGTACAGAGAAGACGGTAGATGATGGATTATTATTAAAATGCGGACGAACATACCTTTGTACAGACAAATAAATAGATTAGAAAGAATGACTTTCTTCTAAATCTGTGCTAACTCATAATCATCTGCGTTTCATCAGGCAGCGATATTCAGTGAAATCTCTTTGGTATTCTGAGGTTAGTTTGCTTTGTTTAAATATTATAGATAAGAATTGTAGTATATGCTATGTAGCAAAGTACCAGGATACTTCCTTCTATCCGTGTAATGGTGCGTTTGGCAAAAAAGAGCCCGAATAACCATAGCAATACTCCTGAACCTGTAAGTACCAGCAAATCGAAATTCGTAATCCCGCTTAGGTTGAGCGGAGTGATGGATGCGCTGCATCCAAGTACAAAGAAAATATTGAATAGGTTGCTACCGATAACATTTCCGATAGCTATTTCCGGATTCTTTTTTAATGCGGCAACCACCGAAGTAGCCAGTTCGGGTAGTGAAGTACCTCCTGCCACCAATGTCAGTCCGATGACTGATTCACTAACCCCCAGATTACGGGCAATATTACCGGCTCCTTCTACAAACCATTGCCCTCCGAAAATAAGTCCCGCAAGTCCACCTATAATGTAGAGTCCCGAACGCCACATCGGTAACTGGCGTATCTCCTCATCTGCTTCTTCGCCCTTACCGTTGGATGCGATAGCAAAGGTGTATCCCAGAAAAATAGCAAAGAAACATAGAAGCAGTAACCCGTCGGTAATGCTAAGCACGTTTTGGGTGGCATGGTCCAATAAAACATCATTGGCGCATATCAGTAATACGATGGAAGAGAGAATACAGAGAGGAATCTCTTTCTTTAATGTGTTTTGAGTGATGACGATAGGAGCAAACAATGCGGTACAGCCTACTATCATCAGTGTATTGAAAATATTGCTTCCTACTACATTGCCGATAGCGATATCTGCACTTCCTTTTAATGCAGAAGATACACTGACTGTTAATTCCGGGGCTGAAGTTCCGAATGCAACAATTGTCAGTCCGATGACAATGGATGGGATACGAAACCGTTTGGCAACAGACGCAGCTCCGTCTGTCAAGCCATTAGCGCCTATTAAAATGAGAAGAAGTCCTCCTATGAGAAGTAGTATATCCATGTGGTTCCTGAATTTTGGTACAAAGATAACGGAATTAATTAAAACTTGAATTGTGATGGGGATTATCAGATGTATCTTTTCAAATAATGACTTCATTTCCACTGAAATATCGAAAACATTCCGTAAGTTTGGCACGTTTATCTGTCTATAACAAGGTTAATAAGTGTTTTTTATATGAGGAAGAATCGTTTATTTTGTCTTTTCATCTTTTTAGCGTTTACCATCGGGGTGTCTGCTCAACTGGCCGAGAAAGTTCGTGAATTTCTTGGTGATGATACGTTGAAAACTCATTCTACCATCGTAAAGAGTGATTCTGATTCGGCAAACATTGCCAACATGAAAAGGGAGCTTGAAGCAGCCAGATTGAGTGAAGCCAATATGCGTATGGAGATGGAGCAGCTGAAATTGCAGGCGTATGCTGCTGATTCTGTAAAATTAGCTCAGCAAAGATTGCGTATAGACTCATTGCGTAAGTTTACTCAAGGTGTTCCTGTGGTTGTAGAAGGGGATACGCTTTTCTATATATATGCCAAACGGGGCGGACATACCCCTCAACAAAGGGCGGTGATGAACGCCACTGCTATCACAGAATTGGGTAAACGATTCAATCTTCAGCCGGATTCTCTGTATTTGGAGAGTAGCGACATTGTGACTGATCTGATGTATGGTGATAAAGTATTGGCTTCATTTACTGATCAGGACGGGTTATGGGAAGGGCGTACCCGTGATCAGCTTGCTGCCGATAAACGACAGATAGTGGTAGACAAACTGAAGGATATGAAAAAAGAACACAGCTTGTGGCAGCTGGGTAAGAGGATTTTGTTTTTTATCCTGGTATTGGTTGGACAGTATTTACTGTTTTGGGCTACTACCTGGCTATTTAAGAAACTAAAGATACGTATCCAGCGATTGAAAGATACAAAGCTGAAGCCGATATCGATTCAGGACTATGAATTGCTGGATACGCAGAAACAGGTTAATCTGCTTGTATTCCTGGCTAATATGTTGCGCTATGCCTTCATGTTACTTCAGTTGCTTCTCACAGTTCCGCTGTTATTTTCTATTTTCCCGCAAACCGAGAAGTTGGCCTATCAGATATTCTCATATATCTGGAATCCGGTGAAAAGTATATTTGGTGGAGTGGTGGATTATATTCCGAACTTATTCACTATCTTCGTGATATGTCTTGCTGTGAAATACCTGGTAAGGCTTGTTCATTATCTGGCTACAGAAGTACAGTCCGACAGGTTGAAACTGAATGGTTTTTATCCGGACTGGGCGATGCCTACTTTCCATATTATACGTTTTCTGCTATATGCTTTCATGATTGCGATGATTTACCCATATTTGCCGGGTTCCGATTCGGGAGTCTTTCAGGGTATTTCAGTCTTTGTGGGATTGATTGTTTCATTGGGCTCAAGTACGGTGATCGGGAACATTATTGCAGGGTTGGTTATTACTTACATGCGTCCGTTTAAATTGGGCGATCGTATCAAACTGAATGATACAACCGGGAATGTCATAGAGAAAACGCCGCTTGTGACACGTATTCGTACGCCAAAGAATGAGCTTGTCACTATCCCCAACTCCTTCATCATGTCTTCCCATACGGTGAATTATAGTGCATCGGCACGAACTTACGGATTGATTATTCATGTAGAAGTGAGTATCGGATATGATGTGCCCTGGCGTAAAGTTCACTCGCTGCTTTTGAAAGCAGCACAGGCAACGCAGGGAGTTATGGCCGATCCCGAACCGTTTGTACTTGAAACGGAATTGCAGGATTGGTATCCGGTGTATCAGATTAATGCATATATAAAAGAGGCGGACCAGTTAGCACAAATTTATTCTAATTTGTATCAAAGTATTCAGGATGTGTTTGCAGAGGCGGATATTGAGATTATGTCTCCGCATTATATGGCAGTACGCGATGGAAATGAGACAACTATTCCCAAAAGCGGATTGAAGCCGGAGGAGGCTAAAGAAGGGTAAAACCGAGGTCATATCGTTTCTCTTTTAGAAAGTTGGCAGTCTCCTGTATGTGTGGGTTTCACTAAGTAATGATCGAAGCGATGTAAAGCAATATTATCATTCATGCATATCCCGAAACGATAAAATGCGCTTCTGTAACATATTGATTATCAATGCCTGTTTGGTCTCTTTTTCTCCCCGGAGCCGAGCAGCCTCCTCCTCGGAGCCGAAGCACCTCTTCCCCGGAGCCGAGGAACGTCCTCCCCGGAGCCGAGCGGGGCGTGCAGTTCCGGAGAAACATCTTATGTAAAATAATATAACTTTGTTTGGAAGAACTTATTATTTATGTGAATCAGTAGTTATTTACGATTGGACGATTTACGATTGGGATTACTCTGTCTCTAATAGCGCTGAAACAGGTTTTTAAAAGAGTAACTTCAATCGTAAATTGTAAATCGTCCAATCGTAAATCACTGCTGATTCGCATTATTTATAAAGAGTCAGTTAATCCTGTATCGGATCTCTTATTTATTTTATGCTTTACTGCATTTTATAAATACCTTCTGCTCGTTGGATAGTGTCGTTGCAAAAAGATAAACTTCTCCTCCATCCGATAATTTGATTCGTTTCCGTATTTCTGCTACTGTAGCCGGGAAATTACGAACGGTGATATTGGCTTTCTTTAGTTCCCCGATGGTCTCTTTTATTTCTTTCTTATTGAAAGAACATTGCCCGGTTATAAGGAAAGATCTTCCCGGAAAGTTCTCTATCCACAGATCCGAAGTGTAGAGATGGCTGTTTGGGTGCAGCTTCTTTACTTTATACCGAGAGGCAATACTGCGAAATGCACCCGCTTTAAGGATGGAAGCATTAGGTTCATATAGATACTTACCAAGCTCTTTGGTATAAGGACATTCGGAAGTAAGCTCCTCTTCCCGGGTGAAAGTGAAAGTTTGTTTCTCCTTGGGGGTGAGGTTGATGCAATGGATAGGGATCAACTGGGAGGGTTCGTTTCCTATTATCAGCAATAACTCTTTGCACTCATTGTTTACGGAGATAACATGCACCTCCCTAACGTGCTTCATACTTTTTAGTGCAAGGGTAAGGTCCAGCATCGGCGATAGCTTGATTATGACCTGTTTGCCTTTGCTCAACAATAACTCTTCCAACTCTGCTACATCAGGTTCACAATCTGATATGGCGATTGTCTTCCCTCCATGCTCATTTCGGCGTGCCGGATCAATAAAAATACAATCCACTGGTTCCATCTTTTGTAAATGAGCTACGCCGTCTTCATTATATACCGTAATATGTTTCAGCCCGAGTAGGGGGAAGTTATGCTTTGCGATTTCACAGAGCTCTTCTTGCCGTTCCACATAGGATACTTTATAAAACCTGCTTGCCATAAAAGCACAGTCTATTCCGAAGCCTCCGGTCAGGTCGGTTAATGTCTCTCCGTCTGCCAGCGTTGATTTGTATTGTGCTGTCATTTCAGAGGAGCATTGTTCCATCGATAGATGACGGGGATACCATAGCTCCTCAATAAATTGCCACGAAGGTATTTTATTTGCAGCAGCCTGTCTTCCGGCTATTTGTACAATAGCGGCGGGCATATCCACGTCCGGATATCTGGGAGCCTGTAATGCCAGTAGCCGGACGTTATCCCGACTATGGGTACGAATAAACTCTATAGTAGATTGTGATAATTGTTCCATAAATTACATGGGATCTTCTTCTTGATCTTTATAATGAACATCGAAGCGGCCGTTAGTGATCCGGCCTCCACTGAATGTTCCGCTGATAATATTTCGTTCCGTATCAAAACGGGTGATAGTTACTTTTCCGTCTTTTAATTTCTCTTCTCCAAAGCGTGCGTTAGTAAACTCCGATTCTTGTCCTTCTTGAGGAGATACTATGGTAAACCGGATGTATTTGTCTTGTTTCACCATGACAGATACGTTTACTTCTGCCTGTTTTTCATTGTATAAGAAATTGATTGACGGGTTATCTATGGAAGAGCCGAACCAATAACCGTTATCCCGGTATCTGCCTCCGACATATAACCAGCCGTCTATCAAACAACCAAACGTTTCTGCACCAATATTGGTGATAGGGGGCATCACTGTAATGTCTACTGTTTCATCTTCTCTGTCACAACTGATACAGCAGAGAACAGAAAGGAGAATGAGGATATATTTCTTCATCATAATGTATATATATATTTCAGGTTAAAAATTAAAAGAGACTCCTGCCGAAAGATTTAGTCGGCTTACCGATAACGGGTCGTTGCGGAATTTAACGGTAGTCGTCTCATTATGATAACGGGGGTATATCGTGCGAATGCTGGAAGCCACATATTGTATATCAGCTTCTATATTCCATTGCCGGGTTATTTTCAAAGTGGCATTGACTCCTGCATTAGTGGCAAAGGATGTTCCGGTTACATGTCTACTTTTACCAAATACTTTACTCTGGTTTCTATACATCATTATTCCTATACCTGCATCCAAACGAATAAAGAAGCGTTGGGTCCGGAGGCAATAGATCCCTGCCTGGGGAGCCAGATAGTGTGTGTATAGATGATCGCTTCCTTCTTCGTGACTTCCCTGAGACGAGAATCCTGAATATAGGAATCCTACTCCAACTATATCTGCCGGTCGAAAATAATATTGAGCATCCCAACTAACCCCTTCCGAAAGGCTACGCTCGTAGTTTTTAGAACTGTTGGTTAATCCGGCAGTTCCTCTCAGCATATTCCCGTATCCGGTATGAAAGGAGAATGTGTGCCGCTGCTTTGTGGTTTCTTGTGCCGGTAAGGCAATACACCACATTGTTAGAAACAACAACAACAGGTTTCGTTTTCTTTTAAGCATAATAGATTGTTTTATTCGATTCGTTTATATTTTTGTTTCGCTTCTTCTCTGCTGCATAGGTTGAAGTGCCACCACTCACTGTTGAGTGCACGAAAACCTGCTTCTTTCATAATTAACCGAAGTAGTTGCCGGTTTCTTACAGCTTCTTGGCTTATTTTTCCATCTTTTACTAATTCAGCTTCGTGGGTGATATGGGCTTCGATACCCAGATGATCTACTTCCGTTCCCATAGGAAGAGGGATTCCATTATTATCAAGAATGCTGATGTCTACTGCCAGTCCGTAATTATGGAGTCCACCGCCACGGGAAGGATTGGATACATAGATGTTTTTTGAAGTGCCTTTCACTACATTCCACATTTTTTTTTGTACGGACATAGGGCGGGCAGCATCGTAAACAATTAGGCTGTATCCGGGGTGTTTCTCTTTCAATGATTGTTGGGCACGAAGCAGTGATTTTAAAGCGTCCGGATGCAGATAGGCGTCCTTTAAATCTTCGTAGAGTAGTTCTCCTGTGAAGTTTTCCGGGGTTGCATACAGTAACTTTACAGCAACGCTACTGTCTGCGCTTTGGATATTTATAAGTCCGAGCGAGTCAAGATAGAGTGCTGTACGGCTCTTCTCTATAACAGGCGATTGGGTTTCTTCTGTTGTAGTAGCAGCTTCTATAGGAGAAACGACTGTTGGCTTTTCTCCCGTCGGTTTTCTTCCGGTATGACATGCTGTGAATAACAGACAGAATACCAGAAATATATATTTCATCGTTGAAGCATCCATTCCATTAGTTCAATATCCATTTCTGTTTCTGCTTTCATGAGATAATGATTCCGTCTCCGGCATACCTTCTTGTATATTTCCTCCGCTACTTTCCGGTCCTTTTCCCAAAAGAGTGCGAGTGCACATTGTAATCTTTGTTTGCCGGTTGACGTTTCTCCGAACCGACTGATGTATTGTTGCAAGGAAGTACTGTATAATCCCTCTATTACTTCCGAACGACATTGCCCAATCAATTCCAGGAAAAGTAGTTCACACTCGGATTCTAATACGAAGATAGGAATAACCTCTTCCCGGTGTGCAAGTATCTCTTGTAATAGTTTTTCAGCTTGTGCAAACTCTTTTTGATCTATAAACCGGGATATACAGAACCCCTTAACACCGGTCAGCAACGGATTACTATATTCTGTATCTTCTCCTGTAAACCATTCGGCAGGCATATCCCTCAACCGGATACCTTCCTGAAACAAAGCATTTACCTTTAGCTGAAGTATTAGGGCCTGGCGGCTGTCCAATGACTTCTGCATCAATCTGAGGTTATAACCATCGTTGACAATACCGCTTCTTTTCATCGGAATTCCGTTGAGTAGTGCGAATAGAATTCCGATAAGGGCAGTAAACAGAAGGAATAGTTTGAGAGGAGTAAAAATATAGGGAATTGTGGTTAATAGCAAGATTGCTACTATTGCCGAGAACAGGTTCATTAGTACACCTCCCAGATTGTAGAGAATGAATGGGAGTTGTTGGGGACTTACATCCGGTGGGAAAAGCAAACATTGGCCGGCTGTTCCAGGCACCTTAAAGTACTTTATTTTGAATCTTCCTTTTTCTTTGATTAATGTCAGTTTTCCGATACGGAAAGAGATAAACTTGTAACCGGTGGCTAGCCCGAAAAACAAATGTCCTGCTTCATGGACGACAATTTGTAGATAACCGGCAATAAAAAGACTTATGAGCGATATGAACATGCTACTTAGTAGCGTTTCGATTTTCAGATGTTCGAAAAATGCAGTCAGTGTGGTTTCGGTAAACCAGGTGATTCCCAGTATTACACCAGTAGCACCAATACACATACCAACAATCAAGCTACATGCGAACTTTAAGAATTTTCTCATAATAGTCTATTTCTGATAAGTTTTTGTATCTGTCCTTATAAAAAAAAGACTATAAATCATCGATCTATAGTCTTTTTAGGTGGGCCATCTTGGGCTTGAACCAAGGACCTCCAGATTATGAGTCTGTTGCTCTAACCAACTGAGCTAAAAGCCCGTGTATCCTTTATCTTGGATGCGGGGACAAAATTAGTATTTTCTCCCGAAATATGCAAACTTTTTAGAGCAAAAAACTAATATTCTTTCAATGTTTCAGAACTTATAAGTACGCTTGGGGTTTTTCGGGAACCAACCTTTTTTAACCCGGTCTTCTTGTTCAAAGACTTCTTTGATAGTCCAGAACGAAGAAAAAGCGAAAACGCCTAACAGGGAAGAGACCAGAATATTGTCTACACTTAATGAAGCTGCTACACCGGCTATTCCCAACACCAGAAAAATCCACCAGCATTTAGTACCCCAGTAATATTCGGCTTTTACCACAACGGGATGAAAGAGTCCGATGATTAAAAAGGTACAGATACCAATCAGAAGTCCTGCCAGATGATATTCGTTCAAGAATTCCATTGGCTTACTTTTCTACGCGAATGGGAATTTCTTTCTTGATACTTTGCTCCAGAGAGATAAGAGTCTCAGTAGCTACAACACCGGGTATTTCTTGCATTTTATTATTCAGCAAGTCCATCAGGTGCTCGTTGTCACATGCATAGAGTTTAGTCAGCATAGTGTACGGGCCGGTAGTGAAGTGGCATTCTACAATTTCCGGTATTTTCTGTAACTCGGCTACCACTGATTTGTACATAGAACCCTTTTCAAGCTTAATACCAACATATGTACAAGTTCTGTACCCAAGTGACTTGGGGTTGACATGATAACCCGATCCTACAATAACTCCCAGATCTATAAGGCGTTGCACACGTTGATGGATGGCTGCACGTGAGACACCACATTCTGCTGCTACATCTTTAAAAGGTATGCGGGCGTTCTGAGAAATAATCTCAAGAATCTGCCTGTCGAGGTTGTCTATTTTTTCCATAATAAATGAGTATAATTTCCAATTGTTATCAAATAGTAAGCAAATATAGAGATTTATTTTAATTTCTCTCTATAAAATGGATAAAAAATAGGAAATAGCAAAAAAGAGGCGCAAATTTCTTTGCACCTCTTTTTATTTATAGAGATAATCTGCTTATTTTTCGATGCTAAGCAATTCAACTTCGAATACCAAAGTTGAGAACGGTTTGATCTGGCCCTGATCTCTTGAGCCATAAGCCAAATCTTGTGGGATGTAAAGTTCCCATTTAGAACCAACAGGCATCATAGTCAATGCTTCTGTCCAACCTTTGATAACCTGGTTAGCACGGAAAGTAGTCGGTTCGTTACGTTTGTATGAGCTATCGAACTCAGTACCGTCAATCAAAGTACCTTTGTAGTTTACTTTCACTTTACAAGTATCAGCAGGAATTTCACCCTTACCTTCAGTGATTACTTTATACTGCAATCCGCTCGGAGTAGTTTTTACACCTTCTTTAGTCTTGTTTTCAGCAAGGAATTTTTCACCGGCAGCTTTGTTGTCAGCGTATTTCTCTTCCATTGCTTTTGCTTTAATAGCTTCCATAGCTGTCTGAGTATATGCCTGAGCTTTTTCCATAGTCATCAAACCACCTTTTTCCAGTGTACCTGCGATGAAACCTGCAAGGAAGTTTTCTTTGCTGATAGTTTTTACTGAATCTTCACCAAACAGTTCGTGGTTAATCCCCTTCATCATCTGGTTACTGATCTGCTGGCCAATCTGAAGACCTGCCATGTAAGCAGCTTCTTTCTTTCCTGTTTTGTTTGCACCTTCGGTTACACCTTTGATGAACTCAGCCATATAAGCTGTGTCAACGTCCATACGTCCTACCAGATAGCCTTTCAGACCTTGAGTCTGAGCCATACCGATTGAATAAGACAGTGAATCGAGTTCTGTTTTGAGATTTGCTTTAGGAGCCTGGGCTGTACATGATGCAAGGCCAGTAACGGCAGCAATTGCTGCCAAGATTGTAATCTTTTTCATTTTGCTTTTAAAAAATTATTTGTTTAAAACTTCAAGTAGTTCTACTTCGAATACCAGTGTACTGTGTGGTGGAATCATTTCTCCGGCACCTTGTGCGCCATAAGCAAGATCTGACGGAATGTACAGTTTCCATTTAGAACCTTCCGGCATCAACTGCAATGCTTCTACCCAACCCGGGATCACCTGGTTTACACCGAATACGGCAGGCTGTCCGCGCTTGATAGAGCTATCAAATAGTGTTCCGTCAAGAAGTGTACCTTCATAGTGACATTTCACCTGATCGGTGGCTTTGGCCAGTTTGCCTTTTCCTTCAGTGATTATTTCATACTGCAGTCCGCTTGGAAGGGTTACAACACCCGTTTTTTTCTTGTTTTCTTCCAGGAATGCTTTTCCTTGTTCTATGCTGGCAGCACTCATCTTCTGTTCCAGTTCCTCGAAATATTTATTTACTATTTCGCGGGCCTCCTGGTGGCTGATAGCTGTCTGATTGCCTTCCAGCACATCTTTGATTGCCTGAGCAAAATCTTCTACCGAGATGCTTCTGGCACCCATACCTAACAAGTTCTGGCCGATTCCAAGGCCGATTGCATAACTAAATTTATCCATATATATTTTTGTTGAAGATTGGAGAGAGAAGGTTGAATCTTTCACTCTCAATCAATTGCAAATTAACAATTGGCAAAAATACATGTTTTATTTGAATGATCGGGCTTTTTGGATTTAAAATTTCTTATCACTGTATAAGTTATCTGTTTTTATTCGCTTTATTATTCAAATATTCTGTTTACTTTTGCTATATATCTGAATCAATGTAAAGAAGGAAGTATGAAGAATTTAGTCATTTTGTCAGGTGCGGGGATGAGCGCGGAGAGTGGGATCAGTACATTTCGTGATGCTGGTGGGTTATGGGATAAGTATCCGGTGGAGCAGGTAGCAACTCCGGAGGGGTATGCACGTGATCCGGAACTGGTGATTCATTTTTATAATGAGCGGCGTAAACAACTGTTGGATGTGAAGCCTAATCGCGGGCATGAATTGTTGGCAGAGTTGGAGAAACACTTTAATGTGACTGTAATTACCCAGAATGTTGATAACCTGCACGAACGGGCAGGGAGTACGCATGTAATTCATCTACACGGCGAATTGACAAAGGTATGTTCCAGTCGTGATCCCAATAATCCTCATTATATAAAGGAATTGAAACCGGAGGAATATGAAGTACGTATGGGGGATTGTGCCGGAGACGGTTCTCAACTGCGTCCTTTTATTGTTTGGTTTGGTGAAGCTGTACCGGCGATAGAGACAGCCATTGATATTGTGGAGAAGGCGGATATATTTGTTATTATCGGAACCTCCATGAATGTCTATCCGGCTGCCGGATTGCTGAATTACGTACCACGTACAGCAGAAGTTTATCTGATCGATCCTAAACCGGTGGATACTCATACCTCCCGTTCCATACATGTTGTTCAGAAAGGAGCTTCGGAAGGTGTTGCCGAACTTAAACACCTTCTTGGCCTATGATTGCAAATATTCGTCAGATAAGTCAGCAATTGCTGAATCCGTGTTTTAATTCTCCCAAAGAGGTTGTGTCATGGATGGGAGCTATCCAGGGACAGGATTATGCTATGGCCAAATGGGCTGTAGGTATTCGCTTAAAATCACCCACTCTTAGAACGGTGGAAGACGCCCTTGCACGGGGAGAGGTAATACGTACACATGTGATGCGCCCTACCTGGCATTTGGTGGCGGCAGAAGATATACGCTGGATGCTGAAACTGTCTGCACAGCGTATAAAGTCGGCCAATGATTCCTTCGCGAAGGGACATGGAGTGGATATCTCAGAAGCCCTTTTTTCTCGTTGTAACCGTTTAATAGAGAAACTCCTGGAAGGAAATAAAAGTCTTACCCGGCAAGAAATAGAGGCCGGACTGGCCAATGAGGGGATGACTGTTGATAATCGATTGATGACACGGTTTATGGCACGTGCTGAGGTGGAAGGCATTGTTTGCAGTGGTGTTGATAAAGAGAAGAAAGCAACGTATGCTTTGCTTGAAGAACGCGTTCCTCCGGTAAAAGAACTGACAAAGGATGAAGCTTTGGCTACATTGGCATTGCGTTATTTTCGTAGTCATTCTCCGGCAAGTCTGACAGATTTTGTGTGGTGGTCGGGCTTATCAGTTACTGAAGCAAGAACTGCTATGGGGCTGATTGATTCACAATTGGTGAAGGAACGTTTTGACTCTTATGAATTGTTCGTGCACGAATCTTATCAGGGAGAGATTGTCTCTGCTGATATACTTCACTTCCTGCCATCTTATGATGAATATCTTATTAGTTATAAAGAACGTAAAGCTGTGCTTGCCGAGGAACATCATCCTAAAGCGTTCAATATGTACGGGATATTTTATCCGGTAATCCTATATAATGGTAAGGTAGTGGGTAACTGGAAAAAAACTGTTGGCAAAAACAAGAAGATTGAAATAGTAACTTCTTTTTTTGAAGGCTGTCCCCGTATTCATAAAAAAATAATAGAACAGGCAGAAGACAGATTACGGGTATTTTATTCAGAGCCCGACTGAACTGATAAGGAAAATGCTTCCTTCCTCCGGGTAGCTTTTTATTTTTTGGAGATAGCCCGTATGATAAACCAGGCGTGATGTGCTATGGTGCTTATCACTCCATAATGCCGGCACATAATACGAAAACGCTCTTTGAGAGATGCTTTCTGATTTTGGGTGGTCATTCCCTCGTCCAGATAATCAATGACAGTGAGGTGGGTATTGTGCAGGGTACGTGCCTTTTTCATAATGCGGATGCACCAGTCAAAGTCTGCAGAAAAACGATAATTCAGATCATATGGTTCTATAAGGGTATGTTTGGCAAAAAAAGCCTGATGGCATACCAGCATCCCTTGTTTGAAACTTTTCCAGGTTAATACTTTGGGAGCCGAAAGGCGGCGCATGCGTAAAAAGTGTCCGTTTTTATCTACAATTGCCGTCTCACCGTACAGTACATCGGGAAGTTCGTTTCCATTGATCGAGTGTACCATTTGTTGCAGCGTATCATCTTCATGAAAACTGTCGCCGGCATTGAGAAAGCAGAGATAATCACCTGTCGCCAATGATATTCCCTTGTTCATAGCATCATACAAACCTTTATCTGGTTCGCTGACCACTTTATGAATCCGTTCGCGGTATTTGTTTATAATCGTCTGCGTATTATCTTTTGATGCTCCATCCACAATGATGTACTCTACATGTCGGTAGGTTTGTGAAATGACGCTTTGTATCGTGTCTTCCAGCACCTGTTCGGCATTGTAAGTTACGGTGATAATCGAAAATTTAGGGGTAGGATGGTTATGCATGCTTTCCCGTGATTTTGTTGTAAACTTCGATGTATTTCTTGGCAATGATACTTTCCGAATAGTTAGCTATGGCCTTTCGCGAGGCTTGTTCCGCCAATATAGGGTTTTCCGATTCTGTCAATGCCCAGTAAATTCCGTTGGCAAAGTCTTCAGACGATTTGTATTGTGCCACATAGCCATTATGCAGGTGGTCTATCATCTCCGGGATACCTCCGACATTAAATCCTACACAAGGTACTCCGCATGCCATTGCTTCCATGATGGTATTGGGAAGATTCTCTTCCAGTGAGGGAGTTACAAACAGATTGACAGCATTGTATATATTCACTAATTCATGCTCATTGCTGACGTAATCGAGTGCGTAGACCGGGAAAGGTAACAAATTAGTCAGTTGTTGTGATTGGTTGCCAAATACTACAACTCCGAGTGACGTTTTCAACTCAGGATGTTTTTCTGCCAGTAGTTTACAGGATTCTATCAGGTAGTCGATTCCTTTACGTTTGTCTGTGATTTTGACAGAGCCAAACAGTAACAATTTTCCTTCCTGGGGTAATCGGAAATGTGCACGGGCCTCTTGTTTATTACGGGGTCTGAACAGATTGGTATTGATAGGATTCGGAATGCTTGTTACGGTGTGCCCGGTGAGCAATGCACTGCTTTTGGCTTTCTCTTCAAGCCAATGGCTACAGGTTACAAATGTGATAGGAGCAGCTTTATAAAGTTCTTTTTTCTTTCTGAATATGCGGGCGGACAAGTCTTTTTTATTGCCTCCGCCATAAAGGAAGGGGCAATGATGACACTCATACTGATAATTGGTGCATTCGCGTGCATGATGACAAATGCCGGTAGAAGGCCACATATCATGCATAGTCCATACAATAGGCTTTCCCGATTCCAGTATTTTGCTGAGATTTTTGAGTGAAAGCATTCCCTGATTGATCCAGTGTAGGTGGATAATGTCTGCTTGACGGAATTCCGGGAGGGCGGTAACATCTGTGCCTGTATTGGCTATATCTACTGCAAAAAGATTGTTTTTCTTAAAATGGTTTGCTTTCCAAATGACAATGCGTTCCCAAACGAATTTCCATAAAGTCAGCCAGCTACGGTCGAGTCCGACAACACTTATCTGGTCGGTTTGTTTGTCACGTACCAGCATTTTGGCTTTAATTCCATTGTTTTTCAGTGCTTCCATCAGACGGCTGGCAGCTACGGCTGCACCACCTATTCGTTCGGATGTATTTATAATCAGTACTCTCATGTGCCAGAATGTTTTGGCAAAAATAGCGGTTTTCTGTGAGAATCCGTACAAAGTCATGGATTATTTGTACTTTTGCAGCACTATATATAAATAGGTTTAACATATGAAAAAGGTTCTGTTTTTGGGCTTGGGATATATTGGTCTTCCTACGGCGGCAGTTGCTGCAACTCATGGTTATCAGGTGATTGGAGTAGATGTGAATCCAGTGGTAGTGGACACTATCAATCAGGGGAAAATACATATTGTAGAACCGGATCTGGATAAGATAGTAAAGGAGGCTGTTCAAAAAGGAAATCTTCGGGCTGTGTCGAAACCCGAAACTGCGGATGCTTTCTTTGTAGTGGTGCCTACCCCGTTCAAACAGAATCATAGAGCAGATATTATGTATGTGGAATCTGCTACGCGTTCGGTAATTCCTTATCTAAAGGCGGGAGATTTATTTGTTATTGAATCTACATCCCCTGTTTTTACCACTGAGCGGATGTCAGAGATTATATATAAAGAACGACCGGAGCTGAAAGATAAATTGTACATTGCATACTGTCCGGAACGTGTATTACCGGGAAATACACTTTATGAACTGGTTCATAATGATCGGGTGATTGGTGGTATCAATCCGGAATCTACGGAGAAAGCGATTGAATTTTATTCTGCTTTTGTGAAAGGTACTTTGCATCGTACCAATGCCCGTACAGCTGAGATGTGTAAACTTACAGAAAATTCGTCACGTGATTCTCAAATAGCTTTTGCCAATGAACTTTCTATGATTTGTGATAAGGCGGGAGTAAATGTATGGGAACTGATAGAGTTGGCCAATAAACACCCGCGTGTTAACATTCTCCAACCGGGATGCGGTGTAGGAGGGCATTGTATTGCTGTAGACCCCTGGTTTATTGTTTCTGATTATCCGGAACAGGCACAACTTATCAAGCGTGCCCGCGAGACGAATGATTACAAAGCCGACTGGTGTGCTAATAAAGTGATGGAAACTTGTCTGCGTTTTGTTGAGAAGAATGACCGGGAGCCGGTTGTTGCCTGTATGGGACTGGCCTTTAAACCCAATATTGATGATTTGCGGGAGTCTCCTGCCAAATATATTGCTTCCCGTATTATTTCCGAATCAAGAGCAGATGTATTGATTGTGGAACCGAATATAAGTTCACATCCCAGTTTTCATTTGACGGATTATAAAGAGGCTTATGCGAAAGCAGATGTCGTAGTGTGGTTGGTCCGTCATACCCCTTTTGTGGAGATGGCGCGTGAGGAAGGCAAACTGGAATTGGATTTTTGTGGAGTGAGAAAGTAATGAAGAAGATATTACTGGTATTCGGAACACGACCGGAAGCCATCAAGATGGCTCCTTTGGTAAAGGCTTTGCAACGGGATACAGAACATTTTGAAACAAAGGTTTGTGTCACGGCGCAGCATCGTCAGATGCTGGATCAGGTATTAGAAGTATTTGGTATCGTACCTGAGTATGATCTCAATATTATGGCCCCCGGACAGGATTTATATGATATAACTTCCAGGGTATTGCTGGGCTTGCGTGATGTATTCAAAGAGTTTGCTCCCGATGTAGTACTTGTACACGGTGATACAACCACTTCAATGGCTGCCGGCCTGGCTGCTTTTTATCAGCAGATCAAGGTAGGGCATGTAGAAGCGGGTTTGCGCACCTATGATATGCTTTCTCCCTGGCCCGAAGAGATGAATCGTCAGGTAACAGATCGTCTCTGTTATTACTATTTTGCTCCTACCCATCAGTCTGAAGAGAACCTGCTTCGTGAGAATATTGATGGTAATCGTATTTTTGTAACGGGAAATACCGTGATTGATGCCCTGTTGATGGCGGTGGGTATCATATCTGACAGTTCGGAGAAGCAACAGGAACTACATGAGATTCTGAAAGCAAAAGGTTATATATTGACAGACCGTGAATATATTCTTGTCACCGGGCATCGCCGTGAAAACTTTGGCGAGGGTTTTTTGCATATCTGCAAAGCCATTAAAGAGATAGCAGCAGAACATCCCGGTATAGATATTATCTATCCGGTGCATTTGAATCCGAATGTGCAGAAGCCTGTTTATGAATTGCTTTCGGGTTTGAGCAATGTCTATCTGATTGATCCGCTGGATTATCTGCCATTTATTTATGCAATGCAGCACAGCCTTTTGTTGTTGACAGATAGTGGCGGTGTGCAGGAAGAGGCTCCGTCATTAGGGAAACCTGTTCTTGTGATGCGCGACACAACGGAACGCCCGGAAGCTGTAGCTGCCGGGACGGTAAAGCTTGTTGGTACGGATTACAATGCGATTGTCAGCAATGTAAACACATTATTGCGTGATAAAGCACTTTATCAGAAGATGTCCGAGACACATAATCCTTATGGAGACGGACATGCCTGTGAACGTATCATAGCAGCTTTGCGATAGAGTATAAATCTCGGAAGTCTATCTCATGAATGCTTTGAAAGCGTCCAGATATCGTTGACTGACTGTATCGATATTGATTTCTTCAAGAATAATTCTTTGCGACTCTTTTCGCATCTTCTCACAAAGTTCGGGGGATGAGAAAAGAGTTGTAATTTTTTCGGCCAGGCTGTTGGCATCCCCTGCTTTAAAGAAGAATCCGTTCTTTCCATCGGTCACCAGATCCCTTTCGGTACTGTCGCATACAGAACAGATGACCGGCATGCCATAAGTCATGGCATCATTGATAGAAAGCCCTCCCATACCGGCAAGTACATATACAGCAGATTCATTCATATAAGCTCCCAGCACTTCGGGCTTGTAAACACTACCTGCAAAACGGATGTAATTGCTCAGGTTCAGTTGCTCTGCCTGTTGCTTTAAGTTCTCCAGCTCCGGTCCGTCACCCACTACCACCAATTCTGTGTCCGGGAGTTGTGCTATTACTTTGGGCAAAGCCTCTATCAGCAGGTCCACCCGTTTCCATTTCACCAGTCGTCCGATGTGGAGGATGCGCCTTGGATTGGGAGGAAGGATAGGAGGGGCTGTCTGTACGTTTTCCTTTTCACGAAGCAACGCTTCTGTGTCAGTAGAATTATAAGTAACATGTATTTTTTCTTTTTCTACTCCATAGGAAGGGAGAATATCATATGCAGCTGTCGAATAATTAAGTGTTCCTGCTACTTTTGAATAACAATATTTGCGGATACGCGCTGTAAGCCATTGTTTAATGTAAAATGACATTCCGGTACTCTGCAATTGCATGTTTTCGTCATACATGGGCTGAGCCTTGAAAAATGCTCTTATCTTTCCATAGGGTGGAGTCTGGAATGGTATCTCACGGATGACGATTTTTGTTCCACAGCTCTTTATTGCTTTTCTTAATTTCGGCTGAAAGAACAGTTGCAGGAAGTAAGGCCATCCCATTACAAGAATATCCGGTTGCTCTTTCCGGATAATTTCCGGTAGTTGCGGGTAAGCTGTTTTCCCGTAAAACATCTTTTTTTCCGGGCTGGTAAGATGCTTATAAGAGCCACTCTCTACCATTTTTACTCCTTTGCCGATGTTGGCATTTCCTTTCTGTGGGGTGATAACTACGATATCAACTCCTTTTGCCTGTAGCTTATTGAGCATGGCATTCAGATAATGAGGCATTCCGCCAAAGGTATAGAGTACTTTCATAAATGTAAATAATTAGCTTTTCTTTGACTACTTTGTTTTCGGAACCGGATTACTTTGGAACTTTGTTTTAACAGCCGGCAGGAGATGGACAGATAAGACAGGGTATCTTTGGGTTTTCTTTGTACGAGCATTTGCAATGCTTTTTGGATGCCTGCCAGTACACCATATCCAAAGGCTTTCACAAAGGAGTGGTTTATGTTTGCATATTCGGTAAGCAGGTATATTTGTTCCGAACGCATCCATGCTTCGTGGCTGACTTTCCGGTTTTCCCGGTCATGACAACCCAATACTGCGGGAGAGTATCCTACGAGATATCCGTGGTGTTTGAGGCGGTTGACGTAATCTTTGTCTTCTCCGTAGTGATAAAAAAGAGGTGAGAATCCTCCCACTGTGTGGAGTACGGCAATAGGAATCATCCAGAAAGCAGCGTTGATGAAACTTGTTTGCACTATGGGAACTTCTTTGTTCAGATCACTCAGTAGCCGGATACCGGTGTAAACACTGAATCCTTGTTCGGGCTTATCTCCGTTGCCGGTCAGGTGTACCGGAGAGAGGATACCATAAGCTGGATATTCCCGGCAAAGGTTTGCAAGTGTACCAATAGTTTGTGGGTCTATCCATGCATCCTGATTGAGCAGAAATACAGCATCATATCCTTCGTTAACGGCTATTTCCATTCCAATGTTGTTGGCACGGCCGAAGCCGAGATTCTTTTTGTTTTTGATAAGGCGTACTTCGGGATAACGGTGCTCAATGAGCTGGGTAGTAGAATCAGATGAGCAGTTATCTATCACTACTGTATCAACCGGATGCACCGATTCACGCAGACTGCCAAGGCAGCGGTCTATCCAGCGCTCAAAGTTATAACTCACAATGATAACAAGTATTCTCATGGCTTTTTCTTTAATAGTTCACACTCAGAGTTAATCATGAAACGCTCTGTCATTAAAGCATTTATTTTTGTATGCATAGAAGCAGGGATAGAAGAATGCTCTCAGGTGATTGATTTTTTTTCTTGCTGCAATTTTGTCTTTATATATCGCGCAGAACAGGCATAGTTTCAGGAAAGAAAAGAAACTCCTTCCCAGCATGGCGTCCACAATGCGGTGTGCAGTATTTAGTTCTTTCTGGCCATTGCTCTCTCTATAGATATGGCGGTAGAATTTCTGCCAACTCTCTTTTTTTCTTAATGTCCGGTACGATTGATAACCTTTCAGATAGGGAAGGTAAGGTTTCGCTTTTTTATAGTTCTTCTGGTAAAAAAGGCTCATAGCCGATTCTTGGTGTACCCGGTGGTTTGTCAGTATCTTATTACACCGCACTACTCCTCCGTAGAGTTGGGCGTTGACAGCCAGCCACCAGTCATAGAGTATATTGTTGTCCCAGAAAGGAATCTGTTCTATCATACTGCGGCGTAGCAGCATGCTATGTCCCGGTACGCAGTTGGAAAACAACAGTCGTTCCAGGCTTTCGTTATTGTTGAGGCGGCGTTCTATATCATCTATAGAGTGATCTTGGGGTGTAGCGGAAAAAGAAAAACACATGGCTTTGTTTCCGATACATGCCATCATCTCTTTTAGTTTGTCGGGATGCCACACATCGTCCTGATCGGAGATAGAGATGAAATCACCCGTTGCGCTACAGAGTGCAGTATAGAAATTAACATTGAATCCCAGGTTTTTCTTATTAATACGCAGTCGGATAAAAGGATAGCGGGCTTGATACTCCTTTATGATTTCTGTTGTCCGGTCTTTGCTTTGGTCATCTTGAATCAGTAACTCGTGGATAGGATAAGACTGCTGTACAATAGAGTCCAGCTGTTCGCGCAAGAACTTCTCTCCGTTATAAGTACACATTACAACGGATACAAGAGGGAAAGAGGGGCTGGTAGAAGGTGCTGTCATGTTCTTTTCTTTCTGTTTAAAATCCGGTTGATGGAGTATAAATCTTTTCCCGTACACCGGGAGAAGAAACTGAGTAGCAGAGAGGTGTACAATTTCCTTTGCAAAGGGTAAAGGTGAAAAGCTATGAAGAACTCTCTGAGCATCAACAGGTAATTACCTGCATAGATGGCACCTACCATTCTTCGCTTATGCCATGATGAAACGAAGCGGCGTATACCTTTGCGGTGTGATGCCTCTTTAAATAGTCTGTCGAACGCTTCGTCCAGCGGATTATTCATTAGTACCGGACGGATGTTTTTTCCTTCGTATATCAGATAGTAGATGGATGTTGGTAGTTTGGAATAGGCAATGTCACAGACAGCATGGAGTCTGGCAAGCGTGATGACATCTTCGCCCGACGGAATGCCCACTGGGAATCCGCCTATTTTTTGTATTTCTCTTTTACGGACTGCATATGAGCTCATATGGATAGGGAAGTCAGTTCCCGAAGCCATTTCGTAATAATTGTCTATGATTCCTTCTTCTCCGCTGAAAGTAAATGGTACGGGTAGAATCGGAGTGGAGGGAGAGGTGTTTTCCCGGGTATAATAATAGGAAGTACCGAATACACCGCATTCCGGAAATTTTCTTATCAGCCCTGCTATTACTTCCAGGTGATTTTCTTTCCATTCATCATCAGCATCCAAAAAGGCAATATACTCAAAACGTGCTTCTTCAATCCCCCGGTTTCTTGCGGCAGATACACCTCCGTTCTTTTGGTGGATGAGGCGGATGAGTGGATTGTCCATTCGTTCGATGACAGAAACACTCCCATCGGTAGAACCATCGTTGACAATAACTATCTCAAACTGCTGAAACGTTTGGGAGAGAACCGAATGGACCGCTCTTTCTATATATCGTTCTTTATTATATAAAGGTATAACTACGCTTATCATCTTTCCTTCTCCCTACTTCTTCTTTTTCAAAAACTGTATGCTTTCTTTGAATACGATAGAATTGCTTCCCCACATCAGCAGGGTATACAGTATAGCGGCTATCACTACCTTAGCGATGAACAGCAGATATATATTGCCGATACTGCGTGTTGCATAATAGGTGACAACCATTGTGATACCTGCCAGGGCAGCAAAAGGGATAACGTCTTTCAGTGCATTCCAGAGACTGAGGCGGATTTGTTGCCATACAAAATAGTGCCATACCAGCATCCAGACAATATTGACAGTCACGAAGGCAACGATCATGGTGTGTATGCCGTAAGGATAAGCCAGTAACATGACTATAACCTGAAGAATCCCCAAGGCAATTGTATTCCACATGTAAATGTCGGACTTTCCTTTGCTGATGATAAGATTGGAGTAAAGGGACAATATCGGCAGGAAGGCTCCCCAGATGCACAATAATTGTAGGATAGGCACACTGCTCAGCCATTTATCCGTTACCGAAATTACAATAAGTTCATGAGCGATGAGTGCCAGTCCGAACATAGCCGGGAAAGAGATAAAGGCAGTGAAACGCAACATTTTCCGGAATACATTTCGTTGGCGTCCTGCATCATTGGCTACCTCAGTAAGCACAGGTTGTGCTACTCCGCTAACCATGCCTGTGATGAGCGAGTGCCCCATTGTGTTCCATTTGTTGGCTTGCGTGTAATAACCCACTTCTGCTTCTGAGAAGAATTTACCTAACAGAACTGAGAATATATTATTATTGATTTGCGTGAAGATATTCGTAACCAGTATCTTGCTGCTGAATCCGAACATACCCTTCAATGGCCTGAAATCTATATTGAGTGTGGGACGCCAGGGAGAAAAATACCAGAAGCAGATGGTTACCACTAGAATATAGACCACACTTTGTGTAGCTATTCCCCAGTAGGTCATTCCGTTGAACGCCATAATTACGCCTATGATCCCGGAGAGGGTTAAAGCTATGATTTGTGACATAGCCTTTTGCTTTACCATCAGATTCTTGAATAAGACGGCATTGTGTGCGGTAGCCGAACTCGAGATCAGAAATCCGATGAACAGATACCGTGCCAGTGGAACAAGTTCCGGCTTTTCGTAGAAATCGGCAATCAGCGGAGCACTTAAGAAAAGTAAAATGTACATGGTTATTCCCGTCAGGGTACTAAACCAAAATACTGCGTTGTAATCCTTATGGGTTACTTCCCGTTTGTTGGTCAGCGCATTGGTGAAACCACTTTCCTGCAAGGTACCGGCTACGGCTATAAAAATGGTAAGCATTCCTACCATACCATAGTCATCGGCATTGAGCAACCGGCCCAGAAATATCCCAAAGAACAGATTCAACAATTGCTGTATGCCATTGCTGAATCCGCCCCAGAATAATCCTTTAGCTGTCTTTTCTTTAAGTGATTCGCTCATGAATTATTTGGAATTATGAGAGCTATTTCACCTCACTGCCCGGCTTCACTTCGCGGCCCGGCATTACTACAGCCAGACTGCCGTCATTATTTTCGGCAGAGAGAATCATACCTTCGCTAACGATACCTTTCAGCTTGCGTGGAGCAAGGTTGGCAATGAAGCAAACCTGTTTGCCAACCAGTTCTTCCGGTTTGTAGTGCTGGGCAATGCCACTGACAATGGTACGTGTTTCCAGTCCGTCATCTATCTTGAATTGCAACAACTTATCGGCCTTAGGCACCTTCTGGCATTCAAGAACAGTACCTACGCGAATATCCAGTTTCATAAAATCGTCGAACTCGATGTTTTCGCGGATCGGTTTGGCTTTATAGTTGGCTTCTTCGTTGGCTTTCTTTGTATCCAGCAGTCTTTGTACCTGAGCTTCAATGACGCTGTCTTCAATCTTCTCAAACAGCAATTCCGGTTTGTTGAGCTGGTGTCCGGCGGCGAGCAGGTCGTCACGTCCCAGTTCTGACCAGTCGAAACTGTTCATGTTCAGCATCTGGCGAAGACGTTCGGAACTGAAAGGCAGGAACGGTTCAAAAGCAATAGCCAGGTTGGCTACCAGTTGCAATGAGATGTTGAGAATAGTGGCTACACGTTCCATGTCTGTTTTAGCCAGCTTCCACGGTTCGGTGTCTGCCAGGTATTTATTTCCGATACGTGCCAGGTTCATAGCCTCTTTCTGCGCATCACGGAATTTGAATGCGTTGAGCAGCTTTTCTACTTCGGCCTTTACGTCGGCAAACTCTTTCAGCGTCTCTTTATCGTAATCGGTCACTCTTCCCTGTGCGGGGACGCACCCATCAAAGTATTTCTGAGTGAGCACCATCGCGCGGTTTACGAAGTTACCATAAACAGCTACCAACTCATTGTTATTGCGTGCTTGAAAATCTTTCCAGGTGAAGTCATTATCTTTGGTTTCCGGTGCATTGGCGGTCAGCACATAGCGCAGTACGTCTTGCTTGCCGGGGAAGTCTTCCAGATATTCGTGCAACCATACTGCCCAGTTGCGTGAAGTTGAAATTTTATCACCTTCCAGATTCAGGAATTCATTGCTCGGTACATTATCCGGCAGGATATAGCTACCTTCGGCTTTCAGCATGGCCGGGAATACGATACAATGGAATACGATGTTATCTTTTCCGATAAAGTGGATCAGACGTGTTTCAGGATCTTTCCACCAGGTTTCCCAGGAATCCGGAAGCAATTCTTTTGTATTGGAAATATAACCGATAGGAGCATCAAACCACACGTAGAGCACCTTTCCTTCGGCTCCTTCTACCGGTACGGGAATTCCCCAGTCAAGGTCACGACTCACTGCACGAGGCTGTAATCCCATGTCGAGCCAACTTTTGCATTGGCCGTATACATTAGGGCGCCATTCTTTGTGATCTTCCAAAATCCATTGGCGCAACCATGCTTCGTGCTTGTCCAGTGGGAGATACCAGTGTTTGGTTTCTTTCATCACCGGTTTGCTACCGCTGATGGCACTCTTCGGATTGATAAGATCAGTTGGCGAAAGGGAAGTACCACATTTCTCGCATTGGTCGCCATAAGCACCTTCGGAGTGACAGTGAGGACATTCGCCTGTGATATAACGGTCGGCAAGAAACTGGTGCGCCTCTTCGTCGTAGTATTGTTCGGATGTTTTTTCAATGAACTCACCTTTGTTATATAACTCCTTGAAGAAGTCTGAGGCCAACTCATGATGTGTTTTCGATGACGTGCGGCTATATACATCAAATGAGATACCGAACTCCTCGAAGGATTTCTTAATAAGGAAATGATAACGGTCTACCACATCCTGCGGAGTGATTCCTTCTTTCTTGGCACGAATCGTGATGGGTACACCGTGTTCGTCTGACCCACCGATAAAGAGCACATCTTCTTTTTTCAGTCTCAGGTAGCGGACGTAAATGTCTGCCGGTACGTATACACCGGCCAGATGCCCGATGTGAACAGGGCCGTTGGCATAGGGTAGAGCCGAGGTCACTGTGGTTCTTTTGAAGTTCTTTTCCATATTGTTATAGTGTCTTTTTGTTATAATCGGTTCAGTGAGTGTGCAAAGATAGTGACTTTTCTGCTCAATCTGCATAAAATCCTCTTTCAACTTTGTTTCATACCACTGTAGGGGAGTGAAATAGATTTCCTGCCCGAATTTACAGCTATTTAAGTATATGCTTTAAGCGTTACTCAATGTACCTTTTAAGTAAATAATCAGATACGTTTAAAGCAACCACTATCCATGTTTAAAGAATAGAAAACATCCGGGTGTTTTTCCTTAAAACATCCCCATGTTGTTGTAGATAACATCCGGATGTTTTGATCGACAACATCCGGGTGTTGTTTGTCCTTACTTCGTGTTTGCTATCACTAATATATTGGTATACTGCATTCCTATAAGTATATATCTTAGCAGTCTTAAAAGGTATAATGAAAAGAATCTCTTTTATGTACCTTTTGTTCTGAAGAAACATTATATTTGTGCATTAATAACCGAATAATATACAGCCGTATGATTACAACTCAGTTGCTCCGCCCAGAGAGTATTGTCGTAGTGGGCGCATCAAATAATGTACATAAGCCCGGAGGCGCTATTCTGAAAAATCTTATCAGCGGAGGATACCGTGGTGAACTTCGTGCCATAAATCCTAAAGAAGCAGAAGTACAGGGAATTCCTTCTTTTGCCGATGCAAAAGATATACCCGATACCGATCTTGCCATTCTTGCCATTCCGGCCGCCCTGTGTCCGGATGTGGTAGAGACGCTGGCACGTGAAAAGCAGACCCGTGCATTTGTTATTCTTTCTGCCGGTTTTGGTGAAGAAACGCATGAAGGTGCCTTGCTTGAGGAGCGAATTCTTGAAACGGTAAATAAATATGGTGCATCGCTTATCGGTCCCAACTGTATCGGAGTGATGAATACCTGGCATCACAGCGTGTTCAGTCAGCCTATACCACAACTCAGTCCGAAGGGAGTGGATTTGATTTCCAGTTCCGGTGCTACGGCAGTATTTATTCTTGAAAGTGCAGTGACGAAAGGGTTGCAGTTCAATTCCGTATGGTCTGTAGGAAATGCCAAACAGATTGGCGTGGAAGATGTACTGGGATATATGGATGAAGCATTTGATCCGGAGAAAGATTCCGGAATTAAACTGCTCTATATAGAGAGTATCGGCGATCCCGACCGACTGTTGTTCCATGCTTCATCACTGATAAAAAAGGGATGTAAAATTGCAGCGATCAAGGCGGGAAGTTCCGAAAGTGGCAGTCGTGCAGCTTCCTCACACACAGGAGCTATTGCAAGTTCTGATTCTGCCGTAGAGGCATTGTTTCGTAAGGCAGGTATTGTGCGTTGCTATTCACGCGAGGAGCTTACTACGGTAGGCTGTGTCTTTACTTTGCCGGAGTTGAGAGGTAAGAACTTTGCTATAATCACCCATGCCGGTGGTCCGGGAGTGATGCTGACCGATGCACTAAGCAAAGGCGGGTTGAACGTCCCCCGCCTGGAAGGTGAGGCGGCAGATGAGCTGAAAGCCGGATTATTTCCCGGTGCTGCTGTAGGAAATCCGATTGATATCCTTGCTACCGGTACACCGGAGCACCTCCGTCTCTGCATTGATTATTGTGAAGAAAAGTTTGAAAATATAGATGCCATGATGGCCATTTTTGGTACACCGGGATTAGTGACCATGTTTGAAATGTACGATGTATTGCACGAAAAGATGCAGACTTGCCGTAAGCCTATTTTCCCGATTCTTCCGTCTATCAATACGGCAGGGGCAGAAGTGGCAGCTTTTCTTGCCAAAGGGCATGTGAACTTTGCAGATGAAGTGACACTTGGTACGGCTTTGTCGCGCATTGTAAATGCACCGCAGCCGGCAACGAATGAGATTGAACTTTTTGGTGTGGATGTTCCCCGTATTCGTCGCATCATTGACTCTATCCCGGCAAATGGATACATTGAGCCGCATTATGTGCAGGCATTGCTCCACTCGGCAGGTATTCCGATTGTTGACGAGTTTGTTTCGGGAAATAAAGAAGAGGTGATTGCTTTTGCCCGTCGTTGTGGATTTCCTGTGGTGGCGAAGGTGGTAGGTCCTGTACACAAATCGGATGTAGGCGGTGTAGTATTGAATATAAAAGGAGAGCAGCATCTGGCGTTAGAGTTCGACCGGATGATGCAGATACCGGAAGCGAATGCCATTATGGTACAGCCTATGCTGAAGGGTACGGAACTGTTTATTGGTGCCAAGTACGAAGAAAAATTCGGGCATGTGGTGTTGTGTGGATTAGGAGGAATTTTTGTGGAGGTATTGAAAGATGTTTCTTCCGGCCTTGCCCCGTTGTCTTATGAAGAAGCTTATTCTATGATTCACTCGCTCCGGGCTTATAAAATAATTCAGGGTACCCGTGGACAAAAAGGAGTGAATGAAGATAAATTTGCCGAAATAATAGTTCGTCTCTCTACTCTGTTACGGTTTGCGACTGAGATAAAGGAGATGGATATCAATCCGCTATTGGCTACAGAAAAAGAGGTGATAGCGGTGGATGCACGTATAAGAATTGAGAAAGGAGAATAATATAGAAGGGATAGGGGAGAATTGAGAAGGGAGAAGTAAGCTGTGCTATCACGCTGCACAGTACTTCTCCCTTCTCAATTCTCCCCTATCCCTTCTATTTATGACTATATGGTGTGGATTTAAAGATTACAGATGAAAATATTTTTTCAATTGTCCGGGTCTTTTTTCGCTTTTATGTTGTATTGTTCTGAAAATTAGGTGTTTATTCTGCTCGTTTAGTGTCTGATTTGTCCGGGTGCTTTTTTAGGTTTTTATGATATATTTCTTTATTTTCGTACAATAAGGTTTCCGTTTGAGGTGTAGTGAGACGTAAGTTTGCCATCCTTTATGGAGATTACTTTTCTCTTTAGTGTTAACGTTTAAATTTTAGTAGTATGAAAAAGATTTTATTATTTATGATTTTTGGGGCATTTTGTATAAAGATGTATTCACAAGCTCAAGATTTAAATGTTGGAGGAGATGTTCCATCTAAATGGGAAGGATGGGGATCTCGGATATTTATAAGAGGTGTTGGTGATTACACAGATAATATTTATATAGGAAAGTACTGTTTGAGCGAAAATCATACTCAGATGAGATTGAATATCTGTGATGATAAGTGGGGGGATGACTGTGTTGTCATAGGTACTGAAGCAGGTAGTGATCTTTGGAAAGGGCTATTCTATTTCTACAATAATGGTAAGATTGGTATTAATACTTCAACTCCTCAAAACGAATTGGATGTAAATGGCACTATTAGAGCTAAAGAAATCCGGGTAGAGTCTGACTGGGCTGATTTTGTATTTAAAAAAGGATATAATCTTCCTACTCTAAAAGAAGTGAAAGAGCATATTGAAAAAAAAGGAACTCTTCCTGGTGTTCCTACGGAAAAAGAAGTCAAAGCTAACGGAGTCAATTTGGCAGAGACGGATGCTTTATTACTTCAGAAGATCGAAGAACTGACTTTATACATAATAGATTTGAAGCAGGAAATAGAGGACTTGAGGTCACAAATGAAAAAATGATAATATGAGAAGGCTATTATGAACTATAAAATGTAAAATGATATGAAACGAGTATATTTATCTTTCTTAGTATTGTTGTTTGCCATATTTCAACTTTCTGCCCAAACTTATAAAGTAGTTTATGAGTACGATCATGCAGGTAACCGCGTAAGCCGGGTTGTGATTTCTATAAATACACGTGCAGAATCTGTTGATGATGAAATTTCTCCTTTGGAACAAGAATTGATGCAATGTAAAATAAGGGTATTTCCAAATCCAACAAAAGGTTTTTTAAATATGGAAATCTCTTCCGGTGAAGAGAACTGTTGTTATGATTTTACGCTCTATTCTTCTTCCGGGCAAAAATTATTAAATAAAAAGCAGATTGGAAATGGGAATGTTTCTTTAGATTTATCCACATACAGTACTGGTATTTATATTCTTATTCTGAGATATGGAGAGGAAGTTGTGCAATATAAGATAGTCAAACAATAAAACTCTATTACTATGAAAAAGATATATTTTGTTTTTATTTTAATGATATGTTTTATCACCAATAGTAAGGCGCAAAACACACAGCCTAATTGGGAACTTCAGACGCCTCAATCGGGTAATAATTCTTATGTAGCTCGTGATTATATACTGTTAAAACCGGGTTTTTCTTACACCGCCACTCCGGGAGAGAGTTTTCATGCTTATACAAATCCTTGCCTTTTATTCCCTCCGACAGACAATACTTATGCCAGGCCCGACGGAACGATAGTGGGCGATGCCTCTCAGGGAGCTGTTGTTGGGAAAATTCCGGGAGAATTAAATGTCGGTGCCAGTGGGAATGCAGTATATACAATTCCTATACCCTGTCCTCCGGGAGTTAATGGCGTACAACCCAACATATCTTTGGTGTATAATAGTCAGTCCGGTAATGGTGTTGCAGGTTGGGGGTGGAATTTGGGTGGATTGTCCATGATTTCCCGTGTTCCTAAGAATTATTATTATGATAATGAAAAGAGTGGAATCATTTGGGACAAATATTCACCTTTCGCATTGGACGGACAGCGTCTGGTTGTAAACGGTCCCTCCGTATCTTCTTCTGATACGATTGAATACCGGACAGAGAATGACGAATCTAATAAAATAGTCGGTTACAATATCACTGCCTGGGGTCCTAAATATTTCAAAATATTCCAGAAAGATGGAAATGTTTTGGAATATGGAAACCGTTCTTCTTTAGCTTCTTATTTTCCTGTTAAATCATCTTCATTGAATTTACCGGATACAGAATTTTACAATTTGGGTTGGGCGCTTCATAAAATAACCGACCCGAACCACAATTTTGTGGAATATGTTTATGCTACAAATAATTCTTTGTCCGGCTCTTATAGCTTTAGCGATACCCGCCTGTCATCAATTATATACGGACACGAAGAGAATGGCAGCAAACAAATTGTGGCAACTATTTACTTCGAGTATGATATTATAGCTAACATGGGGCCGATGTACATTGACGGAATGGAGACAAGAAATCGTAATTGTTTAAAAAAAATAGTTGTCAAAGGACTCAATTCTCAAACGCTTGAAACGTATGATTTGAAATATGAGCCGGAGAGAGATATTTATCATTTAGTAAGTATAAAAAAGACAAATGCCAATGGCGAATCATTTTTACCGATAGAGTTTACGTGGGGAGCCCATAGTTATAGTCAAGAATATTCCTCTGAGATGACACTCGAACAAACTCCCCGACTTAAAGCGTTGTATGCTGAAGGGTATGAAATCTCATCTATAATAAAATTTTGGGGAGATATCAATGGAGATGGAATTTCGGACCCATTGGCGAAATTCCAATTGAAAAATGCTGCCGGTAACATGAAATACCTTTGGGTAATGTACCGCAACGGTGGTAATGGTTGGTTTTATTATGTAACGGAAGCTGATGAGTTTGCTTGGAATACTCATCGCACATTTGCTTTTGCTGACAATGATAATGATGGTAAAGATGAGCTTTATATAGGAGAAGCAGCTACCAGTCCTTATTATTCTTTATATTGCTATAAATATCAGAATGGTGTATTTGGTGCTTATTCCAGTGGCGATGTGAATATAAGGTTGTCTGAATATGATTTTAATAGAAAGGAAGAGTTGTATGCTATTCCTGGCGACTTTTTAGGAGATGGCAGTACTCAATTTATGGTGATAGTGGGTAATAATTATATATGTAAATTTTCTGTTGATGGCGTTTCTTCTGATATAGGCTATTGTAAAAGGATATATCTTACCGATATAAATGGGAATGGAAAGCAGGAATTGATGTGCATGACGGACAATACGACCAATTTTTATGAGTATAGTAAACTGTCTAATTCTTTTGTTAATATCTATTCTACAAATTCTTTCCATTATAAGGATAAAATATATGTAGGTGATTTTAATGGAGATGGTAATACTGATATATTAAGACATGAATTTTCTAAATCTTCACATATCTATTGGAGTCTTTGGAAGTCTGATGGTAAGAGCTTGTTTGATAGTGGATTGGATAAGAAAATTTTTGGAGGTAGAATGGATGTAGAACCTCTGCTAATGGATGTCAATCAAGATGGGAAAACCGATATATTGGTGAAGTTTCCTAATTATGAGAATTACCCTAATAATATAAAAGATTGGAGTATGGATTTGTTGTTGAATGTCGGTACTACATTTGTTAGTATATTGAAAATAACAAAACAAAATTCACAAGAATTTGAGTTCACTGTTTCTGGTAAATTTGATTCAGGCTTGAATAAAAATGTTTTTGTTGAAAATACTTATCTTGTAAATTCTACGATAAAACCTCATTACTACACTTTCTGTCGGGGAGTAAAGTTTAATAAGATACTCAAAATAAAAAATGCTTATGAGGATGAGTGTGTTATCAACTATAAGAGTGTAAAAAGTCCTTTTAACGGTGGTACAAATATTACTACCGATGCCAATATCCTGACATCTTTACCTCCTGAGTTTGAAGTTGCCAGCCAGATCACCGGAAAATTGTTTAATCAGCAATACACTTTCGGTACTCCATTGATTCACAAGCAAGGCAAAGGTTTCTTTGGATTTAAAAATATACAAATTCGTGACAATATTAATGGTCGGATAACCGTTAATGAGAATGATATGAATACTGAATATTATGTTACTTACCCTAAAAGTACACTGACGAAGACTACAAGTGGGAGTCTCATTAGTGAGAGTAAGAATGTGTACAGTTTTGTAAAACAGCAAAAAGCATTCCGCCTTCAGCTTCAATCTCAAACTCAGAAAGATTATTTGAGCAATGTTACTGTGACTAAAGAATATAGTCGTTATGATGACAGTAATAATCCCCAAAGTATCGTAACGAAATATGGCACTTCTTTTACTGAGACTCAGGAATTAAAATACATAAAGAAAGGTTCCTGGTGTGCCAATAAGATAGAAAAAATAACAACTACAAAATCCAGGGCAGGTGTTCCCGATGATATTCGTACACAAGAATACACTTATGATGGCAAAGGTAATCTGTTGACTAAAACAGAGGACCCGAATACCTCTTTCACTGTTTCTACTGTTTATAGCAATTATGATAAATATGGGAATCCGGGATTAATAACCCTTAAGGCCGGTAATGAATCGCGTTCTACTTCGCTGGCTTATTCGTCTACCGGACGTTTCATTACCAGGAAAATGAACAATCTGTTGAACGAAACCGTCACTTATAACTATGATGAAGGCCGGAACCTGCTTTTAAGCGAGACATCCAGGCTGGGTACTACAATTTATGAATATGATGGATTCGGTCGTCAGATTAAAGCAGTTTCGCCGGATAAGGTGGAATCCGTAAAACTCCTGAAATGGGCAAGTACTGGTAGTATGGCCGGAAGCAGATTTTACGAATATACAGAAACTTCCGGTGAGTCTCCTGTTACCGTCTGGTATGATAATATGGAGCGTGAACTTGGTCAGAAGTACTATGGCCTGGGCGGAAAGGAAATTATTTCAAGTAAGGAATATAACTCCAAAGGACAGTTGTATCGTATTTCCGAGCCTTACTTTTCAGGAGAATCTGTCACTTGGGCTTCCACTAATTATTATGATAGCTATGGGCGTTTGCAGCGTTCTGTTACGCCTTTGGGTACTACTTCTTATTCCTATAGCGGACTGACTACCCAAGTGACCTCACCTAACACCACTACTACTACTGTGAAGAATGCTTTGGGTGAAACCGTTTCACAAACGACTAATGGCAAAACGGTTTCTTACTCCTATTATGCTTCGGGAGCTGTGAAAACTGCTACTCCCGAAGGCGGGACATCTATTAGCATGGAATATGACTTGGTGGGAAACCGTACAAAGCTGACAGATCCGGATGTTGGTGTCATTACGACTGTTTATGACGCCTGGGGGCAACTGAAAAGTGAGACACAAAGCATACATATAGGAAAATCTCCTGTGGTCACAAGTTATACTTATTCAAAAGGGTTATTATCGAAAGTGAATCGTCAGGGTGAGGTTACGAATTATGATTATGACAGTAATAACAGGCTAAGCGAAATCCGTATTGACGGTAAGCATACCCGGCAGTTTACCTATGATCATCTGGACAGGATTGTGAAGACTGTTGAAAACATAAAAAATGAAAAGTCATATACTGCTGAAACCTCCTACGATGTCTTTGGCAGAATAAAGAAGGAGACTTATCCGGACGGATATGCCATAAACAATGTGTATGATTCTTATGGCAATCTGATATCCGTAACCGATTCTTATGACAATAAGATCTGGCAAGGCTTGTCGGCCAATGCCCGTGGACAGCTTACTAAGACTAAACTGGGAAATGTAGAGAAAACTCAATTTTATGACAGTCGTGGGTTACCATCATCCATTTCGGCCGCCGCCATAATGAATATGGCTTATACTTTTAATGATAAGGCCAACCTAATCTCCCGGAGCGACTTGCTCACCGGGCACAAGGAGGACTTTACTTATGATACCATGAATCGTCTGATTGCCTGGAATATAAGTAAAGATAATGTTTCACAAGCAAGTAACAGTATAGATTATAATCCTACCACCGGAACAATCACTACTAAAAGTGATGTCGGTTTTACTTTCGGTTATGGAGAAGAAAATGGCAAGCCTCATGCTTTGACTTCATTAAGTGGCAAGCCCGATAAAATTCCTAATTCAACTCAGACTGTCACCTATACTGATTTCAAGAAAGTAAAGAATATCAGTCTGGGAAATAAATCTCTGGTTTTGGATTATGGGGTAGATGAGCAACGGCGTAAGGGTATCTTTAAAGATGGCAATGCCACTTTTACTCGTTATTACTCAGGTAACTATGAAGAAGAGATCAATTCATCGGGTAAAGTTAAAAAGATTCATTATATTAGTGGCGGAGATGGTTTGGCAGGAATCTACATAAATGATGACGGCAATAATAGTTTATATTCTACTTATTGTGATTATCAAGGTTCCCTGTTGGCTTTAGCAGATATGAATGGCGTAGTAAAAGAGAGGTACGCCTATGATCCGTGGGGTAATCGCCGTAACCCTGCTTTATGGAAAGACCCGGACACGCGTACTAAGTTTATCATTGACAGAGGATATACCCTGCATGAACATTTGGATGGTTTGGGGTTGATAAACATGAATGGTCGTGTATACGATCCTTTGCTGGGTATGTTCTTAAGCCCTGATCCTTATGTGCAGGCACCTGGTAGTTGGTTGAATTACAATCGGTATGGGTATTGTTATGGGAACCCGTTGTTGTATACGGATCCGGATGGGGAAATAGCTTGGTTCATACCGGTAATAATTGGAGCAGTAATTGGAGCTTATACAGGTGGTACCATTGCTAATGACGGACAGTATAACCCTGTAAAATGGGATTATAACAGTGGTAAAACTTGGGGATATATGTTTGGAGGAGCTGCTATTGGTGCGGCATCGGGAGTTCTTTCTGCATATGTTGCTACTTCGGGAATACCTATGGCTAATACAGCATCCATGTTAACGGGTTCATATGTAAATTCAGTTGGGATGCATATGATGACAGGAGGTCAAGTCCCTGTATCCCTAAATTTGGGAGGAGTGTCTTATGATATGACTAATAATATATTGGGGTATCTTGGGAAAAAAGGAAATGGAAAAATGGATAATTGGATGTATGCGTTAGGAGGATTGAATAATTTGTCAGATTTACTAATGGGATTTAAAAATCAAGACAATATAGATTTGGTTACAGAACATTCTGATGCGGTTGGACATTCTGAGATTGTGAATAAAAATAATGAGTCTATTGTTTCTGTAGGACCAGATCGTATAAATCCTGGTGCTAAAGAGAGTTGGCATTGGATGAAAGGTACAAATAGCTGGCCATCATATGCAGGGGGAACATCAAACCATCCTATTTGGCGTCAAACTTTGCGAGCCAATACGAAAATGATTGATAAATATGGCGGGTGGTTAAATAAATTAGAGAATAATGGATCGCTCATTTATAGTTTAGAGTTAAGTAGTTGTGTTACTCATACATCAATGGCTCTTAATATGTCTGGGATTTTTAATATTGGTATTCATCCATATATATTGAATGCTCAGATGTACTTAAGGAATTTGGGAATGCGACCAGGATTGTTTTTAAATTATTATCATTTAAATTATTAATGTTGTAAAATATGAAAAAGAATATAAATTTAATCATTTACTTTATGTTCATGTTTAATAATTTTGTTTATTCATACGGTCATGATGAATGTTTATTGATTCAAAGAGATACGTCTATAATATTATCTAATATTGAAAATCAGACGGAATGTTTGTTGCTAAATGTGATGCCGAATAGTCGATTCGATATAGCTTGCTTAAATGGCAGGAAATATATTGTAATATATGATGAACAAAAAAAAATACTATTTAAAACAAAAAAAATAAATCAATATAGTAGTGATATGTATATGTTGAATAAAGATTCAATGCTATTACATATAGGACAAATGACTTGCAATCATTTAGATTCAAATAAGGTATCCAAGGTTTATAATATGAAGATCAATAACAAAAATGAAAATTACATTCAATATGAATTCAGCATGGTATTGGATAAGGAACAAGATAGATTTCCTTTTTATAAAAGTAATACAATAAAAGGGATGACAATCTATTCATCAGGAGGTAATCTATATATGCAAAATAATAATCGGATCACTTTACTAATAGAAAATACTTTGAAAAATAATCCTAAAGCAATGAACGGATTGTATTATCCTTATATATGCAATGATGGAAAAAAAGTCTGCTTTTCTTGGAAAAAAAGAATGATGGATAAATCTTATTATATTTACGAATATACATTTTGTGACAATAAAGTAGTAGAGCTTCCGGTTAAAGGTACTTTCCCTATTTATTCACCAAATGGAAATTATCTTTTAGTAAAGAAAAGTCATCTTTTTTATGTGATATATTCTTTTAAAGAGAAAAAGGTTGTAAAAGAGATAAAGGGTTGTTTCTATGCTAATTGGGTTGCATTGTGATTTCTTTTTAATTTCAAACAAAAGATTAAAAAATGAAACTTAGAAAATTTAGAAACAAAAGGTAAGTTCCTTTCTTTTACCCCGCCCAATTCTCCCTGTCCAGATTGCGGTAACTGATAGCTTCTGCCAAATGGGCTGGGAGTATTTGTTCGCTTCCTTCCAGATCGGCAATGGTTCGTGATACTTTCAATATACGGTCATAGGCACGGGCGGACAAGTTGAAGCGTTCCATGGCATTTTTTAGCAAAATAAGTCCTTTGCTGTCGGGTTGTGCATAGGTGGAGATCAGTTTGCTTGTCATTTGGGCATTGCAGTAAATACCGGGATGATTGGAAAAGCGTTGTTCTTGTATCTGTCGGGCTTTTATCACACGTTTGCGAATTTCGCTACTTGGTTCTGCAGGTCGTTTACTGGCCATTTCTTCAAAAGGGACAGGGACTATCTCTATTTGTATATCGATCCGGTCAAGTAGGGGACCGGATATTTTATTCAGGTACTTCTGTACCTGTCCAGGAGAACAAACACAAGCCTTTGTAGGGTGATTGTAATATCCGCAGGGACAAGGATTCATGGAGGCGATCAAGGTAAAGCTGGCAGGATAATCAATGCTGCATTTTACCCGCGAAATGGTGATGCGGCGATCTTCTAATGGTTGGCGTAGGACTTCTAATACTCCTCTTTGGAACTCTGGTAATTCATCCAGAAAGAGTACACCATTATGTGCCAGACTAATTTCGCCCGGCTGAGGGAAACTACCTCCTCCTACCATTGCTGTTTGTGAGATGGTATGATGTGGATCGCGGAAGGGACGTTTGGATATGAGTGAGGCATTACGTCCCAATTTTCCGGCAACAGAATGTATCTTGGTGGTTTCCAGACTTTCGCCCAGGGAAAGAGGGGGAAGTATAGATGGTAAGCGCTTAGCCATCATTGATTTACCGCAACCTGGAGCGCCTACGAGAATCAGATTGTGTCCGCCGGCTGCTGCTACTTCAAGAGCGCGTTTTACATTTTCTTGCCCTTTTACATCGGAGAAGTCGCATTCAAAATTTTCCTGTTGGGCATAAAATTCTTCCCGGGTATTGACTATGGTGGGTTGTAGCTCCTGCTTTCCATTGAAGAACTCAATTACTTCCCGGATATTGGATACACCATATACATTCAAATTATTGACAACTGCCGCCTCACGCGCATTTTGTTGTGGTACGATCAGTCCTTCAAATCCCTCTTCACGTGCTTTAATAGCGATGGGCAATGCACCGGTGATGGGTTGTATACTTCCATCAAGGCTTAGCTCACCCATCATCAGATAGTGAGGGAGTTTCTCGCAGGAAATGGTTTCACTGGCAGCAAGAATGCCTATTGCGAGGGGAAGATCGTAAGCTGATCCTTCTTTACGAATGTCTGCCGGCGCCATATTGATGACAATATTACTGGTAGGCATCTTGTATCCGGTCACTTGTAAGGCAGATATAATGCGTTGATGACTTTCTTTCACAGCAGAATCGGGCAAACCTACCAGATAGAACATACAGCCTCTTGAACTGTTTACTTCGATTGTAATAAGAGTTGCGTTTATACCTTGTACAGCCGCGCCGAATACTTTTATGAGCATGTTTTTCTTTTCGATTTAAGGATTTATTTCTTTTCCTTCTTTAGTACTTTCTCAATTTCATGGCTCAGGCTGTCAGTTGGGATGTCTCTTGCAATTATCCTGCCGCCCGGAGATACGAGTATGTTGGTTGGTAATTTCAGTATGGCATATTGTTTGGCAGTCTCCAGATTCCACCCAGTAAAGGTACATACCTGTTCCCAGGTTAGTGTATCCTGCTTTATCTTATTTTTCCAGTCTTCTTTATTTATGTCGAGCGAAATACCTAATATGCCAAATTCTTTGTTCTTTTTATACTTGTTGTTTATCTTGCGCAGTTCCATATTTGTAGAATCACACTCTTCACACCAGGATGCCCAGAAATTGATGAGCATATATTTGTCCTTGAACTTATCTAAGCGTGTTACTTTTTCTCCTTTTTGATTGGGAAGGCTGAAGAAAGGAGCTGTCTTGCCTTCATTCACCTTTTCTATTTGAGTGATATTTTCGGTCAACTGCCCAATGGAAGGTTTATCTTGAAGTACTCCTGCCATTACATCGATCAACTCTTTTATCTTTTTAAAGTTAGGAGTCTCCTTCTGTGCAAAATACTTGTCCAACAGATAAATGCTGACGAAAGAATTATTGTGCTGACGGATAAATTCTTCTGCTTTTGCTTCGAGTATTTCTTCGGAGGATATAGCCGGATCTTGCAAGGTTGCCTGGAAGGCAGAGAACTCTTCATTATAAATGTTTCCTTCAATATTCAGGTGATTCAGGCTATTTGCATTACCTTGTATCTTGATTTTCTCTTTTTTATCAAGAAAAATCGGATACTCTGTTTCGTCTTTGAAGAGTAGCATAGCTGTGGTGATAGTGTCCACTTTTAATGAATGAGAGAACTTGTCTTCCTTTACATATATAGTATCTATATGCTGGTAGAGTCCGTCGATGCCATATAAATAGATTGTATCGTCTCCCAGTCCTTTTATTTCTCCGGTTATGCTTGTTGTATCTGCACTTTTCTTGCAACCCGTCAGGCAGATTATCAGGATGAGTAAGATATTTATTTTCTTCATTTTTACATCTTTTCTGCGAAAGTACGGGTTTTATAGATAAAAAAAAAGAATTGCTCACCATTTGTGGTGAGCAACTCCTTTTTTTCAAATAAAATACGAAGGATTCGCTTATTTGATAATATTCATAAAGTCTGAGTTAACGAAGTATTTTGCGAACTCAAGATCAGTTGCAGCTTTCTTAGCTAATGAAGAGTCTTTAGCAACTGCGCTTTTCAGACTGCTTGTTAACATAGAAAGGTTGTTAGTTCTTGCACCCAGTACAGCCATCAGGTAGTCTGTGTAAGCATCCGGTTTTTCTACACCAGCCAATGTGTTTTTAGCTTTGTTGTAGTCCTTAGCCAGGATCTGAGCAAGAGCAGCACTATTTGTCTTAGCGTCACCGAATGAGTTTACAGCTCTTTCATACTGACCCTGTGCAATGTACAGGTTACCCATTGTTTCGCCCAGTTCTTTAGCACCAGAAGCCTTACCTAAGTAAGATTCAGCAGCGCTCTTATCACCTTTAGCCAAAGCTACAAGACCTAAGTTCATGTTAACTTCAGGAGCAGCCTGAATGTTAGCAGCTTTCTTCAGGTATGATTCAGCTTTGTCAATGTTACCAGCCTGATAAGCCAATTTACCAAGGTTGTTGAATGCACGGTAGTCATTCGGGAACAACTCGGTAGCTTTTGTATAGATTACTTCTTTCTTACCGTTGTCATTAGTCAGTGTTGCAGCATACAGCAATTCTTCCAAAGTCAGTTCTTTAGGATTAGAAGAAGCCAAAGAAGCGATTTCGTCGTCAGACTTACCAATGATTTCATAGTTCAAAGTCAAACGAGAACGACGCAATTGCGGCAGGATTTCGTCAGCCAAAGTTTTGTAAACAGAAGAGATGTTTTTGATTTCTTGTTCTCTTTGTTCAGGATCCTGATACATAGAGAGTACGCGAAGAATCAATTCTTTGTCCTGGATGTTTGATTTAGAAACCAGTTCCTGGAAACCTTCCCAGTCCTGAGCTGTGTATTTGGCATCGATAGCTGCATCGATCTTAGCTTTCTTAAGGTCTTTGCTCAACATCTTAGTAGTGTTGTCTTCACGATTTTCGGCCAGCTTAGTGTTCAAACCTACACCACCGTCAGGAGATGCATAAGCAGAAACTTCAATGTTACTGATTTTTTTGTTAGCAGCATCGTTTACGTTAGCTACTTCTTTGTTGAAGTCTTTAGCAGTCTTCAATTCGCTTGCACGAATGTTAGCTTGTTGGATAAGGAACATAATGTTAGCATTGTGTTTCTCTTTGATGATACGTTGGAAAGCATCATCACCGTTAGCGGGGTTAGCACTTTGCAGCGTGTTTTCAATCAGTTCTGAAGTAGAGATCACGCCATCAGCAATTTTAACAGCAGGAATAGCTACTGTCTTGTTACCGATTTTAGCATTGAATTCAAGGTACAGTTCAGACTTAGCCATTTCAGGAACATAGTCAAATGAAGTTTTCATCGTGTAGTTACCACCCATCTTGTAAGAGATAGTCTGGTCGTTACCTTCTACTTTTTCACCTTGGAATACTGCAGGCTGGCCTTTAACTTCGCCACCATTCCATCTCAAAACCGGAGTTACTTCTACAACGGCTTTCTTTTTGAAATACTTTTCAGGAAACTTTCCGTTGATAGTTACAGGAACTTTGCCACCCACTGCTTCCAACACCTGTGGGGTTGTAGTAAAGTAGTCAGATGATAATTCACCCATTTTGCTGCAAGACGAAAATGCAACAATCAATGCCATAAGGAAAGGCAAATAAAGCTTCTTAATCATTTTAGGTATAAATTAAATGTTTGTAATTGAAATATTCGTCCATTCATAGCCTTTTCCATTTAACCCGGAAAAAGTAACGCAAAGATATTAAATATTAAGATATATATATAGCTAAAGTGTTGTTTTTATTATAATTTAATGAAATCAGCCTTTCTTTTCTTGACGATATTTAATATTACGCGGGTGATGCTCTATTATTTCACTCCGCAACATGTTTCGGTCAATGTGGGTATATATCTCTGTAGTAGCGATGGATTCATGACCAAGCATACATTGAATTGCTCGTAAATTGGCTCCTCCTTCCAACAAATGAGTGGCAAATGAATGGCGAAATGTATGTGGACTGATGTTCTTGGTGATACCGCTTATCTGTGCCAGTTCCTTGATGAGATGGAAGACCATAATACGGGATATGTTTTTACCCCATCGGGCCAGAAAAACGAAGTCTTCATACTCTTTTTTTATTTTCCCCCGGTTCCGGTCAATAAAATATAGTTGTATCTCTTTGATAGCTCGTGGAGAAATCGGTACCAGGCGTTGTTTGCTGCCTTTACCTTCTACTTTGATAAAACCCTCATCAAAATAAAGGTCGGAAAGCTTTAAGTTGGTCAGCTCGGATACGCGTAAACCGCAGCTATACAAGGTCTCAAGCATGGCACGATTACGCTGGCCTTCGTTTTTGCTAAGGTCTATGGTTGAAATAATGGTATCAATTTCTTCAACTGTCAGTACCTCCGGTATTTTAAAGCCGATTTTGGGGCCTTCAAGCAGTTCGCTCGGGTCAGCTTCTATATAATCGGCCATAATGAGAAAGTGAAAGAAAGATTTGATGCCTGAAATGATCCGTGCCTGCGAACGTGGGTGAATGCCAATATCATGGAGCCCGGCAGAGAAGCGTTCCAGGTCGTTCAGGGAAACATTCAGAACTCCGGTGTTCTCTGTTTGCAGGAAGTTGAGTAACTTACTCAGATCAGTCATATAAGCATCCAGCGTATTTTTAGCCAGAGACTTCTCCAACTTCAGATATTGTTGATACTTTTTGATTATCTGTTCTTGTGTATCCTTCTTCTCGGTTTTTTCGTTTATTTTCATTTCTTTTTTTTACCTTTGCTCCGTGAAGATAGGCTGCGCCTCAGCAAAATACAAATAAATTTGCTTCTACATTCGGTTTGCGCTATCTTTGCACCTTGAAATAATATTTCCGAGACAAAGGTATTAAAATTAGTAGGATTGTGTTATGAGGATACAAATTATTAATGGCCCCAATATTAATCTGCTGGGCAAGCGTGAACCTTCCATATATGGGAGTGTTACATTTGAAGACTATCTGGCCGAACTTCGCGAAGCATATAAGGATATAGAAATAAACTATTTTCAATCGAATATTGAAGGAGAGCTGATTGACTGCATCCAGCAGGCGGGTTTTGAATCTGATGGTATTATTTTGAATGCAGGGGCTTATACACATACGTCTATTGCTTTACAGGATGCTATTCGCGCGGTGACCGCTCCGGTAATTGAAGTACATATCTCTAATGTGCACAGTCGTGAAGATTTTCGTCATGTGTCTATGATTGCTTGTGCCTGTAAAGGAGTTATTTGTGGTTTCGGGCTCAATTCATACCGTCTGGCTCTTGAGGCTTTGAAATGGTAATGTGAGAATTAAAATAGATTCATATAATTAATGTGTAAATAAGCCGGAGGATAATTGGCATATTGGCACATTATCAAAATTAAATAATTATTTAAGATGTTACTGAAACAGACTAAAATCGTAGCTTCCATCTCAGACAGACGCTGCGACGTAGACTTTATAAAACAGTTGTTTGATGCCGGGATGAACGTTGTTCGTATGAATACCGCACACGCCAGCCGTGAAGGTTTTGAAGCTTTGATAGCTAATGTACGTACCGTTTCCAACCGTATTGCCATCCTGATGGATACCAAAGGACCGGAAGTACGAACGACTGCTAATGCCGAACCTATTCCTTTTCAGATTGGTGAAAAAGTGAAGATTGTTGGTAACCCTGATCTGGAAACAACCCGCGAGTGTATTGCTGTTTCATATCCCAATTTTGTACATGACCTGAATATCGGTGGAACGATTCTTATCGATGATGGTGATCTTGAACTTCGTGTGATTGATAAAACAAGTGACTATTTACTTTGTGAAGTACAGAATGAAGCTGTCTTGGGGAGTCGTAAAAGTGTGAATGTGCCGGGTGTACGAATTAATTTGCCTTCGTTGACAGAAAAAGACCGCAATAATATATTGTATGCTATTGAGAAGGATATTGATTTTATAGCACATTCGTTTGTACGTAACAAACAGGATGTACTTGATATTCGTACCATTCTTGATGAACATAATAGTGATATTAAAATTATAGCCAAGATTGAGAATCAGGAAGGTGTTGATAATATCGATGAAATCCTTGAAGTGGCTGATGGTGTGATGGTAGCACGTGGTGATTTGGGTATTGAAGTACCGCAAGAACGTATTCCGGGCATCCAACGTACATTGATTCGTAAATGTGTGTTGGCAAAGAAACCGGTTATTGTAGCCACACAGATGCTGCATACGATGATTAATAATCCGCGTCCGACTCGTGCGGAGGTAACTGATATCGCTAATGCTATCTATTATCGTACCGATGCTTTGATGCTGAGCGGTGAAACGGCTTATGGCAAATATCCGGTAGAAGCTGTGAAAACGATGACTGCTATTGCCGCGCAAGCTGAAAAAGATAAACTGGAAGAGAACGATATCCGCATTCCGTTGGATGAAAATAGTAATGATGTGACTGCATTCCTTGCCAAACAAGCTGTGAAAGCTACAGCCAAGTTGAAGATGCGTGCTATTATTACTGATAGTTATAGTGGACGTACTGCCCGTAACCTTGCTGCTTTCCGTGGTAAATATCCTGTGCTGGCTATTTGCTACAAGGAGAAAACCATGCGTCATCTGGCGCTTTCTTATGGTGTGGAAGCTATCTATATGCCCGAACTGGCTAACGGACAGGAGTATTACTTTGCTGCACTACGCCGTCTGTTGAAAGAAGGACGTTTGTGTCCTTCGGATATGGTAGGTTATTTGAGTAGTGGTAAAGCGGGAACCCAAACTTCTTTCCTCGAAATAAATGTAGTGGAAGATGCTTTGAAACATGCTGAAGAGACTGTATTGCCTAATAAGAACAGATATTTATAATTTACGATTGGACGATTTACAATTTACGATTGAAATTACTTCTGATAAACAAGAGTTATTTCAATCGTAAATCGTCTAATCGTAAATCCTTTTCCTCTTTCCATGGATACTATAGACGATTACATCCTGAGCCATATAGATGATGAAGGCGATTATTTGAAGGCGTTGTATCGAGATACTCATGTCAAGTTGCTTCGTCCCCGTATGGCTTCCGGGCATTTGCAAGGGAGGATGCTGAAAATGTTTGTCGAGATGATTCGCCCTCGGCAGATACTTGAGATAGGAACTTATAGCGGATATTCAGCCCTTTGTCTTGCCGAAGGCTTGAGTGAAGGAGGAATGCTTCATACGTTTGAGATTAATGACGAACAGGAGGATTTTACCCGTCCTTGGCTGGAGAAGTCCGCTTATGCCCATAAGATAAAGTTTTATATCGGTGATGCTCTTGAATTGGTGCCGAAGTTAGACATTACGTTCGATCTTGCTTTTGTAGACGGGGATAAGCGTAAGTATATTGAGTATTATGAAATGACGCTTGCCCATCTTTCTGCGGGTGGTTATATCATTGCAGATAATACATTGTGGGATGGCCACGTGTTGGAGGAACATCCGCACAATAATGATTATCAAACAATTGGTATTAAAGCGTTCAATGATCTTGTGGCAAAAGATACAAGGGTAGAGAAGGTGATACTTCCCTTGCGGGATGGATTGACAATTATCCGTAAAAAATAATGCTAACTTAGTGGCTAAGTAATTACAATAATCTCCTGTTCTTCTCTTTTTCGTATCCTATGACTGTTATTTGCAGATTCTTATGTTCTTTTTTAGTGTGTATGTTATTTCGATAATGAAAACTAAAAATATCATATAAATAGCCTGTCAAGCGATATATTTCTGTAACTTTGTGTTTTATATGAGTAGGTGAGGGTCGCCTGCTCAATATGAATAATTACATTTAATAAACCTGATAAATAACTTTATGGAAACAACCAGACAGAATAAGATATCCCGTTTGTTGCAAAAAGAATTGAGTGAAATCTTCTTGTTACAAACCAAGGCAATGCCCGGTATACTGGTGTCGGTAAGTGCAGTTCGTATCAGTCCTGATATGAGTATAGCGCGTGTATACCTTAGTATTTTTCCTTCTGAAAAGGGAGAAGAGATGGTGAAGAATATCAATAACAACATGAAATCTATCCGGTATGAGCTCGGAACACGTGTTCGTCACCAGTTACGTATCATCCCCGAACTGAAATTCTTTGTGGATGACTCATTGGATTATATAGAAAAGATAGATTCTCTTTTGAAGTGAACCTGCCCTTTTATATAGCCCGGCGCTATCTCTTTTCAAAGAAGAAGCACAATGCCATCAATATTATTTCCGGCATATCAGTATGTGGGGTAGCACTTGCTACACTGGCGCTGGTCTGTACACTTTCTGTATTTAACGGTTTCCAGGATATGGTGGCCAGCTTTTTTACAGCGTTCGATCCGGAACTGAAGATTAGTATTCGGGAAGGTAAGGTTTTCGATGGACAAGACGAACGCATACAAGCGATTCGTGCCTTGCCGGAAGTCGCTGTATTTACCGAAACGCTGGAAGAAAATGCGATGGTACAGTATAAAGACCGTCAGACGATGGCTGTAATAAAGGGGGTGGAAGATAACTTTGAGGATCTTACGTCTATTGACAGCATTCTTTATGGGGCAGGAGATTTTTTACTTCATGATTCTATAGTAGATTATGCTGTGATGGGCATTGAACTGGTTTCGACGCTGGGTACAGGTATACAGTTTGTTGATCCGTTGCAGATTTATACCCCTAAGCGGAATGCTAAGGTGAATATGGCAAATCCTTCCGCTTCTTTTAATATGGAGTATCTTTTTTCTCCGGGTACTGTCTTTGTGGTCAATCAGCAAAAGTATGATAGCCGTTATATTCTTACTTCTCTTGATTTTGTGCGTCGAATGCTTGATTATACAACTGAAGTTTCTGCTATTGAATTGAAAATAAAGCCCGGTGTGAGTCTTTCTTCTGTCAAATCAAAGATTGCATCGATATTGGGTGCTGACTTTGTTGTGCAGGATCGCTATGAACAACAAGAAGACGTATTTCGGATTATGGAGATAGAGAAATTGATTTCATATCTTTTCCTTACGTTTATTTTGATGATTGCCTGCTTTAATGTAATAGGTTCTCTTTCTATGTTGATTCTTGATAAGAAAGAGGATGTTGTGACTTTACGCAATTTAGGAGCGGATGATCGTTTGATTTCCAGAATATTTCTTTTTGAAGGGCGTCTGATTTCTCTCTTTGGTGCTATATCCGGTATTGTATTGGGATTGATTCTCTGTTTGATACAACAAAAATTTGGTATTATCTCTTTAGGTGGTGGAGGAGGAAACTTTCTGGTGGATGCCTATCCGGTCAGCGTGCACTTCTGGGATGTAGTGTTGGTGTTTGTAACGGTACTTGCCGTTGGTTTTCTTTCGGTGTGGTATCCGGTGCGTTATCTTAGTAAACGATTGCTCTCTTCTGGAGGGAAATAATAAATAACGGTGTCTATCAAATGACTTCTACATAAAAAATAGCGCCCCATATAATTTATAATGCTAAATTATATGGGGCGTCCAAAAAGAATTCTTTCTTTTCTGTTATTGAATAGCTATCTTATAAGTACTAATTGTATTATCTTTTGTTCGGATACATACAATGTATATACCTGTTGAGCCTACAGGTACATCAATACTTTGACTGGCTTCACCATTTGCTATTATTTGTCCGGTAGAAGTGAGCACGGAGTAAGTACAATTTTCTACTGGGGTAATTGTAATATTGGTACCAGTAGCATAAATTTTAGCTATATTTTCATTTGTTTTTTCCAGTCCTGTTCCTTGTGCAATTACACAGGAGGTTGTCTGATAGGGGTCATTGTAATCTGTATAATCAGGATATGCCTTGGAGGAGATAACACAGTAGATTGCACCGTCTGGTATGGTATTGAAACGGAATTTGCATCCTTCTGTTACCGTGTAGTCTTTTCCTGCACTAAGTTTTTCACCCGTATTGACAAGATACCACTCAAAAGTAGGATAGACCCCATTAGGGAAGTATGAATCAGCCAATCCTTTCTTTTTCACATACCAATCCGAAAAATCAATTGTTTCATCAGTCTTGTAGCTGCTTGCCAGTTCATATTTCATCACTTTATCTTTTTGATATATATATGACATTTTTATCTTTTCGCCTTCGGGGAAGTTTGGCATGATCATATAATTGTATGAGCAGTCGATTTCTAAAATCTGATTCAGACTCTCAGGAACTAATATTTTGGTCAGCTCGTTATATGAGCAATCCAGGTATGTCAGGTTGATATAAGAACTTATATCCAGTGTTTTTAAGCCATTCTCTTTACATGTCAGGGAGGTCATGGCAGCTGCATTTTCCGGAAGAGTCACTTCTTTTATTCCACTACAATTCAAAATCTGTAGATTGGTGTATTCTTTCAGATTAATGCTGGCTAATGCTGTATATTCACAATTTAATTCTGTTAAAGCTGTTTTTACAGTCGGAAGAGCAAGAGTTGCAAGTTTAGTATTGCTCTTGCAGATTAATTTACTCAGTTTACTGCATGTATTAACATCCAATCCTTCTAATGAAGAATTATTGGTGGCTTCTAATGAAGTTAAATTGGTATACTTGCTCAAATCTATTGTTTTTGAGGATAGTCTTTTCAGAATGACAGTTTCTAAATTCTCTGTTTCGTCCGGCAGAACAATTGTGGCTGTACCGGATGGAGCATAATTCAGATTTTTCAGTCCCGACCAATCATGTATATCCAGATTTCTTATATTGCTGTTTTCAATAGTCAGACTGGTTATAGTTGCTATATTTTCAGGGTATGTTATTGTTGCGATTTTAGAACTTCCTTTTATAGAAAGTATTTCCAGTGCTGTACATCTACTTAGGTCAACTCCAGTAAGATAATCGCAGTAAGCTAAAGAGATTTCCTTTATTTTGGCTGCATCTGTATAAATCTTAATGACCTTTGTGTCTGTAGGTGTACCTTGTATAGATGTTTTTGTTGAATTTATAATTTTATCAACCAGATTTCCATCTCCCCAGTCTATTTGAATGGTTGTATTATCTTCTGTTGCCCCAATAGAGAAGCCAATACTCCTTTCATTGGATGTAGTGAGGCTGATAACCGGATCGGCTGCTTTTTCAATAGTAGTATCGGTAGTACGGTATGGAGAATTGTAATCCTGATAAGCCGGATAGGCTTTGGATGCAATGATGCAATAAACGCTGTTTTCGGGAACTATACTGAATTTGAATTTTCCAGGCTCAGTTGTTGTGTAGTCCTTTCCTTCTTCCAGCGGATCGCTGTTTCCGTTTGTATACCAAGTGAAGGTAGGATAAACTCCATCTGCAAAGTAGGAGCCGCTAATTCCTTTTTTGGAAACGTAAAATTCAGAAAGGTCAATTATGTCATTTGTTGTATAACTTTCATCCAATGCGTATTGGGATACTTTCTCCCGCTGGTCCATATAGTATAAAATGATGTTTTCGCCTTCGGGAAAATTAGGCATGATCATGTAGTTATAGGAGCAGTCTACAGACAGATTTTTATTGGGGGGTTCAGGAACCTGGATGGAGGTAAGGAAATTGTAAGTACAATCCAGATTTGTCAAATTGGTATATTTACTGACATCCAATGTTGTCAGACCACATTGTATCAGTGTTAAGTCATTCAGAATATCTGTGTTTTCCGGAAGTATCAGTGTTTTTAGCGTTGCATCTGCATTGGACAGTGAGAGCGTTTTTAGCTTTGCGCACTTACTTGCGTCAAAAGAAGCCAGATTGACATAACTACAATTAATCTTTGCCAATTGATTCTCTGTAGAGGAAGGTAGAATAATCTCAGTTACACCCTGGCAACTCGAACAGGATAGTTCTGTTAGTGCCAGACATTTATTGAAATCAAGCACTTTTAGAAGTTTGTTGGAAGAGATTTCAACCTTTTTCAGCTTGCCGGCATCTCCATATACACTAACTGAAGTGCCCGAAGCAGAACCATTGATTGTTGTTCCGGTTGTTTTAACTGTTTGTTCTATTGCTCCTTCACCAAAGTCAACCTGGAAAATAGTTTCTTCGGTTGCGTACAATTTAAAACTAACTTTACCGACAGTACAAGTCATCTTGACGATCGGTTCATCTTCATTTTTCTCAGCCCATATGCCGATGACTATCAGTGACATAAGGCATGTAATAAGTAGTCGTTTTTTCATATCTTCCGATGTGTATTAATGAATAAAATATTGTCCGGGACGTCAAATACGGGATTTAACGCCCGGACAATTGTTAAGAATAAAGTAAAGAGAGAGTTTTTTTATTTCTTGATAACTTTTATAGAAGCATTGATAGAGTCACCTCCAACTTTTATCAGGTAAATACCTTCGGCCCAGTTTGAACCCGTAACAGTTATATTAGCTTCATTTGTATTTTTTTCATAAATGATTTGTCCGTTAGCATTGAATACACGAATTAATTTCGATGTATTATCTCCGGTTTTTATGTTGAAGTCAGAGTGGAATACCGTTGGATAAACACTGATCTTACTGTCTTCCACTTTGTTTATGGAAGTTCCTTTTACCTGATGGAAAGTAATTTCCGGAGATAAATAGAAAGAGAATCCGGTTTTATCAATCTCGTTAAACGGCCAGGGAAGATCAGGTACACAATACCATCCTCCATTAAGATTCAACTCTGCAGCTCCTGCTGCATGAATTCGTACATAAGCAGAAGCAACTTTATCTGCTCTGTACACATCACATGCCAAAGCTAATTTTGTAGTTGCGTCCGGTACGATGGATTCGTCGAGTTCTATAGATAGATAGAATGTTCCTTTGACTTTTATAGGAGTAGCAAATTTAATCTTTCTGATGACATTTTCGTAGTCTACAGAAGTGCTACCGAAGGCTCCACTCATTGTTGTGACATATTCTCCAAATACATTATCCGGATCCGGTGCTCCCCATTTCTCTCCGTACAATCTGACTTTTACAGGTTTACCTTTATTAGTGGTAGCTGCTTTGTATAAATACAATCTGAAATGAACACCACTGACTGTTGCTTCGGCATCAGCAGGTAGTTCGAACCTTTCTGCAAAAGTGGTATAATATTTATTTATGCCACTAACATAGTCGTTTGAACCGGGAACATCTGTTTCCGGTAGGAACAGTTCATCGTACATGTCAGAACTGTTGGCAACAATGTCTGTAACATCCTCTTTGCCTAAAACACCTATATTTACAATGTCTGAGAATGAATCAGTGGATTTTGCATTTGTTACCCTCAACAGAGGTCTGTAGTCTCCACTTTCCGAATAAGTTACAGCCGGACTTTCTTCGGTAGTAGTAGCCGGATTTCCAAATGTGTTCCATTGGTAATCAGTTGCATATTTAGACTGATTAATGAATGAGATAGGTTGCTCCGGATATACATAGCGCAGGCGTTCTTTTATATGATTAGCATGAGTTGACCAAAGACCGCCGTATGCAACGTATTTTGCTACAGCCGGGAAAGGGTTCTCATTGTCATAAACCTCAAAATTGTCTATTCCTACACCATTTGCAACGACCGTGGTAAAGCCAATTCCGAAGTGATAGATACCATCTGTTTCCGGTGTGAAATCAGCTTCTACTTTTTTCCATTCTTTGTACTTGATATTTTTTAAATCTACCAATGTGATACAATCTGCTTCTTTTGACTGCCCCTTGCCAACAGTAAAACGTAAGCTTTCGCTCTTATTGGCAGACTCGGAAAGTCCCGGAGCCAATAGCCAGAAACTGGCATGATAAATTCTTCCGGCTTTCATCTCAAATCCTGGAGTATATGCCCAGTTATTTTCTGTTGCAGAAGAATAGACACCGAGGCAATTAGGCTCGGAATATATATTTTTCCAACCATTGAACGTAGTGATGGCAAAAGCATCTTTGTCACCCGTACAAACCCATCCTTCGGGAACTGTCCGAATCTCATAACTATCAAAATCATTAGAATAGGGTAAAGTGCCTAATGTAGTGGCCCGCGTTGTTACTGTCCGGGAGTTTGTAACTTCCGGTGTACCTACTTTCTCCGTTTTATTTCTTTGTGGCTTGATTTGTTGGGCATTCACCTGTGAACAAGCTAAAGAGACGAATAAAACCATCTGAATAAAAATGTAAAAACTCTTTTTTTTCATATTCGTAATTTTTATGTGGTTATTTAATGTATCTGATTGTTTTGAACCAAACGATGTCCGGGTTATCATTTCTTCTGAATGTGATTTCACTCGGACTCTTCAGGTTATTATAAGTCATGTTGTAAGGTTCGTCATCACTCATGTATCCCAGAATCATTTTGAAATATTCCATATAGAAGTATCTGGCAAAGTCATCTCCTCCTCCTGCGAAAATTATTTTCACCTGATCGGCATCTTTTATCGGAACGAAGTCCATATAAAAATTAGCACTATACAATTTTCTGTCATTAATTGAATAACTATATACAGTAAATACCTGATAAGGACTTTGTAAAGAAACTTGTTGTAACTCTTCCGGGCCTTGTCCATAAAGGTCTTTTTTCATGTTTTCGGCAGCAGTATTCCACATGGTTGTAAATCGGGGACCCATCTGTTTCGTGTCAAAGAACCAGTTACCTTTTTTTGTTACAAATGCTTCTCCTAAAGGCATTTGTGTGATTTGTACATTGTCTGCCCCTTCATCTGTACAAGTCAGGTGAGTCCTATCTTCCGAAGCAGTGAAATTCTGTATTGTTTTTCCTGCAATGGTTACGGGCTCTTTGAATTTGATGCCATCTGTAGTATAGATATAGGCCATCCCTTCGGCTGATGAACTGATTCCTTCCGGCAGATTGAAAGTCTGGTAACGCCCTATTTCCTCGGATTCTTCCATTTCTATAGTAGTACCATTTACATTCAAACGCATGGTGAACCCTGGAAAAGCTTCTATCATTTTATCCAGTTTACTACTGTAATTTTCCCATGTCATATCATTGGGCAGAGGGAACATTTGCATTTTGGTCCCATTCTTTTTTCCTTTTAACTCGATTCTTTCTTTGGTTACATTAAGAATGATGAATTCATAGTCACCCTCGTAACCAAGTCCATCCGGATTGGGATCGGAGAATTGATGCAGTATGTGATTGTAAGTATCAAAGCTCAATATAGGGCCCATATCTCCCTTTATCTGATACATACTTGTAACTTGTTCGCCCGGTGATTCCAGTATGGGCGACTCTGCGGTAATACTCACTTCTCCCTGTTCGGAAAAGACCATGTAGAAATGGAAGCCTCCGTATTTATTATCCTCGGGGTAGTATTCAAAAATCCATCCGTTTTCCGATTCAGTCAGTATTTCCTTACACTGTTGCAACATTGCATTCATCCTGCTGGCAGAAGAACTGTCGAATATATTTTTTTCATCCGAGCATGAAGTAATGCACAATGTAAACAAAGCAATGATAGTATAAGCTAATTTATTCATTGTATGTTATTTTTTCATTTAAAATTGAATCAATATCTCCGGAACGTCTGATGATAATGGTTCTTAACTCATCTATGTCAATATTCCACGCAGTCATTAGCCATTCTTTTACCATATCGAACTTGGTTTGTATTTTGGCAGCTCCTTCTGTTCCTGCATTTGCCAGCATGTTTTCCCAGAAACCATCCGGTTTAACAAGGTAGTTGGCTATTACTTCTACAAAGTCTTCTTGTGGTTCCATACCTGCATAAGGAGTAACGAAACCAAGTTTCCAAGCTTGTTGTTCCGTTCTGTTTTGCCAGCCGGTAGAGGAGTAATCGGCTGCGGATATCTGATTGTATTCGGTAGGATAGTTCTTTTTCTGATGCAGGATGTGAGCAAATTCATGATGCATTGTTTCAAAATAGTATTCATTCAGCATTTCTACATCTGTAGGATCTATGGCATTCACCTTATATAGTATAACTTTGATTCCAGCTTCTGCCGAACCTAATACTTCTGTAGAAGAAGAGGCATTGATCGCTGATGAACCAACCAGAAGAATGACTTTGGGTGCATAGGTTCTCATGAAGTCTTTATTTTTTCCGGTTTTATCGAATATTTCATCGTATGATTCAAGCCACAGGTACTTGATAATTTTTGCCAGCTTTTTTGACTTCTCAACTTCGGCCGGAATAAGATTGTATGACATATCTGCTTCTATGTCTTCCATTCGGTATTTGAAATCAATATTATATTCTTTCACATAGTTCTGAAGCAGCCAATTGTCAAATTCAGTACGGGCACGGGGAGTTGGATCAAAAATACTTTCTCCAAACTTATCATCAGAGCAGGAAGATATCACCACTCCGGTTAAAAAGATTACTAATGTGTATAATAAAATCTTTTTCATATATTTTTGTACATTTATTTATTATTATCTGGGATTAGGTTGCATACCGGCTCCGATTGCATCTGCAGGTAACTGTAGCGCTCTTCTGAGGTCGTTTTTAGTCAAGATATCGTCGGCTTGTCCGGATATGTTGTGTTTAATTTCGATACCAAACCGTTTAATGTCAAACCATCTGAGACCTTCGTGCACAGTTTCTATACGTCTGAAGTGTAGAAGACAGTACATAAAGTTTAGCTGTTTGTCCTCTTCAATCTCAAACATTGGGTTTAATTCCGGACGCAATGCTTTATCTGCTGTTTTATAATAAGCATTGATGTAATCTTCAGTCAGCGGTTTTACTCCTTTCATAGTATGTGAATCATACCAGGAAATCAGGTCTTTTGCTGCATTGGAGTAATCTTTCATACGAATATATGCTTCTGCGCGGCAAAGAAGTGTTTCATCAGTAGTGAAAACCGTATTTACAATATTCAGATATCCTATGCCTGATATGACATCCGTATACTCAATAAATCCATAGAGTTTAGGATAGTAGGATGCCTGATCACCTCCATATATTTTATTTGCATGATAAAGATATTCCGGAGTTACCCAGGGGCCCAGGCTCCAGTAGGTCTCCTGAAGTTTAGCTGTACTCATTGCGTACCTGCAATATTTAGAACTCCAATGGTTGTAATTCCACATAGATGTAGCGGGCATTAACAGAAGATTGCATGGCAATTCAGCTTTTACATAGGCAATACCACAATCTTTTGGAGCGGCAATGCTTTGATATTGAGAGAGGTTTCGGAGTACTTTTGCCGGATTGTCTCCAATGGCTTTTGTTGCATATTCGACAGCTTTATCATAATTGCCGTAATATAGGTTGAATCGTGCGGCAAAAGCATAAGCTGCTTTCTGATTAAAGTGATATTTGATAACGGTACTTTTATATTTTGTGTCGTCAATAAGTGGTAGCCCCTCTTCTATATCACGGTTTATCTTTTCATATACTTCGGCAACAGTACCTCTTTCATATTGTCCTGATACTATTTTCTCCGGCTTTTCTACGTAAGGTACTCCCAGATCTGCGCTACTTGTTTGTGGATTATATGCTTTACAAAAGACATTAGCCAGAATGAAGTGCGAGTAAGCACGGCAGATGAGAGCTTCTCCTTTGGCAGCCAGTTCTGTTTCATCATCTCCTTCGGAGGTACTAAGGTATTCCATTGCATGATTGGCGGCTGCTATTGCTTTATAATATTCATTCCAGATAAATTGTGGAGTATCTTGTTGGTTGTCTGTAAAATCCTGCCATTTGTAGCTTTCCTCCACACTTTTATTGTAAGAGATATAGAGCGGACCGTTATCTGCAACATTATCAGACATTAATTCTGTAACTTGCACGTAAGTTCCGGTAGGATAGGCTGAGACGAGTAACTGTAATACTTTCTCGCTATTGTCAAGTTCGGTTCTGTTATCCGGCATTTTATCCAGAAAACCGTCACAAGAGGATATCATGAGGAGCATTGCTGTGACTCCAAACCATGTTGAGTATTTATTTTTATGTTTCATATTCATTGCAGTCTTTTTATAATCCAAGTCTTAAAGTTAAAGTGAACTGTTTGGGTACAGGAGAAGCAACTCCTCCGGAGCGGAAGAATTCCGGGTCCTGTCCGTTTAATTTAGAATCCGAATAAATCAGAAACAGGTTTGTAGCCTGTAGTTTAAGCTGTAGATTATTCAGTTTGAACTGTTTGATCCAGGCTGGATTGAAGTCATATGACAAAGAAATTTCCTTCATTCGGATAAAATCACCTTTTGCTACGCGAACATCCGAGTAGTTGTATGCATTATAGGCATATTTCAGGTTTGGAATATCTTTCACTTGGCGTGTATGAGCTATAACGGGTATGTTGGTATAGGCCTCATCTCCCGGTACAGTCCATCTGTTCCTGAATTCTTTGGGCATAGCGTCCAAATCGGAGTACTCACTTTTGAATACGGGGTCAAGACGAACTACATTTCCAAAAGAATAAGTCATGAAAACATTTAATTTAAAATTCTTGTACGAAAAGATATTGCCGAAACTTCCTGTAATAGTGGGATCGGTAGGACCTTCATATTTCAGAAAATCTTTCTTTAAGGCTTCCTGGAAGTTGATATTTGTAATTGTGACCTCTCCGTCTTCATTGATAAAAGTTGGAAGTCCATCTTCATTCAGACCTTGGAACGGAATAGAAAATAATGCACGTACAGGATACCCTTTTTCTGCAAATCCCATACCGGAGATAAGGTTCATTACACGTGCTTTTGAATCCAGTTCGGTTATTTCATTCTTGGATTTTGAGAAGATGAAATCCGTAGTCCATTGAAAATCTTTAGTACGTATATTTTTTGTTGATAAAGTAAATTCTACTCCGCTTGATTTCATAGAAGCTACATTGGCATACTTAGTGCCCTGTCCGCCACCGCCTTGTGTGTTGATAAGTCCGATTAAGTCGTAATTATTACGGGTATAATAATCCAGGCTCAGGTTAATCCTGTTGTCAATGAAACCAAAGTCGGCGCCAATATTAAACTCATGTTTCTTCTCGTAAGTCAATTCACTGTTTTCCAGATCTTCTATTTGTAAGCCAGACTCTTTGACACCTGCAAAAGGGCGGAAGGGGGAATAATTGCGATATACAACGCGGGAATTGGTGACAAAAGCAGGCCCCCTGTCGGCTGTAAGACTGTAGGATGCTTTCAATGTAAAATGAGATAGGGCCGGAGTTAACTTCTCAAAGAATTCTTCTTCGTGCATATTCCATGCAGCAGCTACATTCCATGTAGGTAGCCAACGGGCCGAACGGGCTTTACCCAGTCTGTTGGAACCCTCATAACGGATGGTTCCGGTAGCTGTATATTTTCCCATGTATGAATAGGTGCCCATTCCGAAAAAAGCGAGGTTGCGTGAATAGGTTAAATCGTTGTAATAATACTGGTTATTCTGCTCTATTCCTTGCTTAAATATCAGATAATCATAGAAAGGTATACCCCCTTTTTCGTATTGGTATCCCCATCCTCTTGACCAGTATTGAGTCCGGTCGGCTGAGTTGGCTTCTGTTCCGGCAAACAGATTCATGATATGTTTGTCTTTGAAACTTGTATTGTAGCTTAAACTGGCTCTGAAGTCATAACCCAATAATTTATACTCGTTTTTATCGAATATACCTCCTTCCGGCAAGACAACAACAGGTAGGGAGTTGGGAACATCCGGATTTTTATATAATAGAGGGTTCCTGTCGCGTATAGTAGCGTCCCCTGCTGCACGGTAGGCTTCCGGTTGGTTTGAATTCTCTTTTATCAGATGGTCCTGTGAAGTCATCTGATATTTTACGGCTCCTACCACATTAGCTTCGAGTCCTTTGATAATTTTCCAGTTTAGCTCACCCTGAAATTTGAGGTCTACTACATCCAAGTCGATATAATTTTTATCTAATTCATTTAGGATGTTGAAAGGGGCATAATTTCTTGTATAATATACAAGTCCGTCGGCATCTTTCAATGCTAATGTTCTTGAAGTATTCAACGCATAGCTATACGGGTTGATATCAAAATCCCGTCTGACCTCTCCGCTTACTACATCTATCTCCTGGCTTAAAGTTCCGGGAGCTTTCTGCTTTCTGTATGAACCATTGGATAGTAATGTCAACGTCAGGTTATTAGAAAGATTGAAAGAAGCGTTTGCATTGGCTGTATATCTCTTAACCGAGCTGGCCTTTGTCCATCCCGGATCATTGTAAATACTGATTGAACCGTAGTATTTAGCTTTCTCCGTACCGGAACTGATACTTATTGAGTGGTTCATGGTAATGTTATTGTTGAACAACTCATCAAACCAGTTTGTATTTCTCATTTCGGCCATTTGAAGGTAAGTAGCTTGTGCTTCCGGAGTATTTACCAATCCCCATGACTGATTTTTAGGATTATAGGAATTAATGAGTTGATACATTTTTCCATATACTCCACTGTTGGAAGCTCTGTAAGTATCGGAGAAAATCAACCAGCCTTTTTCTGCCATTTCATTATAAACACCCATTTGTTCCTGAGAGCCCATTATGTTGAAATTGTCATAATTAGGCTTTAATCGGGATGTAAATTCTCCCGTATAATTAATGCGGCTGACACCGGCTTGCCCCCTTTTGGTAGTAATAACCACAACACCTGCCATCGCTCTGGCACCATATATTGAAGTAGCCGATCCGTCTTTCAAAATCTGAAAGCTTTCGATATCATCGGCACTTAGTCCGGCTATTGCCGAACTTATCAGGGTTACAGCATCACCGGAAGACAAATCGTCGGCATCAATTTCTACGGCATCTTCCATAACCACTCCGTCAACGACCCATAGAGGTTTCGAACTACCATAAATAGAAGTGGCACCACGGACACGGATCTTTGGAGCTGTACCAAACGTTCCGGATACATTTTGTACAGATACTCCGGCGGAACGTCCTTCCAAAGCACGGCTTACGTCCGGTATACCGTCCAAACGTGCATCTTCTGCTTTAAGCCTGTCGGTTGCACCTGTAAACAGACGTTTATCTACCTTTGTCATACCAGTGACAACGACCTCTTCCAGCATCTGCGAATCTGAACTAAGCGTAATTTTTATGTTGCCCTCTTTTATAGGTAACTCTTTAGTCTCCATTCCGATGTAAGAAACAATCAGAGTCTTTGCTTTTTCGGGAATATTTATCTGAAAATGTCCGTCGAGGTCAGTAACCGTACCTACTGTGGTATCTTCTTTGAACCTGACACTTACACCCGGCAGACTCTCTCCCATATCATCTACCACTGTACCTGATATTTGTTTGTTTTTCCCCTTCTCAGAGTTTTGCCGGGGCTTGAATATCTGAATGTATTTATCTTTTATTTCATAATTCAAAGCTTGCCCTTTCAGGATAATGTCTAACGCTTCGTTAATGGACTTATCTTGGAAATTGATAGTTATTTTTCGTCCCAGATCCACTTCGCTTACATTAAACCACAACGAATAAGTAGTTTTTGCTTTTAGCTGTTCTAAAGCTTCTTTGACTGTTACATTTTTCAAATCAAGAGATATATTTTTCTCTTGAGCAGAAACGATTTGTGCACAGACCAGAAAACAGGTGATTAAAGCCATCTTCATGAGGGCTTTCCATTCTTTTACATACATCGGCGCTATTGTTAAAATTGTAATTAATTATTTCTTGATATGATTATCTCATCTCCATTGATTGTGTAGTGCAGGTTATTGTTGGCTGCCATAATATCGAGTATCTTTGTTATTGTTTCATCGTTTCGGAAGTCACCATAGAAGCGCTCCGTACACAGTTGCTTGTCTTTTATTTCTATTTTGACATTGAATGCACGTTCAAGATCTCGCACAATCTGGCTCAAAGGTTCTTCATTAAAGAATAGTGTGTTTCTTAATGTCACACTGGGAACCCGGATTGCTGCAGTAGGTTGTCCGGTTACATTGCTCGAAATGGCATCCAGTATTTCCTGTTTGGGCTGTGTCCACATCGCGTAACTTTGAGCGTCTACGTTTTTTACAGTTACACGATTCTCTTTTTTATTAATTACAGCCTGTTGGTTGGGGATAAGTAATATGTTTTTTGCTTGTCCTTCTATGCTGCCTACATTCAAGCTACCTTCAACCAAAGTAACCCGGGCACTTTCATCTTCTGCATATGATTTGAAGTTGAATTTGGTACCAAGTACGTTAATTTTCACTTTTCCGGAAAGCACACTGAATGGAAGAATTTTATTTTTAGTAACCTCAAAATAGGCTTCGCCATCCAGCGAAACATTTCTATCAGACTGTCCGAAACTCTCTTGGTATGAGAGCCGGCTACCCGAATTTAACCAAACAGAAGTTCCGTCCGGCAAGGTCACTTTAGATTTGGAGCCGTAAGGTATCTCGATGGTTTGTGCCAGATAAGAAGAAGAGGGTGATGTAGAAAGTGCATAATAAGAGCCGACTCCTAATCCGAATGCGATAACAAATACAGCGGCATATTTCATCCATGGATAAAGAGTGATAAAGTGTAGTTTGCTTTTTCGGGGCTTTTTCAATCCGGTCTTCTTTACAAAATGCGAATAAGCAGATTCTATATCCGACTTGAAGAAAAATCTGTTTCTGGATATACGCATGCTTTTGATTAAGAAATAATATTCTTTGTATAGCTGCCTGTTTTCGGTACTACTTTCGTACCATGTTCTCAAAACAGCTTCTTCTTCTTTTGAAATTCGTTTGGAGAACTGTTTGTCTATAAGATTAAAAACATCAATATTACTATTCATACTTGTCGCCTTTTATAAGTAGGACGACCGAAGAATTCAATAGGGTAGTGAGAAATTATATATTTTCGATAAAAAGTTTATTTTTCATCGAAAAAGATATCACGAAGTTTGCATGAATCGGATTTTATTGATTAAAGAGATAGAAATATAGAGCCGTGATAGTAAGAATGTAATCTTTCAACTCTTCTCTAAGTAAGCTGAGTGCTTTTTTTATATGATATTTTACAGTATTGACAGAAATATTTAGTTCGTCAGCAATTTCAGCATAGCTTTTGTCACTATACCGGCTGAGTAAAAACACTTTTCTGCATTCTTCCGGCATTTCCCGGATGATATCTTCTATTTTATCTTCCAGCTCCGACAAAATAATTTGTTCAAACATCTCCTGATCCGGAATATAGCAGCTTGATGAACCAATTTCGCTATCGAAGCTGATAACTTCTGCTTCCCGGGAATAACTGCGTAAATAATCAATGCTCTTATTGTGTACAGAAGTTAGCAGATACGACTTTACGGATGTTGAAATATTCAGTAGTTCTCTTTTTTCCCAGATAGAGAGCATGACATCTTCTGCTATATTTTGGCTAAGGTGATAATCTTCCACATATTCATATGCAATGGAACACATCAAGGCATAGTAATGGTCAAAGATGAATCTGAATGTATCATGATCCCCTTTTCTTATTCCGTTAATGAGCTGTGCATCGTGCATGAAAATGTCTTTTTTATTATTCATCCGATCCGATATTCGTATTATTTTATGAAATGTACGATTGTTTTATCAATAGTGTGTCAGCTGTGTATTCTGATTTTTGTTTTTTTAAAGTATTTATTATAGCAGATCAATAAGTATGAGTAGTTAATGCAGGAAATAAAAAAATGAAAGCAATGACAAATGTATTGTTATTACTCTTCCAACAGGGTCAAACCTACTCCTTTTACTGTTTTGATACTCACTGTTTCATCTTCTGCGAATAGTTTTCTTAATTTAGTAACAAATACGTCCAGGCTACGTGAAGCAAAGTAATCATCTTCTGTGCCCCATAGTTTTTCAAGAATATTTTCCCGTTTTACCACTTCGCCTTTCTTTTCACAAAGCATCTGTAAGAGTGCAGCTTCGCGCACTGTAAGCGTTCTGCTACTTCCTGATGCGTACTTTAGCGTAGCATGTTCCGCGTCCAGTGTATAATTCTTACCTATCCGATAAATAGGCTCATCTACTGTTGCTGTATCTGTTAGTATTAGAGGTTTTTCCGGAGCTTTTTGACTCATCTTTATCAATGCCTGTACATGCGCATTCAGCTCTTCCGGAAGAAATGGTTTTTTCAGATAGTTGTTTACTCCCAACTCATAGCCTTTTACTACGTCTTTGGGCGATACCCGTCCCGAACTGAACAGAATAGGTGTATCTGTATCCGTTTCACGAATGCGTTTCACCATTTCATATCCATCCATAACGGGCATTTCAATATCCGAAACAATCACGTCCGGTTTCCATTCTTGCCATATTTTTAATCCTTCCACACCGTTGGCAGCATCTTTTATTTCATATCCGCCAATCATGTCTTCAAGACCGCCCTGGATAATATACCTTAGGTTGGCATCATCTTCAACTAATAATAACCTTATCATATTGTCTCTTTATTGGGTTGTGGAATATTTATAGTAAATTCGCTATATTCTCCTTCTATACTTTCAAGTTTTATGCTTCCATGATGCGCTCGTACTACATGGAATACATAATTTAATCCGAGTCCGAAGCCTGGAGCTCCTCCTTTACGATTTCGTTGTACAGCTGAGGCACGTTCAAATTTCTCGAATATTTTTCCTTGCTCTTTCAGTGGGATTCCCATACCATTATCTTTCACACTGATGTGTGTATATCCATTGGATGAGGCCGAAGAGGATATTTTTATTAGTACACTCTCTTCCGAGTATTTTATGGCATTATCAATCAGATTACTGATAGCTTCTTTCAGAAACTCTTCATCTGCATATACCTTTTCTTCCTGAAGGTCAAGGATGAATTCAACATTTTTTTCTGCTTTGGCAGTAAACTTTTCGGTGAGATCTTCAATTATAGGGCGCAGGCTTACCTCCTTTTTCTCAAGCAATAGTTTGCCCTCTTCCAGCTTTGACAAAGTCAGTACCTTATTGACCAATGCCAGCAAATGTTCTTCTTCGTCCTCCATGATGTCGAAATACTTTTCCTTCCGTTCCGGTTTATCATCCAGCTTTCCGCTACGCAGGATACGTGTACCCATGAGGATAGAACTGAGTGGGGTTTTCATATCATGTATCATAGCATAGGAAAAGTCTTCGCGTATTTTGGCTATTTTGTTTTGTTTCACAATCACCTTGATTTGTTGTACAAGGCAGTAGATAACGATGAGCAGAAGCAATACCGTTCCGATGAGGAACATTCGCATCTGAAGGATAATTAATTTATAAGGATTGTCGATGGTAGCCTGTATGCCTTTGGAGAAGTCCTCCCGAATGGGGAATATTTGTGTTTGCATTTCATTGTGAAGACGAACAAGGCTACTGTCTTCTGCAAAGTCTTCTACATATTTATAGCGTGTAGAATCGATGTCGACGGAATCTATACGGAAATGGAGCTTTCCGAGATTTACTTTGTCCAGCTCTTCCCTGTAACAAGAGTCGAGCAACTGGTAGTTGAGCGGGATGTCATATTCGTGATGAATGCTATGCAGGGCAGTTATCAAAATCACTCTGTCAGCCATATCATTCTTCGCACGTATTTTGGTAGAATCCAGTTGGAGCACGGTACCATTGGGGATATTTCCTTTAAATTGCTTACTTGATTTTGAGGACTCTTGTAGCTGTGCTTCCAGAAAAGCATTATTGATTTTGTCATACAGTTCATTCTCCAACAGATGGTAGGAGTTGGAAAACCACATTCCTTGCAGTGCCACTACTGCCAGGATAGCAATGACAGTAATATATCGAAATAGCGGTTTATTCATGCTTTTTTCTTTTAATTCGTTGGCAAAGATAGAAAAATAGTTTGTGATTATTCACTTTTTTGAGTATTTGGTAACGTCGAATGTTTTGTTGGTATGGAAATTTCTCCGTATAGGAAGTGCTTAACGTAGCGTTAACGTAATGATAACATTACAATAACATACTTTTAATTTGCTCTGTTTTATCTTTGCAATGCCGGGAGTAGAGAAAAAAGAAATCCTTCTTCCTTTATTCATATGGAATGAGATGACGACCGATACAGAAAATAAAAAACCTCTGTTAGCCATTAGTTGTGGAGTTGATGGAATACAGATTATCCTGAGGACAGTTCCGTGTGCTCATTCATTTATTGTATACGAACTTATTCGTGCATTTTTCTTTCTGCTTTTTGTGAAGCATGGTTTCCGGTCTATTTCCTTGACAATGAGGGGAAGGCTATTGTTTGCTAACTGTTTGTGTAGTGCCCCCTTATACATATGGCAATTTGTCATAGTATCTTTGATGCCTGCTCTTCTTTTGGGAATTCTTCCTCTGTGTTACACTTTGTTTTCGGGTCGGTTCATTTTTCTTTTAATTAGTATTCCGTTTCTGCTTATGGGTATCAATGATTATAAAATAATTTGGCTGCTCAGATATTTCGAGGGGAATAATCTGATAATTAATTATTTTGAGCGAAAAGACGAGAAGGAAACATTAAACCGGGAAAGATAAGGTGAACTCACTGGACTTATTTTCTACACTTCGTTATTTTACGCATACGCATCTCTTACACTTTGAAGATAAAACAAGTGTATAATCTATTTGTTGTATATAATTACGTATAATGAGCGATCAGTATTGGTGAAAAGGTACTTTTTAAAAGTAAATTGATATAACAATTTTAGGTTTTTGTAAGATGTTGTTTATCAGTATGTTATATGGCGCTCTTTTTCCTCTACGAGGAACACATCGAAACTCTACGAAAAACGACTCGTTGGTCGTAGAGAAAAGCCCTGTTTCTCTACGACCAACGGATTGAATATTTATAAGATTTGACAGAAACAACCGAGGATAAAAAAAATAATTCCCTATTAATGTAATAAAATATGATTGCTGTTTCGGATTGTTTCCATACATGGCTAATTTTTATCGTAGTACACAAACTTTGTGAGTGGTATTGGCTACTTTTACCAGATAGATACCCTGGTTTACTTTTTCAGTTGCTTTATTGTCACATATACCGTTAACGATCTGTTTGCCGTCAATTGTGTTAATGGTATAAGCCGTACTACTTTCGCTTTCAATAATAATAGTACCATTGTTTACATATACGTTGGCAGTTGCAACCTGAGTATTTCCGATACCACTGGCACCTGCTATATTCGCTACGATAAATTTACCACCGAGGTTACCATTATCCACAGGTTGTACAGCGAATTCATAATCAGTCGTATTGAACCCTTTCATACGAATCTGATGGCTATTAATCAGACGAGCTGCAACTTTAGAATCATAAGTTGTAGTCCCGAATATTTTATTCGCCTGAAGGCTTGCCGGGGCATACGTATAGGTGTAAGTTACTCCGAAGTCATCTGCTTTTTTAGCTTTAATGCATATATTGTAACGCATGGCTTCTGCCGGAGTTGTATCGTCTGTTGCGTTTCCCCAGGAAATAATAACATCTGAACCGTCTTCTTTTACCTGTACATCTGAATTGCTTACGAATCCGGGAGCTTCATTCATTGCAAGATCACTGGTTAAATTATTGGGCACTACCCGGTTGAACCAGTTAGGCTCTTTAGGTCCCCATCCGCTGATAGAATAGTCGAGCGCACCGTCATGATTGAAATCAATAAAGTTCACATCAGACTCGTGAGAGTTAGTGTTATCATTCAGGAATTCACGAGTGAAGCTATTGTTTCCATTGTTGTAATATAAGTTAGTTAGTGAGTAGTCTGTTTCGGTTTGTCCATCTGTTGATGACCATCCGCATTGAATCATAATATCAATCTTACCATCATTGTTGATGTCGCCTATGGCGGGCATAGCTCTGGCTGTAAGTAGGTTGGTTACTTCTGTTTTCAAAGGATCCGCAAAAGTTCCGTCACCATTATTGATGTATATGTTTCCTACGGAATTCTGAGTTTCTATATCACCATTTTTGAGGTCTCCAAATTCCAGAATATCGGGATAACCGTCGTTATTCACATCTGCAGTAAAGGTTGTACCGCTCTTTTGGCCTTCAAAAAAACCTTGCTGAGTTGTTTCGCGGAAAGTTCCGTCTCCATTATTAAAATAGATAGTGGTAGAGGCAACCCATCCGTTTGTCTGGTTGTTACCGGATACGATAAGGTCAAGATATCCGTCTTTATTTAAGTCACTCAGATAGATGGAACCTGTGGTGATTGTCTTGAATGGTTCAATTCCTTCCCCAGCTTCTCCTACGGGATTTTGTACTTCTTCGAAAACACCTTGATTATTTCTGTATAGAATCACATGCCAACTCTCATCTTTGCGTGCCCAACCCGTCATAAATAGATCTGTCCAACCGTCATTATCATAGTCACCGGCTGCGCAGAAGTATCCACGGTGTTGTCCTTCCTGTTCTCCGATACCCAACTCATCTATTTCTTGCTGAACAGCGTACTCAAAAGGGTTATCCGGATCTCCTGTTCCCCTCCAGATAGCAGTATAGTTTTCTCTGTTTTGACCACCTTCTCCGTTGTCGCTTACTTTTTTCCCCTGTACATAGAGGTCCATGATTCCGTCATTGTCGAAGTCTAATACAACTGCACCGGCAATCTCCAGTTTAGGAATATTGACAGGTATGTTAGTGAATTCACTTCCTTCTTCATTTCTGAATAAATACGCATGCCCCAAATCCTCGTGCTTACCACCAATGAGAAAACGATCCGGGTAGCCGTCATTGTTATAATCAAACCATAAGTCCTGTCCCCATTGAAACCAGGAACAGACGTTTATTCCTTCCGGATCACTGGGATCTCCCCACGGTTGTTTTACCACATCTCCCCATTCCACTTTTACAGGTTCGGTAGCTAATACATTCGATGCTACTAAAGCACTTAATGCCATTGTTGAAAGTAATTTTTTAATTTTCATAATGTAACTATTTAATGGTTAATAAAAGAAACTGTTTTGATTTTTATTGAAATCCCTGCACGTAATGATTTAGTTTTTATAAATGAGTTTACTTTGGCTGATATTGGGAGTAGTACACTTCACACAGTAATAGCCTCTCGACAGTTGCGCTATTGATATACAGAGCGGATTGTCTTTCTTTGTATAATCCGGATAGAACGGACGTCCTGCAATATCATAGAGATGAATGTCAGCCGTAAGTTCCCGTTCAGGGAGTTGTACATAGATACTTTTATTATTTTGCTCGTACCATATCTGTATCTTTTCCCGGAGTGCTGTGTTTTTGACACTTGTATCGTTGGGATCGGGATAAATGCGCATAACAAAACCACCTCCTTCTGCCAGTTTGAAGCTCATCCGGGTTTGACTACTTACATCAATCGTATGACACTTACAAACCGTTGCATCTCCCGTTGTACTTGATGTGTCATTATTTTTTTCCGGTATATCCTCTATAACATAAGCTTTATAATGCATTCCGGGAGTCAGAAATGAAAAATCAACCTCCAGTGTCCGTTCTGTCCAGTTGCTTAGTCCGCCTACATACCATTCCTTATCTGATCTGCGGGCCATGACAGCAAATTCACCTATTTTGCCTTGTAGCGGTTTGGTTTCGTTCCAGATAGTAGGTACATGTTTTAGAAATTCCATTATTTCGGGGAACTTGCGGTATTCTGTTGGCGCATCGCTTACGAATCCTAATGTCTGATGATATACTACATACTGAGCCATTTGATGTGCACGTGTGCCCAGACTCCAGGGAGCACCTGTTCCTTTCCAGGTCCATCCTTTCCGGGTCTTGTTGCGCAAAGATCCCGGAGTCATATCCATTGCTCCTCCAAGCATGCGTAAGAAAGGAATGACGGTGTGATATACCGGATTGCAGTGGTCGTTCCATTTGTTGCTTTCTTCACCTGTCACAGCTTCGTAACTAATGATATTCGGATATGTACGGTGCCAGGCTACGGGTTTCGGGCAACCGTGAAGTAATAACATCAACTGATATTTGGCACAGCGTTCCGCCATTGTAGGTATCCAGCCGGACGCCACCTGGTCATCTCTTGACATAAAATCGGCTTTCACCCCCGATATACCCCATTCTTTGAAACGGGCAAGCATCGGTTCATCAACCAGCAGGAAGTTAAAATAGCTCCATACCATGATTTTGATATTCTTTGATTGGGCGTATGCACACAATTCTTTGATGTATTCTTCTCCCCAGCCGGCATCGCAGGTCATCCATTCGAATCCCATTTCCGCAGCAAAGTCTACATAATACTTATAAAATTCAAGTGTATGCGGACGTCCGTCTCCAAAAGGACCGTAGATAAAGCCAAGATCTCCTTCAAGTTCTCCGTCGTGCAACCATTCAAAAGCTGTCCGTCCGGCCGATATCCAAGAAAAATCCCTTTCTGCCTGAGGTTTTGCCAGTTTGTAAACCAGGTCGTTGTTCATTAATTCCGAATCATCGCGGCTGATAATGAATCCACGCCAAGGATAGGTACGTGTACCTGGGGTCACAGCAATATAATCGTAACGTTCCAATACGGCCTGTGAATCATATTTACTATCGTTCTTTATTTTTTTAGGGTATTCGGCCCATTTGCCTACCAATTTATTGCCGGCTTCTTTTTTAAGCAGATACATGCCCGGATAATTCTCTAAATCGGACTCGATAACAGTAATGCCTATATTCTTCTTCTTATTTCGGAAGAAACAGGGATTGATGCCATAATCTCCTGTTTTAACAGATTTGACACTCAACTCACGTTTGTAAGGAAGTTCCCATTGACTCATCGTACGCTTGTCTTCATCGTACGCAATCCATACTTGCGGGTTATCCTTAAAGTTGAATTCTGCTATTTCATTCCGGATGGTGATACTTCCGCTTATTTTACTTTCTATCCGGTATGCCACCCCTTCATCATAGGCACGGCAGTGCAAGGAATAGAGAGAGCCCAAATCAAGGATCATTTCATTATAGGTATCATTAATCTGGTCATTTTCACCTAAATGCATGGGAATTTTCTGACTGATGGAGTTTCGGGAACACTTTTCTACTGTCGGATTTTCTCCCAGTGTGATCCGGCGTCCGTTTCTCTCTACTACCATTGCAATTGGAGAGATCTCCGAAAGAGCCTCTCCGTCAGCGAATATCTGATAAGAGAGCGTGTCCCGCATACTGATCTTGAGTTCCAGACTTTCGTTGGGTGAACTGACTGTATATTCTTCTTGTGCTTTTATTTGCAAGGTCGCGGTGAGGCATAAAGCGATGGATAAAACAAGGTGTTTCTTCATATTCAGTATTGTTATTACAAATTCTATTAGCTCTTTTATTGGCTGCTACAAAGAAACGGCACATTTGGCACATTTGAAATGGAGAATTCTATTCTGGATATGGATAATTTTACCTTTGTGGAAATAAAGATATTGGAAAGTAAGATTATCCATATCGATGGTAAGATTATCTATTTCTTTTTTGCTATCTATCTGCTTATTTTGCACTCAGCTAATGGAATGTAAAAATGGATAGTTTTTAGATATTAAGGTAACCTTGTTTTCAGGATTTTTTTGGGATATTATTTATAAATACGATAAAATGGAAATGAAAAGAAAGATGAGTAACACATTAGGAGCCGGACTTTTGCTGCTGGCATCCGCTTTTAGTTTTTCTGTCCAGGCACAACAGGTTTTTCTGCATAGTGGTGAGCCCGTTGTTGACTGGAAACTGAAGCCGCAGGCTGAAGTAAAGGGGGATGCAAACACCTTGTGCAATGCAGGCTATAATGTTTCTTCATGGGTAGATGCAGTAGTTCCCGGTACGGCTTTTACGGCTTATGTAAATGCAGGGCTGGAAAAAGACCCTAATTTTGGTGATAATATTCATAAGGTGGACCGGGCTAAGTATGATCGTAGCTTTTGGTATCGTACCGAATTTAAAATCCCTGCTGATTTTGACAAGGAACTGATCTGGCTTAACTTTAATGGTGTGAACCGTAAAGCTGAAGTTTATCTGAATGGACACAACTTGGGCATTTTGGATGGTTTTATGCATCGGGGACGTTTTAATGTAACTGACATTATAAATAAAACTGGTGAGAATGTATTGGCTGTATTGGTACACATGCCTCAAACTCCGTTGGCCAACTGTGGTAGTCCTACTTATTTGTCGAGTGGAGGTTGGGACTGGATGCCATATGTTCCGGGATTGAATATGGGCATTACCGATAAAGTCTTTCTGAGTAATACCGGCGGCGTAACCCTGATTGATCCGTGGATACGTACAGATCTTCCAACTCGTGCCCGTGCAGATTTATCTGTTCAGCTGGAAGTGAAAAACAATGAAAACAAACCGGTTAAAGCTGTTGTTACAGGAACCATTAATCCGGGTAACGTTACCTTTACTAAAGAGATAGATCTGTCTGCAAATACTGCTTCTACTGTTAGCTTCGATAAGCGTTATTATCCGCAGTTGATGATTAATAGTCCGAAATTGTGGTGGCCTAACGGATATGGAGAGCCTAATTTGTATACTTGTACCTTTGAAGTGAAAGTAGACGGAAAAGTATCTGAAGTAAAAGATGTCACTTTCGGTATTAAGAAGTATACATACGATAAGGAGAATAACACTTTTCATGTTTATATAAATGATGTTCCGGTATTTGTAAAAGGGGCCAACTGGGGTATGTCGGAGTATATGCTTCGCTGTCGTGGTGCAGAGTATGATACAAAGATTCGTTTGCACAAAGAGATGAATTTTAATATGATACGCAACTGGCTCGGTTCTGTAACCGATGATGAATTCTATGAAGCCTGTGACAAGTATGGAATTATGGTGTGGGACGACTTTTGGATTAACTCAAATCCGAACCTACCTTACGATCTTAATGTGTTCAATAATAACATGATGGAGAAGATTAAGCGTGTACGCAATCACCCAAGCATTGCCGTATGGTGTGGTGATAATGAGTCTAATCCGCAGCCGCCTTTAGAAGGCTGGATGGCCGAGAATATTAAAACGTTTGATGGTGGTGACCGTTATTTCCAGGCAAATTCTCACGCACAGGGCCTGACCGGTAGTGGTCCGTGGGGAGCTTTTGAACCACGTTTCTACTTTACCAAATATCCCGACGGACTGGAGGGTGATCCGGCACGTGGCTGGGGATTCCGTACAGAGATCGGTACTGCTGCTATGACTACTTTTGAAAGCTTTAAGAAGTTTATGCCGGAAGAAAACTGGTGGCCACGTGATGAGATGTGGAACAAGCACTATTTTGGTCAGAATGCTTTCAATGCAGCTCCCGAACGCTATGATGCTTCTATCGAAAAAGGTTTTGGTAAACCCGATGGCATTGAAGATTATTGCCGTAAAGCGCAACTTATCAATCTTGAATCCAACAAGGCGATGTATGAAGGCTGGTTGGATCGTATGTGGGAAGATGCATCGGGCATTATGACCTGGATGGGGCAGTCGGCTTATCCTTCAATGGTTTGGCAGACATATGATTACTATTATGATCCGACAGGTGTTTATTGGGGTACGAAATCGGCTTGCGAACCGATACATATTCTTTGGAATCCTGTAACGGATGGTGTAAAGATAGCCAATACTACGGCCCGTGATCTGGAAGGACTGACTGCCGAAGTGAAAGTATACAATCTGGACGGTAAACCTGTGGCAGCATATACAAAATCGGCTACGGTGAATTCACCAAGCAACACCACTGTACAGTGCTTTACGATTGATTTCAATAAAGAACGGAAGAATCTTTCTTTAGGTAAACCGACCTATGCATCAAGCGTAACTCACGGACAGCCTTCGGATGCTACGGATGGTAAGAAAGATACCCGTTGGGCAGCAGCTAAAGCCGATAATGAATGGATTTATGTGGATCTGGGCAGCGTACAACCTGTAGGCGGTGTACGTTTGGATTGGGAAGCTTCATATGGGAAAGCTTACAAGATACAAGTCTCAGATGATGCGAAAAACTGGAAAGAAGTGTATAAAACGGATGAAGGCCGTGGTGGTGTAGATGAAATTACATTCCCTGAGGTAGATGCCCGTTATGTACGTATGTTTGGTATCGAATTGGGCTGGTGGTTTGGTTATTCGTTATGGAGCTTTGATGTATTGAGTGGAACACAGCCAAGCGAAGGCCTGAGTGATGTTCATTTTATCCGCTTGACCTTGAAAGATAAATCCGGGAATGTACTCTCAGAGAATAACTACTGGCGTGGCAATGACCGTTTAGATTTCACTGCTGTGAATTCTTTACCCAAAGCCGACCTGAAAGTTTCTTCTAAAATAGTGAAGAAAGACGGAGTTGCCGAGATTCAGGCTACAATTACAAATCCGGCTTCAGCCAAGGGTGTGGCTTTTGCCATACATGTACAGGCCTATCGCACTTCGGATGGTGAACGTATTTTACCAGCCATTATGAATGATAACTATTTTACATTGATGGCAGGTGAGAAAAAGAATGTAACAATCTCATTTGATGAGAAACTATTGCAAGGTGGTTCTTATAAATTGGCGGTAACTCCTTATAACAAATAAGGATAAGGTTATTCACCACAGGGTATACACAGGGCACAGAGTTCTAATTATTTAAAATCAATTATATAATAACTCTGTGCCCTTAGTGTACTCTGTGGTGAAATTTATTCTCTATCAACGAATTCTATATTATATTTAAACACTGAAAATATCTACATTAGTTATAATTATTGATACATTTAGACCCTTATTCAATAATCAATAATACTACATTTGTCCGCAAATCTTTTTAACTACTAACCAAATTTCAACTTTAAAAATTATGAAGAACATTTTCTCTTTAAAGAAAAGCAGGTCTGCTTTGTCACTTGTTCTTTGCTGCTTACCTTTTATCACTATTACTGCACAGCAAATGACGGCATTTGAAAGAGTAGGAACAGATGATGAATCTATTCAGGAGTTTTTTCCGGGCGAACACCGGGCCCGCCCCGTATTGGGTGCGTATACCAATAGCGGTTATATGGGATTGTTTTGTGGCGGGCAGGATCTGGGAGGCTCCAGTGGCTGGTATATAGATCCGCGTTGGGGAGATTTGGGAGACGGAACGTTTGCCAATCCTATTCTGAATGGTGACTATTCCGATCCGGATGTTATCCGGGTAGGAAATAAATATTATATGATCTGTTCTGAATTCCACTTTATAGGTATGCCTGTCCTGGAATCAGATGATATGGTGAACTGGACAATTATCGGTCAGATATACAATCATATCGATCTTCCCGGCTTTTCGGAAATGAAACGTTATGGTGACGGTAGTTGGGCACCAGCTTTGCGCTATCACGATGGAAAATTCTGGATATTTGTATGTATGCCCAATGATGGATTATTTATGTCTACCGCTACAGAACCTGCCGGGCCGTGGACACCTTTGCATTGTGTAAAGAGTGCCGGTGGTTGGGAAGATCCTTGTCCACTCTGGGATGAGGATGGACAGGCTTATGTAGGGCGTAGTCAATTAGGCGGTGGTCCGATTTATATTCATAAAATGAGTGCAGACGGCACACGGCTTCTTGACGATGGTCAGAAAGTATATGAAGGCCCGGTAGCCGAAGGGACGAAACTCTTTAAGAAAGATGGTTACTATTACATCAGTATTCCCGAGGGGGGCGTAGGTTCCGGTTGGCAAACGGTGATGCGTTCTAAAAATATTTATGGCCCTTATGAGTCAAAGCGTGTGCTCGAAATGGGGGTGACAAAGGTTAACGGGCCTCATCAGGGGGCTTTGGTAGATACTCCCGAAGGAGAATGGTGGTTTTACCATTTCCAGTCAGCCGATCCGCAGGGGCGTGTTGTGCACTTGCAGCCTGTGGTATGGGAAGATGGTTTCCCGGTTATCGGAACAGATTATGATAAGAATGGAATAGGCGAACCGATGAAGGTTTGCAAAAAGCCCGCTATAAAATGTGATGTAACTCCGCGTGCACCACAATCAACTGATGATTTTTCTTCTGATAAATTGAGTATACAATGGCAATTCAATCACAACCCGGCAAACGAGAACTGGTCACTTACTTCCCGTCCGGGATGGTTGGAGATTAAAGCACTGAAAGCAGATAATGTACGTGATTCCCGCAATCAGTTTACTCAAAAGACGATGGGATACCGCGGAGAAGCTACTATCCGGATGGATTATTCTGCTATGACCGAAGGGCAGCGTGCGGGTCTGGAATGTATCGGTAATAAATTCTGTGGGGCAGGTATCCTGATGCAAAAGGATGACAGGACATTGAAGCCGGTTGTTTATTACGAGAATGAGGGACAGATAAAACTGATTAAGACAATAGAGAAGGCCGGTAATCAGGTGATTTATGTAAAACTGGTAATCGATGCTTTGAATAATAAACATCAGTTCTCCTACAGTATGGATGGTGAAAATTACCTGGATTGTGGTGATTCCTTCCAGGAAGGTTCACGTGACTGGAAAGGTTCTCGTGTAGGGCTTTATTCATATAACACGAAGGAAGAGGGCGGAAGTGCCTGGTTCGACTCATTTGAATATAAATTTGATGGTCCCGGTGGTCTGGTAACAGAAGAATAAAAGGAGGAGAAACTTATGAAAAAGATTATAATTTTTTGTCTGCTTACAACCCTCCCATATATTGGAGTCGTTGCTCATGTCTGGGATGAGTTGGCTATTCTCGCCCGGCGCAATAGTGATGGTACTTTCACACTCGAAAAGGATTCCTATCTGGCAGTAAGTACCTATACCAATGCTGTTTTCTTTGATTATAACAATGATGGCAATCTTGATTTGCTTATCATGGGGCAGGGAGGAGACTGGAATGTAAGTGGTGATATTAAGATAGTGGCTCTCTATCGGAACTTAGGTGAGGAGAACGACTATCGTTTCGAGAAAGTTGCCGATCCGGGATTTTTGCAATACAAGGATGAGGGATTTTTCAATCCGGTGTCTGTGGGTGATTATAATCATGACGGATATACGGACGTAGTTGTGATGAACTATCATGACGGGCGGCGAATAGATTTGTATCTGAATGATCGTGGAAGCGGAAATTTTATTCGTCAGAAACAGCAAGTGCTTGAGGGCGCTACCAATGGTTCGGTTATGTTTGGCGACCTGAATAACGATGGCTGGCTCGATATTGAATTTACCGGATACAGCGACAAAACTTCTACTGCACTTAAAACGTATATTAATAAACACGACGGTTCATTTGTGGATGAAACACCTTCAAATATTCGTGGAGCTTTTCAAGGGCAGTCTACACTGGCAGATATTAATGGCGACGGTACATTGGATATCATCAGTACCGGAAATGGTGATAACTGGGTTTGCCTCTCTTCTTTGTATTATAATACGATAGATAAAGAAGGTAAATGTACCTACCGGTATGTGTCGGAGAAAGAGAGCAATATTCTCGGAGTAAGCCGTGCCAATCCGTTGGTTGCCGACTTCAATGGTGACGGACTGATGGATATGGTGATTAACGGAGAGCCAAGTGATGGTTCCGGTTTTAGAAATCGTATTTATTATCAGACTCCGGAGGGTAAATTTGTAATGGATAAATCCTATCCGGTTGTTCCGGTCAATCAGGATGGAGGTATTAATATGGGCGATGTCAATGGCGACGGTAATATGGATTTGATTGTTGGTGGCTATGTGGGTACTTATGAGAAGGCTCCTGCTTCCTATTATTCTTCGCCGTTGCGTGTCTATGAGAATAATCCACAAAAGACGGGACTTCCCGGAAACACTTTTCCCGAACCACCTGCCGGAGTTACGGCTGTGATGGAAGGTGATGAACTTGTTATATCCTGGTTGCCTGGCTCCGACAAGGAAACAGTGGAAGCGGCTTTGCGCTATAATATCTACGTTCGCAACGAGACAACCGGAGAATTGTATACTATGATTCCGGTGGATATTGAGACCGGCAAACTGAAAGTTGGTACTGACTTACAAACATCTCTCTCTTCTGCCCTTAGCTCGTACCAGATGCGTGTGTTTGGGGATGGTAAATATACGGTAGGAGTCCAGACGTTGGATCAGTCGTATGCCGGAAGTAAGTTTGCAACTGCCGGCTTTTCTGCAACAGGCACCCGTCAGGTTACTGCATCCAATCACTTTAAAGTCGTTACAGTAGATTCCGGAGTGATCGTTCGTGGTGAAGATAATCATAAAGTAGCTGTTTTTGCTATGGATGGCAGAACAATCAATACGGGCTTTTCCAATACCCTTATTCCTTTATCGGAAAGAGGGGTATATATTGTTTCGGTGAGTGGTGAAGATACGCCGCTGAAGTGTGCGTATTAACTACTATAAAATGTATAGTATATAAATGCTTGAAACGTAATATGTTGTCTGTACTTTAATAGGATCCTGTTACAAAAACATCCGGATGTTGTATATAAGAACATCTCCATGTTGTATATGAAAACATCCGGGTGTTTTTAAGGATAACATCCGGATGTTTTTATTCTTCGATCTTATGGATAAGTAATGGAGAAATAGGGTTGTTTATATCGGAGAAGTATATATCGTTTAAGCATAATAGTGTATAAGTTTGTAATAGAGTTCGGGAAGACTCTGTTTATGTGATTGTAGAATTGAAAAAGAATAAAAAATGAACAGAAAATTATTATTAATCGTAGTAAGTGTGATCTGCGTACTCTCAACCCAGGCACAAAATAGCAAGGATGTTTATTTGAATGTAAATGCTCCTCAACACGAACGTATTCTCGATTTGTTATCTAAACTGACCGTAGAAGAAAAGATTTCATTATTGCGTGCTACTTCGCCGGGCATCCCACGGCTTAACATAGATAAATATTATCATGGGAATGAGGCCCTTCATGGAGTTCTGCGTCCGGGAAACTTTACTGTATTTCCACAGGCTATCGGGTTGGCTGCCATGTGGAACCCGCAATTATTGAACGAAATATCAACAGTTATTTCTGATGAGGCTCGCGCAAGGTGGAATGAACTCGAATATGGTAAGAAGCAAACGGCGCAATTTAGCGATTTGCTTACGTTCTGGTCTCCTACCGTAAACATGGCAAGAGATCCGCGTTGGGGACGTACTCCGGAGACTTATGGTGAGGACCCTTTCCTATCGGGTAAACTGGGTGTTTCATTCGTAAAAGGATTGCAGGGAGATCATACACATTATCTGAAAACGGTGTCTACTCCTAAACATTTTGTAGCCAATAATGAGGAACATAATCGTTTTGAGTGTAATGCCATTATCAGTGAAAAGAATCTGCGGGAATATTATTTGCCCGCATTTGAAAAGTGTATTACGGAGGGGAAAGCCGCTTCTATAATGACTGCTTATAATGCTATTAATGATGTTCCCTGTACACTGAATAATTGGTTGTTGAAGAAGGTGCTTCGTCATGATTGGGGATTCGATGGATATGTGGTTTCTGACTGCGGAGGCCCGAGTCTCTTGTTCACAGATCATAAATATGTAAAAACGTTGGAGACTGCCGCTACTTTGTCCATACAAGCCGGGCTGGATCTTGAATGCGGGGATAATGTCTATATAGGACCTTTACTCAACGCTTATAAACAATATATGGTTACTGAAGCAGAAATAGATTCTGCAGCTTATCGTATATTAAGAGGACGTATGCGCCTGGGATTGTTCGATGATCCGGATTTGAATCCTTACAATAAGATATCGCCTTCGGTAATTGGTTGCGAGAAACACAGTAAATTGGCTCTTGAGGCAGCTCGTCAGAGCATTGTCCTGTTGAAGAATGAAAAGAATTTTCTTCCTTTAAATCCTAAAAAGATAAAATCGATAGCCGTAGTGGGGATAAATGCAGGAAATTGCGAATTTGGTGATTATAGCGGAACTCCGGTTAATCATCCTGTATCGGTGCTTGAAGGTCTTAGAAACAGATTGGGCGATCAGGTTGAGGTTGTGTATACTCCTTGGGTCTCTTCTGTTTCAGGATATGATATGATAACGAAATCGTATTTTCCGAATGGTCTGAAGGCAGAATACTATGATAATAAGGATTTGGCAGGTACTCCTAAAGTACGTATAGACGATAATATCAACTTTGAACCGATCAATCAAGCTCCGGATCCTTTTTTACCGAAATCTCCATTGTCTATCCGTTGGAGCGGTGACCTCGTGCCTACTGCTTCGGGGAAGTATACATTGGCTTTTACTTCAGACGATGGTTGCCGGTTGTATATTGACGGAAAGAAAATTATAGATTCATGGCATAACCGAAGTGTAGAGACGGATAGTATATCTTTGTCTTTAGAGAAGGGGAAAAAGTATAAACTCGTTGCTGAATATTTTGATGGTGGAGGCAGTGCATCTGCAAAGTTGTATTGGCGTGTACCCGATACCGATCAAAGAGCGGTGATTGACTTGTACGGAGAAGCCGGGAATATTATGAGAAAATGTGATTTGACGGTTGCTGTATTGGGAATAAATCAATCCATTGAACGGGAAGGACAAGACCGTTCTTCAATAGAACTTCCGAAAGAGCAACAAGCATTTATCGAAGAGGCGTATAAGATAAATCCGAATACGGTGGTCGTTTTGGTTGCTGGAAGTTCATTGGCCATAAACTGGATGGATGAGCATATTCCTGCTATTGTCAATGCCTGGTATCCCGGAGAGGCGGGAGGTACTGCTATAACCGAGGTTCTGTTTGGAGATTATAATCCTGGCGGAAGATTACCATTAACCTATTACAACAGTTTGGACGAACTGCCTGCATTCAATGATTATGATATTCGTAAGGGGCGTACTTATCAGTTCTTTGAAGGCAAGCCGTTGTATGCGTTTGGTTACGGACTAAGTTATACCACTTTTTCTTATAAAAAACTGAATATTGATTCTTCCGGTGATACTGTGAAAGTAAGTTTCACACTAAAAAATACTGGAAAGTATGAAGGCGATGAAGTTGCTCAGTTATACGTAAAATACCAGGGAACAGATTCGTCTGTGAAGATGCCTTTGAAACAATTAAAAGGCTTTGAGCGGGTACGTCTGAAGAAAGGAGAAAGCAAGCAAGTAAGCTTGACTGTTCCAAAATCCGAATTGAGATTCTGGGATGAAGCAAAGGGGGAGTTCTATACTCCTTCGAGTGATTATCTGTTTATGGTTGGCGGGGCATCTGATGCCATACAACTTCAGCAAATTCTGAAAGAGTTTTAAAACAAGATTATAGTATAAGATCATTTGTTGGAACATTGGGAGGATAGTACTGTTACAAGTGTCCTCCGTGTTCCAACATTTTTTTGGGTCTTTGTTGGCAACGGGCATCATCGGCGATCTATTAATGCCGGTGGTCAGTGTTTTCTTGTCCTTACCGATATTTATATTAAAAGGAAGTTCTCTCGTTGGATAATATGATAAAACTCTGATTGTAAAATAAAAACGGGTTATATATTTCATATTTATAATAAGAAAATCTGTGTATTGTTACCTTTCTGTTACTTCTTGAGTAATATTGTTACTTTACTGTTACCATGATAGTTTGCTTTTTTTCTGGAAATGGGTTTGATTTGTATCTGGAACTCAGATACTAAAAAATTAATGAACTATGGAGAGGCTGATAAAAGACTATTTCTTGGTCACTGTACTATTACTATTAAACTATATTGATGAAGTTGTTGACTCTGGTTTTAATTTAATGGGATTCGTTCCTATTCTATTATTGGGTATTTATAATTATAGTATCTACAAAACTACCGCTCATCGATCAGCAAGGTCAGAGATTGAAATATCGGATGATTATTCGAATGATGTAGTTAAGAAAGCATTTAAGTGGGACCCCGGATCTTTGGTAAGTAGTCCTGTTTTTATTTATACTTTATTTTTAGGAGTAGAACTTTTACAGGAAGGACGACAAAGGAATCTTGCGATATTTTGTTTTATCCTATCTGCTGTCTATTATTCGATGGGAGTATATTTGCATGTGCGAAGATGGAGAATCGGAAGAGCTAAGAAAAATTATAAAGATTAATCATTTAAAATTGAAAATCATGAAAAAGGCATTATTGGTTATTATTCTAGTACTATTAAGTATTGCGTGTACCGAAAATACTTATGAAAGTTGGAAACCTATTTCTGTAAATTTGGTTAGTGTGCCTACTCTGACAATTCGAAAATTGCAATCTTTTAATGATTCATTATTTGTTGTAACTAATTATTCTGCAACACGAGGGGGAGGGTTTTGGAAAGTTTTGGCTGTAGCATCGGCTGATTATTTAGCAGCGGCTACTGCGTTTAGAACTTCCATAGGAGTTGCAGCTTGGATAACTGCTGTCTCTGGTGGGACGGCTGGTCCACTTACAGGAGTAGCTGTATTGACAGTGACTGGTGCCATAGCTGCTGGTGCTTCTTATGGCGCTGCTTCTGGTATTTATTCTGTACCCATTCCTTTTGATAGGTTATCAATAAATGATATATTTGGAACTTCTGCTGCTTATGAGTATTTATATGATTATGAATCCTATTATGAAGTACATGATTTAAGCACTTTCTTTCTAAATGTGAATGAAATGGGGGAAGTATTAGGTGATATACATAATGACATAGTAAGCGAATTATTAGAGTGTAAATATAGCTACACAAGGGATGTTGGACCTATAAATTCGGAGCGAATAGAATTTGTGCAGGCAACTATAGAACGTGCTGGGATGATGTTAGAAGATATAGAAAATGCCTACGTAATCGGTGTTTCTAATTTTGAAAGTTTGTTCCAAAAGGGGGATTATATTGACTATATTGATATAGTTCACAAAGATGGATTGATGTCAGATGAGGTAACTGATATTCTTATGTTGTTGAATGAAGCACTGACTTATGGTACAATTGACTGTAGTTCTGCTAATAATACGATAGATTTTTATATAGGTACGATAGAGAAATCAATTGACCTTGGTGAAGAAGATCGAACAATACTGATTTTAACTTTGAACATAGCTAAAAAAAGTATTTCTTTATGGAATAGCATTTTGAATTAATTGTTTCGAATAGAATTGCTAGTTGTGAAATTGGGTTCACTTTTATTGATAAATAAAAGAGTTTGATTTTCATTGATATTATTGAGTAGAGGTGAACTCAATTGGAATCTATATTTTTCTTTATGTTTTTTCTCCATTATATTTATTAGTTGTATATTTGTTATACATATTGACAGCTAATACAATATATCGTTTTGGAAATTTTGTTGGTCTTCATTTGCACTTCTTGTTCTTCGACTCATATAGCAGGCATACAAGGAAAGGAAAACATTGAATGGTTAATGGTTTTAATCTTTCTTTGTATGGTATTCATTGTTTTGTTTTGGCTGATTTGGATAGAACAGGATCGCAAAAATAAATATATTGCTTTGCAGAGGGAATTGATGCAAAAACGTTCGGATACATTTCTAACGGTTGGAGATGAAGCTGAGAATGAGCAGAACCTTGATAAATTGAGAAAGGAAAAGCTTTCCTTATGTGTAAGGTTGTTTCAGACAACGGGTACTTGCAAGCGTTTACGGGTAATAGACTGTTCAAAAGATGAGAGACTTTGTAAAATGACCGCCTTAGAACGTGCCGATACCTGTAAGGTTATTAATGAAACATTTGTTGATGTGATGCTTGATTTAAAAAGTACATGCAATGAATTGAATCATGATGATTTGTTATTTTGTATTTTTTCTTTGTTGGGATATTCCAAGGCAACCATTATACTTTGCATGAATATCGTTTCCGATGGAGCTTTTAAGATGCGCAAAAGTCGTATAAAGGATAAGGTGAGCGCAGAATTGTTTGATTGGATTTTTAGTAAGGAAGTAAGATTAGCATTTTGAATAGTAGAAACATACCGATATGGGAGAGATTCGTTTCACATCTGAATTCTTTATTGTTGTTGTATTGTATACCCAATCCTTTTGTAGGAAGAACGGATTAGATATTTTTGTATTTATTCCTTCCGTATTACTTATATTTTGTATCGTGATGGATATTTATAGTAAAAGGGGATGTAACTATAAGTTCTATTCTTTTCTCAATTCGTTTAAAGATGAACATTGGCTAAAGGGGGTGTTGATGGAAGTTGGCAGCCCTTTTGTGCTTTATGTACTTTTACTGGGTTTAAGTTCTATGGAGGAAAATGTTTTTCTTTCTTTTCTGCTTATTTTCTTTTCTATTCTTTATTATGTGGTAATGATTGTTTTTTTTATTATCGTGAGAAGTAAGTCCCGGAAACATTCAGAGCATAAAGGAGGTTCCGCTGCAAGCTAATATTTTATTGTGCACTTGTTATATGATCCCTTTTTATCTTTGGAGATGATGGATAGAGAAGACATATTATTTGTAAGAAGAAAGTGTACTATGGTTAAGTACAAGACAGTATATGTTTATTGCTTAGTTATAATGTCTGTTTCCGGCAAATATGAGAGAGTCTATTGCAGTGGGTAAGGAACTCTTCAATACGGTTATTGTATTAGAAACTGTTTTGAATTTCTATAACTCTCTTTTTTTTGATTGACTTTCGTCTATGCTTTGAGATGATACATTTAAAACAGTTTCTTATGTATGTCGGGTATTTCTTCCATCACATGTAGTGCGTATTTCTTATTTGTATACTATCCTTTTCATACTTACGAAAGTCAGGAATGAAACTTGTCTTTCTTTTTGGAAAAAGTTCTCTTTCTTATTGGATAAACTATAACCGCAAGTTGCGGTTATACAAATGAAAATTTTAGTTGCAAGATTAAAACTTTTGGTTTTATAACTGAAAGTTTCGGTTATAGATTTATTAGGAAGAAAGGTATCTTACTATTGGGAAAAAAGACTTTATTTTTAGGAAGAAAAGAGAATTATTATTGAAAGATGACGGTAAGGGAAAATAGATATGAATAAAACGTCGGACTGATAAACAATCATGCTTAAAAAACTCATTCAATAAATTCAAAACAGATTCTTAGTATATCCAAGATTTATTTAGTGTGCCTGATGCGTACATGTTAATTAAGAAGTCATGATTAGAGAGACTTTATAGGCATGGATAATATTCTCCATACCCACAATAAAAAAATCTATGCCTTATTTCAAATCTATGCCGTAGCTTTGCAGAGTCTGATGAAAATTATTTAAATGAACACACACACATTCAAAATAAGAGTACTAAGTCTCTTGGGAGGCTTTCTGCTTATTCTTTCTTTGGGTTTTTATTTTTGTTTATTGAAGCGGCAAGAACCGATCAATCAATTAGAAATCGCACTGCAGGAATCCGGAAAAAATAGAGTGGAGTTAGAGAAAGTATTGAGACGTTATGGTAGTAATATAGCTGATAGTCTGAAATATAAAGCTGCATGTTTTCTTATTGAAAATATGATAGGATATAGCTATCGGGAAGGGAAAATGCTGGAGCGTTATTTGGATTTTTATAAGTTGTGGAGTCAAAACAGGCATTTACCCTCTTCTGTATTTGTTGATTCTATTGGTAAACTCTATGGAAATTTGCCAATATTCTCATTGCCTCTGAAATATGATATTCAAGAAATAGACTCATCTTATTTATGTCATAATATAGATTGGGCTTTTAAAGTCCGGGAGGAGCAACCTTGGGGGAGGAATGTATCATTTGACGACTTTTGTGAATATGTATTGCCTTATCGTACTGGAGATGAAAAATTAGATTATTGGAGGGAAGATTATTATAACCAGTACAATGCATTGCTTGATTCCCTTCGTTCGTCTGCAGGTCCGGATAAAGAAGATCCGATTGTAGCGGTACAGTGTCTGATGGAGACTTTGACAAAGCAGGAAGTCACTTTCTCGCAAGAAGTACCGGTTGTTTTACCTCATATTGGTCCGAAGGCAGTAAAATATCTATGTGGAACTTGCCGGGAATATGTAGATTATATTCTTTATGCTTGTCGGTCATTGGGGATTCCATGTGCTATAGATGCTGTTCCGGCATTGGGCAATAATAATGGACGTCATTTTTGGGTTGCTTTTTGGGATAAGGACGGAGAGCCTTATTTGCAGGATTTTCCCTATATGCCGCAGATGGTCCGGAAAGACTGGATGCAGTGGTCGCCGAAGGTGAAAGTCTATCGTACCACATTCAGTGTAAATCGTGAGATTGAAAGGCAAATGGCTTCTCTGGAAAAGGAGGTATATCCGTTTTGGAAGAGTCCCCGTTTTGTAGATGTTACTTATCCTTATGCATATTACTATAAAGAAGAACTGCATATCCCTTCTGATATGCTTTATACCTCCAATGTTCATTCTCGGATTGCCTATTTGTGCGTAAACTGGTTGTTTGACTGGATACCGGTAGATTGGGCGGTGTGTGATCCGGATAATTTAGTTTTTCACCAGATACAGAAAGGTTGTGTAATGCGTGTTGCAGTGTATGAAGACGACAAACTCCATTGTTTGACAGATCCTTTTTGTATAGATGAACAGACTAATGAACTTCATGTCTTTTCGGGAGAGGTTGGAACTCAGGATATTACATTATATTCTAAATTTTCTTTAGCTGCCGATGATTTCTTTCGTGATCGGATGCTTCGGGGGGTATTTGAAGGAAGTGAGTGGGCTGATTTTTCAGAAAGAGATACATTGTATATTATAAATGAACGTCCCTATCGTTTGCAGACAGTTGTTTCTCCTTACTATAAAGATAAAAGTTATCGTTATGTACGTTATTATGGGAATGACGGAACGAATTGCAATGTGGCTGAAGTCGGTTTCTATTCTGAGAATGACACGGTTCCTTTGTCCGGAAGAATAATAGGTACGTCCGGTTGTTTTCAGGGAGATCGTTCGCACGAATATACAAATGTATTTGATGGAAAGACCTGGACTTCATTTGATTATAAAGAGATGAATGGTGGGTGGGCTGGTTTGGATTTAGGCAAGGATCGCTGGATTAACAAGATAGTTTATACTCCTCGTAATTGGGACAATTATATTCGTCCAGGAGATGATTTTGAACTTTTTTATTGTCGGCAGGGATGGAAATCAGCAGGGCGTGTAACGGCATCGTCTGACTCTTTAGTTTGGAAAGATATGCCGACTAATGCTCTTTTTCTGTTAGTCAATCATACCAGAGGAGTACAACAACGTATATTTACTTATAAGAAAGGAGAGCAGGTATGGAGATGAAACGATGTATGAAATATGCTCTAAAGTTGTATTGTGTAATTTATTGTTGTATATTTTTCTGCGCATGTTCTACTCGGGTTGAATCTGATCGTGTCCATCATGTGGGGCGATTTGTTTCCGGTGATTATCCTTTAATGGTTTTATCGCCCGATTTTACTGTTTTTGCAGTTAATGATACTTTGCCGGAGCACTTTCTTCGACTTAGGGACGGACGGGATTTTCCATTAGTTGCTCTGTTGAAAGTTGATGACGTTTATTATCGTTTTATAGGTAAAGATGAAAAACGGCTTAAAGCTTTAGCTCCAGTAGCTTCAGATGGGGATTGGGTGGGGAAATACACTTTTTTGTATCCGGATATGAATTGGATGAATCCGAACTATGATGATAGCCATTGGCTCACGGGCAATGGCGCTTTTGGTACGGAATATATTGATGATATTCATACTTTTTGGGCGTCACGTGATATTTATGTGCGCAGGAAAATACCTTGTAACTATTCATATTCTGATTCAGCTCGCTTCTATTTACGTTACGTTCATGACGAAGCGATTAATTTGTTTATCAATGGACATGAGCTTTTGAATACCGGTTATGCTTGGAGTTACCATGGAATAATGGAAATTCCATCCGATATTGTAAAGACGATGAGGGATACGACCTCTATTATTGCAGCACATTGTAATAATCTGGCAGGGAAAGGGGTTTTGGATTTTGGCATTTATGTAGAAGAAAAACGCCCGGGTAAGGTGCTTTCGGCTATTTTGACTGATGTTGACATGCAAGCTTCGCAGACCTACTATACTTTTCGGTGTGGCACGGTTGAATTGAAATTTACAGTCTTGGCACCATATGGAATTGATGATCTAAATATGGTTTCTCTTCCGTTGAATTTCTTAACTTATGAAATTTGTGCTTTGGACGGAAAAATACACGATACAGAGATTGTTTTTGAATTGTCAACAGAAAAAATATTTGGTAAGAATACTTTAAATATTTCACAAAAGGATGGGTTGTATATAATGCAGGTAGGGAGTGTAGAACAGAATTTATGGATTAATAAGGATACCGGTAAGCCTTCATGGGGCTTTTTCTATTGGGCAATGAAGGGAGAAGGTATTACTATGTTGACAGATAAAGATGGTAAGTGGACTTCTGTCATTGCTAAGTCTATAGGAGTTAAGAAGAACGATGGTCATTTATTAATTGCTTTTGACGAGTTGTCACCTCTGCAATATTTTGGAGAGAATTTACATCCTTGTTGGAATAAAGATGGGGTCAAATCAATGAAAACCTTATTGAGCGAAACGTTTCCTAATTATTCTTTTATCAGAGCAAAGTGTGATCAATTTGATGATGATTATATGTTGAAGGGATATCGTTTGGCAGGTGATGATTGGGCACAACATTTCTTGCTACCTTACCGTAATCTTTGGAGTTGTCATCGTTTGGCTGTCACTACAGATAAAGATATTATTTGTTTTGCCGACACGGTTGGGAATGTGCGCGCTACCTATGAACTTGGAGCAATGTCCCTTTTCTGGAATTCTTCTACGGAGCGAATAAAGGCATTGATAAATCCAATTTTTCAGTACAGTGAATCGGGTAAGTGGAACAAGAGTTATCCGGCTTATGATGTAGGAAGCTATCCGATAGCCCGCGCTCAGATTAATGAAGGAGAATACCCTGTGCTATCTGCATCTAATATGCTTCTTCTTACGGCAGCCATCACAAGAGCAGATAACTCATCGGATTATGCTCGTAAACACTGGAATGCGCTTACCCGGTGGGGTAATTTTCTAATTAACAACGATTCTAACAATGATTCTGTTAAAGAGATGAAAGCAGATGCCCTGCTTCCGAGTTATACATTGGAAGCAAAAAGAATCTTGGGAATTTCTGCTTACAGTGATTTGGTAAATCATATTTGTAGAAAGAAATAATTCTCTTAACTATGGTTAGGTTATTGGCATCTATTTTTAAAAGAATAAGAAACTTCAGGAGTATCTTTCTCTATTCTACTTTTTTCTCGAATAAAGTTTTATTTCCTGTTTCTGAACCCAGTTTATTGAAAGTGGATTCTACCTTAAATAAAGAGAATATTTATTGCATAAAAGAGAATGTGTATTTAAATGCTTCCCGGGATATATTAATATCGTGGGATAAAGAAATTCATCTCAAGGGTAAGCAAGCGGGGCTATTTCTGGAAGCACTTGTTTCTGCATCGGATTATGTTTTATTAGATCAGAGAGCATTAGAAATTATTTGGCCGGATCATTCTGGAAATATGAAACGTTTACATACACTTGCCGGAAGGCTGCGCAAATATTTGCAAGAGGTAGATAGTGATATTAGGTTAGAAAAGGCTCCGGGGTATTATAGGTTGATAATAGAAGCTAATGAGATGGTATAATAAATTGATTTAGGAATATAATAAATACTCACAAGGCCATGCAAAAGGTTTGTTAGTCGTTTTGTGAGATATTTGTGAGATGAGTTTTGGCTTCTGTTAAGATAAAGGCTTTACATTTGCGATATGTAAAAACAATTAATGATTTGGAGATGAAATTTGAAGGTGTAATATTTCTTATTGGCATTAATCTTCTATATATAACAGTGACACTAATGAATGGAAGGACTCTTAATTAGAGAAAATTGTTTTTTTTCTCAAAAAGAGTAAATAAAGAACTGATGATTAAATTGATATCTTTTTTGATATGTATTCGAATATTGAGCTGGCTGTAGAATGACATATTTAAGATATATGAGTTTTTATATGTTTTAATAAATTGAAATGAATTATGAAATTAAAGAAAATTATTTTGTTTTTGAATGTTCCAACTTTAATTATGTCTGTGGCTTTGATTTTACAAAGTTGTAATTCGGATAATTATGGATCTACAGCTTCTTCATCTATGAATAATAGTAGTGAACTAGTGATTAATTCTATTGTAGAATCTGATGAGTTTTTGGATTTTGAAATGAACAGTAAGCTTGTTTCAGAGAAAGTTCAAGCCTATATTTCTAAACTTAGTAAGGAGGAGTTTGATGAACTAATGTATTATCGTAATGATGATGATTATATGGATGATTTCGTAAATAAAGCCGGAATTAGTAATGAGATATTGTTAGTTGCGAAGTCTAGAGATGCGCTATTGAATAATACTGATTTCTTAAAATTAAATAATACGGAACAAACTCAGCTCTTTTTAGAATTTCATGAGAAAGATATGCGAATGTTAATAAAGACTCGTACAGAAGGAGGAATGGGAGAATGTGACCGACGTAGACAATCTGATTATTCTTGGGCTAGAGCTGTAGCTGATATAGGATTGATTGGTTGTACATGTGCGTTAGAAGTCCCAGTTGTTGCTTGTGCTTGCTATGCTCTTGTTATGGCTAATTATGCCAATGATATTAGATTGGCAGATAGAGCTTATAGGGATTGTGTAGGTCATTGATTATGAAATGGTATTATAAAGTGTTTTGCACATTAGTTGTGCTATATTTGATCATATCGGTGGTAGATAGGTTTTATTCAATTGATTCTTTTTATTTGTCGATAAGTAGCTTATTTGCATGGGGGATGTTGGCTTTTATTTCAATAGAAACAATTCCTAAAGAGAATTTGGGACGAAAAATATGGCATTATGTTTCTATTTGCGCTGTTTTTCTACTAATATTTATAACCTTATTTAGAATGATAATGAAATAGGTACTGACAAGACAGAACTTAAATATATTGTTTGAGTTCTGTTTTATGTGATATAGAAGGCAATAAAAACTTGCGAGGTTAGTATTCCTCCTAATGGAGTTGGTCTTGTACTAATATAATATGGTAGGTGGTATTTTTGATCTTTTGAAGGATTGGAAATGCTGGAAATTCATCTGATAATGAATAAAATATCTTATTTCCTATTCGCAACTTTGTGTTTAGGCGGTCTTTTTGTTTCTTCGCGGCAGTTTACGGACTCATACATAGTTCCAAAATGGTGCTTTGTGTTGTTTGTACTATTAATATTATTAGAATATGAAGTTGTGAAGGTATTATTAAGCAAGCAATATAAAAAAATGAAGATAAATGTCTTCGTGTATGGCTTTATCATTGTAATTTCTTGTTTATTGCAGGCAATGTTTGGAATAATGCAGGCTTTGGGATTGTTTTACACATCTTCTGTTTTTAAAGTGACGGGGAGTTTTGATAATCCAGCAGGCTTTGCGTCATGTCTGTGTATTGGTATGCCTTTTATCGGATTTATGTTATTGAAAAACAATAATAAATATATCCGATATGGTGGATGGGTGATAGGACTTGTAATCATGGTAGCTGTCATTCTGTCACAATCAAGAGCTGCCGTTATAAGCATTGCATTTATTTGTTTCATCTTTTTTTGCATGGAGTTTTCTCGTAAAAAATGTATAAAGTATCTTTCTTTTGTATGCTTTGCTCTATTACTATTCGGATGTTACTGGCTGAAAAAAGATTCGGCAGACGGGCGACTACTTATTTGGCAATGTAGTATGGACATGGTAAAAGAAGCACCATGGCTTGGTCATGGAATCGGAAGTTTTGAAGCTAATTATATGGATTATCAGGCAGATTATTTTAGGCAACACGAGCAAAGTCGTTATTTCATGTTAGCTGATAATGTGAAACATCCTTTTAATGAATTTCTGGGTATTCTTCTGAATTTTGGATTTATCGGCTTATTAATAATATTCGTAATGATAGCTATATTGGTATATTGTTATAAAAGTAACCCTTGCATGGAGAAACAAATAGTTCTTTATTCTCTCGTCTCAATAGGTATATTCTCACTTTTTTCTTATCCATTCTCTTATCCTTTTACATGGATTATTACTACTTTGTGTGTTTTTATTCTCATAAGGGAATATATCACTAAGATTTTTGTTCGGTCGATGATAAAAAATGTTATATGTATCCTTGTCCTTTTTTGTTCTTTTGGAGGTATTTACAAATTGCTAGAACGTGTAAAGGCGGAAAAAGAATGGGGAAGGGCATCGTCATCATCCGCACTTCTATTTTCCGGATCATACAACAAAGCTCTCCAGACTTATGAAATACTTGAGATAAAATTCCATGATAATCCTTATTTTCTTTATAATTATGCTGCCATGCTACTGGAAAATAAACAATATAAAGAGAGTTTGCAAATAGCACTACAGTGTCGTAAATATTGGGCAGACTATGATTTGGAACTTATCATCGGAGATAACTATCAAGAATTAGCTAATCCGAAGGCGGCAAAGAGATATTACGATAATGCCTCTATGATGTGTCCTTCTCGTTTCCTGCCTCTTTATCGATTGTTTCATTTGTATAAAAATATCGAAGACAGAGAACGTATGCTTAGTGTTGCTAAATTGATCATTGATAAACCCATAAAGATTAAAACTCCTGTCATACAAATGATGAAGAGAGAAATGGAAAAAGAACAGATGCGGATATTTAATAAAGAACAGATCGAATAAATGATAGGATTGCCAGAAAGTTCATTAAAATATTACTTGGGCTTACTTAAGCAATATTTCGATTTTTAATTACTATCTAAAGTTTCCTATCTCTTTGAAAAGATGATATTCTCTTTTTTTTAAGTCTATTGTAAAGAATGTTTGAAATATAAATAATCCAGAGCTCTTTTGGAAATTCAGGTTATATTATTGACACAATCGTCTTAGTACCTCTTCGTGCTCCGGGAAAAGCTTAGATAATTCATCAAATGTACCTAACTCGAAATTATCGAATGTAAAGGCAGGAGCAACCGCACAACTAACCAGCGCATATCCGAAATGTGAAGGCAGCTCGGCAGCAAACCAACATCCGGGCTCGATAGCTACTTGCTGCTCGCCGGAAATATCGGTATTCATCAAATGAGTGACTAATCTTCCGTCAGGGTGGATTACATATAACATCAGGGGGTATCCGGCATGATAGTACCATACTTCCGGTGAAGATAGTCTATGAAATGCTGATATTTCATTATTCTCTAATAAATAATATATGGAAGTCATAGCGGGTTTGTTACCATCTACCATTTTTCCGGTTCGGAAAATTTCTCTGTAATACCCTCCCTCCGGGTGGCGACGTAAATTTAGATGTTCTATCCAATCTGCTGCTTTCATAAAATTACTGATTTATTGATATAGCCCAGGATGAGGACTGTTATATTGTCTGAATTACAAATGTATATGAATGTATGGACAGTAACAAGTAAAGTAACTAATATATTAGTTATATTAACTCTTCATTTATTCCGGCAGATACCAGTGAGATTGAATAGTTATATACATTGGGTTACGCATCCTGTAAGGATTTGTGTAACCCAATGCTTAAAGTATTTATACCGCCATAATATGGTGGGATGTCTGTGTTGTGGTTCTGAAGTATATGGTTCTGTTCTTGTTTTCTCTATACTGCGTAGGGGATAGCTTCAAATAATTAGTAAATAGCCTTGAGAAATAAAGAGGATCATCGAAGCCTACTAACGGACTGATTTGATTGACTTTCATTTCTGTTTCTTCCAGATAATGGCAGGCTTTCTCCATACGGAGTTGTGCCAGATACTTTGATGGGGAAGTACCAATCTGGGCTATGAATATCCTGGAGAAGTAGGATACAGATAGGTTTACATGTTCTGCCATATTTTTTAGGGAAAGATGTTTGTGCAGATTCTCCCGCATAAATTTTAAGGAAGTATCAATGATATTACTTTCTCTAATGGTTTCTGATTCCTTTTTATTCTGATTGGAACATCTTATGATGCCCAGAAAATGGAAAAACACACTGGCTGCATACGACATCTGTTCGGTGCTGCTTTCTTGTTGTAATGTATCGAATATCTCTTCGAACATGTCTATCTTATTTTTAAATCTCGACTGTGAGTTATAAGGCATGTCTTGAGGTATATCGAATCCTTTACTGAAATACCCTGCTTTTTTACCGTTGAAGTGAATCCAGTAAATGGACCATGGCTTCCCTTTACTGCTTCCATAAGCGTGTGGGGTTCCCTGAGGGATAATAAAGAATTGATCTTCTGTTACTTTTGACTTTTTGCCATTGTATTCGAGCCATCCTTCGCCTTTTACACAATATATAAGAATGTAATCGGTGGAGTTTTCCGACTCTCTACGACAGTAATGATATTCGGCATTTGGAAAATAACCCATACCGGAGAAATACAACTCTTTACCTAATTCGTCATTCTTGAACTTTTCAATTGCGAATGAGGGAAGACTTATCAGTCGTTCACCTTTGAATCCTTCTTTGATCTTCAGCATAGTATTAAAATAATTAAAGGTTATTGCTCATGGTGCAAATATAAGGGAGCAGTTTTGCAATGGATATGCGATAAAAATGAAAAAGTATCAGATTTTGATTTTGTGAGGTATAGATACCTTTTTTAGTGAATATATTATATTTTAGTACCGGAATTTTATATTTTTCAGCGTTTATATTAGGGAAAAAGTATTTTTTGATACTTAATAGTTATTTTTGTATCCATATATTGTATTACTATGAAAACTATTTTGTGTCTGATTCTCTTTCTTAATCTATCTGTTTGGTCATTATTGGGACAGGTTCATTTTACCCGTTTGAATAATGAAGACGGATTATCACACAGTGAAGTGAAGTCTATATTGCAGGATAGCTATGGGTATATATGGGTCAGTACGCGCAATAAACTGAACCGCTATGACGGGTGTGAATTTAAGGTATTGGATTGTTATGACTCGATAGCGAATAAACGCAATAACAATACGGCTGCCCTATGTGAGGATATGAACCGGATGCTATGGGTAGGCACGGATGAAGGTGTTTTTATCTATGATCCGGTAGTGGAGACTTTTACTTATCTGGAACGTTGGCTGAATCTTCAGGACGCAGGTTTTCTATATAACTGGGTTTCAAATATCGTAGCTGATAAGGAGGGGAATATGTGGATTGTTCTACCTTCTTGTGGCATCGTGAAAGTGAATGTACAGACAAAGACATATAAACTTTACTCAAATTTCGGGCACACTGTGTTTGAAAAAGGGGGACCATTGTCATTGACTGTGGACGGGCAAGGTATTGTCTGGGCCGGATGTATTGACCAGGGGATTTGCAGGTATGACAAAGCGAAAGATGATTTTATACAAGTATTGGAAGAAACCGGAGTCTTTCGGGGGAAAGGAGTATATGCAATGCTTTCCTGCAAAGAATCTTTGTTTATTGCTTTACACGAGGGGCGATTATTGAGGTATAATAAGGAGACAGGAATGCTGGCTCTGCATGACTTTCCGGAAGTAGACAATGTGATGATCCGCTGTTTGATGATGCCAAAGGATGAAGAACTATGGGTTGGTACAAATAATGGAGTGTATATCTATAATTTGCTGACTAAAAGTTGTACTGTATTCAGGAACGACTCCTTTGATTCACACTCGCTTAGCTGTAATACAGTTACTGATATGTATATCGACAAAGAGAAAGGTATCTGGGTTGGTACTCTGTACGGAGGGTTGAATTATCAGAGTCGTAGTGCCGGAAATTTTATGGTTTATATACCGAACGATCATTCACAGAGTGTACAAAGCCAGTGGATTCATGGCTTATATTGGGATGCCGATATGCAGAAGCTTTGGGTGGGAACAGAAGATGAAGGTTGTTCGGTTTTTGATAAAAAGACATTGGAATTTAGCAGGATTAATGCACGTCATACAGCTCCTATTACTTATATACGAAAGATCAACGGGAATATCTGGATTGGTTATTTTAAGAATGGACTGGATATTATATCTCCTTCTATGAAGATAACGCACTATTCCAGTTTTGAACTGGGCTTGAGAGAAGAAAGTATCTATGCCTTCTGTGAAGATCACACGGGTACTATCTGGATCAGTGATGGAGGAGGAGTATACAGGGCGCAGAAAGGGACGATGCGTTTTGAGAGAGTAACGGAATTCGGAAACGGATATATACAGGATATAATGGAAGATAGCCGGGGGAATATCTGGATTGCTGCAATGGGTAATGGAGTGTATAAATATAATATTTACTCCCAAGAATCAAAACAATATCTTGCAGACGGTAAATCCGGTTCTATCAGTTCAAATTCTGTCAGTAGCATTTTAGAAGATAGTAAAGGACGTATTTGGCTTAGTACAGATCGTGGCGGTATCTGTTGTTTTCAAAATGAGGTTTTTTATAGCTATTCGCTTGCTGAGGGGCTTCCGGACGATATCGTATACAGAGCGGTGGAAGATGTATATGGAAATATATGGTTTGGTACCAATCATGGACTTGTGCGATTGGAACCGGATAGCAAGAAAGTACAAGTCTTTGATACGAAAGACGGTTTAAGCGTATCGAGATTTAACTATAACTCGGTAGCATTGACAGACGGGGGAACCATTTTTATGGGGACTATGCATGGACTGGTTTCATTTAATCCCGGACAATTCGTGAGAAATGATTTAGTACCCTCGGTCTATTTTACCGACTTCCAGGTGAATGGAAAAAATCTTCTTCCCAATGTCATCAACCAATATGAAAAGGACTATAAAATCACACTTAAATATGATGAACGAAATATCAGTATCCGTTTTATAGCATTGAGTTTTGCTTCTCCCGGTGCAAACCGCTATGCGTATCGTATGAGCAATGTAGACAATGGTTGGATTTATACGGATAAGAATGTGATTTCTTATGCCGGGCTTACTACCGGGAAATATGTGCTTCATGTGAAAGGAGCCAATAATATGGGAGTGTGGGATGAGACCGAAAAAATGTTGATAATTGATGTATTACCGCCCTGGTGGGCATCTCCTGTGGCTTATATCATCTATATACTGATGGTACTCTCGTTGCTTTTTTATTGGGTTCGCACTTATTTGAAGAGAGTAGCCCGCAGAAACGAAGAGAAGAACCTTATTTATACAATTGAAAAAGAGAAGGAACTTTATGAGTCGAAAGTGGCGTTTTTTACCAATATAACGCATGAGATACGCACTCCGTTGACACTGATTAATGGCCCGTTGGATCTGGTAATACAGGAATCCGCACTTTTTCCGAAGAATGTACAACGTTATCTGGGATTGATAAAACAAAACGTAGATCAACTGTTGAATTTGGTCAGTCAGTTGTTGGATTTTAAGGCTGCCGAAAACATGAACAAACCGTTGATATTTTCTGAGATTAAGGCACTACATCTGATTGAGTCTTTGAAAGAGCGATTTTCCGTGCTACTCTCGGAACGGAATAAAACATTTGAGGTTATGGCGAACCAAGTGGATCCGGACATTTGTGTCATTGCAGATAAAGATGCAGTTGATAAAATAATGAATAACCTGATATTTAATGCGATCAAATATAGTAATATGCGCATTACTGTGCGAGTGAGCCGTGATGAGGAGTTTCTGATACTTGAAATAATAAATGATGGTTTGCTGGTATCGAAGGATATGCATGAAGCGATTTTTGAACCTTTTGTACGTGCCGAAAACAGTAAGGAGAACATAGGGGTAGGTATTGGATTGTCACTCTGCCGAAGTCTGGTGGAACAGCATCGGGGTACTTTAACCTATCGGGAAATGGAGGGATTGAACTGTTTTATACTTAAACTTCCCGTTCGTCAGAAAATAACGGAGAGTGTGCAGGCAGTAGAAATGAGTAACGGACAGATTCAGTTGAATCGGAATAATGTGAGGGTCACTTTACTTATTGTAGACGATCATCCGGATGTGGTGGATTTCTTATCGGAACAGCTGTATGAAGAATACACTATTTTGACTGCTTCTGACGGTGTGCAGGCTTTGAATATAATAGAACATAATAAAGTGGATATTGTATTGAGTGATATTATTATGCCTAATATGGATGGACTGTCTCTATGTCGTAATTTGAAGTCGGAAGTGAATACCAGTCATATACTGGTGGTGTTACTGACATCAAAGAACGATGTCAGCACAAAGATTCAAGGACTGGAAGCCGGAGCGGATGCTTATGTTGAAAAGCCATTCAATCTGAATTACCTGTCGGCTTTACTGAAGAGCCTGATAACGAACAAGAACCGTGACATCAGCCTGCAGAATTCTAAGCCATTGGTACCTATCGGTCTGGTAGAGATAAATAAGGCTGATGAGAATTTTGTGAATCAGGTAGTAGATATCGTGAATGCGAATATATCCGATCCTGCTTTTAATGTAGAAGTACTGACTACTAAGATGTGTATGAGCCATTCTAATTTCAGCAAGCGACTGAAAGGGATTGTGAATATGAGTCCTATAGAGTTTATCCGTTTTGTTCGTCTGAATCGTGCAGCAACCATTCTTTCACAAGAAGATTGTCAGGTGAACGAGGTAAGTGTACTGGTGGGTATTAACTCTACAAGCAATTTTATTCAGCAATTTCAAAAACAGTTTGGAAAGACACCCAATGAGTTCCGAAAGGAATGTAAGCGGAAGGAGATTGAACCGGAAAAGTAAGATTGTCCATATTTTAAGTAATTCTCTCTATTTTTTTATAGAGTAAATCCCGGTTACTTTGCAGTCATCAAGTTAACGATTAATATTTGTATGACCCTGATGAAAACACAATCAAATCTTTATCTGCTCCTGATAAGTTTTATAACTTTATTCTCTTTTGATACAATGTATGCTTCATCATATAACATTGCACCGGATAGTCGTGTGTCGGCATCTTCTATGGTCAATGAATTGTATGATGCCGGGAATGTTGTTGACCGGGTCATTCGTATATCAGACCAAGGAGAATGGGCATCGAAAAGTACAATGACATTTTGGGGACAAATAGATTATCCCTGGATACAATTGGATTGGGATGAAGCCAGATATGTTAATAAAGTAATTTTGTACGACCGCCCGGACGAGAGAACACATGTTGCCGGAGGTATTCTTCGTTTCAGTGACGGGAGTTTTGTAAATGTATGGCAAATACCTAACGATGGTAGTCCCAAAGTAGTGGAGTTCGCTGCGAGAAAGACTCAATGGATTCGTTTTGAAGTGACAGATGGCGATGGTGAGAACTTAGGATTATCAGAGATTGAAGTTTTTCCTGCCCCGGAAGATTATACTGATTATGTTTCGTGGGTAGACCCATATATAGAGTCTGCAAGAGGGCGATATTTTTTCTTCATTACAGGTAATCAACCTTTCGGAATGATTAGTGCTGCTCCTTTGACCCGGAATAAGAATCAATATGGAGGTGGATATAATTATAATTCTACCCATATACTCGGCTTTCCTCAAATACATTGCTGGATGTTGTCGGGGTTAACATTTATGCCTACTACAGGTGATATAAACCCTACATTGGGTGAGCAACATTGGGAATCCTCTTTTACCCATGATGGGGAGATTGTTCAACCGGGTTATCATCGGTTGTATCTTGATAAATATAATACATGGGTGGAACAAACCGCTACAGACCGGGTTAGCTTTTATAGATTGACCTATACTGAAGATGCGTCGGCAAATATTTTACTCAACCTGGGGGGGTATGTTGCTACCTCGACTATGGTGAATGCACGGATATATAAAACGGGAAATAATGAGCTTACCGGATCTTTTGATACCAAGGGACGTTTGTGGGGTGGTCCCGATGTGGTAAAGATATTCTTTATCGCCCGGTTTGATAAACCTTTTAACTCTCTTGACGGTTGGGTTGATAAAGACTATTTCTCTAATATCGAAGAGCTACAGGGAATTCAGGAAAGTAAACCACGAAATGACTCCGGATGGAGCTATCATGATGCACCTACTTCGGGAGTGAGCGTGAAGTATAGAGTTCGGCGTGGAGAACAAATCAATGTAAAAATGGCAATTTCGTATGTAAGTATAGCCAATGCAAGAGAGAATCTTAAAGAGGGTTGCGGTCACTGGGATTTTGATAAAGTTCGTAAAGATTCACAAAATGAGTGGAATCAATGGTTAGGCAAAATTGATGTAAAAGGAGGTACAGAGGCTCAGAAGATTAAATTGTATACGGATTTGTGGCATACTTTATTGGGGCGCCATAAAATAGATGACTATAATGGTGAATATCCCGACTATACACGAGGAGGAATCCGTAAAGGGACACATACATTAAATGCTGGTCTACAAGTAAAGCAACTGAAAAAGGATGGGTCGGGAAAGCCGATACATCACATGTACAATTCTGATGCATTTTGGTTGACTCAATGGAATCTGAATACATTATGGGGACTTGTGTATCCGTCTGTATTGGATGATTTTGCAGCATCATTAGTCCAGTATAGTATTAATGGGGATTTATTGCCTCGTGGTCCTTGTGCAGGGGGGTATTCCTACATTATGACCGGTTGCCCTGCCACTTCCCTGATTACCAGCGCCTATCAAAGAGAGGTGGCTAAAAAGTGGTCACCTTCTGTTGCTTATAATAAGATAAAGAGAAATCATGAAAAGGGAGGTATGCTTGCTTTGGATATGGATAAAGAACTGGACTATTATATACAGCATGGATATTGCCCGGATAATGCGGGACTAACTATCCAATGGGCTTTTGAGGACTGGGCTTTAGCCGAAATGGCTGCTAAGATGGGCAAAAAGAAAGATTATGCTTATTATCATAAACGTTCGGGCGGCTGGGATAAGTCTTTTAATAAAGAACTTAAACTTATTCTTCCTAAGAAAGCAGATGGATGCTGGCTTCATACTAACCCGTTAAGTGGTGAGGGCTTTGTAGAGTCGAATGCCTGGCAAGCTACTTTCGGACTGTCTCATGATATACCTAAACTGGCAACACTGATGGGAGGTAACGATAGTTTATGCCAAATGTTGAATTACGCTTTTGAAAAAGCTGCCCCTACGGATTTTGTTTATGGTTATAGCGATGGATATATAAGTTATGCCAATCAGCCGGGATGCTCGAATGCACATGTCTTTGCTCATGCCGGTAAACCTTGGTTAACTCAATACTGGGTACGTCGTGTGAAAGAACAGGCACATGGTGCTATAACACCTGACAAAGGGTATGGAGGACACGATGAAGATCAGGGGCAAATGGGAGGGATAGGTACATTGATGGCCATTGGGCTTTTTAGCCTGGATGGTGGCTCAAAGCATTGCCCTGCTTATGATATAACGAGTCCTGTGTTTGATGAGGTTACGATAAAACTGGATTCCGTATATTATAAGGGTAAAGAGTTTAAGATTAAGACTTATAATAATTCAAAAGATAATTGTTATATACAACGCGCCCGTTTAAACGGAAAAGAATATAATTCTTACCAACTTCCGCACTCGGATTTTGCACAGGGTGGATTACTGGAACTATGGTTGGGAGATATTCCGTGTAAGTGGGGAACTTCTGATTGATATATGTTGCTTTAAATAGTGAAGCATGCCCGGTTGTTTTTTAATATGCTGTTCATTTAGTCCGGAAATAGTAATATTGTCCATATCTTAAGTAATTTATTCTATTACCTGAGCTTCTGATTTTCTCTTTCTTTGCACTATAAAAATAACTAATAATACGAATCATGAAAATACAATCAAATCTTTATCTGTTTCTGATAGCTTTAATATCGGCTATGGGAGGTTTCCTTTTTGGCTATGACTGGGTGGTAATAGGAGGGGCAAAACCATTCTACGAACAATACTTTCAAATAGCAGATAGCCCGGTGTTGCAAGGGTGGGCTATGAGTAGTGCGCTGATAGGTTGCTTGGTTGGAGCACTGAGTGCCGGAAAAATGAGTGATCGTTTCGGGCGGAAGCCTATTCTCACATTGGCAGCAGGACTGTTTATCTGTACAGCTATTGGTACGGGTGCTGCCCATTCCTTTACTTTTTTCAATATCTTCAGGTTGATTGGCGGATTTGCTATCGGTATAGCTTCCAGTCTCTCTCCTATGTATATTGCCGAAATTGCTCCTGCTCATTTGCGCGGACGTTTTGTCTCTATTAATCAGTTGACAGTTGTGCTGGGTATTCTTGCTGCTCAGATTGTAAATTGGCAGATAGCAGAACCGGTTGCTATAGGGGCTACTTATGAAATGATACGCGATTCTTGGAATGGGCAAATGGGCTGGCGTTGGATGTTTTGGGCCATGACAGTCCCTGCAGCACTGTTTTTTGTATTTAGTTTTATACTTCCCGAGAGTCCCCGTTGGTTGGCTTCTGCCGGTCACAGAGAAGCTGCTTTTAGAGTCTTTGCCCGTATGGGGGGACAGGATTATGCTCGTCAGGAGCTGGAGGCAATTGCTATGGCTTCTTCAGATAGTGGACAGCAAGGAGGTTTCAGGCAGTTATTACGTCCAGCCATGCGTAAGGTATTGATTATTGGTGTTGTGATGGCTGTTTTGCAACAATGGTGTGGTATCAATGTGATATTTAATTATGCACAGGAGATATTCATGGCTGCAGGATATGGTGTTTCGGATGTGCTGATGAATATTGTGGTGACTGGAGTCACTAATGTTATATTTACGATTCTGGCTATGTTTGTGGTCGATCGTTGGGGACGTAAAGCACTTACTCTGATAGGCTCATTCGGGCTGACTGTGATTTATGCATTTATGGGGGCGGCCTATTATTTTCACATTACCGGTATTGCATTACTTATTATTGTAGTATTGGCTATTGCATGTTATGCAATGACGCTGGCAACAACGATGTGGGTAATTATCTCTGAGATATTCCCTAACCGTGTCCGGGGAGTGGCTATGTCAATTTGTACATTTGCCTTGTGGGGAGCTTGTTTCATTCTCACGTATACTTTCCCGGTGTTGAATAGTGGATTGGGAGCCGCCGGAACTTTCTGGCTTTATGGTATCATCTGTCTTGCCGGTGGTGTTTTTGTGGTATTTTGTTTGCCGGAAACGAAAGGTAAGAGTCTGGAAGAACTGGAAAAAGAATTAGTAAAATAGTTGTTATATAGTATGGAAAAAATAACCCGACATTTAATTCAAAGTACGGTGCACACCAGTGAGGTGCGTGCCTGGGAAGAAGACATTCTACTTCCTACCTACGAAATAGGAAAGGAAGAGAAAAATCCCATTTTTTTGGAAAAGCGAGTATATCAAGGCAGTAGTGGTTCTGTCTATCCTTATCCTGTAGTGGAGAAGATATCCGATAATAAGGTTGATAAGAAGTATCATGCTCTTTTTATAGAGAATGAGTATATCAAAGTCATGATATTGCCGGAACTGGGTGGACGTATACATATGGCTTATGATAAAGTGAAGCAACGTCATTTTGTATATTACAATCAAGTAGTGAAGCCTGCTCTGGTGGGGCTTACCGGTCCATGGATTTCGGGTGGGATTGAATTTAACTGGCCTCAGCACCATTGTCCCTCTACTTTTCTTCCTACTGACTTTTCTATCGAAGAGAATGCTGACGGTAGTAAAACAATCTGGTGTAATGAGGTGGAACGTATGTTCCGTACCAAAGGGATGCAGGGCTTTACCCTCTATCCGGGTAAAGCATATATTGAGATTAATGTGAAGATTTACAATCGTACTGCTTTCCCTCAGACATTCTTATGGTGGGCCAATCCGGCAGTGGTCGTTAATGATCACTATCATTCGGTATTCCCACCCGATGTGAATGCTGTATTTGATCATGGTAAGCGCGATGTATCATCCTTTCCTATAGCCACCGGAGTTTATTATAAGCAAGACTACTCAGCAGGAGTGGATATTTCAAAATACAAGAATATTCCTGTTCCTACTTCTTATATGGCTATTCAGTCGAAATATGACTTTGTGGGCGGTTATGAGGCCGATGTTCAGGGGGGCTTATTGCATGTAGCCGATCATCATGTATCTCCGGGTAAGAAACAGTGGACCTGGGGAAATGGAGATTTTGGTAAGGCCTGGGACAGGAATCTGACTGATGAGGACGGACCTTATATTGAACTGATGACAGGAATGTATACGGATAATCAACCGGATTTCTCATGGTTGCAACCTTATGAAGAAAAGTCGTGGGTACAGTATTTCATGCCTTACAGTGAAGTGGGCTATGTGAAGAATGCTACCAAAGATGCTCTGTTAAATATAGAACTAAAAGACGGTAATGCTCATTTGGTGCTTTATACTACAGGAGTGAATAAGGATGTGCATCTGTTGGCAAAGGATATTCATGGTAAGATATTGCTGGATAAGATAATTCAGATTTCTCCGGCAGAACCGTTTACTGTTATTTTTCCGGTAAATGATTTAAAGGAGGAAGATATTCAGACGGAGATCAGAGATTGTGAGGGAAAAGTAATGCTTACTTATCAGGCTGATAAACCGGAAATAAAACCGGTACCCGACCCTGCCAAAGCAGCGAAAGATCCTAAAGATATTGCTTCTATAGAACAGTTGTTCCTGACCGGACTTCATTTGGAACAATATCGACATGCCACTTATAATCCGATGGACTACTATCAGGAAGCTTTACGCCGTGAACCGGGTAATATACGTTGTAATAACGCAGTTGGTTTGCTGTTGATGCGTAAAGGACAGTTTGCTGCCGCCGAAGAGTATTTTCGTACGGCTGTAGCTACTTTGACCGAACGTAATCCGAATCCGTATGATGGAGAACCATCCTATAACCTGGGCTGGAGTTGTAAGATGCAGGGTAAAGCGGACGAAGCTTATGATGCATTCTTCAAGTCGGCATGGAATGCCGCCTGGCAGGATGCTGCCTATTATGGTCTTGCACAAATAGATACGGCGAAAGGTAAATATGAGAGTGCTTTGGATAAAATAGATCGTTCTCTTATTCGTAATTGGCATAATCATAAAGCACGTCAGTTGAAAGTTTCGATTCTGCGTAAACTGAACCGTAAAGAGGAGGCTTTAAGCCTGATAGAGGAGTCTTTGAAGATAGACCGTTTCAATATGGGATGTCGTTTTGAGTATTATCTATTGACTAAAGACGAGAACTCGCTGGTGGAAATGAAGACACTGATGCGTCATTGGGAACATGCTTATATTGAATATGCGCTTGACTTTGCGGGTGCAGGTTTGTATGAAGAAGCCATCTTGTTTTTGCAAAGTTATGTTGCCGGAGCCAACAAGGTATATCCTATGATCCACTATGCTCTTGGCTATTTCAATGCTTGCCGGGGAGATAACAACAAAGCATTGGATTACTATCGGAAAGCAGAACAAGCCGATCATTCTTATTGTTTTCCGAACCGTATCGAGGAAGTCGTGATTTTGCAAAATGCATTGGCTTTGAACAGTCAGGGAGCTAAGGCAGCCTATAGTTTAGGAAACTTCTGGTATGCTGCCCGGCAGTATGAGAACGCCATTAGCTGCTGGGAGACTTCTGTTGCTATTGCTCCGGATTTTCCTACAGTGTGGCGTAACCTGTCATTGGCCTATTATAATAAACAGAATGATAAAGCAAAAGCACTGGACGCTTTGGAAAAAGCATTTCAGTTGGATGAACACGATTCGCGCATTCTGATGGAACTGGACCAGCTATATAAACGTTTGGGATACTCGCACGAACGGCGTCTTGCGTTTCTGGAGGCTCATTTGCCTGAAACAGAAGAAAGGGATGATTTATCTATTGAACGCATCACTCTTTACAATCAGCTGGGACGTTATGCTGAGGCTAAAGCATTGATAGAAAGTCGTAAATTCCATCCTTGGGAAGGAGGAGAAGGCAAAATTACGGGACAATATGTACTTTGCCGGGTAGAACTTGCCAGAATAGCTTTGCGTGAACAGCGCTATGCGGATGCACTGGCTCTGCTGAAAGAGACTGAAAACTATCCTTATAATCTGGGAGAAGGTAAGCTGGCAAATGCTGAAGAAAATGATATCTGGTATTATAAAGGTGAAGCCTACCGTGGACTGGGTGATGAAGAGAATGCTAAAGCTTGTTTTGAGAAAGCAACGATCGGTTCTTCGGAACCCCAACAGGCATTTTATTATAATGACCAGCAACCGGATAAAATATTCTATCAGGGATTGGCATGGAGAGCATTAGGTGATGAAGATAAAGCACGTAGCTGTTTTAATAAGTTGATTAAACATGGTGAAAAACACCTCTTTGATACGTGTCGCATAGATTACTTTGCTGTTTCGTTGCCGGATCTGGCTATCTGGGAAGATGATTTGAATAAGCGCAATCGTATTCATTGTAATTATGTGATGGGATTGGGTTATCTGGGATTGAATGAAACAGCCAAAGCGATCGGTTTTCTGGATAAAGTCATAGAACTGGATATTAACCACCAGGGAGGGCAGAGCCATAGAAGTCTTATTTAGAAGGAAGAGGGGAGAATGGAGAGGGGAGAAGTACTATGCAGCGTGATAGCGCAGCCCCTTCTCCATTCTTCCATCTCCATTCTCAATCTCCCTTCTTTTTCAATATTTTGTTTATGAAAGTAACGCATGAAATAGCAGCTTATACGGCGACGGGTGAACCTGTTTTTTTATTTAAAGTGGTCAATGGGACCGGAGCTTATGTTGAGTTTACGAATTGGGGAGCCAGATGGATTACAGCAGCAGTACCTGACACTAACGGACATCTGACCAATGTGATAGTAGGTTATGATACTTTGGAGGAGTATTTATCTGATACTTATTATATGGGTGCTACGATAGGACGTTTTGCCAACCGGATAGCAAATGCTTCATTTGTTATAGATGATATTACTTATCAGTTGGAAACAAATGATGGGTGTAATACCAATCACGGAGGGACCACCGGATTCGATCAGAAACTGTGGCAGTGGGAGGAATTACCCAATGGAGTTCGCTTTATACTCACTTCACCCGATGGTGAAGGCGGTTATCCCGGAAACCTTGATGTGGTGGTGGATTATTACTGGGACGAGTGCAATGAACTGACAGTTAGCTATTTCGGGAAGTCAGATAAGATTACTTATCTGAATATGACGAATCATGCTTATTTTAATCTTAGTGGTACAAGGGGGAAGATCACTTCGCATCTTTTGACTATTCCTGCCGGGAGAATGCTGGATACAACACCCGCGTTTATTCCTACAGGTAAAATAATACCAGTGACAAATACCCCTTTTGATTTTACACATTGTAAACAGATAGGGCAGGAACTCTATGCTGATAACCAGCAATTACACAATAATAGAGGATATAATCATTGTTATGTATTAAAGGAACATTCTTCCTGCGATATGCTGCAAGCTGCCTGTCTCTGCGAACCCGTATCTAAACGACGTTTGACTGTAATAACTGATTTACCCGGAGTACTGCTCTACACGGCAGGTTATTATAAACTTCCCGATACAGCGGTATGCCTGGAAACTCAGTTTTTTCCCGATACACCTTCACACTCTCATTTTCCCTCTTGTTTGTTGAGCCCGGGACAAGCGTATAATCAGCGAACTATATATAAATTTGACATAGATGACCGGGAAGTATATTCATAACTATCCCTTTTTCTTCGCTTTATATTCCGAAGGTGGAATTCCCATTGTTTTGGTAAACAACCGGGAAAAATAAAGAGAATCTTCGTAACCGACTAACGGACTTATCTGGCTGATTTTCATATCTGTGAAGTCCAGATAATGGCATGCCTCCTGTATTCTAAGATAATTCAGGTATCGCAGAGGTGAAGATCCGGTTTTTTCTTCAAACAGGTTTGAAAAGTAGGAAGCAGACAGCTTTACTTCGCGGGCAATATCCGTAAGACGAATTTTTTTATTCAGGTTTTCTTTCATATAATGAATGGCAAGCTGCACTACGTCTTTACGTGAGTTATTCATAGAACCGCAGTCGCGGTACTCTCCGATAAATTTCATGGAACCCAGAAAATGAAACAGGCTGGTGGTGGCGTACAGCATATAATTCTTGTTGTATCCGGAACTGATGGAAGAATAAATTTCTTCAAAAAGCGTCAGGCGTTCTTTGATACGGGAGTGTGCCTCGGGAGTAATATTACGCGGACGGTCAAAGCCTGCACTAAAGAATGCTGCTTTATCCCCGTCAAAATGTATCCAATAAATTGTCCATGGATTGGTGGCATTACTGCCATAAGCGTGAGCCTGGTGTTTGGGAAGAATAAAGAATTGATTAGAGGTGATTTTATATCGTTGATGATTCAACTCAAACCAGCCTTCTCCTTCTACACAGTAAATAAGAACAAACTCGTTCACTTCTTCGGCACTTCGCTCGCGATAATGAAAACTGGCATGCGGATAATAGCCGATATCAGTGATATGGAGTTCTCGTCCCAAAGGGTCCCGTTTTAGCTCTTCGATCAGGAAATCCGGCAATACAATAGCACGTTCTCCTTTGAATCCTTCTTTAATTCGTGGCATGTCTTGTCAGGTATTGGATTTTATAAATCTGAATGAAACGGTTTATGCTCTCAGCACCCAAAGTTACAAAAAAATCTCTGGAATAAACGAATAAAAAGGGGGAAAATGGCATTGAATGGCTTATTAATAAAGCGTTTGCAGTGCTGGACGAGGTCAATGAACAAAAAGGTAGAACGCAAAGAAAAGTGGATTTAGGAAGTAGTAAGGTTTTCAAATCGTTATCCATCCAAGTATGAGGCTTAACATAGTCCGTGCCGTTTGCGTTGTTCTACTTGGATTTGCTTATTAAGGTTTAATTCGTTGATAATTTTAATGAACTAAATTTATTTCCATTGTACTCAATCAACCGAACGGTCATTGTACTTTTAATTTCTTAGTAATTAGTGCATTTATCAAAAAAGATACTATAAGATTTATGCTCTGTTATTTATATTACTAAGGTATTAAGAAGTGGTTGTCCTATAAGGAACAACCAACGTCCCTGTTATTTTCCCGATCCAACTTTATTAATATTTCTAATGATTTGTGTATCAGTGCTTTATATCTTACCTGTTCCCATTTCGATATAATCTGTTTATCAATTAGATAGTGTAAGAGATAGAAATCAATTCATAATTGATGATTTCTATCTCTTGATATTTACCAAGTAATAACTTTATCTACGATTTCTTGTTGTTCCAATGCAGTACGACGTAAATATATTCTTGTAGTTTCTATGCTCTCATGCCCCATAAGGTCTGCCAACAATGAGATATCGTTGAATTTTTCCAAGAAGTTTTTGGCAAAGCGATGCCGAAAAGAATGGGGATAAATGACTTTAGAATTCATTCTATATTTTTGGGCAAAGTTTTTAAGTTGCTGGGAGATTCCTCTGGTAGTGATTCGTTCTCCGAAGCGATTCAAAAACAGATAACCGCTTTCTCTATTGGTAGATACAAGCCACGTATTTGTCTCTTCTCTCAGTTTCTTCGGAATGAAAAGCCGGCGTATCTTTCCACCTTTGGTATAAATGTCAAAGTAACCTATGTCTACATGTTCTATTTTTATCTGAACTAATTCGCTGACTCTTGCACCTGTTGCAGCAAGGAAACGAACTACGAAATACCATTCTTGGTTGTTTTCTTTTCGTAGTTTGTTTTTGAGAAAAATGTAGTCAGCATTACTGATTACATTTTCTAAATAAGAGCGTTGTTGAACTTTAATAGATTTCAACCGTAAACGTGGTTTATTCACAAACTCCAAATACTTGTTTAGAGCCTGAATACGTAGATTTACGGTTTTAGGTTTAAATGTTTCAATCAAATAAGTTTTGTAAACTAATAGATTTTTTTTGTTCAAGTCCTTATGGCGAGAATAGAAATCGTTTACTGCATATCGATATGCCGATATGGTATTCTCTGCCATGTTTCCTTGTTTAAGATAGGTTTCAAACTTTTCTATCATAGCTATTTATATTAGTGAAACAATATGTTGTCACTAATAATATAGTTCATTTAAGTAGTATTAGTTCCTATTATGAGAAGTTTCTTGCCACGGGGGAGGTAAAGTGTATTGATGAGGAGATTCCGTTTGAGATTCCGAAGGGGTGGGAATGGTGCAGACTTTCATTGCTTATTTATCCTCCCAAATATGGAACTTCAAAAAAATCTTCCCCATCTGGTATATTGCCTGTTCTTAGGATGGGGAATATTCAAAACGGAGAAATTGTATTTGACAAACTTGTTTATAGCAATGATTTAGATGACAATAAAAAGTTATTATTGCAATATGGTGATTTATTGTTTAATCGGACTAACAGTGCTGAATTAGTTGGTAAAACAGCTATTTTTAGAGGACAACGGAATGTAATATTTGCAGGGTATCTAATACTATTACGTCCCATTTTAATTAGTTCGGAGTACTTAAATTTATTGCTAAATACTCCGTATGCACGAGATTATTGTAATGAAGTCAAAACAATCGGTGTTCAACAATGCAATATAAATGCAGAAAAAATTTCTAATCTACTCATTCCTGTACCTAACCTCCATGAAACTGTAGCAATCGTAGAAAAGGTAAAAAACATAGCATTACCGATTATAAAATATGGGGAGTTTTATCAAAAATTGAAGCATCTAAATAGAGAATTACCTATTCTTTTAAGAAAATCTATTCTTCAAGAGGCAATACAAGGCAAGCTTGTTTCTCAGATTGCAGACGAAGGTACAGCACAAGAGTTGCTTGAACAGATTCGGCGGGAGAAGTGGAAACTTGTAAAAGATGGCAAACTAAAAAAGTCAGCATTAACCGATTCTATCATCTATAAAGGTGACGATAACAAGTATT
>DXWV01000006.1 GCA_019416685.1 Bacteroides sp.
AGCCGGAGGATGGCGTTATGATATTGTCGGTTTCGGAATGAAAATCAATATGGCTGATGTGAATGCTGCTATCGGACTGGCACAAATACGGGAATACCCAGAGTTACTAAAAGAGCGAAAACGGGTGTTTGATACCTACAATGATGCTTTTTCGGCTTGTGACTGGGCAATTTTACCTCCTTCTATAGATGGAGAAAAAGAAAGCTCTTATCATATTTACGCTTTGCGTGTTAAAGACTTTACAGAAGAACAACGTGACCGAATGATTGATGAGATTGCTAAAAGTGAAGTGGCTGTGAATGTACACTTTATACCGATGCCGATGTTGTCGTTCTTCAAATCGATGGGATATGATATTAAGGATTATCCTCAGGCTTATCAGAACTTTAAGAGTGAGATATCGTTACCGATATATCCCCAATTGGATAGTGAAAAATTGAATTTCATTATTGATACTGTAAAGGCGGCCTATGCGACAGATAAGCTTCTTGATTCGTTTTTTTGATATTGTTTTTTCCCTTTTGGGAATCTTATTACTTTTTCCTGTCTTTCTTCTTCTTTATATAGCCATCTGCCTCGAAAGTAAAGGAGGTGGTTTCTATAAACAGCTCCGTGTGGGACAATACGGGCGGGATTTTTATGTTTATAAATTCCGTTCAATGCGTATGGGGGCTGATAAGAAGGGGTTGATAACTGTAGGGGGGAGAGATCCCAGAATAACCCGTACCGGATACTTTATTCGGAAGTATAAATTGGATGAATTGCCTCAATTGTTTAATGTGCTGAAAGGTGATATGAGTTTGGTGGGACCGCGTCCTGAGGTTCGTAAATATGTGGATTTATATTCCGATGAACAGAAGAAGGTATTGAGTGTGCGTCCGGGAATTACGGATTATGCTTCTATTGAATATGTAGATGAAAATGTGATTCTTGGAGGGGCTTTAGATCCCGACAAGGCATATATAGAACAGATTATGCCCGATAAAATACGGTATAATATGAAATATATATGTAATCGTTCGGTAAAGGAGTATTTAAAAATTATATTTCAGACATTTTGGAGCATCATACGTTAAATATATTCGGGGCAAAAATAAAAGAGATTATTCTAATTTTGTTTGTTCCTTATTATGTGAGAAGGGGAAAAAAGTAATTCTTCTTGGAGGCAGAGTGTGAAAATAGCCGGGGTCATCTTTAAAGGTGATTTCGGCTATTTTTTTGTTAATTTAGTACAGGTGAAATCATGAATAATTTTATCCAACCAGTATACAGAATTTTGAAAAATATGGAAGATTACTTTTATATGGATAATGCTGCTCTTATCAAAATACAATACCTTGAACGGAGGAATTGATATGCTGCTGAAAACTGATCTATATGTTTATGTTATGGAATTCAAATTTGATGGTACGGTTGAAGAGAACTTACAGAAAATAGATGAAAGAGATATGTTACTCCTTTTGTCAGTGGCACAAGGTGAATGATAAAAATAGGCATGAACTTTAATTTAAAAACGAGAAATATAGATAGCTGGAAAGTGAGATAATAATAAATCTCATTTTTATATTTATAATAGCCTCCGGAGTAACCTTGCTTTGGAGGTTTTCTTTTTTATATCTTTCCATCCCTTTGTGAACCTCCCCGTGCGGGAAGTACATTTCGTTTTTTTTTGATTCTTTAGACTATTGGCGCTAATCATTCTGTGCTAAACGTTGTTCTATGAGCAACATCTAAACCAATAGTAATATGAAAGATTTAGTAGCTGACATCAAGTATGATGCCTCAAAAGTGATTAATCAGGCCGTGGGGCCAAGTAAAGAATTTTGCATGGGATATATGAATCCCGGTGCTGGTGAAGGATACATCTCTACCATGAAGCTTTCCGTTGGTACAGTCGATGTGAAAGACCTCGATGCAGTAACCGAGAACATTGTTTCCTACGACCGTTGCGAAAAGAATGATGCATATATCGGTCAGATCAACATGCTTACTGTCTCTTCATTCTGCGGATTGAACGGCGCTGTGTGGGGCTTCGACCTTGCCAAACATGACGACATTGCAAATGGAACAGAAAAGCCGATGTACATGCAATCTCAACCCGGTGGACCTGATATTCCTGTTTATAATGTTCGTCCGCTACTCGAAGCTACCGAGCGCCTGTTCGGTAAAGAGCAACAACGCCGTTTTCCTCCTATGCCCGGTTCACACATCATCTGCGCTAACAAAGACGTCACAGCACGTGGTCCGCTATGGGTATGGTCTGCCATTGGTATTGCTATCCTGAAAGATCGTAGCAAAGGTTCTTCTCTTTTCATTGAAGATGCCAATACCTACGGAAATGATTCTACTACAGAGTCTGAGATGATTGGCTATCTTGAAGGTACTCTCCGCAAAGTGACCAATAGTATCGCCTTGTGCGGACAAGATCAGGGAGTGGAATACGAACGTATCTATGTAGGTTACAAATACACATTCGTAGAACCTCATCAGGTAGGTTGTGCCCTTACCTGTGCCCCTTACATTAATCTCGCTCAGAATGCAATTCCTGAGGGTATGCAAGCTTCCGACCTCCGCCAACTCACTATCAGCGAATGGGAGAAGAAATTGAAACTTGAAGAGTTGACTATCTGGTGATGAAGCCTTCCCTTCTGATTATTAACCATTAAAACCAAAAGAATTATGGATGAAAAAAGAGGAACCCGTTATCCGGTTTTCGGATTTGTAACTGGTGGAACCGGAGCGTTTAATGATGGCATACCGCCTCAGCCGTACGAAACATTTGCATATGACCTTGCTTTACACCAGGCTGGAATTGAAAATTTTAATGTGATACCTTATACTTCTGTGATGCCTCCCGAAATGAGAGGGAATTTTGTGTCTATCACTCCTGAGATGAATGATAAATTTCCTTATTTACCTTTCCGTCCCGATCTGAAAGATCAATTCCATCATGGGGCAATACTCGAAGTAATCATAGCCGGTCATGGCGCCAACTATGCCGAACACAAGGCTATCGCTACTGGAGTGGGTATTGTGTGGGCAAAGAAGAATGGTAAGTTTATCGGTGGCTTTGCCGCAGAATATGTGCAGTTCTATGACTCAAAGATCGATGATGAGATTGCCGGGGCAGAAGCCCGGATGTGGCTTACCAAATCGTTGAATCATGAACTCTCAATGCGTGGACTGGAGCAGGATGGTGATAAGGAACTGTTTCACAACTTCATTAACATTCCGAGTGATAATCCGTTTGCTTACTGCCTTACGGCTATTGGTTTCCTCAACTTCGGTTATGCACCTTTAGTTAAATAGTCATGGCTGATGGTTCAAAGAAGTTAGGACTGGGTGGGCTGGTCGCCATTGTCTTTGGGTCTATGATCGGTGGAGGTATTTTTAATATTTCGCAGAACATGGCTCAGGGGGCAGGTCTGGGGGCTACTCTCATCTCCTGGGTTATCTCAGGGGTAGGAGTGTTGTTCCTTGTGCTCAACTTCAAGATACTGGCTGATGCCCGTCCTGATCTCAATGCAGGAATTTATCAGTATGCGAAAGAAGGTTTTGGTAACTATGTAGGTTTCAATGTAGCCTGGGGCTATTGGCTCTGTGCAGCGATGGGAAATGTGGCTTTTGCTGTGATGCTTAATGATTCGTTCGGAGAGTTCTTCCCTGTATTGCTAAAGCATGGCTGGCAGACAGTTGTTTTCGGTTCTTTCTTCATCTGGGCAATGTACCTCATTGTGGCGCGTGGCGTGAAAGCAGCGGCCGCAATGAATACCGTTGTTACTATCGTGAAGTTTGCCGCGTTGATTCTTATTGTTGTCATTCTCTTTATCTTTTTTAAGGTAGGAGCGCTGAGTTATGACTTTTGGGGGCATATTTCTGATTTGGGTTCTCTCGGTACACAAATCAAGAGTACAATGCTTGTCACACTGTGGTGTTTCATTGGGGTAGAAGGTGCTGTTGTAATGTCTGCACGTGCCAGGAATAGCCGGGATGTGGGTAAAGCCGGTGTCATCGGTTTTTTGCTGGCATTGGTGCTTTATGCGCTTATCAGTATTTTATCCTACGGTATCATGAAGCAACCCGAACTGGCTAAGTTGGACGATCCTTCAGTGGCTTACGTATTGAAAGCTGCGGTGGGTGAGTGGGCTTATACGTTCGTTGTCCTTAGTGTGATTGTCTCCGTTATCGGAGGATGGATTGCATGGACACTGTTGTGTGCACAGGTTCCTTATACAGCGGCACAGGTGAAAATCCTTCCGAAGTCGTTTCTGCGTGAGAACAAGCAAGAGACACCGATTCATGCATTACTCATATCGAGTATCATCATGCAGGTGTTTATGATACTGGTAGCTATGGCCAAATCGGTTTACGATGCAGCAATAGACATTACCGGTGTAATGATTCTTCCTGCTTATCTTTTCTGCGGTCTTTATCTGGTAAAGGCGAGCTTTACAAAAGGCGAGTTGAAGACTACCGATACGAAAAAGATTATACAATACCGGATTATTGGCATTATATCTTCTGTTTTCTGTTTGTGGTTATTGTATGCAGGCAGTTTACTGTTGCTGCTTATTACTTCCATCTTCTATTTGGCGGGGGGCTATTTTTATGTAGTAGCCCGTAAGCAGAATATGGAAAAAGGAGAAAAGGTATTCTCCCGTCCCGAACGCTGGCTGGCTATAGTTATTGCGGTTTGTTCTGTAATAGCTGTGGTACTCATGGCTGAGGGAAAGGCAGGATTATAGAAAGAGAAAATACAGGTTGCGAGGGCACACGGGTTTATTGATACTTTTGAGAGATGAACAGAGTGCTCGTTTCATTCATAAGTTGTTCGTTTGTAGTTTGTAAGTGCTTCGTAACCTGTATCTCTTTTTTAATTGTTTTTTATCCACCAGTCTATCATTTTACGTGCTAGGCTGAGTTTGCGTGGCAGTTCCGGTAGATTATCACGTGTATAGAAAGCTCCCGAACTCAACTCTTCGTCTTGTAAACTGATCTCTCCGCCGGCATAATCGGCAATGAATCCTACCATTAGTCCGCTGGGATAGGGCCACGGTTCGTTACCAAAATAAGTGATGTTTTTGATATCAAGTCCTGTTTCCTCTTTTACTTCGCGGATTACGCACTCTTCCAGTGTTTCTCCGGTTTCCAGAAATCCTGCTACCAGGCTATAGAAAGTACCTTTAAAATTTCGTGCATGTACCAGTAGTAGTGAATCTTCTTTACGTATCAATACCAGGATGGCAGTCGAAATAGAAGGATATATTTCGTTTCCGCATGCCGGGCACTTCTTCATTATGGGCTCTTTCATTTCCGTTTTTGTGCCACATACCGGGCAGAAGCGGCTATGCCGATCCCAATGTAGTATTTCGAACGCTTTCCCGGCTGTCTGGTATTGTTTCAACGGGATAAAATCATAAGAGGCGCGTAACCCGGTCATACTATATTCGTCAGATTCTTCTATGGGATGGCTGACGGTGAAGGCCTTGCAGGGATGTCCCTCCAGAGTACATATTTCGTGTACGTGGGCATCTGCCGGGATCGGTATAGGAGGTTGTTCGTTACAAGGAATTGTCAACTCATTATTCTGCTTTTTAAGTAGTAGCTGGTCTTTGTAGAATACAAACCACCAGATAGTAATTAATTTGCTCATTTCTTTAATAGCTTTTTTATATCCGATTCATTAATCCATTGCTGTTGTGACGGGCGTCCGCATCCAATAGTATTCCCCATATCCGGCATTCTCACTTGTCTCATTTGCGCCTTTTCGCAAGCTGTTTGCATGGCTTGCATAGGATCTTTCCGACGGGGGGTGATGCTGGAATATTCTTTAGGAAAATCAAGCCCCAACTCCTCCATTAATAGTTTTAACTGCCGGCGTGGTTCTTTAGCGTTCGGATGTTCTTTGATAAGATACATCAGTTTCCGGCGTTTGTCAAAAGGTTCCTGATATTCCCGCAGCATTTCTTTGTTTACAAAAGTGATGTAGGTAATTGTTCCGTTCCCGGCATGGTCTATTACACTTAGTCCTTCATTGTGGGCCAGGTATTTCGTATTGCGATGTCCACACATGACGGTATCTTTCAGAAGAGACAGATAGATGAATCTGATGATGTCATGTTCGTCATTATACCGGATACCTTTTGGCTTCAGATACCGGCTGTTGAGCCTCTTCATATAGTGGGGCGTCACCCGGCTACACCTGTATTCGTCGATGAGGTAGATGCCTCTTTCACCATATTCGTTGGTATAGAATGTATAAAAGGCGTAATGAATGACCTTTGGATCTTCAAGCATGATCATAATGTTCCACGTTATTCCTGTGCGGGGAGAGGTGACGCTCACATGGCTCTCTACCGGAAACGACAGGGAATATTTCATTCCCCGTCCGGTTCTTGCCAGTAGTCCGATGTATTCTTCGGATAAAAAATCCCACTCTTTACTTAGTTCTCCTTCTATCTGTATAGGTAGTAGCTTGTTGCTTAACTCTTTCATTCTTTTTATGCTCTCGTCAGAAATACATCTGATTTAATAGAGTTACAAAGATATGAATTTTAAAGGATGATCTTTCTTTCCACTCCTATTTCATTTATAAAATATTTATCATGTGATACTACCAGCACTGTGCCTGTATAATCTCTGATAGTCGATGTGATGATTTCTATACTTTGAATATCCAGATTGTTGGTCGGTTCATCCAGAATAAACATATCGGGTGTATTGTTACTGATCATCAGGCAACAGAAGGCAAGCCGCATCTTTTCTCCACCGCTTAGTTTCTTACAGGGTTTATCCCATACCGGGGCAGGAAACAGATACCGGTTGAGTCTGATTTTTACCTCATGTTCGGGCAGGTTACGGATATTGAAAGCTTCCGCTTGCTGAAGAACGCTCCGTTCATTCTGAATGATAGAGTATTCCTGATTGAGGTAGACATATTTGAAATCGGCACGGAGTAATGTTCCTTCTTTGGGCGTGACATCTCCGGTGATAAGTTTGAGCAAAGTGGTCTTACCGCATCCATTTGAACCTTCAATGCAAAGGCGGTCGCCACTTTTCAATTGAAAGCTGAGTGAATTCTTCCATAACGGATGGTTCTCATAGCCAAAATTAATATCGGTTGCCGTAATCAGAATCTTTCCGGTGCGTAACCCTGAAGTATTAAAATCGGTTTTTAATGCTGCCGCATCAGAAAGGGAACTTCTGATTTGAGTCATCTCACCGGTTAACTTTTCCGCTTTCTCTGCATGTATATCATTAAGTTTGGTGGTACTCTTTTCTGCTCTGTCTTTCAATACATTCATCATAATGCGGGGAGTGCCTTTCTTGGCACTTGCTTTCTCGCCACGCACATTCTGTTTTTCTTTTCGTTCGGCCACTTCGCGGGCTATTTTTCTGGCTAATCGTAGTTCTTTCTCTTTTTCTTCGAGTTGTTGTTGCAGGGCATTTAGCATGATACCTTTTTGTTCTTTATAAAACTCATAGTTGCCTCCATAAGTGGTGATGTTGTTTTTTGTTAGTTCACAGGTAGTGTTCAGCAGATTGAGCAGTGTCCGGTCATGGCTGACAACAACAAGTGTGGAAGCTGCTTTCTTCACGAAGTCGTAAAGCCGTTTTCTTCCCTGAATATCCAAATGGTTGGTTGGTTCATCCAGCAGAATTACGGAGGGAGAATGTATTTCCATACCCGCCAGGAATACTCGGGTTTTTTCGCCGCCACTGAGTTGGTACAGGGGGAGTGAGGCTTGTTTATCTCCTAATCCCCAGGACTCTAAAGCTGCTTGTATTCTTTCTTCAATATTCCAATCTTCATCAAGAGTATTAAAGTTTTCTACAGACGCATCACCGTTCAGTATGGCGTGTAATGCTTCTATTTTTTTATCTACTCGTAAGGCTTGTGCAATGGTCTGTCCGTCATATTGCCCGAAATGTTGGGGAATATAATAAATATCGTCCGGGCGGACCACCGTTCCTGATGAAGGCGACAGCCATCCGGCTATAATCTGTAACAGGGTCGATTTGCCCGAACCATTATTTCCGATTAATGCAATCTTTTGTCCTTTGTTTACAGAGAGGTTAAGGTCTTTAAACAGAATTTCTTTATCTGCATGTATATACGTGATTTGTTGAATGGATATACTCATACTAACTACTGGGTTTGAATGTTAAATACTTGGGATAATTAAAAAAAGGGGGGGAAGGGACAAACACAATAGTGGCTAAACATACACGTTTGTGATGCTTAGCGTCAACAGAAAGATAGCATATAAAAAGTGATGTTTACCGAAATGTGTTGTTTTACTTAGATATTCTCATCGGGGTAGTTTAAATTGATTTGACGGCAAAGGTAGAATAAAAAAAGGAATAGACAAAATAAAGGTTCATTTGATAAATGTGTAGTTGTCAAAAAAGCAATTATAAAAATCCTTTAAGAGGGAATATCAAGGTAGAATATAAATACTCACTCTGATGTAATCTGCTGATTTATAATGAATATAAACCTTCTGCTCAAAGATAGGCAAGAGTGTACAATTATGTGAGTGTTAATTGTACACCTTTGTCATACTAAAATGTACACTTTTGATATGCTAAAATGTACACTCTTATAAAGCAAAATCAGGGTGTTAAAAAATGAATTAACATTATTAACAAAATACGCATTTGTAGGATGAATCAATATAAAAGCCCCCGTAGAAGGACGAGGGCAACCTAAATGTTTTCACAACGGAATAATCCTTATTGTGATTTGCTTTCAAATTAGTGTGGCAAATATAATGAAAAAATTAATATAAAACTCTTTTTACAATAAATAATTATATATTTGTATCTATTTAAATTTAATACAGTATGAAAAAGATATTAGGACTGGACTTAGGAACAAACAGTATAGGGTGGGCTGTGATAAATAGTGCAGCAGATGAATCAGTTGAAAAGGGTAATATAGAATTGGCCGGGAGCAGAATTATTCCTATGGATGCTGCTGCATTAGGAAATTTTGATAGTGGAGTTACAAAATCTCAGACAGCGGAGCGGACCTCCTTTCGAAGCGTTCGCCGGTTGCGTGAACGTCAGTTGCTGCGTCGTGAACGGTTGCATAAAGTATTGCGAATATTAGGTTTTCTCCCCGAACACTATGCTAATGATATAGATTTTGAAAATCATCCGGGTAAGTTCAAAGCAGATACAGAGCCGAAGTTGGCCTGGAAGAAAGACTCAATGGGCCAATCGGAGTTCATCTTTCAGGATTCGTTTGAGGCTATGTTAACCGATTTTGCTATTCACCAGCCTTTATTTGTTTCCGAAGGCAAAAAGGTGCCTTACGACTGGACTCTATACTATCTTCGCAAAAAGGCGTTGACGGAAATGATATCCAAAGAAGAGCTTGCATGGATTATTTTAAACTTTAATCAAAAGCGTGGATACTATCAGTTGCGTGGAGAAGAGGAGGAAGAGCAATCCAATAAGCTTGTAGCGTTTTATGCTTTGAGGGTTGTTAAGGTGGAGGCTACTGATGACAAGAAAGGAAAAGATACCTGGTATAATGTTCATTTGGAGAACGGGTGGATTTATCGTAGAACCAGTAACGTCCCTTTGGATTGGGAAGGGAAAGTGAAAGAATTCATTGTGACCACAGATATAAATGAAGATGGAACTCCCAAACTGGATAAATATGGAGAGGTGAAACGTTCTTTCCGTGCACCGAAAGAAGATGACTGGACATTGATAAAGAAAAAGACGGAGTCTGATATTGCAAATAGCCATAAAACGGTGGGATGTTATATCTATGATACTTTATTACAAAATCCGCATCAAAAAATAAAAGGTAGACTGGTGCGAACAGTAGAACGTAAATTTTATAAAGAAGAGTTGCGTTTGATTTTAGAAAAGCAGCTATCGTTTCATCCGGAGTTACAGGACCGGGATTTATATAGAGCATGCATCGATGCTTTATATCTCAGTAATGAGGCACATAAGAAGAATATCTCCGGTAGAAATTTTGTTTATTTATTCATAGATGATATCATCTTTTATCAACGTCCTCTGAAAACTAAAAAGTCATTGATAGATAATTGTCCTTATGAGGAGAATCAGTATATAGATCGGGAAACAGGAGAGGTGAAGCAAGCACCTGTTAAATGTATTGCAAAATCCCATCCTCTTTTTCAGGAGTTTCGTTTGTGGCAGTTTATCTCTAATATACGGATTTATCAGAGAGAGAGGATTATTGATGATGGCAGGTTGGAAACAGATGTGGATGTAACGGCTCATTTTCTTAAAACAGAAGATGATTATGCTGCTTTATTTGAGTGGCTCAATGAGCGGAAAGAAGTAGACCAGAAGGCTTTTTTGAAACATCCGCAATTCGGTTTGAAGAAGACTGTTGCTGAATATCGTTGGAATTACGTAGAAGATAAATCATATCCTTGCAATGAAACAAGAAATGCTATATTGAATGGTTTGCAAAAAGCGGGTGTTTCTACTGATTTCTTATCCCGCGAGGTAGAAGAGGCTTTGTGGCATATACTCTATTCTGTAGAAGATAAAACAGAGATTGAAAGTGCTTTACGAAAGTTTGCTTCCAAACATAATTTGGATGATAGTTTTATAGATGTATTTAAGAAACTGCCTCCTTTCAAAAAGGAATATGGTGCATATTCTGCTAAAGCAATAAAGAAACTTCTGCCATTGATGAGGATGGGAAAGTACTGGGAACTATCGAATATTGATGATAAAACGAAGGAACGGATTGATAAGATCATTACAGGTGAATGGGATGAGAATATCCATAACAGAGTAAGGGAAAAAGCTATAAGGCTGTCGGATATAACAGATTTTAAGGGGCTTCCGTTGTGGTTGTCTTGTTATGTAGTGTATAACAGGCATTCTGAAGTCAGGGCTATTGCTAAATGGAAGAGCCCTGAGGATATTGACTCATATCTCCGGTTGTTCAGACAACACTCATTGCGAAACCCTATTGTAGAGCAGGTTATTACAGAAACATTGCGTACTGTCCGTGATATTTGGAAACGTGTAGGGCAGATTGATGAAATACATGTTGAACTGGGGCGTGAGATAAAGAATCCGGCTGATAAGCGGGCAAAGATGACTGCTCAAATGGTGGAAAATGAAAACACTAATTTACGTATTAAAGCTTTATTAGCGGAGTTTATCAACTCTGAATACGAAATAGAGAATGTACGTCCATATTCGCCGGGTCAGCAGGAAATACTTAGAATCTATGAGGATACGGTGCTCAATAGTGTTGAAGAAATTCCGGAGGATATTAGTGCTGTTTTAAAGAAGTTTAGAGAGAGTGATTTAAAGAAACGTCCCACGAAATCGGAGTTTCTGCGTTATAAATTATGGCTGGAACAGAAATATCGTTCTCCTTATACCGGCGATATTATTCCATTAGGGAAACTCTTTACATCAGCTTATGAGATAGAACACATTATCCCGCAAGCCCGTTATTTTGATGATTCGTTTAGTAACAAGGTTATTTGCGAAGCCGAAGTAAATAAGTTGAAAGATAAGAAGCTTGGATATGAATTTATAAAGAATCATCATGGACAAAAAGTGGAACTCGGTTTTGGTAAAGTTGTTCAGATTTTTTCTATAGAGGCTTATGAAAAGTTTGTAAAGGAGAATTATTCTGGTATAAAAAATAAGATGAATAAATTACTAATGGATGATATACCAGAGACGTTTATAGAACGCCAATTGAATGATAGTCGTTATATTAGTAAGGTAGTGAAAAGTTTGTTGTCGAATATTGTACGTGAAAAAGATTTGAACGGAGAGTATGAACCGGAAGCTATTTCTAAGAATATAATTGTGTGTACAGGTAGTGTTACGGATCGATTAAAGAAAGATTGGAGAGTAAATGATGTTTGGAACTCAATTATCTATCCCCGTTTTGAACGATTGAATATGCTGACCGGTAGCCAACAATTTGGGCGTTGGGAAAATAAGGAAGGAAAGCGTGTTTTTCAAACTGCAGTACCTCTTGAAATGCAGAAAGAATTCAGTAAAAAGCGCATTGATCATCGGCATCATGCAATGGATGCAATTGTAATTGCATGCGCTACGCGGAATCATATTAACTATTTGAGTAATGAGTCTGCAAGTAAGAAAGCAAAAATATCTCGTACTGATTTGCAACGTTTGTTGTGTACTAAATGTCGGACTGATGATAATGGCAATTATAAGTGGATTGTAAAGAAGCCTTGGTCGGCATTTACTCAGGATATACGAAAAGCATTGGAGAATATCACTGTAAGTTTTAAGCAGAATCTGAGAGTGATAAATAAAACCACTAATTATTATGTACATTTTGATGAAAGTGGGAAGAAGGTATTGGAGAAACAGATAAATGGCGATAGTTGGGCTATACGCAAGCCGATGCATAAAGATACGGTCTTTGGCAAAGTTAACCTTCAGAGGGTAAAAGAGGTCAGACTTAGCCTTGCTCTGGATACTCCGAAAATGATTGTTGATAAAAAATTAAAAGAAAAAGTGCTACAACTGTATTCATATAAATATGATAAGAAAAGAATAGGTAAGTATTTTAAGGAAAACGCATCTCTTTGGAAAGATTTGAACTTGTCAAAAGTGGCTGTTTACTATTTTACGAATGATTCTGCTGAACCTTTAGTAGCGGTTCGCAAACCATTGGATACAAGTTTTAATGCGAAGAAGATAAAGGAGTCTGTTACGGATACGGGTATACAAAAGATATTGCTTAATCATTTGAGTAACAATCAGGATGATCCTAATCTGGCATTTTCGCCCGACGGTATAGATGAGATGAATAGGAATCTTACAGTTTTAAATGATGGTAAATATCATCAACCTATATATAAGGTACGTGTATGTGAACCACAAGGGAACAAATTTAATGTCGGCACAACGGGGAATAAGATTTCTAAATATGTTGAAGCCGCCAAAGGAACAAATTTGTTCTTCGCTGTTTATCAAACAGAAGGCGGCAAACGGAACTATGAAACGATCCCGTTGAATGTTGTTATTGCAAGAGAGAAGTTGGGGTGGACTCCTGTTCCCGAAAATAATAATAACGGTGATAAGCTATTGTTTTGGTTGTCACCTAATGATTTGGTTTATGTGCCTACTGCCGATGAATTGAATAATGGTATGAAGTTAGATGATATTGATAAGGGCAGAATCTATAAGATGGTTTCTTGTACCGGACCATACTGTTTCTTCATTCCTCAGAGTGTATCTAATGCTGTAATTCCTACTATTGAGTTGGGAGCAAATAATAAGGCTGAGAAATCATGGAATGATGAGATGATTAAAGCCGTTTGTATACCGATTAGAGTTGATAGATTGGGGTGTATGACAGAAATAAATAATCAAAAATAAGAAAAAGATAATGTTGGATTATAATAGACAGAGTTATGATTAAAAAGACATTATATTTTGGGAATCCCGTTTATCTTTCATTACGCAATGCCCAGCTTGTGATTAAACTTCCTGAGGTTGTTAAAAATGAATCTTTACCGGATACTTTTAAGCAACAATCGGAGATAATGAAACCGATTGAAGATATTGGTATTGTAGTGTTGGATAATAAACAAATCACTATAACATCGGGAGTTTTGGAGGCGTTGCTTGAAAATAATAGTGCTGTGATAACGTGTGATAGTAGAAGTATGCCTGTTGGCTTGATGCTTCCATTGTATGGAAACACTACTCAGAATGAACGCTTTCGCAATCAATTGGATGCTTCGGTTCCGTTGAAAAAACAACTTTGGCAGCAAACGATAAGAATGAAGATTAATAATCAGGCTTCAGTATTACAAGCATGTAAAAATGAGGAGGTAAAGTGTATGAGAGTATGGGCGGATAATGTGAAAAGTGGGGACCCTGAAAATCTTGAAGCACGTGCTGCAGCATACTATTGGAAAGGAATTTTTGCGGATATTGAAGATTTTACAAGAGAACGTGAAGGAATTCCGCCCAATAATTTACTGAATTATGGGTATGCTATTCTGCGGGCAGTTGTTGCACGTGCGTTGGTTATAAGTGGGCTTTTACCAACTTTGGGCATTCATCATCATAATCGCTATAATGCCTATTGTTTGGCCGATGATATAATGGAGCCTTACCGTCCTTATGTGGATGAGTTGGTTGTTGGTATTGTACATAGTGGAGCTAATTATGGTGAGTTAAGTAAAGAATTGAAGGTTCAACTGTTGGAAATTCCAACGCTGGAAGTAAAAATAGGTGGTAAAAGAAGTCCATTAATGGTGGCTGTTTCGCAGACTACTGCTTCACTTTATAAATGTTTTAGTGGGGAGCTTCGCCATATCATCTATCCGGAGAGGTAATGGATCGTTTTAGTGAATATCGCATTATGTGGGTACTGGTACTTTTTGATTTACCGACTGAAACAAAGAAAGATAAAAGGGCCTATGCAGATTTCAGAAAAAATCTGCAAAAGGACGGGTTTACTATGTTTCAGTTTTCTATTTATGTGCGTCATTGTGCCAGTAGCGAAAATGCTGATGTTCATATAAAAAGAGTTAAGTCTTTTCTTCCGGAACATGGTCAAGTAGGAATATTATGTATAACCGATAAACAATTTGGAAATATAGAATTGTTTTATGGGAAGCAGACACAAGGAGTCAATACTCCCGGGCAGCAGTTGGAACTATTTTGAAATAAAAAATCCCATAGAAATATGGAGGGCACTGAAAAAGTCTTCACTTCTCAGAGCCACTGAGCATAAGCCTTAAA
>DXWV01000060.1 GCA_019416685.1 Bacteroides sp.
AAGAAAGAAAATTTTGAAATTGACCAGAGGTTACTTTGGTGCAAGAAAAAATGTTTGGACCGTAGCTAAAAACACTTGGGAGAAGGGTTTGACATACGCGTTCCGTGACCGTAGAAATAAGAAAAGAAACTTCCGCGCTCTCTGGATACAACGTATCAACGCTGCTGCACGTCTTGAAGGAATGTCATATTCTAAGTTGATGGGCGGTTTGCACAAAGCCGGTATCGAAATAAACCGTAAGGTTTTGGCTGATTTAGCAGTAAATCATCCGGAAGCTTTCAAGGCTGTAGTTGCTAAAGCAAAAGCTGCTTAAGTCACACAGTGTAAGAATTATAGGTGCCGGTTGCTGTAAAGCAACCGGCATTTTTCTTTTCCGGAACTCCCTTTGGACGGGAGGAAAAGTTACTTTGGGGGTAAACAAAAAGCTGCTTTTCCTTGTTTATCTCATACAAAGTTGTTACATTTGTGTAGTTAAAATATTAGCCGTATCGACTGGATCGGGAAACTCTTCAAATTAATCTGATAAACCGAGAACGCTTCAGCTCTCAATGGCGGGCCACATCCTTCGGGACAGCTTAATGCCGGTGGATTACAAAGGGGGCGAGCACTCAAATCTTGTTCTATCAGAGTTTCATCACATCGTCGGTGCGGCTTTTTTATACCCTTCCTCTTTATGATATTTTATTTTTCTGGTACAGGAAACTCTAAGTGGGTTGCAGGGCAGCTTGCTGGTATGCTGAAAGAACAACTGATATTCATTCCGGAAGCTATGCGGAATGCAGTTACCCATTACGAGTTGGCCGATAATGAGAAGGTCGGTTTTGTATTTCCTATTTATTCCTGGGGGCCTCCTCTTATTGTTCTTCAATTCTTGCAGAGTTTATCTTTATCTAATTATCATAGTCAGTATTTCTTTTTCGTGTGTACGTGTGGTGATGATACCGGGCTGGCTCAACAGGTGTTTTGCGACGCAGTAGCCGTGAGAGGATGGAGATGCGATGCGGGATTCTCGGTCACTATGCCTAATAATTACGTATTGCTTCCTGGATTTGATGTAGACTCTAAAGAGGTAGAGAAACAGAAACTTGATAATGCAGTTCAAAGACTGGCCGAAGTAGAGGAGATGATAGGAGAGAGAATTAAATCTTTTCAGTGCAATGAAGGACGTTTTCCTTTTATCAAAACGAGGCTGATCAATCCTCTCTTTATTAAGAAGGGTATATCGGTGAAACAGTTTCATGCAACGGATGCTTGTATTGCCTGTAAACGGTGCGAGAAGGCTTGTCCGATGTTGAATATTGTGATGGTGGGGTGGAAGCCGGTTTGGGGAGCGGATTGTACTTCCTGCCTGGCTTGTTATCATGTATGTCCGCAGAATGCTGTGCAGTATGGGAAAGCTACAAAGAAGAAGGGGCAGTACTTCAACCCGAATGCAAAGTGACTGGTGACTGCTGCGGGATTTCTAAAATCCGAATGCAAAGTGTTCCCCGTAGTTTGCGCTGCCGGATTATCTGATTTTTATCTGGCAGTTTGATAAATCTTCGATGATGGCCAGGCTTTCTACCCGTACACCTTGCTCTTCAAGTGTTTTCCGGCCATTTTGAAAGGCTTTTTCTATAATGAATCCCATTCCTACCAGATTGGCGCCCGATTGCTTGATCAAGTCCAGCACGCCGAGGGCGGCATTTCCATAGGCGAGAAAGTCGTCGATAAAGAGCACATTGTCTTTGGGGGTGAGGAAATCGGAGCTGATAACTACTTCATAGTCACGATCTTTAGTGAAGGAGTGTACGGTGGTGCTCAATGCGTTCTGAATGGTTTTGGGCGATTTCTTTTTGGCAAATACAACGGGGAGGTCCATGAGGTAGCCGGTCATGATGGCGGGGGCAATGCCACTGGCTTCTATAGTCATGATTTTATTGACGTTGGTAGCGGCGAAGCGGCGAACGAATTCCACTCCGATGGATTTCATCAATACGGGGTCCATTTGATGGTTGATGAAGCTGTCTACTTTGAGGATGCCTCCTTCGAAACATCTTCCGTCCTGCTGGATTCTTTTCTTTAATAACTGCATAATAAATAAGGAAAATGGGATATGTCAACATGTCATTTTCTAAAGAAATTGATATGCTAATGCGCCAATTCGGAGAGGATGACCTTCGATTGGCGCATTGGTATCTTTTTATTTGTTGTTTCTCAAGTCTTTTACTCTTACGGCTTTACCTTCACTTTGAGGGAGAGAGCCTTTTTTGACTAACTTGAGTTTTGGTGTAACCAGTATTTCGTCTTTAAGCTGGCGGGTAATTTCTTTGCGGATACGCTCCAGTTCGATGTAGTTGTCGGTAGAGAGATCGCTCAGTTCTACTTCAACAATCATTTCATCCTGATTGCTGACTGTCTCGAGGGTAATGAGGTAGTTGCTGCCCAGCTGTGGGAACTGCACCAGTATCTTTTCGACCTGCATCGGGAAGATGTTGACTCCTTTGATAATGAACATATCGTCGCTGCGTCCTTTGATGCGGTCTATGCGCAGGTGTGTACGTCCGCAGGGGCAATTGCCGGGCAGGATGCGGGTAAGGTCGCGGGTGCGGTAGCGGAGCAGGGGCATCATTTCGCGGTCGAGGGTGGTGAGTACAAGTTCTCCGATTTCTCCTTCCGGAACGGGTTCTCCTGTTTCGGGGTCGATGATTTCTACAAAATAGCAGTCTTCCCAGAAGTGCATGCCGTTTTGTTCGGTGCACTCGAAGGCTACACCGGGACCGTTCATCTCTGTCATACCGAAACTGTTGTAGGCTTTGACACCCAGCATGCGTTCTATTTTCTTCCGTTGCTCGTCGGTGTGCGGTTCGGCGCCGATGACGAGGGTTTTCAGCGTGGTACCTGCGGGGTCCATGCCCTCTTCCTGGAACACTTCGGCCAGGCGGATGGCATAACTGGGGATGGCGTGTAGGGCGGTGGTTTTGAAGTCGTTGATAAACTTGATCTGCCGTTTGCTGTTGCCTGCGGCGGCGGGTACGGTGAGTGCTCCCAGTCGTTCGGCTCCGTATTGGAATCCGAGTCCTCCGGTGAACATGCCGTAGCCGGAGCTGTTCTGGAACACGTCTGTTTTGCGGATGCCTACCATGTAGAGGCAGCGTGCTACGAGGTTTGCCCAGGAGTCGAGGTCGTGTTGTGAATGTACAATGACGGTGGGGTTTCCGGTGGTGCCACTTGAGGAGTGAATGCGTACGCCGTCATTTTGCATGTCGCCGGCCACGAGTCCGAAGGGGTAGTGGGCGCGCATGTCTGTTTTGGTGGTGAAGGGTATTTTCCGGATGTCATCCAGTGTCTGTATGGACTGGGCTGTGATGCCGTGTTCTTTGAAGACTTTCTGATAATAAGGGGCGTTTGCCGCTATCGAAACTGTTTTCCGGAGCCGTTGCAACTGTAGTTCGTTCAGTTTGTCGCGGCTCATGGTTTCTATATCTTCTTCCCAGTATGTTGTATTCATGGCTATTTGGTTGATGTGCCAATTGTGTTGCGGTTGTTTTTCAATCGTTGCACAATCGGCACATGGGTGGTATTTTATTTGATTATTTTTTCGGCTATTTCTTTGCCGGCTTCCAGGGCTTTGAGGTTCATTTCTACGATGGCTTCTCCTTTGCGCTGGAATATTTCGCGGATGCTGTCTTGTATCTTCTGGTAGTCGATGCCCAGGAATGGGATGGTGGCTCCCAGCAATACGATGTTGGCTACACGTGCCGAGCCTACTTCTTTGGCTACTTTGTCTACATTGAGCACTACTTTGTGGGGGAGTTTGCCGATTTCGGCCAGTACGTCTTCCTGTGCGGGATAGTTGGGGATGTTGACGAATGGTGTTTCGTTGGTCACCAACCAGCCTTCGGGGCTGAGGTAGGGCAGGTAGCGCAGTCCTTCCATGGGTTCGAGCGAGATGATGAGGTCGCACTTTCCGGAGGGGATGAGGTCTGACGCAATGGGTTGGTCGCTGATGCGGAGGTTGGATTGTACGTCTCCTCCGCGCTGGCTCATGCCGTGTACTTCGGCTTGCTTCATGTATAGCCCGTCTTTCAGGGCTGCCTTACCGATGACTGTGGCGATTGACAGAATGCCCTGTCCGCCTACTCCTGATAGTATGATGTCTTTTTTCATGGCTTACTTGTTTCTTTTTTTACGTGCTAATGTTTGGATACACTCTCTGCGGGGAATGATGACTGACACGCCGTGGTAGTTGAGTTCTTCGCGTAGGGTCTGTTTCATTTCTTCGTAGTTTTTTTTCAGCGGGGTCATCACGCGGATGTGTGCGGGGTCAACTCCCAGTCCTGTGCAGATGGCTTCGATGCGTCCTGTTCCGGCAGAGTCTTGTCCGCCGGTCATGGCGGTGGTTTCGTTGTCGGAGATGATGATGGTTACATCGGCATTTTCGTTGACGCAGTCCAACAGTCCAGTCATGCCGGAGTGTGTGAAGGTGGAGTCGCCGATAACGGCTACGGCGGGGTAAAGTCCTCCGTCGGCAGCACCTTTGGCCATGGTGATGGAGGCGCCCATGTCTACGCAGGAGTTGATGGCGTTGAAGGGTGCGTTGGCTCCCAGTGTGTAGCAGCCGATGTCGCTGAATACTTTGTGTGTGGGGTATTCTTCGGTCAGCACCTGGGTGAGTGTGATGTACATGTCACGATGTCCGCAACCTTCACACAGGGCGGGTGGGCGCATTTCGACTACGGAGGGTACGCTGAATTCGGATTTGTTTTCTTTGCCCACGGCACGTGCCACGGAGTCTGGGTTCAGCTCTCCGTCTTGTGAGAGTGTGCCGTCGAGGCGTCCTTTTACTTTGAGTCCGATGCCCAGATAGCCTTTGAGTTGTTTTTCGACGAAAGGCTGGCCGTCTTCGAGGACGAGTATTTCGTCACAGGTTTCTATGAGCTGCATCAGTTGTTTTTTGGGGAGTGGGTATTGGCCTATTTTGAGTACGGGGTATTCACAACCTTCCGGATAGTTTTCCATGAGGTAGTTGTAGCCGATACCGCAGGCGATGATGCCCAGTTTTTTGTTGGGGCCGTCGGTGTATTTGTTGTAGGGTGATGCTTCGGAAGCGCGGATAAATTCGTCCTGGCGGGCCAGCAGTGCTTTGTAGCGTTTGCGTGCATTGCCGGGCAGGAGGATAAACTGGCGGGGATCTTCGGCAAAGGCGATTTCGTTTTGTGGCTTTTGCGGTTTCTGTTCTACGCCGGAACGTGAGTGTGCCAAGCGGGTTACCATGCGCAGCAACAGGGGTTCGCCGGTTTTCTCGGAGAATTCAAATCCATTGTACACCATGTCGTAGGCTTCCTGCTGGTTACTGGGTTCGTACATCGGGATGAGTGAGAAGTCGCCATAGAAGCGGCTGTCTTGTTCGTTCTGTGAGGAGTGCATGCTGGGATCGTCGGCGGCTACTACGATCAGGCCACCTTTTACGCCGGTGATGGCTGAGTTGATGAAGCAGTCGGCAGCTACGTTCATGCCTACGTGTTTCATGCAGACGAGTGCGCGTTTGCCAACGAAGGACATGCCCAGGGCGGCCTCCATAGCTGTTTTTTCGTTGGCTGCCCAGCGGTTGTGTATGTTTCTTTCACTCGTAATGGGAGACATCTGGATGTATTCCGTTATCTCGGTTGAAGGGGTGCCCGGATAGGCGTACACGCCTGAGAGTCCGGCATCCAGTGCAGCTTGTGCAATGGCTTCGTCGCCAAGTAAGAGTTGCTTGCTCATATCTTTGTTTTTTAATTAGTGTTAGTCACGGTTATTTTTATTTAGTAGTCAGGTAGTTAAGTAAGTACTAAAGCGAGTAGTTAAGTAGTTAAGCAGTCAAGTCGTTAAGTAGAAATGTTTCATTTTATCTATTCTACTTGCTACTTAACTACTTACTTTACTACTCGCTTGTCTACTTCCAGTCTTTGGCAAAGATACATTTTTACGGTCATTTTATCACAGAATTACTTGAAAATCTTTCTTTCGTTCAGTGCTTTCCAGTATTTTCTGGCATTTGCCATGTGGTCGGTATAGTTGGATGCAAAGTTGTGGGTGCCCGAGAAATCTTCTTTGGCACACATGTACAGGTAGTTGTGGCGGGTGTAGTTGAGCACGCTGTCTATGCCTTTGGCTGAGGGGATGCGTATCGGTCCGGGAGGGAGCCCGGTGTTGGTATAGGTGTTGTAGGGCGATTCTACGCGCAGGTTTTCGTTGGAGATTCTTCTCAGTCCGAAGTCTTGCAGGGCAAATTTGATGGTAGGGTCTGCCTGAAGGGGCATTCCGGTGTGCAGGCGGTTGATGTAGAGTCCGGCTACGGTGGGTTTTTCGGCGTTGTTGTTCGTCTCTTCTTCCACAATGGAGGCGAGGGTGCACACCTCTTCGGGGCTCATGCCGATGGCCTGGGCTTTGGCGAGGCGTTCGGCGTTCCAGAATTTCCGGTGTTCCTTCTGCATGCGTTCAAAGAAATCATCGGCGCTCATGTCCCAGTACACTTGGTAGGTTTCGGGGATGAAGAGGCAGGGCATGGTTTCCGGGCTGTAACCCAGTTGCTGTTGGAAGGCGGGGTCGAAAAGGGGGGCAGCTATTTCGGCAGAGTCTATCATGAGTTGGCGGGCTACGCTGCGTGCCAGGCGGTCGAGAGTGCGAACGCTGCCGATGGTGAGGTTGATGGGCTCCTGATAGCCGCGGGAGAGGCGGCTGTAGACGTGGTAGGCGTTGTCGCCGGGGCGAATGGGGTATCGTCCGGTGTGGATTGTTTTTTCGAGTTGTCGGTATTTGGCCAGCCAGCGGAATCCGGTGAGGGTGGTGGGATGGCCGTAGGTTTTCACCTTATTATATATGGAGTCGGCTGTGTCGTCGCGGTCGATGTATACGTAGACGGTGCGGGCCGGATGAAACTGTGGATACAGAAGGTAATAATAAACGGTTCCGGCAGCTGTTGCGCAGGCGATAAGGAGGATGGCCAGGAGGCTGATGAGGATTTTTTTCTTTTTCTTTTCCATGGGGAATGTTGACGTTATAAAACGGGTTCAAAGGTAAGAAGAATCCTGATAATTTCGGGGGATGGGTAGAGGAAATAATGATGTGGAAATGTACTAATTTGATAATGTGGTATTTGGGGGAGAGAGGATAATACGCAGTAATGTGCTGTATGGTGGTGTGGACTATGTAATTCTTCCTCTTTACCCTTTGTGCGTTTCTGTGTTTATTAAGATAAGTAATATTTTCAATGTGGATGTGTATAGAGAGTAATAGGTTGTTTACTGTAGATATAAAATTCATTTTTTACTCCAGTTATTTCATACATTACTTTCTAAGTACTACTTTTGTAGAAAAAAATGAAAGATCAAATATTATCCACTTTGGCTGAAGCAACTGAAGGACTCAACTTATTGAATGGCGATTATTATATAATCGGTTCGTCAGCCATCATACTTTCTGGTATTGATGTTGGAATAACCCATGATATCGATATTTTGACTAACTCTTATAATTCTAATGTTTTAAGGACCGAGTGGAATGATAAGTTAGTGAAGGATCCCTCGATGAAGGAGTCGAACCTTTTTAAATCGGATTTTGCATGTTTTCAATTTTCCGAAATGCAGATTGAAGTACTGGGTGATCTTAAAGTTTTCAAAGGAAATTGTTGGGTTCATCTGGATGTTAATGACTATAATGTATTGAAATTGAATGACATGGAATTTAAAATTCCTACATTAACAGAACAAATACAAATTCTTAATTTGTTTGGAAGAAAGAAGGATATACACCGAATCGATATTATTAATGAACATATGAATTGGCAATAAGCTTCATTTTTATAGTTTTGTATGAAAAGGTATATATATTGGCTCATGAATTTTGCTCGTTTTTGTGTATAATACAAAGGTTTTGATTGGGATATGAGTGAATACAGGCTTTTTTAAGATTGGTTTGAATCCAAACTTTGATATCTGACAAATTGAGAAACAGTATTAAATAGGCTCGTTGATTCTGATTTTATTTGTAAGTTCATTATAAACTTCAGTAATTGTTATATGAACTCAATGCAAGAATAAAAGAGTGAAAATATTACATCTAATATGTTAATATATCAAGTCAATGTTGTATTTTTGGAAGCATAAGTTACTAATTTAATAATATTATGGAATATCAGTTCAAGATTCAGCTTAAAGGCGTAACAAAGCCTCCGGTATGGAGAAAGGTTATTGTTCCGGCAGATTTTACGTTTCTGAGGTTTCACAACGTGATACAAATCGCTTTTGGTTGGGACGATTATCATTTATTTGAGTTTGAGTATAAAGAATATCAAGGTAATATTCGAATTACAGTCCCACCTGAAGATGATTTTGATTTCGGAGTCAAGACACTGGATGCTTCTAAAGTCAAGTTGTCTAAAATATTTACGGAAAATACTCGTAAACTTTTATATGTATATGACTTTGGAGACAATTGGGTACATGAAATAACCTTGGAAGCTTTTTTAAACGACAAACGTAAAGAAGCCTTTTGCCTTTCGGGTAAGGGTAACTGTCCGCCGGAAGATTGTGGTGGTCCTTACGGATACGAGGATATGAAAAAAGTTTTCCGGACAATGCCTGACAGTGAAGAAGCTGATGGGTATAGGGATTGGTTGGAATTGGACAAAGATGAAATCTGGGATACTACTGCCTTTAATATCGATGAAATCAATGCAGATTTAAAACAAGTTTAATCCTGAATGAGTCAGATGAAGGAAAGTTATTTAAAATATCCCAAAGAAATAATAACAAGCATCGCTCAAGAAATCGATATGGGCATGATTTGTTTTCTCAATACCGATACAATGGAATTTGACAGTGTATTGGGTGAATCGTATGATGCTTATTGGGTCAGTGATTATAATGATTTATACCGGGAAGTATATGACAAAGTTGACAGTTGGGAACATTCAGTTCGAATTGAGCCGCCTGGATCCCGACAGTCATTCAATATAATGGAACGTTTTATAGAGAATTGTATTCCTGACAATGATACAACGAAAATACGTTTGTGGAATGCCATATCCAAGCGTAAGCCATTCCAAAACTTTAAGTTCGTTATTGACAACAGCAAATACCGTCAACGTTGGTTTGAATTTAAACAGTTACAAATGGAGCAGTTTGTCCTGAATCAGTTACTATAATCAAGGAAAACAAGGATGAAAACATCATTGGGTAAACTAAAATCCTTTTGTTAGATTGATTATAATCGTATTACCAGCAGCGAGACATCTGCTCGCGGGGCATTTGTTCCCAAACAGGAGTCGGGAAAAGCTCGCACTTTTATATTCCCCACTGCCTGCCATCCGCTTTTGCCTCTATGCTATCTTCCAGTTCATTGGGTAGCGGGGCAAAGAAGTCCATCCCCGTCAGCGTTTCGATGCTATCTACGCTTACGGCGTAGGTACCCAGAGGTTCTACCGAACGTTCATTGTCAAAAAGGAAGCCGATGGCCCGGGGATTGTCGATGAAAGGCGAGAGAATCACTTTGAAGAATTTCTGTGGCACAACCACCCGGTTTTTCCCTATTTTCTGTGCAGAATCCTCTACGATGGGGCCGCAGACGATAATGATGGCACTGTCGGCTATGGCCCAGTCGCGTATCTTTTCTTCGAGCTCTTTCCATTTCCGCCTGTTCAGTTCGGGGTGTTGCGGGCACATGTTGCTGAAGTAAAACGATTCCTTCATCGCCGTTACGCTCCATTTCATATCGGCAGCCGGGGCCATGTGCCCCTTGTCGTAGCCAGAGCGGGTGTAATCTGCATTGGTGGCGATGATACCCTTCACCTGTGGGTCGGCAATGAAGCGGTCGGTTCTTTGGGCGTTACCCTGCGTTTCCTGGCGGGTAAGTTCGTAAGCTACCCAGTTGGGCAGTCGCAGGTTTTCATTATAAGATACGGTATATCCGGTGTGACGGATGATCTGTTCCTTTCTGGGGGCGATCATTATCGGGATTTCCAGTTCCTCGGCTGTGGGGATTTTCTGCTTCTGGGCGATTGAGGCTTTTGAACCTTTATTTGAAGAAGCTTCTGTTTTTTTACCAATAGGTTTTGGTAAGTCTTTGTAGATAGCCCTTTTGAGTTTATTTACTGCAACAATGGGTTGTAGCGTTTTATTGTTATCGTTGTCTTTTGCTTCAGATTGTTGTATGTAGAGATACAGTCCATAAAAAAGCGGTATTAAAGCGATGAAAATAATAATGCAGCCTAACTTGAGTCTATTCTGAGGTTTTCTTTTTTTTAAGGATTTTCTTCCACTCACGATATAATATTTAAGAATTATATATCCTGTCTCTATTCAAAAAAGACAGTTAGAAATAAACAAAGCGCTGACTATATTTTTATAATCAGCGCTTTTATAAATGAGCCGCTAGCCAGACTTGAACTGGCGACCTACGCGTTACGAAGTCCCGTGTAGCAACTCATATATTACACTGATTACTAAATTATTAACATTTCTTTTCTAACCGTTTCAAAACACAATCTACTATACAATTGCTGTTTTTGATGGTAGAATTGAATTGTTAATAATATGATTAATTTTTATTTTTTACAGGACGTATATTAAGTCCCAAATACGCTTCGACTCCTTCATTGGTTCCTTTGCTTAAACCTATAATAGTATATGAAGCACTAAAAACATCGCATATTTTCCCTGTTTCTGAATGTTTACTCGTTGAACAATCCCCCGACCATACATAACAATAGTTAGTTGTATTTTCATGCTTACCATTATATTTTTTTCCACCAGCAGGAAGAAATATGCGGTTACCATTACTTCCTGTGACAAGAAATCCCCATGTTTTTTTATATGCCATGTATTTCCATTCGCAATTATCGGCTAATTCATCACATTCTTTCTCTGATGGCATCCTCCATCCATTTCCTATTTTTTTATTTGCCGCATCGTAATGAGTTCCTGAAATATTATAAAATTTAGTTCCACCAGGCCAATGAGGGTCAGTCTCAATACCAATGAGAACGTCTTTATATAAATAATTAGATAATTCGAAATTCTCTTTAGTTTCAGTCTCTCCCCACGCAAAAAAATCCCCATATCTTTCCGGGGAACTCGCTCCTAGATTTGATCCAGCCCACAAGACAGATAAACCAAGATCTACCATTCCTGTTTCCAATTCTAGATTTGTTGTATGAAAACTCAAATTTTCTCCTTTAAGTGTCTGTTTTTTATTAGTTTTATCAATATATTCAACAAAGAAATAGTAATCATAATCTGTTTCAGCAGATAAATGATCGATATATGCATTATATGTACAATTTGCTCCTTCACTAGCCGTTTCGTGTCTATAAATAGTGGCTGCTTCAATTATATTAAATCCCAATCTGTGAGAATCGAAATAACCAATTTTATCATAATCAATCTTGCCTTCTAAAGATGCAGCTGTTTCACCTGTATTTGCCTTTGCTTTTAAATCAGCCATATTAAAACTCTTGGTTGAGAAAGAAAGAACTTCTCCGTAGTAATATTTAGAACCATCATAAAAGAATGATACATAATAATATTGTTCTGTTGGGGCTAAATTCATAGCTATTACTGAAAATTCATTGCCTTTAATATTGCTTCCTTTTAAAACCCATCCGTTTTCTTTGGTTGGATTACTATTCTTTGATACGATGAAACCATAATTGGTTACTCCTAACCGATCTTCTTCAAGTGCTGTCGAATTTACATTCCCTGTTAGCGTTGCGCTTACAACTTTTATATCAGATGCATCTACTGTTACAGACACTTCCGGAATCTCTTTATTGTCGTCATTATCATCCGTGAATGTAGAATCCTTACTGCATCCCATAATCACCAGTGCAGCTATCAATAGAAATAAAATCTTTTTCATTATAGTTATTATTTTAGTTTGTTCTTTAACTCGTTGAATAAAGAGGGATTCTCAAGTTCTCCCCAATAGTATTTCTTGTATCTGTCCCGGTCGAAGCTGTCTTTTTTCTCATAAACAATCAGGTAATCCTTATCACATAAAACAATCACAGAAGAATTAAGTAATCGGGCGTATGAGCGCGCTTGCAAATATGCTTCTTCCCTTTCCTTGTTATTTCTCATATACAGTTTGGCTTCAATCAACACTTTTGCCCTTTCCTCATTTGACTTATTGCCATAATGTAACGCATAATCCGGGAATATCCTATGTCCTCTCCCTGCTTGAATTGGTAGCTGCCGAATGAAGTCTTTGTTTTCGTACCACCCCATAGAATTAAGTAAGGGCTCCAACAATTGCTGTTCTACATCCTTTTCTATGTCTATATTTACATTTTTGGGGAGAGATAGGACGTATAATTCCGGTAGTGTGTCGGTGTCGAATCCCTTAGCTTTTATCATTCGTATGAGTTCTGAATAATCTTCGCTACTCATTGGCCAGCCGTTTACACCTTGGAAGTTCTTTTTGATAAGAGGATGGCTGGAGAAGTATTTATCTTCCTGAAATTCTTTCAGTGTAATGCGAGGAATGTCTATTCTATTACCGATGTAGATACATCCATAATATCGGAACAGAGGGTCTATTACACCATCCGTAAATGATGTTTTTACACAGGTGATTGCACTAACTGGAGAGGTTTCATAGTGAACAAGAGTATCTCCTTTCTTCGTGTCCGGGTTTGCTTGCCAAAAAGTTGAGTCAAGTTCCATTTCTTCCTTTTCCGTATGTCCGCCAATGAACCATGCTTGTGATGGCTTGGGAATTTCGATTTTTTCGTTTGGCAGGTTTTGGGGAGCAAAATCGTGCAAAAAAGCCCATAGTTCTTCGGGGGATAATCCATTCTCTTTTCTAAATTGATGGAAAACCTCGCATAGTTCCCAATAATACATACATCTACCTTTATAATCAGTTCTTTTAGGTATATTGGGAAGGTCAATACCAAAAAAGTCGGCTATTTTATTTAACTCAAATATCCGACATAGGAATAAATATGGAAAGAAATATTCAGGCGCGAATTGTGATAGAATGTAGGACATAGGTTGGATGATTTCAAGTATATTTTTGAAATCATTAGCAGGAAACCATTGTTGTTCTTCTACCCTTATACCTAACGTAATAAGTGAAACATACAGCTCTTTTGCTTCATCCAATGAAACGGGTTTATCGTAATCTGATACACCGTAACAGTATATATCTTCCAACCAATCGTTGTATAAATCTTCTGGTATAAAACAGGAATGAGGACAATACTTTTTAAACAAATCATACCCTCCTGCATTGGAGAAATATTTTATCGTTTTTTCTCCGATAATAGTCTGCTTGTACAAATTCCATGTATATGTGTTGAATTTCATCTTATACCCAGTTCATTACATTGACCACTCCTACTACTATTGCCCAATCTTGAATCTCGTTAGCAGGAAGATCATATGGTACAAAACCCTCTTCTTCATTAAAAGATACACATTTTATGTATCCTTCCTTTTCTGAAGGCATTACTTTTTTTATAACTACTCCATCTGGAGTAGCCAATGCATACACTTCTCCCCATCTTACGTGGGATCTACTTTTCCAAATTCTACATCCTACAATAGAACGTTCAGGGATACTTCTTTCTGGATATTTTCTATTTATCATACTTCGACCATGCGTTCTCATGGTAAAATCACATCCGGCTAAATCAGGTATAATATATCTATCGCATTTATTAGCTTCTATCGCTATTTCAAATCCTGAAGGCATCCCACAAGAAGCAGCTTCCAATTCAAATAAAGGAATAGAGATTTTATTATTGCAATCCAAATGTGGTGTGTTTGAAGCGATATTATCGCAGTCGATTTCCATAAAAGGTATAATAACATTCCGCCCGAACTTTTCAACTATACTATTGTATAGTTCTTCTGTAAGACTTTTCTTTCCAGTCTCAAGTTCAGATAGATACGATTGAGAAATGCCTACTTCTTTTCTAAATGTCTCTTGATTCATTTTCAGAGACTTACGCAATTTTGCAATATTTAGTTTATTCATATATTGTTAAATATTGTCAATATAGCGATATTTAATTGCGATAAATAGCGATATATTGCGATAACATAGTATATTTGCATCATCAAACAGTGATAACCTAATCACTTTTGCAAAGAAACGAATTTAAAATCTTTTACGCAATAGTATAAACATATTAAAATACACGATTATGAGCACGAATTTTAAAAGTCAGATGAAAGAGGTTATGCAGAATGCATGGCGATTCTTCAAAGTTACAGGTGAAAGTTTCTCTGAATGTCTCAAAAGAAGTTGGGCTGTTTATCGACTTACTAAAGAGATGAAAACTAAAACAGTTCAATTTTTCTACCAAAAAGTTTCAGGTGAAATTCGTCAAGCCTTTGGTACAATGAGAGATGAAATTATTCATGATAAGATAAAAGGTACTGGTGTACGAAAGAATCAAGACCTTTTCAATTATTGGGATACCGAAGTAGACGGATGGCGTTCTTTCAAGAAGTTTAACCTTATAAAAATTGTATGATTATGACACGCTACGAATTAGAACAAGGCTTAAATGCCTTATGCAGAGACTTGGATAATGCTCAGAATATGGACGAACAGACGGCTTGTAGAGTTTACAATGTAGATTGCAAGGCTGATATCATAGAAGTGATTGAAGAAGAGATTGAAACCTATGAAGCTATCCTTTCAGGACCGGATACAGGTGAAGAGAACGACATGGATTACGATGCCCTTTGTCTGATTCAAGGTTTAAGTAGGTACGCATAATTACACGATTATACAGCGCACGACAGCTCTACTGACGGATTTGAACGGCAACCAATAGCGAGAATTGGGTAGGGTGCTATTGATTAAGCTCTTTGAAATATTGTAAAAGCCTTTATAGCGTAATTCATAAGCTATTTAGGCCAACCAAAGATAACGAACGCACATAAGCAGGTTGGAGCTTGTGAACTGTGCAATGTTTAACAATTAATAGAAAACACCGCAAAGAATCGTCCCAGAGCAGTAAGAAAACGGGTTGGGCGTCCGTACTGTTTTCGACCATATAGCCTGTACTGAACTTGAAATATGAGTTCTACCAAGCATAACAGCTTTTCTTCAATGGGGGTACAGGCACTAACTAATACACATAATTATGAAACTAATTCAATTTATCTTAGCTATACTGGTGACAATATGTGCTATCGGTATGCTATACGGGGCTATTACTACTTACAGTCCTATGAAAACATTCTCTATCACTATAACGAGTATAATCTTTATAGGCTGTATTGCCCTTGTCGGCTTGGCTTATAAAGAATTGAAGTATTAAATGCCTGAGGCTTGGTAGTCCTTGAAGCTGAATCTGTACAATTTGGAGACCTACTGTCCGGCCGGCAGCAAGGCGACACCGTATAGACAGGTATTTAGAATTTAAGTTTGTCGTGTTTTATTTTGTGTTTGTACTGGGTGTGCTGTCTGTGAAGATAGTACACCTTTCTTATCTGGTAAGTTAGCTCAGTGGTAGAGCGTAGTTGTACGGGTATTTGCAACTAAGGTCAGGAGTTCGATTCTTCTACTTGCTTCTCATCATTAATTTAAATTATAATCTTATGGCAACAATCAGAGAAACAATTGAGAAGGTGAAGCCGGGTAAGCAAAAGATTATCCCGCTTTCAGAAGTTGATGTTACAGGCTACAGACAGCAGGCTCATGTAATAAACAAGGAGTTGAAGGAAAAAGGTATTGTAGTCCCGGATGGTAAACCGGCTTATACTATATCCAAAAACAAGTACACTAATTCCATGTATATCATCAATAATATGAAGAAGTGACACTTGAAACTTACACGATTATGGAAAGAGTATTAACAGAATTAACCCCTGAATGCGAAGTTACAGCACGAATGTATGCACAGGGATACGAGAAGAAGGAAATAGCTTCTATGAAATGCAGGGCGTTGAGTACGATAAATAACCAACTGCAAGAGGCTTTCAGAATTCTTAGAATTAGAAACGGAAGAGAGCTTGCCACAATGTTTTATGAACGAATGACAGGAATGAAATTCACGATGGATTTTGCACCAGTTGTACGTTCTGCAGTTGCTTGCTGTTTATTATGCCTTTTTTCATTTTCACTTTATCACGAACAAAGCGATATGAGAAGGGCAAGAAGAACGAGAGTAGAAACTATTGAAAGAATAAGGAGGTTAGAATGAATGCAGAGACAAAATTAAGTACTCTCTACCGAATTGGAAACAGAATACCTTTGAATAAATCACAGGCAGCAGGATTTGTGGGTGGCCGGTATCGTCTTGAGAAATTAATAGCAGAAAAAAAGATACGAGCCACTAAAACAGGTCCGACTAAGATGTCTCCTTATGATGTAAACGCCTGTGACGTATTTCTTTATGCCGTTGATTCTAAAGAACAAAGAATATAATTAACCCTTTAATTTTTACGATTATGTCTCTAATAAAAAAATCAAATGAATTAGTAATACCGTCGACTGTAAAGATGATGATTTACGGCCAAGCCGGTATGGGAAAGGCGCAGCCTTCGTATTGTAACGTATTAACGCCAAATGGCTACAAGAAACTTGCTGATATATCAGTGGGTGATGATGTCATGGGGAAAGAAGGTAACCCGCAAAAGGTATTGGGCGTTTATCCACAGGGCATTAGACCTGTTTACAGGATAACGACCAACGATGGAGCTGTTACCTATTGCGATGAGGAGCATATTTGGAATGTCCGTGTAAGTTCCGGTAACAGTAGAAAGGCTGGATTCAGGAACATGACCTTAAAAGAAATGCTTTCTAAAGGGATTGTTTGTAACCAAACACCACGCGAAGCAAGAACAGGCAGAAAGGCTATGCCACGTTTTGAGATTCCTGTGGTAGACGCAATGGAATACCTCGAAAAAGATTTTGAGGTAAATCCTTATATATTAGGGGTCTTGATAGGTGATGGCTCATTGGTTGGTAATGTTGCATTATTTTCAAACCCTGATAACGATAGTAAAATTTCAGAAATCGTTGAAGAACTTTTGCCAAAAGGATTCAAATTGAAGAAAAACGATTTTTCAGGCTGTCCGCAGTACGGCATAGTGTTAGATGGTAGCGATGAGGGCTACATTCAACGAATAAAACGGCTGAAACTTAATGTAACATCGAGATTTAAGTTTATTCCTAAATCATACTTGTTAGGAAGTCATAAACAACGTATATCTTTGTTACGTGGTCTTATGGACACAGATGGTTTTGCTTTCAAGAATCGGGTGTATTTTTCAACCTCAAGCAAGATTCTTGCCTACGATGTTGTAGAATTGGTTAATTCATTGGGCGGTATTGCCAATATTCATCTTTACGAAAGAGAGGATAAGAGTGATGAATATCGTGTAAGCATAAAGATAAATGAATGTCCTTTCCTTTTGGAAAGAAAAGCGTCTGAATGGAAAGAATCCTCTGTTTCCAGATATATCATAGACGCAACACGTGTAGAAGATTGTGAATGCGTTTGTATAAAGGTATCAAATGATGATGAGTTATATGTGACAGACAACTACATTGTAACTCACAACACTACAGTAGCATTGAGTGCCCCGAAACCGTTGTTGTTGGACTTTGATAATGGTGTTAAGCGTATGAACATGGCGCATCTTGAAAACATCGATACTGTACAAGTTGCCTCTTGGAGTGATGTCCAACAGGTTTTGCAAGAAGATTTGTCAGCCTATCAGACAATCGTAGTAGATACTATCGGTAAGATGATGGATTTTATCATCACTCACAAGTGTGGGACCCGCCAGCCGTCTATCCGAGATTGGAGCGGAATCAACGCTGAGTTTTCTTGGATGACAAGAACGCTTTCGAGCCTAAATAAGCATATTATTTTTGTTGCCCATCGTGATACAAGAAAAGAAGGTGATGATACAGTATTTATTCCTGCTTTGCGTGAAAAATCCTACAACTCCATCGTTACCGAACTGGATTTGCTCGGCTATCTTGAAATGAAAAGTGAAAGAGGCATACAAAGACGTACTATCACTTTTGACCCGACTTCAAGAAATGACGGTAAGAATACCTGTAATCTTCCGTCTGTTATGGAAGTACCGACTATCCTTGATAAAAATGGTAATCCTACTGCAAAGAACGATTTTATCACTACCAAGATTATTAATTCGTATTTGGGTATGTTGGCGACAAAGAAAGCAGCACAGGAGAAATATGATAAGGTGATTGAGGAAATCAAAGAAAGCATTGAGTTTATTACCGATGCCAATTCTGCTAATGAATTTGCTTCCCACATTAATGAATTTGAGCACGTTGGCAGTTCTTTAATAATGGCGAGAAGCTTGTTTGCTTCAAAGGTGAAGATTTTGGGGCTGGTCTTTGATAAAGAAACCAAAACTTATAGTGATGCAGCAGCCTAAGTATAAATTTTACGCCACTATTCTCGATTCCTTTTGGGGGTATTTGAATAGTGATATAATTTGGGATAAATATTGGGGATGGAGTGAGAACCCTCCCCACACTCCCGAAGAATTTCACGAACAGCAATTTCAAGAATTGATAGACCGTATCAACCGAAAGCCGTTCGACAGCGAGAAAGCCGATCGTGGTACTGCCTTTAATGAAATAATTGATTGTATGGTAGAGCACCGCAAGTCTGAAACAATGTCGATTGAAAAGGTGTACAAAGTAGAAAGTAGTGGAGCTTGTGACGAAATGGGAAAGCCACTTTATTATGATGAAGTACAAACAAATACGGTTATAGCTTTGAAAGCCACCTATAATAATCGTGTTTTTACTTTCCCTATTTCTCTTTTCCGTGAGTTTGCCGATTACTTCAAAGGCGCATTGACCCAGCAGCGAGTAGAAGCCATCCTGCCGACAGCATACGGCAATGTGTTGGTTTACGGTTTGATTGACGAATTGATGCCTACCAGTGTTCATGACATCAAGACAACCGGTAGCTACACCGTAGGAAAGTTCAAAGACCACCACCAACACTTGGTATATCCTTACGCACTTATGCAGAACGGATCGGATGTACGGACATTTGAGTACAATATCGTAGAGTTCAACAAAGGCGGTTATGTGGTAGATACCTATACAGAAACTTATGTGTTCAATCCGGAACGTGATATACCGATTCTTACCAACCATTGTGAAGAGTTTATCCGGTTTTTGGAAGAGAACAGAGAATTAATCACCGATAAAAAGATTTTTGGAGGAGAAAATTAATGGCAAACCAAATAACCGGACGGATAATCGAAATCGGTCAAACCGTTCAAATTCCATCGAAAAGTGGTGGTTCCCCGTTTACCAAACGGGAATTTATCTTAGATGCTACCACTTACGACCCTTATACGGGTGAGCGTAGCGAATATGAGAACATTCTTCCGCTGGAGTTTTCAGGTGATAAGTGTGCAGAACTTGATCGTTATAAAAATGGTGATGTTGTTACTGTATCATTTGTCTTACAGGGGCGTTCATGGACGAATCAGGATGGAGAATTTAAACGTATGGCGTCTATTCGATGCTATAAAATAGAAGGACGTAGCGGTGTATCGCAATCCTCACAGACTGCATCGGTACAACAGCCGGCACCACAGCCGACTTATCAACAACCGCAAAATTTTCCTCCACCAGTTGATGCAAATGGTAATGCAAAGGACGATTTACCTTTTTAGCGTATGTTGTTCGACTTGAAAAATGAATATCAGATACCCAAATTTAAGGAGTATGTGAACAAGCTGTTTAGTGAGCGTGCGGTAGTGGAAGTGAAAAAGAAACTTCCCAACCGTACGCTCGCCCAAAACTCTTACCTGCATCTACTTTTAGGGTATTTCGGTAGTGAATACGGTTGCAGTCTGGACGAAGTTAAAGTTGATTTTTATAAGAGGACTTGCAATCGTGATTTGTTTGAACGCAAGACAGTCAACAAAAAAGGGAATGAAGTAACCTACTTGCGCAGTTCTGCCGAACTGACAACGGGTGAAATGACACTTTCGATTGACCGTTTTCGTAATTGGAGCGCAGCGCAGGCGGGTATTTATTTGCCCGCTGCTAATGAACATCAGATGCTGATATATGCACAGCAGGAAATACAAAGAAATCAAGAATTTATTTAGTGATGAATATAACAAGAACTATCTCCGAGAAAGTTGCGGAGAAAATGGTAGCACCTATTGGCGCAAAGATTCTTTCGCTTACAGAGGGAAGAACAGACTTGGCAAACAAATCCATTTCAGATGCTCTACCGAAAGACTTGAAAGAATGCTTTGAGAAGTACAAAAGTACGTTTCAGAAAGCATCTTGTGCAACTTTATGTAATGGGAAACATGAAGTTAGAGTAGACGGGCTTTCTTATTTCCCTGCTTCAACTACTTGGTATCCTCATGTAGAAGTTGGTAGCCAAATCATTGAGCGTATCGACAAAATGAGATTGAAAATAGATAAGTTGACTGAAGAAAAAGAAAAAACATATAATTCGATTGTTTCAACACTTCTTTCTTTACGAACTTTCAAAAGGGCAAAAGAACAGTTTCCGGATGCTTACGAATACTTGAAAGAGTACGAGAATGCAAGTACTTCTATTCCGTCATTACCTATTGACGATATTTTATCTACAATCAAAAAGTATAAATAATTAATATTCTATTTATGGACAAATTTTTAGGTCAAGAAATCCCCGAAAAGGATAGATGGCAGTTCTTACAGGACAATGCCGATGCAGTGGAAGAGATTGGCTATACACATCGGTTTACACCGGATGAATTAGCGCAAAAAAAAGAATCTCTTGCTGAAACCTCAATCAAAATCAATGATATTGAAATTGAGAAGAAAGAAGTGATGGATGGGTACAAGGAGCAACTAAAGCCTCTCAATGAGGAAAAACAAAAGTTTCTTGAGAATATTAAGAAAGGCTCTGAATATGTCGAAGATGAAGAGTGTGTAAAAATTCTCTATCATGAAGAAAAAATGGCTGGGTACTACAACAAACTTGGTGAGCTGGTCTATTCCCGTCCTATCATGCCACAAGAAATGCAGAAGACTATTTTTAATATTAATCGTAAAACAGGAACAAATGACTGAAAGTAAATTAAACGTGGTTGTGCCGAAAGATTACAACGGTACACCAATTGAAGTAGTATTGAGAGAAGGGAATGCACCCAAGGCGCTTGACCCAAAAGCACCCGAGAAAGTAAGTATTAGCGGAACAGTTGAAACACCTTTTAGATGGCTGGAAAAGCGTGTTGAACTTATCAATCAAAAAGCGTCCAACATTCTTGTAAGCCGTGACAATATGCGTATTCGTCTTACTATTGAAGAAACGAGCTTTTATCAAGCAAGTATAGTGGGTGAGTTGGAAGTATCCAAAGAGATGAGAGAATTCGGTATCAATACTGATAAAAAGTGGGACCCGATTAAACTTTCTCAATTCATCAAGATGCACCGAGCTTTCTTTGCCGATAAGTCACAAAACATGGTTCTTGTATCTACCTTGAAGAATTTCAAGGCAAAGGTAAATCAAGATATCGAGCGTAGTAAGGAAGAAAACGGAAGCAAGACGGACAACTATTCTCAGGTGGTCGATTCTAACCTGCCGAAGTCTTTCAAACTCCATATCCCTCTTTTCAAAGGATTTGCTTGCGAAGAAATTGAGGTCGAGATTTACGCAGATGTTGATGGTCGTGATGTATCTCTTTCTCTTGTGTCGGCTGGTGCGAATGAAGCCATTGAAGAATACAAGAATAAGGTAATTGATGAACAGCTGGATGCAATCAAAGGGATTGCGCCTGACATCGTAATCATTGAAGTATAGCTTTGTTAACCTGTCCGTCCGGTCTGTGAAGATATGACGGGCAAACATGGAGATGTAGCTCAGTGGATAGAGCACCGTGTGTGGTGGAAGGTTGAGAGTTCGATTCTCTCAAGTTGATTCTTAGCTTAATGGGAGAGCACCACAAGCGGAGGTCGGTGGTTCAAATCCATCCATTTCCACAAAACTATGTTGGAAAGGGGACATGAAAGTATTTAGTTGCAAATGAATATTTCTGTAATGCGCATACAGATAGTGTCCCCGATGTAATAAGGTGAGCCACACATCAATGGCAAGGGTTAGTGAATAATGGTTGTGCCCCGGAGAATACGCTTCGGGGCTTTTAATTTGGAAAGATTATGGATAGAGGTAAAGAAATAGAATTGGCAGCTAATTCTATCATAGATGATTTGAATGGCTTAGAGGGATTCGATAGAACTGATATGATAAATATGTTTGGCTCTGCCGTTACTTGGGCAGAAGAACATCCAAAAGATATTGAAGGATGTGATTTCTGTAATCAGCTTGGAGGTATTAACCATAAGTCTGATGAGTGCTATTTAAGTTATGATGGTGAAACTCTATGCGTAGATATTGATATGCCGTTAACATGGGGCAGTGCAACAGGATATTATGGCTTTGATATTAACTATTGTCCGTTTTGTGGCAGAAAATTAAAATAGATATGCCATACTACATAAAGCGAAAAAAGGCTAAGAAGAAAGACAAGCCTCTACCTCTGTTTGATAAAGCAGGGGTAACAGTAAAGAAGAAGCCGGATTTAAAAGCGAAACTCGACAAAGAGTTTTCCATTTTTATCCGGCTTCGTGATTGTATGCCAAACGGATATTTCCGCTGTATATCATGCGGGCAGATAAAGCCGTTTGAGCAAGCTGATTGCGGTCACTATTTCAGCCGGACACATTTGGCTACTCGCTTTGATGAAAATAACTGCCATGCCGAATGTAGGCACTGCAATAGGTTCAAAGCCGACCATTTGGAAGGCTATCGGGTGAATCTGATAGCTAAAATCGGTCAACAGAAATTTGACCTACTGAAAGTAAAAGCTACCGGTATTTCCAAAATGTCAGATTTTGAATATGAGCAGCTAATCAAGTATTACATGGTTATGAATAAGAAACTTAGAAAGGAGAAAGGAATATGAAAAGCATTTCAATAAACGCAAGTAACGTGAGTATAGAGCCTTATACAGGACATTATGTTTCACTTAGTATGGACGTTGAAAAAGGAGATTTACCCGATTTGTTGGACGAAATCGACATTCAGGATATTATATCTTTTTTGGAGGATAAGGGATATAAAATTGATGAGCCATGAATTATGTACTACGTGATTACCAACAGAAAGCCTCTGATGCTGCCGTTTCTTTCTTCAACAATAAAGCTAAGAAAACGAATGCTATCATGGTCTTGCCTACGGGTTCGGGAAAGTCGCTTATCATAGCGGATATAGCCGCAAGGCTTGACGGGCATACCTTGGTGTTTCAGCCCTCGAAAGAAATTTTAGAGCAAAACTTCAAAAAGCTATGCTCATACGGTATTCTTGATTGCTCCATCTATTCAGCTTCTTTTAATTCAAAAGAGATTTCAAGAATAACGTTCGCTACTATTGGCAGCGTTAAAGGACATCCCGAACTATTTGGGCACTTCAAGAACGTGATAATTGACGAATGCCATCTTGTAAATCCTAAAGAGGGAATGTATAAGGATTTCCTGTCTATTCTCAACTGCAAGGTTCTTGGGCTGACAGCTACTCCATATAGATTGAGTTCCAGCCAAGACTTTGGTTCTATGTTGAAGTTCATCACCCGAACAAAGCCGCATATCTTTTACGATGTTATCTACCATGTGCAGGTATCTACTCTCTTAGATATGGGCTATTTGGCGAAGCTGAATTACTATCCGATGAATCCTTCAGGATGGGATGAACTTAACTTACGGGTGAACACTACTGGTGCCGATTATACGGATAAATCAGTCCAAAGGGAATATGAACGAATAGACTTTTACGGTTATCTCGTTCACATCGTCCAAAGGCTTATGAATCCCAAAGCCGGAGGAAAGCGGAAAGGTATCTTGGTATTTACCCGGTTCTTGAAAGAGGCCGAACGGTTAACGATGTCAATACCTGGCTGCGCTATTGTATCTGGTGATACTCCCAAAGCCACTCGCGAAATGATTCTCAAACATTTTAAATCCGGTGAGATTCCCGTTGTCGCTAATGTCGGAGTATTGACTACCGGCTTTGACTATCCCGAACTTGATACCGTTGTGATGGCACGTCCTACGATGTCTCTTGCTATGTGGTATCAGATAGTCGGTCGTGCCATCCGTCCGCATCCAAAGAAAGAGGTTGGCTGGGTAGTAGATTTATGTGGAAATATCAAACGCTTCGGTGAAGTATCTGATTTAAGGCTTGTTGATGGAGGTAATGGTAAATGGGCCGTTTACTCCAAAGGCAGACAACTAACTAATGTGAGATTCTAATATGAAAAGTATAAAAGAAGTAATTAAGGACATTGAGCATATTCCAAAGTGTCCCCAAAGTGGAGAATATAATCTGTATTACCTAATAAAATGTTTGTATGGCACGAATAAGAACAATCAAACCTGAATTTTGGGAAGATGAAAAGATAGGTAAACTACCAATCCCGTGCCGCCTTTTCTTTATTGGTTGTTGGAACTTCGCTGATGATTTCGGAGTTATCAAAGGTAATGCCGCGTTACTCAAGTCTCAAATATTTCCTTACGATGAAAACTTACGTGTATCTGAAATAAAAAAGTGGATAGATTCCTTAGTGGATGCCCGGATGTTAGTACCTATTATTCACGCAGAAGAAAGCTACTACTTTATCCGCACATTCCGTAGTCATCAAATCCTTGATAAGAGATACGATAAGTCATATATCGGTAAAGAAATAGCAAAAGGTTTGATTAATAGAGCTTTAAATGATAACGACGTAAACACTACGTCAACACTACGTGATAACGACGTAAACACTACGGAGGAAAAGGAAGAGGAAAAGGAAGATAAGAAAGAATCTCCTAACGGAGATAAGAAAGAAGCCGAGGCTTCTTCATCCACTCCTTCAAACCATGATTATTTAAAATTCAATGATTGGTTGAAACGGAAAGCTCCATTCTGTAGTAATCCTAAAAACTTCTCTTCCCAAATCACGGAAGCCGAGTTTCTAAAACTCAAAGAAAAATATACGGGTAAACAGATAGCGGACATTATCGAACAGATAGAGAACCGGAAAGATTTACGTAAACGATATACCAACCTTTATCGGACGGTGTTAAATTGGGCAAAGAAAGAATATGGAAGTTAATGTACAATTACGGGATGAAGATGCTGAGAAATTAGTTTTAGGTACTATAATCACCGAGCGTAATGCACTTGAAGAAGTTAGAGAACTATTATCAGAAGAATCTTTCTACAATCCATTTCATAAGCAGGTATATAAGGCTATTCTTCAAATATCTTCTTCTGGAGAAAGACCGGATATAATCACTGTAAAAAACAAATTAGTAGCCAATGGGGTGAAATTTGAACTGGTGGAGTATATGAAAATTGCTTCTAATTGCACTTTTGACTTATATCAATATGCAGCAAGATTACATGATTTGGCTATTAGGCGGAAGTTTTATACAATTGGGCAATATCTCATTTCAAACTCTTATTCTGAGGCGGAAGATATTCTCGATGTTACCAATTCTGTCAGTGACGAACTTGCTTCTCTTTTCAAGTCTACCAGTACGACTGTTACGACTATTAATGACGGTCTTGAAAGTGTCTACGGAATGATAAATGAGAATCTTTCCGGAAACAAACCTTTGACCGGAACACCTACTGGCTTTGAGAAAATAGATTCTAAATCGGGAGGGTTACAAAAGTCTGACTTGATAATTATTGCCGGTGAAACATCACAGGGTAAAACATCATTAGCAGTGTCTATGATGCGTAATGCAAGTTTTTCAGGTGCTAAGATAGCCATGTATTCGATGGAGATGAAAAAAGAGCAAATAACAGCTCGTATCCTTTCAATGGAAAGCGGTATTCCTTCCAATCAAATCATGTACTCACGCCTGACAGATTCACAGATACAGGCAATTGACAAAAGAATTGGTAAACTATCAGGGAAAGGTATCTACTTTGATGATAGAAGTACATCCAATATTGACACTATTATTTCTTCTATCCGGTATATGAAACTGAAATTTGGAATTGATGGTGCAATTGTAGACTATTTACAGATTCTTAATGTCAACATGAAAGGGGTTAACAAAGAACAACAGATGGGAGATGTGGCAAGAAGGTTGAAAAACTTAGCGAAGGAACTCGATATCTGGATTATAGCCCTTTCCCAATTGAACAGGGATACCATGAATCCGGTTCCTACTATTGCAAGATTACGTGATAGTGGTCAAATAGCAGAGGCCGCTGATGTGGTTATACTGGTTTATCGTCCGGAATATTATGATAAGAACAGACGTTATCCAGAGCCGTTTTCTAATGCATCGACTGAAGGTACAGCAATGATAGATATTGCCAAAGGACGAAACATTGGACTGTTACGGTTCATCTGTGGGTTCGATGCCGCTACGACTTGCTTTTTTAACCTTGATTCTGTTCCTCTTTCCGGTTGTAAAACTTTGGATATGGAGGATGATAATCCATTTTAGATATGAAACTTACTATCTGTTGGACTACTAAAAATCAAGTCACGATAAATAAGATCCGTCTCAAGTTCGGTATATCCGACTACATGAGTATTAACCGCGAGACTCCCTGTGAAATAAAGGAAGAAGATTTACCTCTTCTTCGTGAATGTGAAAAACGTGGATTTATCCAAATAAGAAACAAATAAAATGTTAGTAGGAACAACAAATCTTAATACGACTCTCAACCTTGCCTACGTGTTGACAGATGTCGTAGAAACGCTTCTCTATGATTTGAGAAGTGAAATGAGTAAGCAAGGCAGTGATTTACGTCACGATGCGAAGCGTAACTTTAACACTGCCATAGCGGCAATTCGTAAGCTTAAGTACGATGTGAACAAGACACAATCCTCCACTCAGGAGAATTTCGGTAACGATTCAGATTGCCTTCTCGCCTTTATCCGGTTATTGATCGACAGATGTGGTGACGATGACAAGAAAATGTTCGAGTTCTACAACTACATCAAGTGTCATCCCTCACAACTTGGTCTTGCTCTTTCCGATGAAAAGAGTGTCTTTGCACACATTTTTGATAGTAATTATGAATGATAAAATAGTAGCCTTCTTATATGCCATTTCAGCGATAGTTGTTATAGCATTTTTCTTTTTAGTCTATCTATTTGCAAGTAGTTTTTTGTATTAATTAAATGGGTAAGGATTATAAAGAACGTGCCGCGTATGCATGGGTACATGAGACAGGTCGGAGTATCCCCCGTAAACTATTATACCGGATTAAACGCAAATGGTGGCGGCATAATTTTGATATCGGGGAAATGAGAAAGAAAAAGAATGAATTAAAAACTAAGTAGATATGAAAATAATAAAAAAAGGAAAATTATAAAAAGAATATTATGGCAAAGAAAAAAAGTATAACTGTATCAGTTGTGGAACATAGCAAAAAAGTATGTGATCCATTACCTGAATTTGTAGACCGCATGGAAGTTAGACGTTTAGTTATGAACGCTTACAGAAAAGGCTATAATAAAGCCCACTCCGAGCATATTAAATGTATGGCTAATATTGTAGATCTGAATTTGTCAGATATAGATTCCCCTATATTTACTCATACAAAGGAATTTAGGGAACACTTCGACTACATTATGTCGAAAGTCAAGAATCTTTTATTTTAATTCAAAATTAACTCGAAATGAATATAAAAGATGCCATACGAAAAGCAGATAATGCTTATATAACTTATCAACAAGCCTGCGACACATTAGCTTCCGAAGCGCAGAAATATATCGATTGGGATGATAATGTAGGATGCCAGCATTTCCCTGCTGACGGATTATGTATTATGGCAACCTTGCCGGATAACTGCGGAATTTTCGGTATGCCTGAATGTGTATGTCCCGTTAAGTCATTTTTTGAATCTGTAGAAGCAGGAAGTGATATTTCACCGAGAGAGTTTAAATCCATGAGTATTTAACTAATAACATAACAGATATGAACTTAAAACAATTCACAGTATCAATGCTCGGTCAGGAAGTGAAGTTCGGAATGTATAAAGAAACGGGAATTGTAGTAGGATACATGGAACCTGTGCCAGGTAATGACCATCTATCATTCCTCGGAGTAATCTTAGCATTTCCAGATAACCGGGGATACGCATTATCAGAAATAGGAGTATGCACCATCTTACTTGATTTGCCATCGAGTATGTCGTTTATACACGTGCAGGTAAACAACTTAATAACAAGATAAAAATGAGTAGATTAAAACATATACCTAAAACACAGAAGCCAAGTAATTTCCTTATGCTTCGGCAGCTTGATTCTGGTTGTTGGCGATGGATAGAATATGTTGGATGGGAAGTGGACCGCTTCTTTTCTATCGTATATATTCTTTCCCCTTTAGGCGGAAAGATAGAGCTTGTCAATCCTCTTTGTTTTGGCTTTGATCGACGTAGGTGTATGGCTGAAAAAGAGCGACTCAATAGTGAAATAGTAAAAGATAACGAACCAGAGAACTGGATAGCTACATGGAAAGAAGCGTATTCCAGAACTCATTAAAACAAAAAAAAATGAACAAGATAGTAGTAACAATAAAATCTTCTCAACCTTGCTATTTAGGGCAAGGTTGGGCAGGTGATCCTCCAAGAACGCACGATATAACTAAAGCCCGAAAATTTAGTTGCGTAAAGAATGCTCGTAGAGCTATTGAACTTGCCAAGCTCACACATCCTTTCCAAAAAAGGGAATATGATATTGAATTGATTGACTAATATTAAATTAGAAATGAATAATGATGGTAATAAAATTCTGGATGCTATTAAGAGAATGGCGGCA
>DXWV01000061.1:0-12869 GCA_019416685.1 Bacteroides sp.
TGTAATTCACCAATGTTTACACTTAAATCTGCCATAGTAGTTTATTTATATTAAATACAGGACCTTCTTTACAAACACATAAGTGGCCTTCGTCAGTATTTTCTACACAACAAAGACAAGCACCTACACCACATGCCATCATGTTTTCTAATGAGACTTCACAATTGATATTATTACTTTTGGCATATTTTGCTACTGCCATCATCATAGGTTTTGGCCCGCAAGTATAAATTTGCTCAAACTTTACCTTATTTAATATAGAGTGTTGAGTGACATATCCTTTTTCGCCATAGCTTCCATCTTCAGTAGCTGTGTATACTTCGCCGTAAGATGCAAAATCATCTAACTGCAAAAGATCTTTGTCCGTACGAGCACCTAAAAGGAAAGTAGGTTTACTACCGTTTTTAGCCAATTGTTCACCCAGATAAAGCATTGGGGCTGTTCCTACACCTCCGCCTACTAATAAGAGCTTGTCAGAAGGTATTTGCGGCATTGTAAAGCCGTTACCCAACGGAAGTACAATATTAATGATATCTCCCTTCGTAGCTTCTGCCAAGCGACGTGTTCCGTCACCTACAAGCTGTATCAGAAACCATACTTCGTTTCGTGATCTGTCTACATAATTAATAGAAATGGGGCGGCGAAGAAAAGTACTTGGAGAACCATCTACCCGTATTTCAGCAAATTGTCCCGGTAGCATTTCGGGAAGTGGTGACTGAGATGTTAACTTTAACAGCACATAGTTTATGTGTAGTTTGAGGTTCTCAGTTACTGTCAGGTCTAAAATAAATTTTTTCATGTATTGAAACTAAAATTCGTATTTCAGAGTACAAAGATACAGGAATTTGTGCAAAACACCGTTTTTACCTCTTATTTTTCCGGTCGGAATGTTTCATACGTATTGTCATCAAAGAAAATTCTTATTTCAGTAATTTTGCGTGGAGGTCTTTCTTTGTATATAATCTCCTGTCTTACAACTTCTTTAGGGGTGTATTGAGTACTTTCTAATGCGATTTCCTTGCGATTTTCTGGAGCACTCGTTCCATTGGCCGGATTTTTTGGATTCTCAGAAGCAAATAGAGGGTAGTTTTGTTCTTCTTTGATTATATTTTCTTCTCCTTCCATCATATTACCTTTTCCGGTAAGCAGCCAATCTAAACTAATGTGATTGTACTTTTCATGCAGACGCATGATGAAGTCAGTACTTGGATATTTATTTCGATCGCCCAGTGTATGAGAAATGGTAGCTTGGGCTACACCGATACTTTCGGCAAATGCCGCAGCAGTCATTTGCTCATGATCCATAATCATTTTAATTCTATCCTTGATATCCATGACGTTTTTATATTTACAACTGTGTATTTATTGACTCTATTTACAAATGTATACTCCCTTTTTATGGTTTACAAAAGTAAATAAATAAAATAACATAAGCAAATCACAAATGGAATTAATGGGTTATTACAAAGATGAATGGTATATTCATCTTTGTAATTTATGTTTGTAAATGTATATATTACAAGTATATTAAACATTAAAGTGATACTTTATTTGTATGATATATAATATTGATTATTAGTCGTATATGACTATTCTTATATGCTGTTTCTTTTCTATTTACGAATGTTCAACCCTATTCTGGCTATCATTTAGAGTAGTAATTAAGAAAAATATATTATTTGCTTGGAATACTGTATTTTATAATGAATTGAATGAAATGTTAACTACTCTCCTATTACAAACGTTATTCCTTATTTGTTTGTGTAATATTACGATATTACAATAGTGATTTGTGTTTATTATTCACATATGGTATTATATTACAAGTGTTATTATTAAGAATGTGAACTAAATGTTTTACAGAAGTAAACAAATAGTATGAGAAATGTGATATATTATCTTTCTAACTTCCCTTTTTCATAATAATATTTTCTTACGTAATTTTTATACTACCTCCTAATGGCAAATCTTTGCAATATTTCCGTATAAATGCCTGATTAAATTGTTTTTTTTAATTCTACAAGGACTATTTTTGATATAATATACTGTATAATAATGTTTTATGCCTTATATTTCTCCTTCTAATATATTCTTAAATAGAAAATAGAGCATAAAATAATAGAAATAGGGATATTTGTGATCAAAAAGTCAATACGCAAGATTTAGATTCTTCAAAATAGATAAAATACCGGAAATATGGGAAAATGGAGGTGAGATAAAGTCTTTTTTCTGTATTTGCTCAAGTATATTAAGTCATCAAATATATAGATATTAGTCTGTTATATAGGCTTCTTTGGTCTGGTTCGTGATTTAGGTACATGCTTTTCCTGTTAATCGGATAATTAACATGTATGGGGGCACAGTCTACATCATGAAATAGGATTAAAAAGGTAGAGAGTAAAGCTAAAGAAGTAAAGATAATTAGTTGAATAAACAAAGAACTTACTATTAAATATAAAGTGTTTTGTAGGCTAATAAATGGTAGAAGTATAAGCAAAGAAAGAGTGGAAAAATACGGTGAAAATGATGATAAATACAGGTTTCCGGACTTAAAATAATGAGAGGTAATGTATAGAAACATTATCTCTCATTATGCTGTATATCTATTTTCCATCCTTTTGATATCTCAAAAATAAGACATGAAAGGTATTTTGTGTTTTTAAATCTCAAGAAGCGGTTGAATCTATCTAAATAGAATTTTTCTTCTGCTATATTTTTCAATGAAGAATTTTAAACACCAATTCACGAAGTATATCGCCATCGCTCATAGATGCATTGTTTATTCCTTTGGATTTTGCATCTGCATATCGTATTTCTCCGATGATTTGCATGGTCTTTACACCGTTGTAACGACGCATGGCAGTTAGATAATCACGAGCAGCCCAAGGCGATTTCAGGCCTAGCCAGGAGGCTATCCCCTGTTCTGTTTTTTCGGGAGAATAGTAGGATAACATTAGATTTGAATAGAAATTGAATAGCAATGAAAGGGTCATTTGTATTGGATTAGTTTTGGGGTTTTCTTCAAAGTATTTTATTATCTTATTTGCTTTGAGAATATCCTTCTCTACTAATGCGCTCCTCAATTCAAAGTTATTATAATCTTTACTGATACCTATATTCTTCTCAATTTGTTCGGGCGTCACTCGCTTCTGTCCTGCAGGTAGGGTAATGATTAACTTCTCCAGTTCTCCTGTGAGACGGCTTAGATCTGTGCCTACAAAATCTGCAAGCATGGCTGACGCTTTAGGCTCCATGTCGATGCCTTTACGTTTCATGTATGAGTTAATAAATGCAGGAAGCTGAGACTCTTTGATCTTTTTGGACTCAAATAAAACACCCGCTTTTTCTATTTCTGCCGCCAGTTTCTTCCGTTTGTCCAATGTACCATGTTTGTGGCATACTACAAGGATGGTAGAGTTCAATGGCCTCTGAAGATAAAAAGAAAGCTCTTCCATATTACGGATTGCTTGTGCCTCTTTTACAATTACTACCTGATATTCAGACATCATAGGATATCGTTTAGCAGCATTAATAACTGTTGCTATGTCTACATCAGCACCATATACTACAGTCAGGTTGAACTCTTTCTCGGTTTCGTTCAACACATTGTCTGTTATATAATCGGCTATGAGGTCGATATAATATGACTCTTCTCCCATCAGGTAATAGATCGGGCGGTATTGCTTGGCCCTCAATTCCTTGAGGATGTCATCGCAACTAAGTTCTTGTTTTGCCATAATATCAGAAACCTTACCAGTCGAATTTCAAGTGTTTTACGGTCTTTTTCTCATCAATAATCATACGCAGTGAGGCAATACCTATTTTTACGTGTTCCTCGACATAATTTTGAGTAACGATGTTGTCGCTTTTATCGGTTTTTACACCTTCCGGAATCATAGGTTGGTCAGAAACCAATAGTAAAGCTCCTGTCGGGATGTGATTGGCAAAACCACAACTGAAAAGAGTGGCAGTTTCCATATCTACTGCCATAGCACGGGTTTTGGTTAGGTATTTCTTGAATTCTTCATCATGTTCCCAAATACGGCGGTTAGTGGTATAAACAGTACCAGTCCAGTAATCACGGGCATAGTCGCGGATAGAGGAAGATACGGCACGTTGCAGCATAAATGCCGGCAGTGCAGGTACTTCGGGTGGAAAATAGTCATTGGAGGTTCCTTCACCACGGATGGCGGCGATAGGAAGAATAAGATCGCCTATTTTATTTTTTTTATCGATTCCTCCGCACTTACCTAAAAAAAGACAGGCTTTAGGCTGAATAGCACTTAAAAGGTCCATGATAATGGCAGCGTTGGGACTTCCCATACCGAAGTTGATGATAGTGATACCTTCCGCACTTGCAGATATCATATTGGCATCACGTCCCAGAATGGGAACATTGAATTTCTCTGCAAATATTTCTACGTACTTGTTGAAGTTGGTCAACAGAATATACTCTCCAAAATCCTCCAGGTTACGCTTTGTGTAACGGGGTAGCCAATTAGCTACGATTTCTTCCTTTGTTTTCATAAGATTCATTAAATTTGTGCTCTCTTTGCAAAGAGCCATTATTTAACTTACAAAAATACGAAATGTTATCGTTAAACTTACCAGTATTTGATACTAAAATTACGTCACGAAATGGAAAAAATGTTATTTTTGACGTAATTCGTAAACGATATGTTGCCCTTACACCCGAAGAATGGGTACGGCAGCACTTTGTTCACTTTCTTATTGCACATAAAGGATATCCAATGGCATTGATGGCTAATGAAGTGCTTCTCAACCTGAATGGAACAAAGAAAAGATGCGATACTGTACTTTATCGGAGGGATCTCACTGCACGGATGATTGTAGAGTACAAAGCGCCTCACATAGAAATTACGCAAGCTGTGTTTGACCAGATTACACGTTATAACATGGTGCTAAAAGTCGATTATCTGATAGTGAGTAATGGAATGCAGCATTATTGTTGCAAAATGGATTATGAGAAGCAATGTTATGTGTTTCTTAAGGATATTCCGGATTATAATAATATTGCCAATGTAATAATTTAATAATGTGCCAATTAGCTGCGTGGTTTCAATATAGAAAGCAGCAATTGGCACATTAACATATTTCCATTATTTAAATCGTTCCTGCAATTTTTGCATCAGTTCATAGAAGTTTGGTATGTAAATGGTAGCAAGTAAAGTATTCATTGCCATACCAAATACTACTGCAGCTCCCAGGGCAATACGGCTTTCGGCTCCTGCACCGGAAGCAAACAGTAATGGCATAACTCCTAGTACAAATGCAAATGACGTCATAAGAATCGGTCTTAAACGAACGTGACCGGCTTCATAGGCAGCATCTCTGATGGAGTTTCCTTCTGCCCGGAAGTCGCGGGCGAATTCTACAATCAGAATACCATTTTTGGCTGAGAGCGCAATAAGCAGAATAATACCAATCTGGGTATAAATGCTTACCGGTGTGCCCATGACAAAACAGCCAATCATTGCCCCAAGGAGTGCTACGGGCAATCCCATAATGGCTGCTACGGGACTTGTCCAGCTTTCATATTGTGCGGCAAGTACGAGGAAGGCCACTAACAACGCCATGAGAAAAACAATGGTAGTAGTATTTCCTGCCTGCGTTTCCTGATAGGCTACAGAAGTCCATTCGTAACCATACTCCCCTCCTAACTGCTCGCTGATAAGTTCTTCCATCTGTTGAATACCTTCACCGGAAGAAAAACCGGGAGCTACATTACAAGTTATGGCCGCTGTTTGATACATATTGTAACGGTTTATCTGATCTTGTCCCAGTTGTTCTTCTACTTTTGTGAAGGAAGAAAAAGGAACCATCTCCCCTTTCCCATTCGGTACACTGAGCTGTAATACATTGTCAATCAACTTCTGAGCTTGATCATTGGCCTCTATCTTCACTTGATAGATGCGTCCGAATTGTACATAATCGTTCACGTAAGCAGCACCCATATAATAACCCAATGTGGCAAATACCTGATTAAGCTGAACACCCATGAATTGGACTTTATCACGGTCGATATTCAGAAAATATTGTGGAACATTGGCTTGATATTGGCTACTGACAGAAGCCAAGGCCGGTTTGTCACGATAGTTTGCCATTAAAGTTGCAATGGCCTGTTGCATTTCTGTCGGCCCCAGATTACGGGTGTCTTCCAACTGTAATTGTAATCCTCCGGTAGCTCCGAGACCAGGAATAGCAGGTGGAACCATGGCAAATATCTGTCCTTCTTGTATACTGTATGCCATTTCGTTGAAACGTTCTACTATGGCAGCGGCGGTATGTTCCTTACCTTTTCGTTCACTCCATGGTTTTAGAACGACGAAATACGTACCACCATTGCTTTGCTCTCCTCCCATTATAGAAAAACCGGAAATGCCGATATAATCTTTCACCTCGGGATATGTATTGAGTATGGTATTTATCTGTTTTCCAACAGCCTGTGTACGTTCCAAGCTGGCTGCAGGAGGAAGCTGTACTACAGCAATAAAATATCCGTCATCTTCATCAGGAACAAATGTAGACGGCCATTTCACAAATAATAGTATGGCGATAGCAGTGAAAATAGCGTAAGAAACTAATGCCATTCCGGGACGTTCAAGTAGCCATTTTACAATGCGGTCATATACTCCCTGAGTTTTGTCATATGCCTTGTTGAATCCTTTATAGATAAAGAAGGTGGAAGGCTTGCTTTTTTCCAAAAAGAGAGCACAAAGAGCTGGAGTCAGTGTCAGGGAGTTGAAACCACTCAATATGGTAGATGCAGCAATAGTAAGAGCGAACTGTTTGTATAGTTGTCCGGAGATGCCACTGATAAGTGTCGTCGGTATGAATACAGCCAGTAATACAAGTACTACACCAACGATGGGACCGGTAATCTCTCCCATTGCTTTCGTGACGGCTTCACGCGGAGAGTATTGTCCTGTTTCAAGAAGTCGCGAAGAATTCTCTACTACCACTATGGCGTCATCTACTACTATGGCAACAGCTAATATTAAGCCAAATAAGGTTAGCGTATTAATTGAAAATCCAAGTGCTGCCATCACTGCCAGTGTACCAATAAGAGATACCGGGATGGTAATACATGGAATGATAACCGCTCTCCAGTTCTGAAGGAAGAGGAAAATAACAAGTACTACCAATAAAGTAGTTTCGAGGAAGGTAACGAGTACTTCGTTGATAGATTCATTGATTACATCTGTTGTGTCCAATGTTACGTTATACTCCACTCCTGAAGGAAAGGTCTGAGCCAGTTCCTGCATTTTGGCTTTTACTCCTTTGGATACGTCGAGGGAGTTAGAACCAGGTTGTTGATAAATGGCGATGGCAGCTGTTGGTTTTCCGCGTAACTGAGAAACAACATTATAGGAAGCAGATCCCAGATCGATACGTGCCACATCTTTCAGGCGGAGCATCTTACCTCCTGCATCACTACGAAGAATAATATTGCCAAACTCGTCCGGTGATGAAAGGCGTCCTTTCACAGTTAAACTGTATTGGAAAGCATTGGCATTATCTTTTCCAATAGGTTGACCGACCGTTCCGGCACTAACTTCCATATTCTGTGATTGAATAGCCTGATAGATCTCTGCCGGAGAGATACTACGAATACGCATAGCCTCCGGATCGAGCCAGACGCGCATGGAGTAATCTCCTGCTCCCATTACATTGACAGCACCTACACCCGGAACACGTGTGAGCTGATCTACGAGGTTCAGTTTGGCATAATTAGTTAGATAAAGTCCATCATACACTGAATCTTTGGCACTCATGGTGAGGAACATGACGATGTTTGATGATTGCTTTTGTACGGTTACACCTTGTACAACAACAGGCTCCGGTAGTGATGACTGTGCTACGCTTACCCTGTTTTGTACTTGTACAGTAGCCATATCTACATCCGTACCCACAGCAAAAGTGATAGTCAGCGAATAGGCTCCAGACGAAGAGGAAGTAGATGACATATAGAGCATGCCATCTACCCCGTTCACTTGTTGTTCGATAGGGATACCTACAGTTTGCGCTACTGTTTCGGCATTAGCTCCGGGATATACGGCGGAAACTTGCACCGTAGGCGGTGTAATGTCCGGGAATTGCGCCACGGGCAATATATTGAGTGTCACCAATCCTGCCACCACAATGATAAGCGCCAGAACGGTGGCGAATATGGGGCGGTTGATGAAGAATTTTGAAAACATGATGTTAATGATTAATGGTTAATGATGAATGATTAATGATAAACTGTCAACTGTCAATTATCAACTGTCAATTGCCAGCTGCCTTTACTTTCATTCCATCCCTTACTTTCATCAGGGCTTTGGTGACATAACGTTCCTGTGGAGAGAGTCCGGTTGTAACCTGACGCAGGCTATCTCCTATTAGTTGCCCTACACTGATATGGCGATAACGTACTATATTTGAATCATTTACAATATACACATATTTGCCAAGCTGATCTGTACCGATAGAAGCTGAATTGATTAGAACAGCTTCTTTCTGTTCTCCGTATGGCAGTGTAATGCTGACGTATAATCCGCTTTTCAGCAGGCCTTTCGGATTGTCCAGATTGGCCCGGACTGTGAGTGTCCCAGTACTTAAATCAACGTTGGGAGACAGATAATCGAGAGTGGCAGGATAAGTCTGTCTGCCATCTTCCCCTAATTTTACAATAACCTCGCGAGGAAGTTCCGGTATTTCTTTACCGTCTTTAGAAGGGGCACTCATCAGCATTGAAAGCCATTGGTTATCGGCTACATTAAAGTAGGTGTACATACGATTGTCCTTGTAGAGAGTAGCCAGTGTGGTAGGTTGTACAGCACCACTGATATAGCTACCTACATCTACTGTACTTCGACTGACGGTTCCGTCAAATGGTGCATGAATATAGCAGTATCCCAGATTGGTGCGTGCTGTATTCAGTGCAGCTTCGGCATTACTGACAGCAGCTGTTTCTTCGGCTACGGAAGATTCTGCCTGTAATACTTGTATCCGGCTTACTGCATCGCTTTTCAGTGCTTCACGCATACGGGAATAATTATTGCGGGCGTATGTCAGCTGTGCTTGAGCTGTTTTAAGGGCGGCTTCGGCTTTTGTCACATTGTCTTTATAAATAGTGGGTTCTATGACGAATAGTAATTGTCCTTTTTTGACCCGGCTTCCCGGTGCATAGGAAGCTGATTGTAAAGTACCGTTGACCCGTGCTACGAGGTTTACCGTCTGTTCGGTGGTTAAATAGCCCGGGTAATCTTTGGTAAGCGTAATATCTTTCACAAGCGGATGGGCTACGCTGACTTCGGGTACAGGCATAGCATCTCCGGTGGCTTTTTTCTTCCCCTGACATCCTATTAATAATGGTAGGGCGAGAAGGATATACAGTAATCTTTTCATTGTTATATAGGTTTTAGTAATTTTAGTTATTCCAGCCTCCTCCTAATGCCTGGTAGAGGGCAATTAGTTGTAGTAGTGAATTGCCTCGTGCCTGTACTAACTGATTTTCGTAAGTCAACAGAGAACGCTGTGCGTCCAGTACATTCTGAAAGGGAGTGAGTCCTTGTTTATATAAGTCGAGAGAGAGGGTCAATGTTTCTTGTCCCTGGTTACGTACTTCCCGCAAGGCTACTATTTGCTTGATAGAATTGCGGTAAGCGTTCATGGCATTATCTGTTTCCTGTACGGCTGTCAATACAGTCTGGTTGAACTGATTTATTGATTCGTCCAATTGTGCACGGGCTAATTTGGTGGCATTTATCAGTTTGCCACCGTTGAAGATAGTCCAGCTTAGAGCAGGGGCTATTTCGTAGGTAAAACTTTTATGATTACCAAAGTCTCTGAGGTCTTTAGATGCAAAGCCGACGGAACCTTTCAGAAATACTTGCGGCAACCAGTCTGATTTAGAGGCACCCAACAAAGCAGCTTGTGCGTTTACCTGGCGTTCGGCACTGCGGATATCCGGTCTTCTCATTAGTAAATCGACAGGTAGACCAACTCCGATGGGTTCCATATAATCCGGCAATTCCCCTACCCGGTCCAATATAGGCCGTACTTCCTGTGGATAGGTTCCGAGTAGCACGGCCAACGTGGTAATATATTGATTAATACCCGATTCTAATTGTGGTATTGATGCTTTGGTGTTGTAGTATACTGATTTAGCCTGTGCTACGTCAAGTTTGGATACCAATCCTGTATTGTATCTTACTTCAGTAATTTTCAGTACGGCGGCTTGCGAAATACAATTTTTCTCTACAACTCGTAACTCTTGCTGTAGTTCCCTCAAGTTGATATATGCTGAGGCTACTTGTGCTGATAAAGAAACCATTACTGCTGTGTACTCTTCTTTGCTGGCGGCAAAAGTTTCTTTCTGTGCTTTTACCCGCTGTCGGATGCTTCCGAATATATCTAATTCCCAACTCATATTGACAGAAGCATCATAATAATGTTGGGTTGTCTGTGGTATTTCGCTGGTATTACCACTGGTTTGCTGACGTGTCCACCCGGCATTTATGCCAAAACTTGGGAAAAAATTACTGCGTTCCATACGTAAGTTTGCCTTTGCTGCGTTCATACGGTCTATCGCAGTCAACACCGAATAGTTACGGTCTACTGCAATGGTTATCAATGAGTCAAGAGTCTGATCTCCGAAAGATTTCCACCACTGATCGTCTACAGGTAATATCTGTTGAAATACTTTTCCTCCCTCTTCCCAGGTTTGTGGCAAGGGAGTATCCAGATAATGGTTCGCAGTCTGTGCCGAGGCTACAGACGAAAGAAACAAAAGGAGCGATATGCTCCATGCTCGCATATTCATAAGTTCAGGTTTTTAAGAAATGAAAAGAAAACAACTGAAGTTTCAGTTTGTTTAGACTGCCGGGAAGATTGTTCTTCACATACAGAGAAGTATGTAGGATAGGATAAAAGAAAAAGGCGGATAAATTGTAATATATACAATCCATCCGCCTTTTAATAGGATATTAACTATTGAGAGCTGTTTTTTATTCAGCAGTTTTTCTTCTGATGGCTCTTTTGGCTGTTGGTGCCGGAACTTCTTCTATCTTGTGGGCAATTTCCACACCTGCCAATTCTGGGTCAATCATGATACGTCCGCAGTATTCACAAACAATTACTTTTTTACGTGAACGGATATCAAGTTGTCTCTGAGGCGGGATTTTGTTGAAACAACCGCCACAAGCATCGCGTTGAACATATACAACGCCTAAGCCATTACGTGAGTTTTTACGAATACGTTTGAATGATTGTAATAGACGTGGCTCGATCTTGGTTTCCAGATCTTTAGCTTTGTCTCTCAGTTTTTCTTCCTCCTGTTTCGTTTCAGAGATAATTTCGTCCAGTTCACTCTTCTTCTGATCGAGGTCTTTTTGTCTTTCTTCCAGAGCAGCTGTACTCTTAGCAACCTCTTCTGACTTTTCTTGTTCTTCGGCAGTGAATTCCTTGATTCTCTTCTCACAAAGTTCTATTTCGAGTGTCTGAAATTCGATTTCTTTTGTTAAGAAGTCATATTCACGGTTATTACGCACATTGTCTTGTTGCGATTTATATTTCTCTACAGAAGCCTTAGCCGCTTCAATCTCTACTCTTTTGCCTGCGATTGCTGCTTTCAGTTCGCTTACTTCCGCTTTGATTTTATCAATACGTGTACTCAAACCGGCAATTTCGTCCTCAAGATCCTGCACTTCCAATGGAAGCTCACCTCTCAAAGTTTTAATCTTGTCAATCTCAGACAACATCGTTTGTAGTTGGAACAGTGTTTTAAGTTTCTGCTCTACGGTCAACTCATTCGGTTCTTTTTTTGCTTCTTTAGCCATTTTACTTATAAATATTTTATGGGATTCGTGTTCACTTTACTATATTGGAGTGTAACATTAGGAAATAAATCCCGGATTATGGAATAAAAAATTTCTTTTGTATACTGTTCACTTTCATAATGTCCTATTTCGGCCATTAGAATTTCTGTTTCATGCCCGAAGTAGTCATGGTATTTAATCTCACCGGTAATAAATACATCCGCCCTGTTGCGAATAGCCAGTGGCAATAAGAAAGCTCCTGCTCCACCACAAAGCGCTACTGTTTGTATTTCACGTCCGGAAAGTTTGTTGTGTTTCAGGCAACCCACTTCAAACGTTTTCTTGATACGTTTTAGGAATTCCAACTCAGTTTCCGGAGTTTCCAATTCTCCTATTACCCCTGCTCCTACCTGTTGCCAGGAATTCTGAAGTGGATAAATATCGAAGGCCGGCTCTTCATATGGATGTGTGGTAAGCAATGCGTGGATCGCTTCTTGTTTTTTATATACAGGAAGAATGGTTTCAATTCTTATTTCTCTTTCATGATGAAGTTCTCCTATGCTTCCACAGAAAGGATTGCTCCCTTCCTGTGCACGGAATGTCCCTTCTCCTTCAAGATTATAACTGCATGAGTCATAATTGCCTATATATCCACATCCTACGGCAAACAAGGCATTACGTACTTCATCCGCTTGTGCGAATGGTACAAATGTGACAAGCTTTACCAGGCCATTCTCTTTCGGATCAAGTATACGTACATTCTTTAGTCCTATCTTTTCGGCTATCTTAAAATTCACACCACCCGGAGCATTATCCAGATTGGTATGTGCCGAATAAATAACGATATCATTCTTGATAGCTTTTAATATGCAACGTTCTACATAGTCTTTTCCTGTGATAGACTTGTAGCCTTTAAAAATAAGAGGATGATGTGATATAACAAGGTTATATCCCATTACGATGGCTTCATCGAGAACGGCTTCAGTGACGTCCAGACACAACAAAGCCCCTGTTGCTTCCGCATCTGTCAATCCGATTTGCAGGCCG
>DXWV01000061.1:12879-63879 GCA_019416685.1 Bacteroides sp.
ATCAAATCCGTCTTGCAATGGCAGAGGCGCGAACCGTTCAAGGGCGCTTACAATCTCTTTAATTTTCATTCTTTGTAGAAAATTTGGTTGCAAATATAAGAAAAAAGCAGGGAATACGTGTGGCTTTTATCGTTTTTTAGTACATTTGAGGAAATTTGGAGGAGTACTTATGAAAATTAATCTATCAAAAGTTGGTTCGGATATCATTTCTGTTTTGAAAAAGTATCCGATGGAAGCATTATTGGGTTTGCTGTTTTTTGTATTCTTTTGTATTGAGGACCAGTTGAGCTGGGAATCTTCTTCTGATCAGATTAAGCATATACGTAATGTGATGTCTCTCTTTCCGACCTTTATGGTACTGGTGTACAGCTTGCATCTGTTTTTGTATCCTACTAAGGGCAGAGTATTGTATTATTTGTCGGTACTACTACCTCTACCCTTTCTTTGGGTTGATTTGAATCACTTTGTATTCACTATCTCTTATACATTTACACTGATATTGGCATTTTTCATTTTACTGGCATGTAAATGTAAGTGGGAGAATCTCGCTTTTGCCCGAAATTGTATGCAAACGTTTATAAGTTTGATTTTTGCTTTTTTTATCGGACATCTTTTGGCTCTTGCTGTATGGGGGCTTTATTCTTCCGTAGTATACATTTTTAATATAGAGAGGTATGATTTCCCTGAATATATTTATATGTTCTGCCTGTTTATTGTGATTCCGTTGCTTTATTGCCATTGGCAGGAGAAAGAAAGTGAAGAGAATACAACTCCCCGGTTTGTGGAAATTATTATAAATTATATTCTTTCACCGGCAGTAATTGTTTATACAGCAATACTTTACTTATACTTCATAACGATTGTCATTCACTGGGAATTGCCTAAGGGAGGGATTGGATATATGGTACTTGCGTTGGCTATTTTTGCAATGGCAGGGCATATTTCTCAGCTTCTTGTTTCCAAAAATATTTATGGATGGTTTTACAACCATTTTAGCTGGATTGCAATACCGCCACTAATCCTTTTCTGGGTGGGGACTATTGAGCGTATCACGACTTATAGTTTTACGGCATCAAGGATTTACCTGTTAATATGCGGCATTCTGATGACACTTTATATATTTTTCTTGTTTTCCCGGAAGACAAGAAACTATCAGTTGATGGTTGTAGTGAGTAGTATTTGTATTCTGATTTTGACTTTTATCCCCGGTATTAATGCCAGAAGTATAGGCGTTCATTCACAAAAACAGAGGTTAGAAAGATATATTTCGCGGCTTGACATGCTTGATTCTGTTACTCATAAACTAAAACAAGGAGAAGTATTTAATGAAACTGATTCTCTGAGATGGAAAGATGCCCGGGAACTGGAAGCATGTTATTCTTATTTAGAGAATGAAACTGGTTCTGATTATATGAAAAAGGAATATGGGGAATGTGACATCTCAACTGAGCGTAACTGGCATTATATGAATCCTATTTTTCCATCAGGAATCAAGACAGAGGGATATACTCATTATTATCCAATGAACACTTATGACAGAAAAGAATATATTAGTAATGTAGAAGATGGAGTGATAACGATTCGGCGTACATCTGATGATAAAGTGATTATAAGTCGTGACATTAATGCATATCTGAATTCTCACCGTGTCTGGATGCAGAGTGAGGTAGCCGATTCGGTAAGTTCGGAGCTATTTATCACTCGCAATGATTCTTGTATGCTTATACTCGGTAATATAAGTTATGAAGGTGGAGTTACTCTTCACTGCACCAGTGCATCAGTGGATGCTATCTTTATTAAGTAACTGATGCTTCCTTGCATAAGAAAGTAAGGATAACAAAGGCTTGTAATGCTCAACAGCAGATATGCTGAACCGGGCGAGCAATATTTGCAACTTTGTTATTTTCCGTATTTGGCAGCAAAGTACGCTAAATGGTTATTTCTACCAGGTTTCCATCCGGATCAAGGATGGCACTTTCAAAGAATCCGTCGCCTGTGGTACGAGGTTCACCGGCTATTACAAATCCATTGTGGCGCAGGCGTTCCGTGAGTTCGAGAACTGCTTCTTTACTACCCGCTGAGACTGAGAAGTGTGCCAAACCAATGTGTGGAATATTATCTGCCGGAGAAGTAATATCTGTTCTGCGCATAATCTCTATTAAAGTACCTCCTCCATCAAAACTGATAAGGTAGGATTCGAAGCCTTTTGCGGGATTTACGTACTTTTCATTACTTGTTCCATTGAAATAAGTAATGTAAAACTGCCTTAACTCTTCTAATTGAGTGGTCCAAAGTGCAATGTGATGAATATACATGGTTATTTTATAAATGGTTATTTCTCTTCTTTTATGAGTGTATAATAATGTAAATCAATTATCTTTCCATTCTTGATAGCTGCTTTTCTAAGAATGGCTTCTTTGGTAAAGCCTGCTTTTTCCAGAACTCGCATAGAGGGAGTATTATACTCAAATACTCCGGCATAAATACGTATAACAGGGAGATTTTCAAAAACATACTTCACAGCTTCTTTTACTACTGAAGTCATAATTCCACATCCCCAGTACTGCTCGCTGAGCCAATAACCTATTTCTGCTGATATTCTTTCTACATCATTTCCTATAATGAATCCTATACCGCCTACTGCCTTTCCATTTATTTCGATGGCAAAATTTTCTTGCAAACCTTTATGTTCTATATTCATTTTAATAAAAGTGGCAGCATCTTCATCTGTATATGGGTATGGCAAGCCATCCCGGGTATTATTCCATATATTTATATTGTTAATATGGAGCGCCAATGAAGGTACATCTTCCTGTTTCCAAGCTCTTAATTGATAGTTCATGATATAGATTTCGTAAATGATTGTATCTTTGCAAAGATAAGTAAAGTTGACTATGAACCATTTGATTTGAATCAAAATATGATAAGAAGCTATAATATTCAAGATACGGACAGAGTGATACGAATTTGGTTGGAAGCTTCTATTCTGGCACATCATTTTATTCCTGCTATGTATTGGATTGAAAAACAGGAAGATATGCGAAATATCTATCTTCCGGGGAGTAATACATACGTATTTGAAGATGAAAAAACGAAGTCCATACAAGGTTTTGTTTCGATGGTAGACAACTATTTGGCTGCTATATTTGTAATACCGGAAGCACAAGGTGCAGGCATTGGAAAAGCATTGATGAAATATGTAAAGGATGTATATACTGAAATGACATTGAGGGTTTATGCTAAAAATGAATCAGCAGTGGCTTTTTATGAGAAACAAACATTCAGGTTTGTAGAAGAGCATGTAGAGGAAGAAACAGGTGAGCATGAATTTGTAATGAAGTGGAATAGATAATTATTACTAATATATTAAATATAAGAAAATGAAAAGAATTTTGTTTTTATTATTACTGGCTATCACTCTCGGAGCTTGTGAGAGTGACACTGATTCAAATTGGAATAATCGCCCGGGCGGAGGTTCTGATGAAACTCAGAATTGGGATTCGTATATAATTACTGTTAAGAATTGGAAGCGTGTAGGAGGTGTAAATGAAAATAATTCTTATTTCCGTTGTTTCGTTGAAGATAAGTATTTGGATCAGTACATTTTTGATAAGGGAAGTGTTATGGTGTATCTGATTCAATATGATGGAGATACTCCGGTTCAGACTCCCCTACCTTACGTTATGCATTATGCTGATGGAAATAAACAGTGGACAGAAACATTCTCTTATGACTATTCTGTAGGTTCATTTGTTTTTTATGTGACTTATAGTGACTTCCTAACAGAGAATAATCCTGGAGAATGTCAGTTTAAGATAGTAATGCATTGGTAATATTAGATGTGAATTATAAGAATGTACACTATTACATGACAAGAGTGTACATTCTTTTATTTATTGATTATCAGTTTGTTATGTCTCGTTTGCCTTAACGTCGCTCGGCGTACTTCTCCGTACGGGAAGCACATCTAATTCATCCAGAATCTTTTTTATGTCTACCGGTTGGAGTCGTCCGTATACTTTTTCCCCTATCATAACTACAGGTGCCAGTCCGCAGGCTCCTACACAGCGCAGGCAGTCTAATGAGAACTTTCCATCCGGAGTGGTCTCTCCTATTTCGATACCCAGAATACGCTTGAATTCTTCTAATAACTTTTCTGAGCCTCTTACATAACAAGCAGTTCCCATACAGACGGAAATGGGATGTTTCCCTTTAGGAGTCATTGTAAAGAATGTATAAAAAGTAACCACTCCATATACTTTGGATACGGGAATATTAAGTTTATGGGCTATGATACGTTGCATCTCTTCGGGCAGGTAGCCATGAAGGTGCTGGGCTTCATGGAGAATATTGATAAGTTCTCCAGGAGCATTCCCATGTATATCACAAATAGCTTTTACCTGTTCAACCACCGTACATGCTAATTTTATATCTGACATAATTCTATTCTTTTAATGTGTTAATCAATAGCTTTGTTGAAATAGTGGGTATGTAGTAGCATATGTGCTTTCTCACTAAGTGGCTTACCTAAATATTCTTCGTAGAGTTTCTGAATATATGGGTTTTCGTGTGACTTTCGCAAAAAATTCTGTGCATCTTCCTCGTATAAAGCACGGGAACGTGCATACAATATATCTGCCCGTCCGTGATGAAGTGGTTGTCCTCCACCACCAATACATCCTCCGGGGCAAGCCATGATTTCGATAGCATGGTATTCATTATGTCCGTTTCGGATATCTTCCAACAAACGGCGTGCATTTCCTAAGCCGTGAGCAATCCCTACTTTCAATTCAAAGTCATTCAGGTTGATAGTGGCCCGACGTACTCCTGCCAGTCCCCTGACGTGTTCAAAGTTAACATTTTCCAGTGTAGTACCTGTATAGATTTCATATACAGACCGTAAGGCAGCTTCCATAACTCCACCGGTTGTTCCGAAGATAACACCGGCTCCCGTTGATTCTCCCATTGGATTATCAAACCCGCTGTTGGGTAACAGGTTGAAACCAATATTAGCACGCTTGATAAGTGTAGCCAGTTCGCGGGTTGAAATGGAGTAATCCACATCGGGATTGCCATCGACTTTAAACTCTTCCCGGTCGCATTCGTATTTTTTAGCCAGACAGGGCATGATGGAAACCACTACTAATTTTTCACGCGGAATATCCATTTTCTCTGCCCAATATGTCTTGGCAATGGAACCGAACATTTGTTGCGGAGAACGAGCGGTAGATGGGATATTTAGTAAATCGGGAAAATGATGTTCAAAGAAGTTTACCCACGCCGGACAACAAGAAGTAAGGATAGGCAAACATACATTTTTATCTCCGTTCAGAAAGCGTGTGAGCCTGTCCAGAACTTCTGCGCCTTCTTCCATAATAGTAAGATCAGCAGCAAAATCAGTGTCGAATACATAATCGAAGCCTAATTCGCGAAGAGCGTATACCATCTTGCCTGTTACCGGTGTACCGGCAGGTAAACCGAATTCCTCTCCTAAAGCCACGCGTACGGCAGGAGCTGTCTGTACAATAACCACTTTGTGGGGATTGTCGAGGTCTTCAAGGAGCCGGTTGGTATGATCGCGCTCGGTGAGTGCTCCTACCGGGCAGACAGCCACACACTGTCCGCAATAAGTACATTCACTTTCACTCATCTTTTTATCGAATGCAGGGGCTATAGTTGTATTGAATCCTCTGCGTACAGCTCCCAGAGCACCTACTGTCTGTACATCGTTGCACACGCTTTCGCACCGTCTGCAAAAAATACACTTATCCATATTGCGAACGATGGAAGAGGTTACTTCCCGTTTACGCAATGAAAGTTCCCCGCCTGTAAACGGCATTTCACGTACATTGAAACGAAGAGCGAGATTTTGCAATTCACAATTGCCGGATTTGGGACAGGTCAGGCAGTCGTTCGGATGATCGGACAGAATAAGTTCAGCTACTATTTTTCGTGCATTCATCACTCTTAGTGTGCTGGTACGTACTATCATCCCTTCTGTACACTTAGTGGCACAAGCAGGAGCAAGATTTTTTCTGCCTTCCACCTCTACTACACAGATACGGCAGGAAGCAGGATTGTTTTTAATACAAGTACCCTTCAGGTCAATGTGGCAAAGGGTTGGTATGTTAATGCCTATTTCGGTGGCAGCTTCCAGAATCGTAGTACCGGCAGGTACAGTTATCGAGTGACGGTCTATTTGTAGTGTTACTTCTTTTGTTTCCATAGTCTTTGAGATTAGCATACAGAGATTGCATTAAATTTACAACGTGCCATACACATACCGCATTTGATACATCTTTCGGGAAGAATAGTGTGTGGTTTACGTGGCAGGCCTGTGATGGCATCTGCCGGACAATTTTTAGCACAAAGGTGACAGCCGATACACAGATCGGGGTTAATATAGTATGTTAGTAAAGATTTACATTGCTTTGCACGGCAGGTTTTATCCCGTACATGTTCTATGTATTCATCATAGAAGTTATCCAACGTAGACAATACCGGATTGGGAGACGTTTGTCCCAATCCGCACAGGGCGGTATCTTTTATGACTTTACCAAGCGTTTGCAGTGTCTGTAAGTCTTTCTCGGTAGCTTTACCCTCTGTTATTTTATTGAGTAGCTCCAATAATCGTTTATTGCCGATGCGGCAAGGAGTACACTTGCCACAAGACTCTTCTACCGTGAAATCAAGGAAGAAGCGGGCTACCGATACCATACAATCGTCTTCATCCATTACGATCATCCCTCCCGAGCCCATCATGGAACCGGCAGCCAGCAGGTTGTCGAAGTCGATGGGGGTATCGAGGTGTTTTTCTGTAAGGCAACCACCTGACGGACCGCCTGTTTGTACAGCTTTAAACTTTTTATCTCCTTTGATCCCTCCGCCTATTTCATATATTACTTCTCGTAGTGTTGTTCCCATCGGAACCTCTATTAATCCTACATTATTAATCTTTCCTGCCAGAGCGAAAACTTTAGTTCCTTTGGAGCGTTCTGTTCCGATGGAAGCAAACCATTCGGCTCCGTTGATTAATATAATAGGTATATTCGCTAGTGTTTCCACATTGTTCACATTGGTTGGTTTGTTTTGATATCCCGATTCTGCCGGGAAAGGTGGTTTCAAAGTAGGTTCTCCCCTCTTACCTTCCATTGAATGGATAAGTGCAGTTTCTTCTCCGCACACAAATGCACCGGCTCCATATCTTATATCTATATCAAAGCAGAAATCTGTTCCTAATATGTGTTTGCCTAATAATCCGTATTCACGGGCCTGTGTGATGGCTGTTTTCAACCGATGTATGGCGAGCGGATATTCTGCACGGATGTATACCAAGCCTTTGGAGGCCCCGATGGAGTATCCGCACAAAGCCATTGCCTCAATAATGGAATGGGGATCGCCCTCCATGATTGAACGATCCATAAATGCTCCCGGATCTCCTTCATCAGCGTTACAGACTACATATTTAATGTCGGATTCTTGACGGGCGGTCAGTTCCCATTTCAGACCTGTAGGAAACCCACCACCTCCGCGTCCGCGTAGTCCGGAGCGTTTTATTACGTCTATTACTTTATCCGGAGTATGGTTGAGCAGATAGTTTGCCAAAGCTATATAACCATTGCGCGCGATGTATTCTTCTATATTCTCCGGATCTATAAATCCGCAGTTACGCAATGCAATGCGCAACTGCTTCCGATAGAAATCCATGTGTTTGGAGTCACTTACTTTCTGTTCCGTTTTAGGATCAGTATATAGCAATCGTTCAATTTTTTTTCCTCCTATGATATGTTCTTTTACAATTTCTTCGGCATCTTCAGGGGTGACTTGAGTATAGAAAGTATTGTCCGGAATGATTTTTACGATAGGGCCTTTTTCGCAAAAGCCAAAGCAGCCGGTCGTTATTACCTCTACTTTGTCTGCTATCCCATTTTCTTTAAGTACTTTATTCAGATTGTCTGCGATGAGGTGACTGGAAGATGCTTTGCAACCCGTACCTCCACAGATCAGAATCTGCAGATGTTGTGAACCCAAAGCCAGACCACAACTGTGTTCGGTTACTTTATTATTGCTCTCTTCACGCAAACGAAGGGCAGTCTCCGCACTTTTTCTGATCTTCTCAAGATCGTGAATTGATAGTATTTTCATTCGTATTAAATTAAGTTCGGAACAAATATAGTAATTCAGATGATTATACAAAAAGAAAGCATATGAAATATTAAAAGGAAAGCATTATGTCGGAATTGAACAGCTTGTTTGATATATATTTGTATACTGGAGATTACAAAAATGGATTTTATATATCATTAAGACAGAATGCTCTGTGTGGTGAAATATATTTAGAATCGATCTGAAATATCCCGTTTTTAGTTTGGTCTTACACAATATATTGGTGAAGAAATTCTGGTTTAAAACCAACCCTGCTTTCCTCACCGACCAAGGGTGTTTTGGTTTTAAACCAAAGCACTGTTGGTTTTAAACCAAAAAAATCTCAAAGAATCACATAGAGCTGTGATGTCACACATTGACAAATTAGCTCATTGGCCTTTATATTTAATAAGAACTTTATTTTTCAAAGCGTATTTCTCGTCTACTACTTTGTCTGTAGGGAAAAATGTGAATATAATTCTCCAGTCCTCTTGTTGATAAATGAATTTTCGTACATTTGTTCCTTGTTCTATTAACGCAAGCTTCTCCCGGATAAATCGTTCTATGTCAGGTGGTATAGCTATCCCTTCTCGTGAGACTTCTGCTGTAATGAAGAATCCCGGTGTTGATAACTTTGAAATGAATTCCAGAATCTGTTCTGTCATTTTTTCTCTTTCTTTTCTATCATGACTTGCAGTAGCTTGCCATATGCATCAAATGACTTACGCGATGCCAGCGAAATGGTGATCATTAATGAAAGCATGGAGGCTGCAAATGTGATAACCATAATCATCATCTGATACTTGATAGCCACATTCGGACTACTCCCTCCCAATATCTGGCCAATCATTGTTCCCGGAAGTGCAACCAGTCCCATTACAGCAATGTTAGCTATCAGTGGGCTGAAGGCCTTGATGATTGCCTGCCGGATGAAGGGTGCCTGTGCTTCCTGCCTCGTAGCTCCGTTGCCAAGCAGATAGCAATAGAGCTGTTCTTCTCGTTTCAATCCACTATAATAGGTGTTTAATGCGATGACATTACTCGAAAGCATGTTTCCCATTAGAATACCGAAAATCGGTATGAAGTATTGCGCGCTGAATATATTATCCAGTCGTAATACTACACCGATAAAATACATCCCGATCAGGACGACACTGCACAGAAAGCCTATACTGATAGGGATCAATAGTATTTTCCGTTTTAGCCCTGTACGTACGAGGGCCGTTTGTCCGGCTACAAATATCATAATAATCACCCACAGAAAGTTTATCCAGGGGTTATTCCACAGAAATAGATATTTCAAGTACATCCCGATAAGAAAGAGTTGCACAATCATACGTGCTGTACCGATAAGAGTGGCTCTAAGTAGTCCGGTTTTGAATTTCCATAAATAAAATACAGGGATTATCAGTAAAAGTAACCCTGTTAGCAGACTGAGGTATGATATATCGATGGTTCCCATAGAGAGGCATTTACAAATTAAATGATTTACAATAAGACGATTGAAGTTACAGGGCTATTAATTGGTGGCAGCCATGAGCAAAGGTTTTATCATGTGATACGACGAGAACGGCAGCTCCTTGTTCGGCCTGCTTCCGGAAAAAGGCCAGTACTTTATCTGTAGAGCCGGAGTCGAGTGCCGAGGTAGGCTCATCTACTATGATAAGTGGCTTTTTTAGCAAGGCAGCCACGGCTATCATAATACGTTGCCGTTGCCCGCCAGATACTTCCCCTACCCGCTTTCGATACAGCTCTTCATCCAACCCCAGTTCTGCAAAACAACTGAACAGTTTTTCTTCAGAAAAAGAGGCTCCTCTGTTTGCTTTTAGTTCGAAAGGTAACTGTATCATTTCCTTCACCCATTCCATAGGAAGAGCCAGTTCCTGCGGAATCCAGGCTATCTGCCGGCGAATGGTGTCAATGGTATTTCGGGTCAGTTCGAAGTCACCTACGGTAATTGTTCCTTTACGTAGAGGGACAAATCCCATGACAGCATTTAGAAGAGAAGTTTTTCCTCGCCCCGATTCGCCTGCTATACAAGCGGTCTCACCTTTATGTAACTGCATGCAAAAACCGGAAAAAAGCTCTTCGTCTCCGAAAGCGATACATGCGTTGTCTATTTGTAGCATTTTACTTCTTTGTTCTATCTTTCTGGCAAAGGTAAACAAAATATTGGAAGAATCGTAGAATAATCAAGGGTAACCGTATCCAAACTCTTTTGTGGAGTAATAACCAAAGTACGGTATTGGCTATTGGAGTATGGATTACACCACATATGACATTGATACGAATGTTTGTGCTGTACATATTAGCCTCAGTGTGTATCAGTTCGATAAAAGCATGTTTACAGGCTATATATTACCAATAAAATGGTATAGTTGCTATGGATAAGGAGTTAATTCTTTTTTCAACTGCATTTTTATATTTATCTTTGCTTACTGATTTTATTTAAAGTAAAGGCTATGATACAGAATGAACGAGACATTCGCCACGAACATATACTCAATGTGGCGCGGCAGATGATGACAGCTGCACGTACTGCTCCGAAAGGAAAGGGTATTGATATAATAGAAGCGGCTTTGGTTACGGGTGAGGATATCAAAATATTGTCTGACAAGATGATTGCAATGGTTGAGGAACATGGAATGAAATTCTTTCTTCGTGATGCCGATAATATTCTAAGTGCCGAATGCATTGTATTGATAGGTACGCGCGAGCAAACGCAGGGATTGAATTGCGGACATTGCGGATATGCTACGTGTGCAGCCCGCACTGAAGGAGTACCCTGTGCATTAAACAGTATTGATGTAGGTATTGCCATTGGTTCGGCATGTGCCACAGCTGCCGATATGCGGGTGGATACCCGTGTGATGTTTTCGGCCGGACTGGCTGCTCAGCAGCTCAACTGGCTGAAAGACTGCAAAATGGTGATGGGTATTCCTGTAAGTGCTTCTTCTAAAAATCCGTTCTTTGATCGTAAGCCGAAGCAGTAATCAGGTTGTTCTAAGGATGTATAAATATTAAATTGTAAATAAACAGATGGGAATTATAGTTGGACTTCCTCGTTCGGGCGGTTCGGAAAAGGATTTGCAGTTAAATTTTGGTAAGGTGATGGCTCAGCAAACAGAGATGCGGGTACCCTTTCTTCCTGCTGAATGGTATCCGCAAAGTGGTGTTCAGCTGACCTGGCCTCATGCAGGGACAGACTGGGCCTATATGCTTGAAGAAGTACAGGGATGCTTTATCAATATAGCAACTGAGATAGCTAAACGAGAGCTGTTGCTGATTGTAACGCCCGAACCGGAAGAAGTAAAGAAACAGATTGCTACTACTGTGAACATGGAGAATGTACGTTTTTTGAAGTGTGATACAAATGATACCTGGGCACGTGATCATGGAGCTATTACCATGATGGACGTAGATACCCCTTCCCTGCTCGATTTCACTTTTAATGGTTGGGGGTTGAAGTTTGCTTCCGATTTGGATAATCAGATTACCCGTCGTGCCATTGAAAACGGAGTTTTGAAAGGATGCTATGTCAACCGTCTCGGTTTTGTTCTCGAAGGAGGTTCTATTGAAAGTGATGGTATGGGGACGTTGCTCACGACTTCCGAATGTTTATTGTCGCCCAATCGTAACGGGCAAATGAATAAAGTGGAGATTGAGGAATATCTGAAGAGTGTATTTCATATTCAGCAGGTACTTTGGCTGGATTATGGATATCTGGCAGGAGATGATACGGATAGTCATGTCGATACACTTGCCCGTTTGTGTCCCGCTGATACTATCGTATATGTGCAATGCGAAGATGAGGAAGACGAACATTATAAATCTCTTCATGTCATGGAAGAGCAGCTTAAAACATTTCGAACATTGGCCGGAGAACCTTATCGTTTGTTAGCCCTCCCAATGGCCGATGAAGTGCAGGAGGAAGGAGAACGCTTGCCTGCCACTTATGCTAATTTCTTGATACTGAATGATGCGATACTTTATCCAACTTATGATCAGCCTGAGAAGGACAAACGTGCAGGAGAGGTTTTACAGGAAGCTTTTCCTGAGTTTGACATCATTGGCATTGACTGTCGTGCTTTGATCAGGCAACATGGTTCGTTGCATTGCGTCACTATGCAGTATCCTGTGGGTGTTATTAAATAAATTCAATCGTAAATTATTAAGATGAGAAATATAAAAGTCGGCTTGATTCAACAGGCCAATACCTCGGATATCAGGACCAATCTGATGAATCTGGCTCAAAGTATAGAAGCATGTGCCGCACGTGGTGCACAACTGGTTGTATTGCAGGAGTTACACAACTCTTTGTATTTCTGCCAGACAGAAAATACAAATCTATTTGATCTGGCAGAACCTATTCCCGGCCCTTCTACCGGATTTTATTCAGAATTGGCTGCCAATAATCGGATTGTACTGGTTACCTCTTTGTTTGAGAAACGTGCTCCGGGATTGTATCATAATACTGCAGTTGTTTTTGATAGTGATGGTAGTATTGCCGGAAAATATCGCAAGATGCATATTCCTGATGATCCTGCTTATTATGAGAAATTCTATTTTACTCCGGGAGATATTGGCTTTGAGCCTATCCAAACATCTTTGGGCAAATTGGGAGTACTTGTTTGTTGGGACCAATGGTATCCGGAAGCTGCTCGCCTCATGGCCTTGAAAGGAGCCGAATTACTAATTTATCCTACCGCTATTGGCTGGGAAAGTTCGGATGCGGATGATGAGAAGATCCGTCAGCTCAATGCCTGGATTATCTCTCAGCGTGCCCATGCTGTAGCAAACGGACTTCCGGTTATTTCTGTCAACCGCGTAGGGCATGAACCCGATCCGTCTATGCAAACAAATGGTATTCTTTTCTGGGGAAACAGTTTTGTTGCCGGTCCACAGGGAGAACTACTGGCACAGGCTGCTAATGATTGTCCGGAGAATATAGTAGTAGAGGTTGATATGGAACGTTCGGAAAATGTTCGTCGTTGGTGGCCATTTCTGAGAGACAGAAGAATAGATGAATATGAAGGGCTGACAAAGCGATTCCTGGATTAAGATTCAAAATTCACCACAGTAACACAGAGTTCCACAGAGTGCTTATTACTGAATTATCAGATAATAATATATTTACTCTGTGGAACTCTGTGTTACTCTGTGGTGAAATTGAATCTCACCGGAAAGTGAGTTTCCTGTTTGTTATAAAATTAACTGTACCGTATATAAATAGTCCGAGGAACTGTGCCAGATACTCGTTTACGTCTCCTGCTTCCACCAGTAAGATGAGAAATATGAACTGCGCACTGTAAGCTATTCCAAAAGCCATAGCAAAGAACAACACCTGTTGCCAGAGGTTGTTCTTCTTCTTGTCTTCTGTGGAGAACACCCAATATTTACACCATATGAAATTATGTATCTGGGCTATGATATACGCAGTGATGTTTGCAGGAATGTAATCGTATGATAGCTCATTCATCATTAACCAGATGACAAATGCTGTAATCAATGCATTGAGCGTACCTATTACGGCAAATCGAAAGATGCGTACTGATTCTTTCACCTATTCCTTAATATCTACTATCAGATTCAGTTCATCAAGCTGAGATGGATCAAGTGCTGCCGGAGCATCCAACATTACATCACGGCCCGAATTATTCTTTGGGAATGCAATGCAGTCACGAATAGAATCAAGTCCTGCAAAAAGTGATACCCACCGATCGAGTCCGTAAGCCAATCCACCATGAGGAGGGGCACCAAATTTGAATGCATTCATTAAGAAACCGAATTGTTCTTGTGCTTTTTCAGGAGTAAAACCTAAAATTTCGAACATCTTGGCTTGCAATTGTGAATCATGGATACGAATAGATCCTCCACCTACTTCTACACCGTTAACGACCATATCGTAAGCATCTGCGCGAACTGCTGCCGGATCACTATCTAATAGATGAATATCTTCATCTTTAGGATGAGTGAATGGATGGTGCATTGCCATCAGGCGGCCTTCTTCTTCGCTCCATTCAAACATTGGGAAATCTACTACCCACAGGCAAGCAAACTTATTCTTATCGCGTAAACCTAACTGCTTGCCCATCTCCAGACGAAGTTCGCAAAGTTGTTTACGAGCCTTCATCGCATCGTCACCGGAGAGAATCAGAATTAAGTCTCCCGGTTTAGCACCAAAAGCTTCTTTCATCTGTTGCAATACTTCCTGAGTATAGAACTTATCAACGCTTGATTTTACAGTACCATCAGCTTCTACGCGGGCGTATACCATACCTTTGGCACCTATTTGCGGTCTTTTTACATACTCTGTCAATGCATCCAGTTGTTTGCGGGTATAACTTGCGGCCCCCTCTGCACATATACCACCAATATATGCAGCACTGTCAAATACAGGGAAACCATGACCTTTCATGATATCCATCAGTTCGACGAATTTCATATCGAAGCGCAAATCGGGTTTGTCACTACCGTAATATTTCATAGCATCACTCCATGGCATGCGTACGAATGGCTCTGTCAGTTCAACTCCGCGAAGTGTCTTAAACAAATGCTTAGCCATGCCTTCAAAAGTAGTAATAATATCCTCCTGCTCAACAAAACTCATTTCGCAGTCAATCTGAGTGAATTCCGGTTGACGGTCGGCACGAAGATCTTCGTCACGGAAGCATTTTGCAATCTGGAAATAACGGTCGAAACCAGCTACCATCAACAATTGTTTCAGCGTTTGCGGAGATTGGGGCAAAGCATAGAATTGTCCCGGATTCATACGTGAAGGAACAACAAAGTCGCGTGCACCTTCCGGTGTAGAACCAACCAGAACCGGAGTTTCCACTTCTATAAATCCTTGTTCATCCAAATACTTACGTACTTCTATTGTCATCTTGTGACGGAGTTCCAGATTGGAACGGACGTTACTACGACGCAAATCCAGATAACGATATTTCATGCGAATGTCATCTCCACCGTCTGTATTTTCTTCGATAGTGAAAGGAGGTGTGGTAGCAACATTCAGAACGTTCAATTCGGATACGATGATTTCAATATCTCCTGTAGGAATATTTGAGTTTTTGCTAAAACGTTCGTTTACAGTACCGGTCACCTGGATTACGAATTCACGTCCCAGTTTATTAGCCTGTTCACACAGTTCTGCATTTACTTCTTCATTAAATACTAATTGAGTGATACCGTAACGGTCACGAAGGTCAATAAAAGTCATACCTCCCATTTTACGGCTGCGCTGTACCCATCCTGACAGCGTGACTTGACTGTTTACATCGGAGATTCTCAGTTCTCCACACGTGTGCGTTCTAAACATATATTTTGTATTTTATAATATTCTTTACTTTTGTAGTAGTCTGCAAAAGTACACAAATTCTTAATCCTTTCGGATTAATTTCCGAATAATTTTCTGATTTTTGTGAGTAATATTGTCTACAATAACTTCGTTAATCATTTTAATTCCATTAACGTATTCCTGAGCCTTTTGCAACACATTAGCATTGTCTTTTACGATACTTCCTTTGGGTACAATGACACGCAATCCTCGTTGTATAAGTTCAATGTTCACATTTTCATCGGCTTGCATCGGATCACCATCGAAGTGAACCACTCCCGGTCTGGTACGGTGAATGCGCAACTTTCTGCAACGAAACGTTTTTATACGGCTATTCTGATCGATGGTTTTATTAAACAGCTGAAAAGCAAGTGAAGGAACATCGAGTACAGTAAATGGTTCAAGAATAGTGACATCCAGCAGACCATCAGTAAGGGTAGCTTGTGGTGTTATATATGCATTATTACCATATTGGGAAGCATTGCCGCAGGCTATGAGGAAAGCTTTATATTTATAAGTACCGTCTTCCGTTTCCAATTCATAAGTTTCCGGCTGGTAGGTCAGACTTTCTTGCAGGGTTTTTTCCAGATAAGTCAGTAAGCCGCGTTTTCCGGCATTGGCAAACTTCAGGCTGACAAAAGCATCAAAACCTACTCCACAAGTACAGAAGAAATCAGTACCGTTTATTTTGCCATAATCTATAATGTCAGTTACTCCTTCATTGATTATTTCCAATGCTTTTTTAGGTTCCATTGGGATATGCAGATGCCTTGCAAGACCATTGCCCGAGCCACAAGGTATGATGCCCAATGCAGTCTCTGTATGTACCAGTGAACGCCCTATTTCATTGATAGTTCCGTCTCCGCCGATAGCTACTACGATATCTGCTTTCTCTGCTGCTGCCTGAGCAGCAATCTCTATTGCATGACCGGCCCTTTTGGTATACACCACATCCCACGTATATCTCTCTTTATCTATCTTTTCATCTAATAAATTGAGAACAAGTTCTTTACCTTGCGTGCCTGAAATCGGATTGACAATGAATATAATTTTCTTCATGCTTTCGTTCATGCTATTTTTAATCGATTGTGGTCGACAAAAGTAATATAAATTTCTTAATTTTAAATCTTCCGGCTTCTCAAAAGCAGAAAGAGTATATTTTTTCTATTAAAAAGAACAGGCAAACACAAATTTTGTTATCTTTGCCCCCTGTTTTTAAACAGTTATTAAGGATAAAAGGATTTGGACTGTTGTCTATCAGTAACCAATAAAGCGAATAATAAATAACAATTCATGGGATTATTACAAGAGAAGTTAGCTAAATACGACCTGCCGCAGCAATATATGGCAATGGGCGTATACCCTTATTTTCGTGAGATAGAAGGGAAACAAGGTACAGAAGTAAATATGGGTGGACATGAGGTTTTAATGTTCGGCTCAAACGCATATACAGGTCTTACCGGAGATGAAAGAGTTATTGCAGCAGGCATCGAAGCTATGAAAAAATATGGTTCCGGTTGTGCCGGTTCCCGCTTCTTGAATGGTACACTCGACTTGCATGTAAAGTTGGAAAAGGAATTGGCCGCTTTTGTTGGTAAGGAGGATGCCCTCTGTTTTTCTACAGGATTTACTGTGAATTCGGGAGTAATATCTTGCTTGACTGATCGCAATGATTATATTATTTGTGATGATCGGGATCATGCTTCTATTGTAGACGGTCGTCGTTTGTCATTCTCTCAGAATCTGAAATACAAGCACAATGATATGGCTGATCTTGAGAAGCAGCTTCAGAAGTGTAATCCGGATTCTGTGAAACTGATTGTTGTAGACGGTGTGTTTTCTATGGAAGGCGATTTGGCCAATTTACCCGAGATTGTTCGTTTGAAGCATAAGTATAACGCTACTATTATGGTAGACGAAGCTCATGGTCTGGGTGTGTTCGGAAGACAGGGGCGTGGTGTTTGTGACCATTTTGGTTTGACGGATGAAGTCGATTTGATTATGGGCACATTCAGTAAGTCGTTAGCTTCTATCGGAGGATTTATTGCTGCAGATGAATCAATTATTAACTGGTTGCGTCATAATGCACGTACATACATCTTTAGTGCATCTAATACTCCTGCCGCTACGGCTTCTGCATTGGAGGCGCTTCATATTATTCAGAATGAACCGGAAAGACTGGAAGCATTGTGGGAGGCTACAAACTATGCTTTGAAGCGTTTCCGTGAGGCTGGTTTTGAAATCGGTGCTACTGAGTCTCCTATTATACCTCTTTATGTGCGCGATACAGAAAAGACTTTCATGGTGACTAAACTGGCATTTGATGAAGGAGTGTTCATCAACCCGGTTATACCTCCGGCATGTGCTCCGCAAGATACGTTGGTACGTGTTGCATTGATGGCTACACATACTAAAGAACAGATTGACTCTGCTGTCGATAAATTAGTAAAATGCTTTAAAGAATTAGAGATTATCTAAGCATTCTCTATAAGATATAAAAAGACGGTTGTACTCTTGTTGGGTACAACCGTTTTTTTGTATAGCAAGAGTGTGTATTTAGCAGACAAAGTTTCCGGTTGTCGTAATCAAACGATGTACGACATGTGCATGTCGTACTGCTCGAGATGTGCATGTTATGTATGCCGAGATGTGCATGTCGTACATCGTCTGATAGTATGGTAACTTATGACAGCTTATTCGGATATCGACAAAGCCGTGCGAGGCCATCAAACCTGGAACTACGGACTTTATCCCTAAGCCCTGGGAAAAAGAAAAATTATTGGCGATTCTTTCTCAGTATGCTCTAAAAAAAGGAATTGGTAGTTGTTTTAGGTTTGTCTTTCCGGCATTATCCCCTACTTCCCAGGCTGTTTATGTCAGGGTTTAGTTCTTTAACAACTTCCCGGACGTCTTTTTTGGTGGCCTTACTGTAAACAGCTATTTGTTGTCCGGGCAACACTTCCTGTTTTTTACTTTCAAGCTTCAATTGCGCTTCCTCTTTTTTATTAGAGGGATTCTTCTTCTTTGTATCCATATCTTTATTCTTGTTTAGGTTTAGTATTTCTGTAACATAATAAACTCTTCTATGGTTCATCGGATTTTCCGTTTTCTGTCTCGAGTTCTTTAATTTCTTTGTTCAGGAAAACAGATAAAACAGTACGTAGTACAACGACTCCTCCTAAAATGGCAAGTTCGTTGAGAGTCGGTTCCAGTACTGTTTTCAGAATATCCGAAGCGATAAGGAATTCGAGTCCCAGCAGGAGATAAGTACCAAAAGTAGCTCGTAATCTACGGATATTAATAGGGGTATATTTCCCGGTAAATCGTTTTAATTCATTTATAATGAAAGCTATAAATGCAATCAATGCTCCATAAGTAACAATGAGCAGGCTTATCACGCTTATGATAGTGGCCAGAAGGTTCAAAAATTGTGTAAACATAGGTTTGTTTCGTATTTGTTATATTAATACTACATCTGACAGGGCATTTTGGTTCATTTACAGTCGTAAATAACCTTTGATCTTTTTCAGAAAAAAATGAAACTATAAATAAGTGACAGTCAGTGTCTTGAAAATTAAGTAACAAAAATAATGGGTTTAGCTATTGTTAATTTGAAAATACTCCCTATCTTTGCACCGCTTTTCGATGGAACACCAACGATTTTTATTCGGGGTGTAGCGCAGTCCGGTTAGCGCACCTGCTTTGGGAGCAGGGGGTCGTGGGTTCGAATCCCGCTACCCCGACAGAAAAGAGGCAATTACATGAATTATGTAGTTGCCTCTTTTTTTACATTTTCAGGTAATATTCTTTTGTTAGTTCAATATATTCTTTACTGTATTGATGGCGGGTTAGTTCTATTAATAATTCTTCTATTCGGTATTCTTGCTTTTTGAATGCAAAAGTTATCAATGTTCTTTTGGGGAGCAATCCGGGTTTGGTGATAACATTCAGTTGTCTGCATGGATATAAGGAGTGATTGGAAGCAATTTCCTTTACACTGTTCGAAACATCTGTAGGCACGACGATAGTAAACTCTCCATCTTCTGAGAGGAGTTGAGAGGCTCTGCTAAGCAAATCTTCATAAGTTAATTCATTATTGTGCCGGGCAGCATTTCTTTGCTGGTCAGGACACTTTAAAGAATCCACGAAATAAGGAGGATTAGAGACTATGACATCAAAACGTGTAGTAGAAGTGTACTGTTTAAAATCTACCTGTAACACTTCTACCCTATCTTGCCAAGGCGAACGTGCAACATTCTCTATGGCCTGCCTGGCGGCGGCACAATCTATTTCGAGAGCAACAATAAAAGCTTTGCTACGCTGAGCAAGCATTAAAGCTACTAATCCGGTTCCTGTTCCAATGTCGAGTATTCTCTGGGCGTTCTCAACACGGGACCATGCACCAAGTAGTACTCCGTCTGTTCCTACTTTCATAGCACATTTGTCGTGCCATACGGTGAACTGTTTGAATTGGAAATATGGATTTGGCATTTTGCTAATATCTTATGGAATTTGCCAAAAATAAATAATTATTATGAGATAACGTTCGGTAAACGGTATAATTTGGCATTGTTTTTGTGTTTTTATTGTACGTGGGCTTTATTATTAATGAATAATCGATTAACTTTGCAAACAATTTATGCCCATCTAATGACATAAACTAATTTAAACGAAATGATGAGAGAAAAATACTTTATGGAAGATTCAGATGATAATGCATTCTCACTGATCGCCGATTTTGAAGGAAATGAAGAGCAAATGTTCGATGTGAAAATCAAATCAGGTGATACTCTTCCGGTACTTCCCCTTCGTAATATGGTGTTGTTTCCGGGGGTATTTATGCCGGTTTCAGTGGGTAGGAAGTCATCCTTGAGATTAATACGTGAGGCTGAAAAGAAAAATATGAATATAGCGGTTGTCTGTCAGAAAGTAGCTCAGACAGACGAACCTCAATTTGAAGATCTGCATACAATTGGAACCATCGGGAAAATTGTGCGTATTCTGGAAATGCCGGATCAGACAACAACTGTTATTTTGCAGGGGTTGAAACGTTTGGAATTGACGGGTATTACAGAAACCCATCCTTATTTGAAGGGTAGCATCGAAGTAAAAGATGAAATAATGCCTGACAAAAATGATAAGGAGTTTCAGGCTCTGGTTGAAACTTGCAAAGACCTGACAATACGCTATATTAAATCTTCGGATTCTTTGCATCAGGATTCTGCATTTGCTATCAAAAACATTAGTAACCATATGTTTCTGGTAGATTTTATCTGCACCAACTTACCTTTAAAAAAGGACGAGAAGATAGAATTACTGCGTTACGATTCATTGAGAGAGCGTACTTATCGCCTGTTGGAGATATTGAACCGGGAAGTTCAGCTTGCTGAAATTAAAGCGTCTATTCAGATGCGTGCCCGTGAAGATATAGACCAGCAGCAGCGTGAATATTTCCTGCAACAGCAAATTAAAACAATTCAGGACGAATTGGGTGGCAGTGGCCAGGAGCAGGAAATAGAAGAGATGCGCAACAAGGCATATAAAATGAAATGGAGCGAAGAAGTACGAACCCTTTTCTTGAAAGAGTTGGCCAAATTGGAACGCACACATCCGCAATCTCCTGATTTTAGTGTACAGTTGAACTATCTGCAAACAATGCTTAGTTTGCCGTGGAACGTATATACAACGGACAATTTGAATCTGAAGAATGCAGAGAAAACGCTGAATAAAGATCATTATGGTCTGGAAAAGGTGAAAGAACGTATTCTTGAACATTTGGCTGTTCTGAAACTGAAAGGGGATATGAAATCACCGATTATCTGTCTGTATGGACCTCCGGGAGTTGGTAAGACTTCTTTGGGAAAATCCATTGCTGCTGCTCTGAAGCGGAAATATATTCGTATGTCTTTGGGAGGTGTACATGACGAAGCTGAGATTCGCGGACATCGTAAAACCTATATTGGTGCTATGCCGGGGCGAATTATAAAGAGTTTGATAAAGGCAGGCTCTTCCAATCCGGTATTTATTCTGGATGAAATTGATAAAGTAAGCGCAGATCGTCAGGGAGATCCTTCATCTGCTTTACTGGAAGTGCTCGATCCGGAACAGAATACAACGTTCCATGACAACTTCCTCGATGTGGATTATGACTTGTCAAAAGTGATGTTTATTGCTACTGCTAATAATCTGAATACAATACCCGGTCCATTGCTTGACCGTATGGAATTAATTGAGGTTAGCGGCTACATTACGGAAGAAAAGGTAGAGATTGCCCGTAAGCATCTGGTTCCAAAGGAATTGGAAGCCAATGGAATGAAAAAGACAGATATTAAGATTCCAAAAGATACGTTGGAGGCTATCATTGAGTCTTATACTCGTGAAAGTGGCGTGCGTGAGCTGGAAAAGAAGATAGGTAAGATACTCCGTAAATCTGCCCGTCAGTATGCTACAGATGGGTATTTCTTAAAGACTGAGATTAAGCCTGCTGATTTATATGATTTTCTGGGAGCACCTGAATATACTCGTGACAAATATCAAGGTAATGATTACGCAGGTGTTGTAACAGGATTGGCATGGACTGCCGTTGGAGGTGAAATCTTATTCGTTGAAACAAGCTTGAGCCGTGGTAAAGGTGGACGTTTGACTTTAACGGGTAATTTGGGAGATGTAATGAAAGAGTCTGCGATGTTGGCACTTGAATATATTAAGGCACATGCTTCATTATTGAATCTGGATGAAGAGATATTCGATAATTGGAATATCCATGTTCATGTTCCGGAAGGTGCTATTCCCAAAGATGGTCCGTCGGCAGGTATCACTATGGCTACTTCATTGGCTTCTGCATTGACACAGCGTAAAGTGAGAGCAAACCTGGCAATGACCGGTGAAATAACTCTTCGTGGTAAAGTACTTCCAGTGGGTGGTATTAAAGAAAAAATTCTGGCCGCTAAACGTGCAGGAATCAAAGAAATTATAATGAGTGCCGAGAATAAAAAGAACATAGATGAGATTCAGGAAATTTATCTTAAAGGACTGACATTCCACTATGTAACTGATGTGAAAGAAGTATTTGCCATTGCATTGACTAACGAGAAGGTGGCTGATGCCATTGATTTATCTGTAAAGAAAGCCAGCCGGGAATGACATTTGAATTACAATATACAGACGCAAAAAGTAATGCCCGTGCAGGTCTGATTACAACAGATCACGGGCAGATACAAACTCCTATATTTATGCCGGTGGGTACACTTGGCACAGTGAAAGGTGTACACCTGACAGAATTGAAAGAGGATATTGAGGCTCAGATAATATTGGGCAATACGTATCATCTTTATTTGCGTCCGGGATTGGATGTCATTGAAAAAGCCGGTGGATTACATAAATTCAACGGCTTTGATCGTCCGATGTTGACTGATAGCGGTGGGTTTCAGGTCTTTTCGTTGGCGGGCATTCGCAAATTGCGTGAAGAGGGTGCTGAATTCCGTTCACATATTGATGGAAGTAAACATGTTTTTACACCAGAGAAGGTGATGGATATCGAACGTACTATCGGTGCGGATATTATGATGGCGTTTGATGAATGTCCTCCGGGAGATTCTGACTATGCATATGCCAAAAAGTCATTAGGACTGACACATCGTTGGCTCGACAGGTGTATTCAGCGTTTTAATGAGACAGAACCTAAATATGGTTATAATCAATCTCTTTTTCCCATAGTCCAAGGATGCGTATACACAGACTTACGTAAACAATCAGCAGAGTTTGTTGCCTCTAAAGGGGCAGATGGAAATGCTATTGGCGGACTTGCTGTTGGTGAGCCGGTAGATAAAATGTATGAGATGATTGAGGTTGTTAACGAGATTTTGCCGAAGGACAAACCGCGTTACTTGATGGGAGTCGGTACACCGGTTAATATTTTGGAGGGTATAGAACGTGGAGTTGACATGTTTGACTGTGTGATGCCTACCCGGAACGGTCGTAATGGAATGTTGTTCACCAAGGATGGTATCATAAACATGCGTAACAAGAAGTGGGAAATGGACTTCTCTCCTATTGAAGCTGACGGTGCTTCTTGTGTAGATACTTTATATAGCAAGGCTTATTTGCGTCATCTGTTTCATGCACAAGAGTTATTGGCTATGCAGATTGCTTCTATCCACAATCTGGCATTCTATCTTTGGTTGGTAGGTGAAGCACGTAAGCATATTATTACCGGAGATTTCTCTACCTGGAAGCCGATGATGGTAAAAAGAGTGTCAACAAGACTATAATTAAATGAAAAGCAATCGTTTTATCAAACTGCTGGACTGGTATATCATCAAGAAGTTCTTGGGGACATATGTATTTGCTATTGCGTTGATTATCTCTATCGCTGTAGTGTTTGACTTCAATGAGAAGATGGATAAGTTTATGGAGCGTGAGGCTCCCTGGACTGCAATTGTCTTTGATTATTATATGAATTTCATTCCCTACTTTGCAAATTTGTTTAGCCCGCTGTTTGTCTTTATTGCCGTTATCTTTTTTACTTCAAAGTTGGCAGAGAACTCAGAGATTATTGCCATGTTCTCAACCGGAATGAGTTTTAAGCGTCTGATGCGTCCATACATGATTTCGGCAGCCGTTATTGCAGTGATTACTTTTATGCTTGGATCATATGTGATACCCAAGGGAAGTGTAACACGTTTGAATTTTGAGGATAGATATGTGAAGCCTAAAAAGAAAGGTAGTGCACGCAATGTACAGCTTGAGGTAGCTGACGGCGTTATAGCTTATATTGATAATTATCAGGATTATAATAAGACCGGGAATCGTTTCTCGCTGGATAAATTTGTTGATAAGAAATTGATCTCTCACTTGACAGCACGTCGTATTGTATATGATACAACCACTGTAAACAAATGGACCATTCATGATTATATGATACGTGAACTGGATGGATTGAAAGAAAATATTATAAAAGGAGATAGAATGGATTCTATTATAAATATGGATCCGTCTGATTTCCTGATTATGAAGAATCAACAGGAAATGCTTACCAGCCCTCAGCTGAGTGAATACATTGATAAGCAGCGGAGACGTGGATTTGCCAATATCAAAGAGTTTGAGATTGAATATCATAAGCGCATTGCCATGTCTTTTGCGTCATTTATTCTAACTGTGATAGGTTTGTCTCTTTCGTCAAGAAAGACTAAGGGAGGAATGGGACTTCATTTGGGAATCGGGCTTGCACTGAGTTTTTCATACATCCTTTTTCAGACAATTACCTCTACTTTTGCTGTAAATGGAAATGTTCCTCCTGTAGTTGCAGTATGGATACCGAATATATTGTATGCATTCATAGCATTCTACTTATATAAGAAAGCTCCTAAATAATGTTTTTCTTTCTGCAATGGCAGATGATTAAAAGAGTAATCTTAATCTTTAAAGAAAAAGTCCCGTTAACTTTTGAAGTAAACGGGACTCTTTTTGTTGTATTCATTTCCTCTTTTGTCTATTCCCGAATATCTTTATTTATTCAGGAAATTCCCCTTTCTCCTTACACTTTTTATTGAAGCCAGATATATTTATCCGATTTCTTTTATGTGAGCAGAAAGTTCTGCAGCAGAGATGTTTTTGGCTATAATAACACCATTTCCATCTAATAAATAGTTAGTGAAACCCCGGTTCAAACGGTATCTTTTAAATAAACCGGAATCTTCGCCTTTAGTTTCCACGAAACAAGTGGGCGTAACTATTTGATCCTTACGAATAGTTTCTTCAAATACCGAACGGTATTCGTCAAATGATACAGAAACCATTTCCACATTGGGGGCATCAGACCGAAGTACATTATTTAAACTTACGTTTTGCATCCGGGACTGTGCATCATAACTTGCCCAAAAACTTAGCAACACATACCGACCTTTTAAGTCAGCCAATTTAAGAGGGTGTTGCTCCCCTGACGTAGATTCGATTCGAAAATCAGGGGCTACGTCACCCACACTTAAGCCTCCGGTAGGTTTGTCTTTTTCAACGAAGGCTGTCAAGGAACAAATTAGTAATACAACAAAAATCCATTTTACATGTTTCATGTAATTCGGTTTTGGTTAATACTATTCGGGACTGTCCTTAAACAGTGGCTTCTCCCCGAAACATCGTCTTTCCAGGCATCAAACGGAGAGGAATCCGTTGATTGTCAATGCCTTTAATTCAGAAACCGGGCGCAAAGGTAAGTATTTATTAAACTAACTTCCAAATAAACAAGCCAATTTCTTACTTTTCGGTCGTAATTTTTTATGTTCTTTAGCATAGGTACCGACTTTTTTCTCTATTTTTGCAGGATTAAAAGATCTTTTTATGCAACTCTCAAATACTGAACTCATTCTCATACGGGTAACCGGTGAAGACCGTCCTGGATTGACGGCTTCTGTAACAGAAATATTAGCAAAATATGATGCTACAATTCTGGATATCGGCCAGGCAGATATTCACAATACGCTTTCATTAGGTATCCTTTGTATGACGGAAGAACAGAATTCCGGATTTATCATGAAAGAGCTATTGTTCAAAGCTTCGTCTTTGGGCGTAACAATCCGTTTCTATCCTATATCTACGGAAGAATATGAGAGTTGGGTAAAAATGCAGGGAAAGAACCGTTATATTCTTACCTTATTGGGACGTAAACTATCTGCTCGTCAGATCGCTGCAACTACCCGTATTCTTGCCGAACAGGGAATGAATATTGATGCTATCAAACGTCTTACGGGACGTATTCCTCTTAATGAATGCGAAGCGCGTACGCGTGCTTGCATAGAGTTTTCTGTTCGTGGTACTCCGAAAGACCGCATTGCTATGCAGGAACAGCTGATGAAACTGGCCAGTGAACTGGAAATGGACTTTTCCTTTCAGCTTGACAATATGTATCGACGGATGCGCCGCCTGATATGTTTTGATATGGATTCTACTTTGATAGAGACTGAAGTTATTGATGAATTGGCGATACGTGCTGGTGTGGGCGATCAGGTGAAACAGATTACCGAGCGTGCTATGCGTGGTGAAATTGATTTCGTGGAAAGTTTTCGTGAGCGTGTAGCATTACTTAAAGGATTGGATGAATCGGTGATGCAGGAAATAGCAGAGAATTTACCTATTACGGAAGGTGTAGACCGATTGATGTATGTCCTGAAGAAGTATGGTTATAAAATTGCTATTCTTAGTGGAGGGTTTACTTATTTTGGAAAATATCTGCAGCAAAAATATGGTATTGACTATGTGTATGCCAATGAGCTTGAGATTATAGATGGTAAGTTAACCGGTCGTTATTTGGGAGATGTGGTTGACGGGAAGCGAAAAGCTGAACTCCTCCGTCTGATTGCACAAGTTGAAAAAGTGGATATTGCCCAAACAATTGCAGTGGGTGATGGAGCCAATGATCTTCCAATGTTAGGTATCGCCGGATTGGGTATTGCATTTCATGCTAAGCCTAAGGTAGTAGCCAATGCCGAACAATCTATTAATACAATTGGATTGGATGGGGTACTTTATTTTCTTGGTTTCAAAGATTCATATTTGAATATGTAAATCTGCCTGTGATTAATTGGTGATATTATTAATTTGTATAATAAGCATAAAATGAAGTTTTCTGAACTAAAACTAAACGATCGTGTACTTGAAGCACTCGACGCAATGCGGTTTGATGAGTGCACACCGATACAAGAACAGGCAATCCCTGTTATTCTTGAGGGAAGAGATTTAATTGCGGTCGCTCAGACAGGTACAGGTAAGACGGCTGCCTTCTTACTTCCTGTATTGAATAAGCTATCTGAGGGAGAGCATCCGCAGGATGCTATTAATTGTGTCATCATGTCCCCTACCCGGGAACTGGCACAACAGATAGATCAGCAGATGGAAGGATTTTCCTATTTTATGCCAGTGTCCAGTGTTGCTGTATACGGTGGGAATGATGGAGTGCTTTTTGAACAACAGAAGAAAGGGTTAACTCTTGGAGCAGATGTAGTGATTGCTACTCCGGGACGATTGATTGCTCATCTGAGTTTAGGATATGTGGATTTATCAAAAGTGTCCTATTTCATACTGGATGAAGCTGACCGTATGCTCGATATGGGCTTTTATGAGGATATTATGCAAATTGTAAAGTATCTGCCTAAAGAGCGTCAGACAATTATGTTCTCAGCAACAATGCCTGCTAAAATTCAACAGCTGGCTAAAACGATTCTGAATAATCCTGCGGAAGTGAAGTTGGCTGTATCCAAACCAGCCGAAAAGATCGTTCAGGCTGCATACGTATGCTATGAAAACCAAAAACTAGGTATTGTCCGTAGCCTTTTTGAAGAGGAAGTGCCCGAACGTGTTATTATCTTTGCATCCTCTAAAATTAAAGTAAAAGAAGTTGCGAAAGCTCTGAAGATGATGAAGTTGAATGTTGGAGAGATGCATTCGGATTTGGAACAGGCACAGCGAGAATTCATTATGCATGAGTTTAAGTCTGGTCGAATTAATATTCTTGTTGCAACTGATATTGTGTCGAGGGGAATTGATATCGATGATATTCGTTTAGTGATCAATTTTGATGTTCCTCATGACAGTGAAGATTATGTACACCGTATCGGGCGTACTGCACGTGCTAATAATGACGGAGTAGCTCTTACATTCGTAAATGAGAAAGAGCAGACTAATTTTAAGAATATAGAAAATTTCCTGGAAAAGGATATTTATAAAATACCTGTACCTGCAGAATTGGGTGAAGCTCCGGCTTATAATCCACGAAGCAATGGCAGTGGCGGTAGATCCCGAAACTTTCGTAAGGGAGGTGGACGGAAATCCGGAGATCGTTCAAGAGGGAGAAAACAATAAATGTATAAAAGAGAATGAAGGTGTGTTAATAAAATTAAATTAACCATCATTGAAACGCAGATTAACGCTAATTTACACAAAGATTAAATTAAATCCGCGGTCATTTGCGTTAATCTGCGTTTCTAAAGTTACATATTGATAGCTTTCTCAGACTTTTGGCACACCTTCATTTCGTCTTTTTTCTATTTGATTATTTGTTCGCAGAAATAATGAGCTTTTTATCAAAAGAAATTAATAAATTCACAATATTACATACTGCACTTTCCGGAATACAGACCATAGCCTGATAATGAAATCCTTTATGATCAACACCTTTAAAATCCATATCAGATAATATTGCTTGTTGCAGGAAGTCTGTGGAGATTACTCTCTCGAACATTTGCTTTGTTATATCACTGGCATACAAACATTTCTTTCCCTCATATAGACATATATGCATAATATTGTCATAATATATATTATCCATGCTGATACCATCTTCTGAATAGATAGTTTTTATTACTCTGATTTTAGAAGGATTGATATATACATATGCTCTATAACGGATTCCATCAAATGTTACTACACTGTCTTTTTTAGTTACTTCTGTATAAGTTGGAATAACCTCAACCGGTTTTCCGGAGAAGGCTAATGAATCATTGGGATCTTCTGATTTGTGGAGTTTTACAATATTATCTGCTAAGGAATGGAACGAAAAGGTATACTCTGTTTGCTTATCAATCTGATAACGTGTCTGTTCATTTCCATAGGTATAAAGAGTGTCCTTTATTACCTTAAAGTATATGGGGGCACTTTGTGAATCTGCATAATAAATAGTATCACCTTTGATTTGCATTAAAGGAACATCACTTTCATCATCAAGCCAGATTCCTTGTAATAGTTGCTTGGCTTTGATGTCTTCATTTTGTTCCGAAGAGTTTTGTCTTTGGGTGTTATTACACGCCATAAGCAAGACCGTCAACAACGATATCGCTATGTATTTAATCATTTATTTAGTTTTGTGCAAAAATACACAATTATCTTCTTATTTCCCAATACAATGGTATATGAATCCTTGTTCTTCCATTTCTTTTTTCTCATAGATGTTACGGCCATCTAAAACAATTTGCTGTTTCATTGTTTTTTTGATTACTGCCCATGAAGGTAAACGAAACTCTTTCCATTCGGTAACTAACATCAGGACATCTGCGTCAAGTACAGCATCATACATATCACGTGCATAATATATAGTGTCCCCTATCCTTCTTTTACATTCTTCCATAGCGGCGGGATCATATGCTCTGATATTACATCCGGCTTGCTGCAACTTATCTATAAGTACCAGTACGGGAGCTTCACGCATGTCATCTGTTTCCGGTTTGAAAGCAAGTCCCCAGATAGCAATTGTTTTATTTTGCAAATCATTGCCAAATAGTTTCTGAAGTTTATCAAATAAAGCACTTTTCTGTATTTCATTCACTTCTTCTACAGCACGGAGCACACGCATATTATATCCATTTTGCTCTGCAGTCTTTATTAACGCTTTCACATCTTTCGGGAAACAAGATCCCCCATATCCTATTCCCGGATAAAGGAATTTACGTCCGATACGAGTATCTGAACCAATACCACTGCGTACCATATTTACATCAGCTCCAACAAGTTCACAAAGATTTGCTATATCGTTCATGAAGCTGATACGGGTAGCGAGCATTGAATTTGCTGCGTATTTAGTCATTTCTGCAGAAGGAATATCCATAAAGATCACCCGGAAGTTATTTAATAAGAACGGTTTATAGAGTTTACTCATGAGTTTCTTTGCACGTTCGGACTCTACTCCCACTACCACACGATCCGGACTCATAAAGTCACTGATGGCATTTCCTTCTTTTAGGAATTCAGGGTTTGAAGCAACGTCAAATTCTATTTTGACTCCTCTTTTATCCAGTTCTTCTTGAATGGCATTACGGACTTTCTGAGCTGTCCCTACCGGCACGGTACTTTTAGTAACTACCAGTTTATATTTATTCATATTACGCCCGATTGTATGGGCTACGGCAAGGACGTAACTGAGATCTGCACTACCGTCTTCATCGGGAGGTGTACCTACTGCACTAAAAATCACTTCCACATCATTTAAGCAACTTTCCAATGATGTTGTAAATCGCAATCGTTTTGACTTTGTATTCCGGAGTACCATTTCTTCCAACCCCGGTTCATAAATAGGAATGATACCTTTTTTTAATGTTTCTATTTTTTCACTGTTAGTATCAACACAAGTTACATCTACACCTATTTCAGCAAAACAAGTTCCTGTAACCAAACCTACATATCCGGTCCCTACAATTGCAATTTTCATATTTTGATGTTTTGTTTGAATGGATTATACGAAATATTCAGCTTCTTGAAAAGTTTTAGCTTGTTTGTCCTTCTCAGACATAATAACTTGAGACTCAGATATAGGCCAATCAATAGCCAATGACGTGTCACAATATAATAAAGATGCTTCTGCTTGTGGAGTATATACATTATCCACTTTGTAAGTAAAAATAGCTTCTTCACTTAATACCAAAAAACCATGAGCAAATCCACGTGGAATAAAAAACTGGCGTTTATTTTCTTCGGTTAGTAAAACACTGACATGCTTCCCAAATGTAGGTGATGATTTTCGTAGATCTACTGCTACATCAAGTACTTCTCCTTTTATGACACGTACCAGTTTTGCCTGGCTATATTCCCCTTTTTGATAATGTAAACCACGCAATACACCGAATGATGATTTAGATTCATTATCCTGTATGAAGTTTACTGGCCCAATGTATTTTTCAAACTCTTCTTTTTTAAAAGCTTCCATAAAATATCCTCTACTATCAGAAAATACTTTAGGTTCTATTAACCATACGCCATCAATTTCTGTCTGTATGTAATTCATTATCAAAAACTTTTGTGAATCTTTAATTGAAAACCCAAATTATCACCATAGATATCTCCAATATCAAAAGCTGCGGAACCGGTAAAGCTCCAACCTTGCCATTTATTGGGAACATATTTAAACTCTGCAAAGGTAGAAAAATTTTCTAAAATTTCAGGGATAGGTTTGTATGGAGTTCCCCAAGTGCGGTTAAAAGATAGTTTGGCACGATAAATCCATTCTGAAGTGATGTTACCACTCCAACCTAAATGAATGGCTTTGACACGATTGTATAAGAAAGTAGGGTCTCCGTTTCGATTATAGATAGGAGAAGCAACAAAAGGACTGCCCATACCAATTCCCCAATGTGACCATCCGGTATATACTACATGATTATAATAATCATCGGCCCCTCCAGTTTTTTTTATCTCTGAGAAATCAATACCATGCATAGGGCCGCTTTGATTAGTCGATTGGTAATATTCCAAAACAAGGTTGTTTATCCATTGTTGTTTATTAGTTTTATATTCTACTCCCCAAAGTCCATCCATACCATTTAACTTACCCATTCCGGAAAAATCATCATAGAAGTTTTCCAAATAGACCGAAAATGATGAAGTTTCATGTTGATAAGTTAGCTTAATGTGCTCACTTCCAAGATAATTTCCGTCAAAATACTCTCCTTCTCCACCATTGCGTGGAATAAGCGCGTTTAGATAATCTTTCCAGTTATTACCCAAGTCGCCATTGTTAATGCCTCTTAAAGCATATCCACCAAATTGATTATCCATACGCATACCGATATCAAATATCCAATGTCCGGCAGGTTGTCCAAAACGTAAGTAGAAACTTTTCTGATGGTATTTTACCTTCCTTGTATAGTAATATTTTTCTCCAACATGTTTGTCTTGGTATTTGCTATCTGTAAACCATCCATAAGAGATTTGTGCTTTGAACTGTACTTTGGGTGCTAAATGCACATAATCTAAGATGCCAATACAAATTTGCGGTATTGGCCTTGCATTTCCCGACCATACTACCCCCCCGCTACTTAATTGTTGATTTAGCAAATCTGTGCTAATTTCTCTACTACCAACCCACATACCTATCCATTTATAGCGAATGTCAGCATAGGCTTGTTGAAGAATAAAGGTGGAGGAGAACCCAGTTGCTACGGCAATATCTATTCCTGCTTCTGCTTTCCATGAACGGAACATTTTATTGTAGAATGCTCCTCCTCTGATATAAGTATTATTCTTAACAGAAGATAGACCGTGCTGGTTACTCAGTTGCCATAGAGGGGTGTTGTCCCCTGCATGTACAGTTACTCCGCACTCTGCAAATGTTGTTAGTTCTTGAGCGTAAATATTTCCTACTGTAAATAGCAAACATACAGGGAAAAATTTATATAACTTAGTAAATATAATAGGCATCTGTTATTTCTTTATCATAACTCCAACAGTACGAAGCATTATTTTTAGATCTAATAGAATAGACCAATGTTGGATATACCATAAGTCATAATCTACACGCATCTTTACTCTTCTGATATCTCTTTCCCCACGTAAACCATTGACTTGTGCCCATCCTGTTATACCTGGTTTTACAGCATATCGCAAAGAATATTCTTTTATTTTATTCTTATATTCTTCATCGTGTACTAGCATATGTGGCCTTGGACCGATAATGGACATTTCTCCTTTCAATACATTCCAAAACTGTGGAAGTTCATCTAAACTTGTAGTACGTAAAAAATTACCTAAAGAATATTTATTTAATTGTGGATCTACAAATTCATCAGAACGATTTTTTGCATCCATCGTTCTGAATTTATAACATGAAAATACAGTTCCGTTTTTCCCGGTTCTTTTTTGCTTAAAAAAAATAGGACCTGGCATAAATATTTTTATGCAACAAGCTATGACTAAGTAGGCCCACGGGAAAACCAACACCAAAACTATTATGGCTGTTACAATATCAAATATACGTTTTACCATTCTGTTACTATTCCGTGTAAGCGGAGCATTATTTAAAAAAGTCTTTATATCCATTTGTAGATATAACGTATTCATGGTTGTAATATTGCTTTTTGCATTAAAGAATCATAAATATCTTTAGTTTGTTGAGCTATGTAGTTCCAATTATATAATGACATATCGTATTCAGATGGAATCCATGTATCCTGTAATTTTCTATCTAAGCCATTTTTTAAACTTTGTACATCACCACATTTGAAATAACAGCTTTCTACAAGTCCTATCTCTTTATTAGCCGGAATATCACTCACCAAAACATTGCAGTTACAATTCATGGCCTCTAGTAAAGAGATAGGCAGGCCTTCGTGATAAGACGGCAAGACGAATAACCGAGTAAAACTATAAAGCTGTGATAATTTGTCTTTTTGTATGAATCCAGTCAGTATTATTCCTTGTTCTTGAGCCATTTCTTTTAGCGATAATGAATATCGGTCCTCATGGTCTGCGTCTCCTGCTATGACAAGTTTTATGTTTTTGTCTTTTCTATTTTTATATGCTTTTATTAATAAATCAAATCCTTTTTCTTTAACAAAGCGCCCTACAGCTAGAATATAATCACGTTTTTTAACTCCTAATTCTGCAAGATAGTTATTATCGACTTGTGGACATGTTAGATTCACTCCATTATGTATGAGGGACAAATTTATTTGGGATGGATATTTTTTAGAAATCATTTTTTGAATATGTTTAGAAATCACAATTACATGATTGGCATACTTTACTCCAAGCCTTTCTCCAAGCCTTAACATGATTTTTGATAACTTTCCCCATTTTTGGCGATCATAGTCTGGTCCATGATGCGTCATTACTGCTTTCATACCTAATAACCGTACAACCGGTATCATTAAGGATGGACCAACAGCATGGATATGAACAATATTAGCGTGAATTCTCCATGCATAAAGTACAGCCATAAAAGTATGCGTAATCGCTTCTAAATGTTTTCCAGGTAGAGTTTTGATATCTTTGATTATTACCCCTTTGTAATGTTTTACTTCATATCCTGAAGGTATATATTTAGGTCTGCGGATGACTATTATTTCATGTTTGTCATCTACAATACGTGGGAACAATTCTTCACAATGTGTTTCCACGCCTCCCTGAATTCCAGGGATCCCTCTTGTACCGGTTACTACAATCTTCATTTTTGTTTCAATTCCATGGATATAGGTTTTCCTATCATTACGTTCAATTTATTACGAAGTACCCAACTTAGTGGTTGGTGGATATATTTCTTCATTACTGGAGAAGCAGTTCCTACCATCCAACAATGCTTGGGGCAGTTCTGTACTTGTTGACGTACCCTTTCGGCCTGTTCGCTAAACCATATCTCTTCAAATGAAGAGGCTTGGCGAATGTTACCCATACTCTCTTTCCAGAATTTATTTTCCAACCCATTACAAGGGTATATTTCTCCATACGGATCAACAAAGAAATTTACTAAACCAGCTTCGCATGGCAATAATCTTGGATTGTCTTGGATGTAATTAATGAGTCCCATGTTGAAGTAAGCTCTAAACCATGACTTCGGATGTGTCTCTTTCAGTTGCCATTTAATTAAAGTTTTGAAATTATTACAAACTTCTTCCTTATTCGTAATGTAATTATCTTCTTTATGGAAGTAATAAGAATTATGAAAAGCTGCAGTCGCAAATTCCATACCTAACGGTTTCGAGAGCTGATAAAGGGATAACATGTCGGCTGAATTATGATTGGATACAGTGATGCCAAATCCAATGTCTTTCACTCCCATTTTTCGTAGTCGTAGCAATGTACGCAATCCTTTATCGAACCCTCCTTCTCTTCCGCGAAGTTCATCATTCTTCTGTGATAAACCTTCAATACTGATGCGTATACCTATATTGGGAAAGCGTTTAGCTAACTTTATTATTCGTTCTTCAAACCATCCGGAGGTTGATATAACCACTCGTGGAGACTTCTGAAAACAAACTTTAATAATCTCTTCTAAATCCTCTCTAATAAATGGTTCTCCTCCCGTGATATTTATAAACTTTACAGACGGTAATTTTTTTATTTCAGCAATGGTTATTTCTTTTTCTTTCTGAGTCGGATTCTTCCATATATTACACATTTGACATTGCATAGGACATCGATACGTAACAATGATGCACATATCAGTAGGGTTAGGTGTAGAAATAGTTTTTATCATTGTATCTCTTGTTAATCATCTTAATTGTATTTGCAGGTATTTACTCTTGCTTTTATTACTTATAGAAACGTAATAATACTATAAAAATTATATTATCTTACTAAAATTATCATTTCTATATGATGACTCATATATGGAATTCAGTAAAAAAGTAATATTATCTTTAAAACATAAAATAATAATAGTATCTAATTCGGAACTTGATCTTATCATGAAATTATTGTTGATTTCGATATTTTTATATAAAGAAACCATTCTTTTAAATTTGGTAATCAATACATTCTTTTCCTCCGGCAAGGGCAGCATGGTAAGAGAATGCTGTAGCATATGTGTTTTTATTTAGTATTCTTATTATTTTAAAGGACTTTGACATTACATAAAAATCAACAAATGTTTTTAATACAATATCTTCGCTATTCTTAAATGATATATGTCCAACTTCTCCATCTAATACGACAACAGGCAATTCTCTTTTTACATGCTTTAGAAAGGTATTACTGTCTGAAAACACCAGAATGCTTTTTCCAGGATATTCGGATATGATATTTCTTATACCAATGAGACAGTTTTGAATTAATTGTTCTTTTTCACTATCAATGAGATAGTTGAATTGGTTTTCTTCGACTTGTTCTAGTGCATTTATAAAACGTAAATGTACCGATATATATTCATTTTCTTTTAGGTTTAGCGCTTTTAGCGCTTCTGATAATACGGGGGCAGGTTTAAATAATTGTTTAAATAGTATTCCCCAAAGTTTGTTGTGATCATTTATCTTATTTGTGTAAAGTATATCATAGCCTATATAACTGTAAATATGATATTGTTTTATACGTTTATTGAGCTTTGGAATCTTTCCTCCCCCATTATATGCAATTATGCGAGAATTTTTCAAACTGTAGCTCAAATCACCAAGACTGGCAATCCAATTCTTATTTCCAGCGCAGCTCAAATAATGGTGCAACTCAAATGGATGGTTGAATATTATTTTAAAATCAAATCCATTTTGCAATGCAATGTAGTAGGATCCAATAATAGCTTTGAAACGATCAGCTAATCCCGGATGGCTAATATTGGGATCTATAATGAAAAAAACAGTATTTCCTGTAATTTTTTTATCTAAATGATAATAATATGATTTAATATAATATTTTATCCCTCTACACCAATAGCGGCAATTGTTTACGGGAGTTTGACAATGCGTTACATAAAATTTATTTTGTCTTAAAAAACATTTTATATGTTCTAATAATTCCATTATTGCAATCTTTTATACTTAATAATTGAAAACTCTTTAAATATTAAAGAAATGTTATTTAATCTCCTTTTTACATGTTATATTTGAGGTTCTATTTTGAATTTTCTGATTTTTAGCCATGAATTGGTTTGTTTACTTATTATTCATAGGTACAACAAAAATATCAAGAAGTTATTTTGATATTTACAGTATTTGTAATTGGGTATAATTATTCCATGTATTATCTTATTTTTCAATAATTATGCTATAATCTAACACCAAACCTAAAATTCGATTCCCGTGTATTGTAATTTTGCTAGCCCCTGCTTCACGACATAAATTTATAATATTTTTTTTAGACAACAGGTGCATATAATCCCCTGTAGCCCAGGATTTTCCTACAAGTATTAAATATTTTTCAAAAAGTCGATTTGGTAACCAATGTAAGAAGAAAGTACGAGTATGTACTTCTACTGGAAAACCAATATTGGGGGTAGTTAAAAAAGTAGTTTTACAGGTCCGTAACAACTCTTTCAAAAAGAGGAGTTGTTTTTCTCGGTTACCAACATGTTCTATAACCGCACTGCTCCAACCAATATCAAATGAGTTGTCTGGGAAAGGAAATATATTTCCGTCGTAAAGAATCGTGTTAATATTTGGATATTGCTTTTCAAACTCATTCTTTCCGTCAACTCCTAATGCTGTTATATTTTCAGGATATGGATAATTTTTTTCTATATAGTTTCCATTATCAGATATTGTATTTGTAAAGCCCACATCTAAAATTTTTGAAGATGGAGTGTATTTTATATTTTTTTCAAAATAGATGTATTTACGATTTCTATTATAAATACTAATTTTATTTGCAATTTCCATAAATGATTTTTGTTGAGTTTAATTATTTCATTCACTTGTATATATTGTAGCGGGTAATTTTCAAATTATGCCTTTCTATTTATCATAGAAACGTGATAATTTGTCACTAATTATATAGCTTTTATTCATTTAACATTTTTTTAAAAAGGTCATCCCATTTTTTCATAATTTTATTTGCAGAATATCGCATGACGTTTTGACGTGCCTTTTTACCCATTTCTTTTCTCAAAGCATTATGCTCAATCAATAAACATATCTTGTCTGCTAATGCATATACATCGTTTACAGGTACAAGGAAGCCATCTTCATTATTAGTGATTATTTCGGAAGGACCACAAGGACAGTCGAAACTAATACAAGGTAACCCACATATCATAGCTTCAATGAGAACTATTCCGAAACCTTCGTAGTGAGAAGTCATTAGATAAATAGACGATTCTATATATTTTTCATCAATATTTTGTACAGGAGAATTGATGAAAATATTTGTAAGAGAATACTTCTTAATCAACGAACATAGATTATTATATTCTTGTCCGCTACCATAGATGTCTAATTCCCAATCTGGGTGTTGTGATGTGACAATTTTCCATGCCTCAATAAGAGAATCATAGCCTTTCTCAAATGATAAGCGTCCTACGCTTATTACTTTTTTGTTTTCACAATTTGAGCTTTTTTTAGGAATGAATGGTAAGGCATTAGGAATTACAAACACATTTTTAAATTGCTTCCAATTTGCAGCATCTTGGTCTGTTAAAACAACAAATGCATCATATCTATTTATAAATTTGCATTTACGCCATTCTTTGAATAATGCAAACCATTTTTTACAAAAGGAGGCGGAAGAAAACTCAATATTACGGTGATATCTTGAAAAATGGTATTCTATGATTTTTTTACTACCATCGTTGATTTGGTATAAAAAAGACGATTCATGTCCAAACATAGCAATCGTAATGTCCGGGCGTAAAGCAAATAGCAGTTCATTAAGTTTCTTTTTATGCTTATGTCCTTTTTGGATTCTATTCAGAATCTTACGAAGTGATAAGCTGTTGTCTACTTCTCTATAATTTATATTTAGATTATGAAATGAGATGCGATCAGAAAAATAATATGAATTCTGTTGATAAGAGGCTTTTTCGGTTGTAACAATATGCACTTCTTCTCCTTTTTCAGCAAAATAGTTTGCTTGTAAAAATAGGGTGCGTTCTGTTCCTCCAGGAGATGAACAATCAAAGATGCAATATACAATTTTCATAATAATCCACTTATGGGTTTATACATAATAGTTCCATTGACTTATATTATAAACGATAAAATGAAGTTTTTATTAGAGTTTACTTAAATTAGTTTTTGTACACTCTTACTTTCATTTTAATCTCAGATTTAATCCGACAACCTTGTCAACTTATCAGAATTGGTAAATCTACTGGTATATTCTATATTTTACAGGAATGTCATTCCTGTAATGAAAGCTACTTCTGGAACTGTTCATTAATTTTGTCGGTTCTTCATAGTTGGTAGTGCGCAATAGCTCTGTGTCTTACAAGTTGCTTCCAATAGCAATTTGCGTTGCTTAATAGTTAAGTTTACCAATAAAAAGGATGCTTTCTGCTCATGGATAGTAGAAAGAGTTATCCTTATTCAATAATCATTTCATAAGTGTTTTGATCAGTGAATAGCACTTTCTTCAAAGGTTGGTGAATAGGGAATATCAAGAAAATACTAATCAAGGATTTTATACATTATCTCATTCGGGGTGGGTCTTTTGTTTTGTATTGCAACTATACAGTAAAAACGCGTTTCTAAGGTATTTATTACGGAATGTAGATACCCGTTAATTCACCGCAGCGAGAGAATAGGCAACTTTGCGATTATCCATTGAATCTGTTTTTTGCAATTACTCTTTCTGGATAATTGGCACATCGTTGGATTTATCACAATATTATTCACTTTCATAATAATGGGTCTATATGCTCTAAAGCCGATTTCAGAAACAGATTTATACACTTCACCGAAATAATTATGGCTCAAATAATGCATCAAAGATAAAGCTGAATACGGTTGAATAAAAGTCTTATGATGAGGATGTTCAGGTAAAATGGTAACATTTCGGATTTTTAGATGTACGTCAATTTCCGCATAAATGTTTTGTCCTGAGAAATTTTATTCGTTTCTTTGCATTAGTATAAATTTTGAATTTAGATATTTTTTGATTCTTAACTCAATGGTTTATGTTATTTCGATTAAAAAACTATTTCTTACAAATATAGAGGAGAAATATCTTTTGGGGAATAACAAGGGACAAGTAAAATGAATATCAAAAAAATATTAAATTTGCACTTTTAAAAAAGAGAAAAAACAATGAATATTGCGACAATATATACACTGTACAATCGCCGTGCTGGAGCAGAATTATGCTTCGAAAAAGTGATAGAATCAATCTATGAATATGATAAAAGTGTAACTTGGATTGTGTTTTGTAACCAACAAGCGAAAGATGTGTTAAATGAAAACAGTCCATTTGCTAAAGCTATCTACATTCCCTATCTAGATAATCAATATAAAAAAGCTTTTTGGCTGGAATATCTTTCTCAAAAGTATATAACTCCAGATATTGATTGCTTCTGGATTCCAAGCGGTTGTAACCATTTTCCGGGACATTGGAACATACCTATTCTGACTACATTCCACGACTTAGGAGAATATCATATAAAAAACAAATACGGTATAGTAAGAACTGTATTTAGAAAAAAAATATGCATTCCACGTTCCATCAAACGTTCTAATGCATTTACGGCTGTATCTGCATTTACAGCAAAAGATATGGAGCGTTTTTTAAGTATTCCTATCCAGCAAATTAAAGTTATATATAATGGAAGTTCGCCGCATTCTCCTATAATCCTTGACGAAACATATTCAATAATAAAAAAATGGGGCTTGCAGCAGCAACAATATCTATTTACTCCGGGGCGCACTGATTATATAGGGAAAGGATTAGATGTGTTATTAGAAGCATTTAGAAAAATTCAAAGTTGTTACCCCAATATAAAATTAGTTTTAGTTGGTCCAGAGGGAGAAGGACATTCATTATTTTTAAAGAAAATAGCTGAAGATAACTATGCTGATTCTCATATTTTATACCTTGGGAGAGTAAATGATAAAGAGTTAGTCTCGTTATATTCCAATTGCTTAGCCACGGTTATATCTTCACGATTCGAAGGCTTTGGTTTTCCTATATTAGAAGCAATGACTTATAAGGTGCCCATCATCTGTTCTGATGCAGGTTCGCTCCAAGAAATAGCAGAAGATGCAGCAATTACATTTGAATCCGGTAATTCAAATGATTTAAGTAATTCTATCAAAAAACTATTAGGTTACAATTCATCTCAAATAGAAGAACTTAAAAATAAGGGCCAAAAGCGATTACAAACTTTTACATGGAAAAAATGTGCTCAACAAATGCTTGATACCTTTCAAGCAATTTGTAAAATGAATTCATGAAAGCGCGATTTATATACATTTGAACTCTCGATTCATCAAATCGATCCCTCAATTAATTATCGACAAGTGTTTTTGCATATTGTACAAATATCGTATATTCCCAGCATGCAAAATATACAAGCGAATAAATAAGCGAGAAGAACTAATATTTGGGTTTCGTTACCATTTGTGTACATGTTGGTTGTATTATTCAGATCGGAAGGTTTTAGACTTTATATGGGCTGGGGAAGCAGGCGACAACATCCACTAAGGAAGTATGGTGGAAACTATTGGCAAAGAAACGAGTGAATTAATATTCAGGCACTTTTTTTATTCACATTGACATAGAATAGATTTATGAGAAAACATCCCAAGTGTATATTTTATCGCGGTTTTATGAACACAAAGCTTGAAAAATTATAAGAACCTCTCCTACTCCAAGGGAGAAATTGGCTTTTTTACGATGATGAATCCCATGTTTAGAACGAAGGCTACATGACTTATAAATGTGAAGACGTATATATCATCAGAAAGAGCTAAAAGGCTCAGTATCTTCGACATGATTGATCGTAACAACCACTTTTTGTTTTTTTGTACAAGCATGTTTTCTGTTGTTTTCTAATAATAAGCATGGCTTTTCAGCTCAGGATTCGGCTTAGATGGATAAAATTAAGATTCCGACTATGTGAACCTCATTGTTTTGTGCGGTCTATTGGTGTAAGGTATTAATCTCTACTGTTGGCGCTGCTTGATCTACTTGGCACTGGTACTAATAAGTGAAATATAAGTCTTTTTAGTTGGCAGGTAGGGAGTAAATTCGGGAAAAGATTTCGAAATGTGTGTTATTGAGTATATCAAACAACCTTTCAGAAACTCCTTTCTCATGTTTCGTATTGGATAATTTTATTCTCTTAACTATCCTAATATCGGTTAGGGATGGACGAAAGACAAAATTTTCTCTGGTAAACAAATTTTCTTAGTCATATGTATTTTTCTTCCTGCATTAGCTTCTTGTATATGTTTTTCTTTGTAAAAATTATAAAAGGGATAGACGTCGCATGGTGCATCTGATAGATTACCCCAATTCTCTCTGGAATATGGGGCGATATCTATTTCGTGAACGATTGATGCTTGTTTAATCGAGTAAGTTTGTGAGTTACTGTTTTACGTGTGATAACAGAGAAATGGGTGAAAATTTATATATGGTAAAGTGATTGGTAAGTTGTTACATGTTAATATTTTATCTTTGTTTAAAGAAAATGGGTTGTAGAATTAAGGGATAACATAAAAACTATATTTTTTATTACGTACGAAAATTTTTAAGAAGAAAATTATACTAAAATATCATTTTTGTCGTTTTCTTAATTTAGAATACATCAAAATGTTGAATACTAAAATTAAAAGCATAATGAATATAAAAACAATAGCAACTATTTGCTTAATTATTCTATTTACTTCGTGTAGAACGAGTGATCGAATAGCCTATTTTCAAGATATTAATAGCTATCAATCTTCTGGGAGTTTAACTGATAAAGCAGAAAAATATGAATCCAAAATTTGTTTAGATGATCAATTAACAATTCTCGTTTCTAGTATAGATCCTAATGCAGTAGCTGTATTTAATCTTCCATTGACTAGTTATCAATCTGCGGGTGAGACTAATGTAGCTACTACTGCTGTATTGCAACCCTATTTAGTGGATAATAAAGGTTATATAAACTTTCCAGTTTTAGGAAAAATAAAAGTCGCAGGATTAACATGTAATGAATTATCTGAAGATTTGGAGAGGAAAATTTCAGCTTATGCAAAATCACCATTAGTAACAGTTAGAATTCAGAATTTTAGAATTTCGGTACTAGGTGAAGTAAACTCTCCTGGAACGATCTTTTTTTCAAACGAGCGGGTAACAATATTGGATGCAATAGGTAGAGCGTCTGATCTAACTATATATGGAGAACGTACCAATGTGTTAGTAATTCGTGATAATAATGGAAAAAAAGAGTATCAGAGATTGGATTTAACCTCTTCTGAACTTTTTTCTTCTCCTTATTATTATTTGCAACAAAACGATATAGTGTATGTGGAACCTAACAAAGCTCGCAAAGGAAATGCAAATTATAGTCAAAGTGCGCAGTTTAATATTTCTGTATTCTCCACTATAGTTGGTACTGCCTCTGTAATTGCGTCACTAGTAATTGCTTTACTTGTAAAATAACCTTCCAAATCTTAACTGTTATGAATTCTACAAAAAAAACGGAATTAATTAATCTTATAAAATTATATATAAGAAATTGGAAGTTATTTATTCTTTCATTTCTTATTTGTATCGGTTTTTCTGCTTTATACATATTTATAAAAAAACCGGTTTTCAAAATATCTGCTAATATATTAGTTAAGGAAGACTCCAAAGGAGGAATGGGGGGAATGGCTGCCTCTATGATGCGTGGGCTTTCTTTTGGAAATATGCTTGGAGTGGGAGGTGGTGCTGTAGATGATGAATTAGAAATTGTGAAATCATATTCAATTCTTTATAATGCCGTTAAAGATTTGGGACTAAATATAGTCTATAATAAAAAAGGATTAATTCAAAAAGAGCAATATTATAAGAATTCTCCTGTATGCTTACAAAGCGATATTGTTAACATGGCTGATACTTTCTTATACTATACTAAGTTCGAAGTAAAAATAGATAAAAATGAGCAAGTAAAAGTAAAAGCTATCTACAAAAGAAAAGAAATAGGTGAGACAACATCTACTTTTCCTGTAAAAATACCAACTACATTTGGAGATTTCACATTAGATAAAACTCCATTTTTTAAAAGTGGAAAGAATCTGTCCATGGAAATTATGTTTTCGGGATATGGTGGAGTTACAGAAGGATTAATGCGTGAGGTCTCTATTGTTGCAGCTAGCAAAAAATCGAATGTCATAAATTTAGCGATAGAAGATATATTAACCAAACGGGGAAAAGATATTCTTAACTCGATTATAAAATATTATAATAAATATGGTATTGATGAAAAAAATGCAGAAACGAATCGAGCTGTTGAATTCTTACAGAAACGTATAGATTTGATGGAATCAGATTTAAAGTCTATAGAAAGAGCTGTTGAAAAATATAAAACAGATCATCAGCTAACGGATATTGGAACTGAAGCAAAAATTATTCTTGAAAAAAGTAGTGATTTTAAGGAAAAGTTAATAGGTGCAGAAACACAATATTCAGTAATAGCGATGATTGAAGATTTTCTCAAAGCTCCAGAAAATAGATATGCGGTAGTGCCTATGAGCTTAGGTATAGAAGAAAAATCGGCAGTAGAATCTTTGCTAAAATATAATGAATTGCTCTTAGAACGATTAAAGTTATTGCGTTCAACCAATCCCGGTAACCCTGCAATTGAATCAATGAATGAACAAGTTGATGTAACGCGCCAAAGTGTATTGATTACTATACAAAGTATAAAAAGGGGAATAGAATATGCTCGAGATGATTTGAGAGCGCAGGAACAGATTTTCATGAAACGTATAAAAGGAATGCCCCTGCAAGAACGTGAATATATAGAGATTAAGCGACAGCAGGAGATAAAGCAAGCTCTATTTGTATACTTGTTGCAACAACAAGAAGAGAATGCTTTAAAATTGGCTGTATCAAATCCTAAAGCACAAATTATTGATAATGCATTTGCATATAATAAGCCTGTTGCGCCCCAAAAGCTATTAATAGCTATCGCAGCGATATTTTTCACAGTTTTGTTGCCTGTCTTATTCCTTTATTTTAGAAAAATGTTCGCAAATAAATTTAATACAGTTTCAGAATTACAATCAATATCTGATTTAAGAATTACAAATACAATACATTCGGCAAACAAACAAATACTGTTTGAAGAAAATGATTCATCATCAGTAGCGGAAGAAGATATTAGGTATCTTCGTTCTAATATGTATAAGATGTTCGATAATTCTATAAGTCAAAAAACATTATTGATTAGCTCTATGCAAAGAGAAGAAGGTAAAACTTTTATCGCTCTCAATTTAGCTATTTCAATGGCAAAGACTAACCATAAAGTACTATTTGTAGATGCAGATTTGCGCAATTCTGAACTATCTAGTTTATTAGGAATCAAGAATACTGAAGGATTGTATCAGGTATTAAACAATAATATTTCACTAGAGAAAGTGATTCAAAACTCATTGTTAGATGAAAATTTGTATATATTGCCAACTGGAACTGTAAAAAATAACCCATCAGAGAGCTTATTAAGTGCCAATTTTAAAGCTCTTTGTGATAAACTGAAAGAGCAATATGATTTTATTATTTTTGATTCTACTGCATTAACTTGTTATTCAGATGCTATGCCTATTATTGAACTAGCTGACGGAGTCATTTTTGTTGCTCGGGTAGCATGTACCGAAAATAGCTCAATAAATTACATAGAATCTCTTATTGAAGACATGAATATGAAGCAAGTTATGTGCATTATAAATGACGTAGAAGAATAAATAATTATTCATTGTGGAAAAATATATTCGATATTTTAGGAAAACTATTTTGGGTGGAAATAAACGTTCCGCGCAAATTAAAAAGAATATATTTTTCTCACTCTTAATTAGAATTGGAAGTATTTTATGTTCATTTATACTTGTTCCTCTTACAATAGACTTCGTTAATGCTGTTCAATATGGAATATGGTTAACAATAAGTTCCATTATTGCTTGGATGAGTTTTTTTGATATCGGTTTTACTAATGGATTGCGTAATAAGCTTGCGGAGGCATTTGCTATCTCTAATTTTAGTATAGCTAAAATTTATGTAAGTACTACTTATTTCATACTTATAGGTATATTTACTTTCGTATTTGTCATATTTTTATTTTTTGTGCTTAATTTTGATATTACAGTTTTATTGAGAATAGATATTGCATATGAAAGTGATCTAAAATTAGCATTAATAGTACTTATTGCTTATTTTTGTATCTCTTTTGTAATAAAGATACTTAGCGTAATACTTATTTCAGACCAACGACCTGCGCGTTCTTCTTATATTGAATTTGTTAGCCAAGTTTTAATTTTAATATCTATATATACATTTAAAAATAGTATAGAAGGCTCGTTGTTTATTCTGTCATTAGGTTTATGCCTCCCTCCCTTATGTGTATGGACAGTATATTCTATCATTTATTTTACTCATGATTATAAGTTCTGTCGTCCTTCTATAAAAAGCATTAATTTTAATTGTGCGGGAAAGCTATTGGGACTTGGTGTAAAATTTTTCATTATACAAGTTGCCGCTATTGTTCAATTTCAAACAGCAAACATACTTATTGCTCGTCTATTTTCGATGGAAAGTGTTACAGAATATAACATTGCATATAAATATTTTAACGTCCTGAATATGGGATTTGTAATTGTTTTGCAACCTTTTTGGTCTGCAGTAACAAATGCTTATGCTCAAAATGACATACAATGGATAAAGAATGGAGTATCGAAATATTTCAAAGTTGGGATATTCGTTTTATTGATTGGAGTTCTAATGTTTATTTGCTCTGGCTGGATTTACAAAATATGGATAGGAAATGTTGTTGCTATTTCTTCAACCCTTTCTTTTTGGATGTTCATTTATTTTGCTACAAGTATATTTGGATCTATTTTTGTCTTTTTTGTCAATGGTATCGGGGCCTTGAAAATACAATGTTTATCAAGTCTTATATCTCCAATCATATTTGTTACCTTAGTCATTCTTTTCTGTAATGTATTTAATATGGGAATGTATGCGATACTTATTGCATCGATAATAGCTAATTTTAATGGTTTAATTTTAGCACCTTTGCAATATTATAAAGTAATTATTGAACAAAAACAAGGTATATGGATAAAGTAATTATAAAAGAAAAAACATCTGATACCCTTTCTATACTTTGGTTAGGATTAATAATTTATACAATCGGAATATTATCTGAAGATTATTTTCAATTGTATAATATTTTTGTTTTTAAACTATTAATCATATCAGGTATATTAATGGTTGTATTTACTCTACTCAGATTTATCTCCTTTAGTAATGCTAATCGCAAGAAAGAGATATGGGGTCTCTTTTTAATGATTCTACTTTGGAATGGAATCATGTTTATTCGTTCTGATATGAGTGAAATTACACAAAAATCAAATTATCTGCTTCCTTATCCGATATTGCCTTATTCCGCGATTTTTCTTATGATGCTTCCCTTAAAGAATTTGTTGCGGAGTTTTATTGGCGTTACTTATATGGTAAATGTATTATTTTTATTTATTTTTTTCATTCCTATAATAGAGTATAATAACGGTTTCAGGCAATTCTTTTTGGAAACATTTGCCATAGGTGCCGGTTTCATATACATTACTAATAAATATCATTCATCACAAAAATGTTTTATTGCTTTGTTAGTATTATTTTTGGCATTTCTTGTTGCGACATTGACTGCTCGGCGAAATTTAATGCTCACATTTGGACTATATATGTTAATAGGTAGCATAAATATTGTAATAAATGGAAAAATCAAATCTATTGAAAGTAAATTAATTGCTATCCTTGGAAGTTTTATACTATTAATAGGTGCTATTTCTTTTTATATGCAAGAAAGTACTGGAACTTTTTCTCATATTACCAAACGTGCAAAAGAAGATACTCGTGAAGATGTTTTTATTGCTTTTGCCATTGATATGGCTAACCCCAAGGATTTGATTTTAGGGCGTGGGGTATTTGGTCAATACTATTGTCCGGGAGTTGACAAAGATGAAAATGATGAATACAACGACTATAGAAATGATATAGAGTGTGGCTATCTGCAAATCATTCTAAAGGGAGGCCTTATATATTTAATTCTATATTTATTGATATTTATCATAGCCATATATAAGGGATTAAAATCATCGAATCAATTATCTAAAGGTTGTGCGTATATATTGATAATACAATTAATTGATTTAGCTCCATTCGGATTACATGCGTTCAACACCAAAACATTTATGATATGGCTTGCTGTCGCTATTTGCCTTGATCTAAATATTAGCAAAATGAAAGATAGCGAAATATTTGATATATTATTTAAAAAGAAAAAGACTTTGCTGCCATGGGAAAAGAGATGAAAGTTGTCTGGTTAGTTAATATTGCATTTCCAGAAATTTGTCGTGAATTAGGATTACCAGAACCGGTGATTGGAGGATGGCTCTATTCTTATAAAAATGCATTGAAAGAATTCTATCCTCAATTAAAATTATACATTATATCACCTTATGAAGGAATAGAGATAAAATGTATTGAATATGATAAATACGTATATTACATGATACCTTCAGCAGTTAGTCAAAATGATATGGACAAGATACTCTTTGATATAAACAATAAAATCAATCCAGATGTTGTACATATTCATGGTTCAGAGTTTTATCATTCGCTTTCTTATATTAATACTTGTGGGGCCAATAATGCCTTACTTTCTATCCAAGGACTGATAAGTATTTATACATTATATTATTATGGAGGTATAAAAAATAAGGTTATAGACAAATACACGACTTTGAGAGATATTTTAAAAAGAGACACATTAAAACATCAACGTGAAAAATTTCGTCAAAAAGGTACCTATGAAATTGCATTAATCAAAAAAATGAAAAACATAGTAGGACGTACCTCATGGGACTATTCTAATTGTTGGGCTATAAATCCTGATATTCGCTATTTCAAATGTGAGGAAGCGTTACGTGATTCTTTTTATACAAATAAATGGGATATAAGCAAATGTAGAAAACATTCGATATTTCTTAGTCAAGTATATTATCCAATAAAAGGATTACACAAGTTTTTAGAAGCTCTACCTGTCATATTGAAGCAATATCCGGATGTACAAGTTTATGTTGCCGGTGATGACCTTACTTCAAAACCTGCATACAAACAATCTACCTATTGGAATTATCTTAATTCTATAATTGATAAATCGTGTGTACGTAGCCATCTTCATTTCTTAGGTACATTATCAGAAAAGGAAATGGTAAGGCAATATCTGTCTGCTCATGTCTTTGTGTGTCCATCTATCATAGAAAACAGTTCTAATTCGGTATGTGAAGCACAATTAATAGGAACACCAGTTGTTGCTTCATATGTAGGGGGTATGATGGATTTAATTGAAGATCAAAAGAGTGGCTTATTATATCGTTTTGAAGAAGCAGCTATGTTGGCCTATAAAATATGTTCGATATTTGAGTCTGATAATTTGGCATATAAATTATCTGTTAATGAAAGAGAAGTAGCCATGAAAAGACACGATAGAAAAGCTATTGCCGATTCTCTCTATAACATATACACTCAGATTAATAACTGATTTTAATATGAGAAATAAAATAAAGAAATTTATAGATGATCCAAAAGCTTATATATTCCTTAATATCTCAGGGATACGCTCTACTATTTATATAAATATATGCTCAATATATACCTCTATATTAGCATGGCTTAAAGGAGTAAATCTGAAGGGGAAAATAGAATGTTATGGAATACCGTATCTAATGCGCTATCCTAGCTCTCAGATTATTATAGGAAAAGATGTAAAAATTAACTCATCATTTAAGTCCAATAATATTGGAATGTTATCTCGTTCACGTATAACAACTAATACTAAAAGAGCTATAATCGAAATAAATAGTCATGTAGGAATGTCAGCAATTACTATATCAGCTTTCAATAAAATAACAATTGGTTCAGATACTTTAATTGGTGGTAATGTATTGATTACCGATTCTGACTGGCATTCAATTACACCTATATATCGTTTTAGTGATGAAAAACATGTAAAAACAGCTCCAGTGTCTATTGGGAAAAATGTATTTATTGGAACGCGTACTATTATATTGAAAGGTAGTGTTATTGGAGATAATTCCGTAATTGGAGCAGGAAGTGTAGTTTGTGGAACGATCCCTCCTAATGTGATAGCAGGTGGTAATCCTTGTGTGGTAATAAAAAAAATATAGTTATGATTTTAAGTATAATAACAGTTAATCGTAATAATGCTAGTGGTCTAAAAAAAACGATAGAAAGTGTTATTTCTCAAAATAGATATTTATATGAATTTATTATTATTGACGGTGCGTCTGTTGATGAAAGCCTTGAAATAATAAACCAATATAAACAATATATTGATTTTTATATATCAGAACCAGATGACGGTATTTATAATGCAATGAATAAAGGAATAGACCACGCTCGAGGTGAATACATTATATTTATGAATTCAGGTGATGAATTTGTTGCTCATGATACTCTTAGTAAAATAAAAGAATATGAAATGGATACTGATTTTATATTTGGTGGCATATTAAGAACTAACCAAGGAAAACAAATATCGGCAGAAATGCCTGATAAAAATGTTACTCTTTACACTTTACTCTACCGTACAATCTGTCACCAATCTACTTTAATTCGTACTTCTACAATAAAAGAACTAGGTGGATATGATGAAGCACTTAAAATTACAGCAGATGTATGTTTTCTTATAAAAGCAACTATTAAATATGGTAAGACAAACAAAACTATTCCATTATATATATCTAAATACGATGTGACAGGAATAAGCGCAGGGAAAAATAGCCTTAAAATAATCAAACAGGAGAAATTTAATTATTTTAGACATTGTTTTCCTCATTTATATAGTGATTATATAAAAATGCATAATATTGTTCGACTATCACCGACCAATATATTGAGATATATAAGACTTAAAGTTCGCGCTCTATTTAGAGCCTTATCTTGACTTAAGGCATTTGAGGTACCATAGTAACTGTTAAATGTCTTGCTTCTATTCAAAAGAATGCATATATAGTTTCGGGTGAGCATGTCTACAGCTTGTACTTCTACGGTTATTTTCACTTTATTTCTTCCTTTCCCTGTAATACGTAAGCATCCGATAAAGTACCCGTTTTCTCTGTCATATTTTCATAGCACCTTTG
>DXWV01000062.1 GCA_019416685.1 Bacteroides sp.
AAAACGTATCGAACGCAGCATTTACTCCCGTCCTTGGATAGGAGACCCAAGCCAGCCGATCCCCGTCCGCGTTGAGTTGAAAGGAAAATGGGAAGTCAATGAGACTCCCTGGTGCAAAACAATCTCTTCGGATACTAAAAAAACGATATTAGAGTTTACCTGTACAGATGCAGCAAGCCTGGAAGTAAAACTTCATAAGAAATAAAATGAGGGAAAATAAAGCATGAAAAGCAGCATTTTATTGATTGTGTATCTTTTGTTGGGAGTTACAATGTACGCCCAGACATTGCAAGAGGTACAACAAAAGAAAATAAAGTCCCAAAATCCATTATTCCGAAAACTTGGAAAAGCCTGTAAAGCACCGGCCTTCGAATGTGAAGGCTGGTGGGTATGGGGAAGTTCTGTCATTAAAGGAGATGACGGTAAATATCACATGTTCGTTTCCCGAAATCCCTTCCTTTTCATCCGGGATGGATGGTAGCATCGGAAATTGTACATGCCACCAGCGATGTTCCACAAGGACCTTATAAACTATCAGACATCGCGTTGACAGAAAGAGGAGCGCAATACTGGGACGGACGTTCGGCACACAACCCACGTATCTTAAAAGAGGGAGATACTTATTATCTGATTTACATGGGATCCACCCATCCCTTCGATACCCCTACTGCAGAGCAACTCACCTTAGAAAGTCCGTGGTGTATAGTAGCCCGCAGCAATAAAAGAGTGGGTATTGCCAAATCCAAATCTCTCTACGGCCCGTGGACACGCCTTGACGAACCTATCCTAAAAACCAAGCCCAATACTTTTTATAGCTTTCTGACGTCAAACCCTTCTCCCATTGTAGAAGAAGATGGTTCGGTCACAATGATATTCAAAGCCCGGGAATACATCGGTAATGACAAATACTCCGATATGGCTTTAGGAATTGCCAAAGCAAAGCATATTGAAGGTCCTTATGAAGTACAAAATAATAATCAACCCATCTTTCAGGTAAACGGGCAGGGAGAGGCAGAAGACCCGTTCTTATGGAAAGATAAAGATGGATATCACATCATCTTTAAAGATCATGTAGGAAAATACACCATCGAAGCTAAAGCCGGAGCAATGGCGCACTCAAAAGATGCTATCCACTGGACAGTAGACAAAGATGCACAAGCCTACTCCAAAACACTGGAATGGGAAGATGGTACAGTAACGACCCAAGGGCAACTGGAACGACCGTTCATCTTTTTTGAGAACGGCAAACCTGCTTATATATTCTTCGCAACAATGGATGGCCCCGGAGGGTTTGAAAATGCAACGCGGTCATGGAATATGGTAATTCCGATTATGGAGTAAGAGTCATTTTTTACTGAAGCCACAATTTTTCAAACTGATTTTAAAGAAGTAAAACTCTACAACTCAAAAGAACATTAAATCATTTATAAAATAACAACATGAAAAGAAAAGCACTATTGGTTCTTTTTCTAATAGTAATATGCTATACCGCATATTCTCAGGAGAGATTCTCTGCCGCCGGTTTCTATTCCACAAACAGCTCTGAACGTAATATTCTTGACTTCAATTCTGGCTGGAGATTTTACCGGGGATCTCAAACAGACGCTTTTTCACAGGGCTTCAATGACCAGACATGGGAAATTGTTAACCTTCCTCATACTGTAGAACTTATGCCATCCGAAGCCAGTGGTTCACGTAATTATCAAGGTCCCGCGTGGTATCGCAAACATTTTACTATCGATACAAAATATCAGGGTAAACGTCTTTCCCTTTATTTCGAAGCTATCATGGGGAAAAGCAGTTTCTATGTAAACGGACAAAAAGTAAAAGAACATTTTGGTGGTTTCCTTCCTGTCACAATAGATTTGACCAAGGCGGGTGTAAAAGCGGGTGATGACGTAATAATAGCTGTATGTGCAGATAACAGTGACGATCCATCTTTCCCTCCCGGACGTAAACAATACACTATGGACTTCTCTGTTTTTGGAGGAATCTATCGTGATTGTTACTTCATCAGTACCAATGACGTTCATATCACCGATGCAAATGCTGCCGGGCAAACAGCAAGCGGAGGTATATTTGTTAGTTATGAAAACGTATCCGATCAAAAGGCAAAAATCAATGTTAAAACCCACATTGCCAATGAAAGAAATACAGGGAAAAAAGTAGGGATCGAAACTATTCTCATTGACGCTAATGGAAAAAAAGTCGCTTCAGGCAAGAAAAACCTGCAACTGGCAGCAGGAACTTCCGGAAGTATAGAACAACAATTATCAGTTAAAACTCCCGCCCTCTGGCATCCGGATACCCCCCATTTATATCAACTCAAAACTGTAGTATATTGCGATGGCAAAGTATGCGACGAAACGATTTCGCGCATTGGTATCCGGTCTATCGAGTTTCGTGGTGCCGACGGATTATATATTAATGGAAAGCCGTTTGGAGATAAGCTGATGGGGGTAAATCGTCATCAGGATTATGCCTATATCGGCAATGCCGTACCCAACAATCTGCAATGGCTGGATGTGAAAAAGCTACGTGATGCCGGATGCCGCATCATACGCTCAGCACACTATCCGCAAGATCCCGCTTTTATGGATGCCTGCGACGAATTGGGTATGTTCATTATCGTAGCAACTCCGGGCTGGCAATACTGGAACCCCGATCCTATCTTTGAAGAAAGAATTATTTCTGATATACGCAACATGGTACGCCGTGACCGTAACCATCCCTCTGTTATCATGTGGGAACCTGTTCTGAACGAAACAGCTTTTCCTGAATCGTTTGCTCTGAATGCTTATAATGCTACACATGAAGAGTATCCGTATCCGGGATGCTATGCAAGTATTGACGATAAGAGTAAAGGAGCCTATAAATACGATGTCATCTATACCGCTCCCAAAAATGAAGATTACTATCAGAAATTAGGCAAATCATGTTTCACACGTGAGTTCGGGGATTGTGTAGACGATTGGAACTCACACAATTCTTACAGTCGTGTAGCCCGTGAATGGGGAGAAGAACCTCAAACACGCCAAGCGCAACATTATGCACGTAAAAAATATGGTGGTTCATTGACCATCGATCAATTCTACAAAGCTCCTAAAGGACATATTGGTGGAGCTTTATGGCATTCTTTCGACCACCAGCGTGGTTACCACCCCGATCCGTTCTGGGGAGGTATCATGGATGCCTTCCGTCAACCCAAATATTCTTATTATATGTGGATGAGTCAACGTGATCCGGCTGTTAAATTAACCCAGGCAGATAGTGGTCCAATGGTTTATATTGCCAACGCCATGACTCCGTTTTCGCCAGAAGATATAGTAGTTTATTCCAACTGTGACAGCGTACGTATCACTGTTAATGGAAAAATAAGTCTGACACAAGCACCCGAACTTGAAGAGAAAGGAATTCGCCACCCTCCCATCATATTCAAGAATGCATACAGTTTTGTAGATGTACGCGCACTACACCGGGCAGACAAAGCAGAAGAATGTAGTATTGTAGCCGAAGGATTCATAGGAGGAAAGGTGGTAGCCACAGCCAAAAATATGCCATCCAAACGAAATGAAAAGATAGTACTGACTATTGATACCGGGCTCCCACCTCAGGCTAATGGTTCGGACATCGTTACGGTCATCGCTTCTATTACTGACAAAGATGGTTATGTAAAGCGCCTTTCACAAGAAACAGTCATTTTTGAAGTAGAAGGTGAAGGTGAATTGATAGGTGGTCGTGATATTGAAGCCAATCCAAGAGTTAGCCGCTGGGGAACAGCACCTGCCTTGATACGTACTACCAATAAAGCAGGGAAAGTTAAAGTTACTGCCCGCCTGTTACATCCTGGCATTCAAATTCATCCGATAGCTACCGTTGAGTTTAGTACTATTCCGGCAGATCGTCCTGCTATCTATAAGGAGTTACGTGTACCAGTAAAAACTGAACAGTTTAATACAGGAACGGTAGAAGAAATAGACATGAACGAAATAGAACGTCTCGCTAAAGAAGAGCAAGATCGTATCAATGAAATGAAGCAGGTGGAACAGCAACAACGCCATTTCGAAAGTACAGAAAAAAAACAATAAATTCCTCCTATCAAAATCAATTAACTTACAATCGAGTAGGAGGAAAATGAAAGTTTTCTTCCTACTTTCATTTTCCGACCTCTC
>DXWV01000063.1 GCA_019416685.1 Bacteroides sp.
TTATATGGGTTAATTGGTATTGGTTTGTACTGTCTGTTTTGGTTTGTGGCGGGATAGCTTTCTTTTATTTGAAATCTTCTTCCAAAATATACAGCCGGAAAGCATCCGTTCTGATTCGTGACGATTCCAAAGGTGGCGGAATGAGTGAATCGGCGGCTTTCTCTGACCTGTCTCTTTTCGGTGGTAAACGTAATGTGGACAATGAAGTACTTGTCTTTCAATCCCGCCATTTGATGGAAGAGGTTGCGCGGCGTTTACATCTGGATATGAGCTATAAAGTGAAGAATGGTCTACGCAATGATGAGCTTTATACCCATGCTCCGGTCACCGTTTCTTTTCCGGAGGCGGAGGAACGGCAGGTTATAACGGTAGTGGTTACCCCTGTAGATTCCGTTACGGTGCGTCTTTCCGGATTCTCTTTAGCTGTAGGGGGCGGGGGAGTTCATTCGGAAGAGGTTTTGGATGTACATCTGAATGATACCGTTTCTACTCCGATCGGCCCCATGGTTATTACTCCTACGTTGTACTATACGGATGCCTTTTATGGCAAGCCTGTAAATGTTGTCAAGTCCAACATGGAGAGCGTTATTGAAAGTTACCGTAATAAGCTGAAAGTCTCTCTTGCCAGCAAGACGGCTACTATTATTAACTTGGTTTTGGATGATGTTTCTACTGCCCGCGCAGAAGATATCTTGAACATGCTTATCGCGGTCTATAATGAAGATGTGATTAATGACAAGAACCAGATAGCTGTAAATACTTCCAAGTTCATTAATGAACGTTTGATTATCATCGAACGGGAACTGGGCAGTGTGGATGCCAATATTGAAAGTTTTAAACGTGAGAACCAGTTGACGGACATTACTTCCGAGACAGGTATGTACCTTGCCAATACGAGCCGTTACCAGCAGGAAGGACTCAGCCTGGAGAATCAGTTGAGTATCGCCAGGTATATCAAAGAGTATCTGACGGACCCTCTGAAAAATTCAGATCTGATTCCTGCCAATACGGGTATCTCGGATAACAGTGTGGAGTCTCAGATCAAGGAATATAATGATATTCTCTTGAAACGTGACAAGTTGGTGGTGGGCAGTAGTAGTAAGAATCCGATAGTGATAGATCTGAATAACTCTCTGGGTGCCATGAAGCAGACGATTATCCGTTCGGTAGATAACCTGATTGTCGGCTTGAATATCCAGTTGAAGAATATCCGTGAGCAGGAAGAGCAGACCTCGAAACGTATCGAGGCTGTGCCCGCTCAGCAGAAATATGTGCTTACAGTAGAGCGCCAGCAGAAGATCAAGGAGGAACTTTATCTGTATTTGCTGAATAAACGCGAAGAGAATGCTTTGACACAGGCTATCACTGAGAGCAATGCCCGTATCATCGATTCTGCTTCGGGTAGCAGTGCTCCGGTGGCTCCTAAAACAATGACAATTTTCTTGGCTTCTATTGTTTTGGGGCTGGCTATTCCCATGGGTGTATTTTGGTTGTTGAATGTGATGGATACTAAAGTCCGTACCCGTAAGGAGTTGGATGAAGTACTTACCATTCCTTTCTTGGGTAATATTCCCCGGCACGGCAATAAAAAGGGTGAAGATTCGAATGGTATTGTTGTCCGTGAGAACAGTCGTGATTCCGTCTCTGAAGCTTTTCGTATCATCCGTACGAATATGGACTTTATGCGTGTAAAGTCTGATAAGTTGCAGGTGGTCATGTTTACTTCTGCCAATCCGGGTGCAGGGAAGACGTTTGTGTCAGGTAACCTCGCTATGAGTATCGCTCAGACAAACAAAAAGGTTGTTCTGGTTGACGTTGATATCCGTAAAGGTACCTTGAGTGGTATCTTCTCAAATACCTCCAACCGTATGGGACTGACACATTATCTTTCGGGAAGTACGGATAAGGTGGACGATATTGTAGGTAGGAGTGAAGAGTATGATAAATTGGATATCATTTTCTCCGGTCCTGTACCTCCCAATCCGGCCGAATTGTTGCTTAGTGAACGTTTCGATCGTCTGATAGCCGAACTTCGTAAACGTTATGATTATATCATTGTAGACAATGTTCCTGCGGGTATGGTTGCGGATGCTTCCATCGTGAACCGTGTTGTCGACCTTACTATTTTCGTAGTCCGTTCGGGGATGATGGATCGCCGTCAGTTACCCGAATTGGAGAACATGTACCGTCAAGAACAGCTTCATAATCTGTCTGTGATACTGAATGGGGTTCCTTTGGAGCATAAGGGGTATGGCTACGGTTATGGCTACGGTTACGGTTATGGGTATGGTTACGGAAATGAAAGCCATGGTCACAAACACGGAATGAAGAAAGGTTTGAAGAAGTTCTTTTCTCGTCTTTTGAAACGTTTGTAAGAACTGAACGTTTGCGGCACACTTTTTATATTTGTGTTGAGGAATCTGTGTACAATGAAGATACCTTCCTATATGTAACAAATAAAAGCCTGAGACAGGCTGTCGTAAAACGGAACTCAAGTAATTGTTCGAGGATAACCGGACAACTGTCTGTCGGGCAATGCAAGAGAGCAATGTTCTATTAAAAAGCCTCAGGTAAGCAGAGAACCCCCGCATACAATTCCCTCTTTCACGAAAATAGTAGAGAAATGATCGGTTAGATGCCTTGACCGGGAAAGTTCTGAAATATATCCAAACGAAATGGTTGGTCATGTAAAAAATATTATAGAATGTCAATTGGGGACTATCGAATAATCCGGCAGAACAGATAATGAGATATACCAAGATGAATTCCCCAATGGTACATTAGAGAGTTGGTCAGTCGTCTTATATCCAAATCATGCAGTTGCATGGATAAAGTGGTACTTTTGCCCTGTTTTATCTCTAAATAAATATTAAATGCAGTTGGGTCTTATTTTTATATTTGTGGAATTTTCTTATATAGAGGCTATTTGGGAGTGTTGTGGAAAAATAGATGATTATGCTGCGACTAATTGGGAACGGGGGTATCTTGCCTCCAACAAGGAATCATATCTTCATTGTCTGAATACCCATATTATAATAGTTTAGAAAAATTAAAGGCACAAGAATTTATGAGCATTTTTGAAGGAAAAAACTTATGATCGCTGGTAGAACTGCTTCTTTCGGTAATGCAGTGTTAAATCATTTTTTCCGTACCGATATTGAGGGAAATCTGTATTTTTCTCACGAGATGAAAAGAAGCAGTATAATATGCACCATAAGTATCAGGCAAAGTATCTAACTCTATTCCAATTCTAAAAACTCAAGCGTACTCCAGCTGAAGGCTTCCAAATACGAATTTTCTCATTCCTAACTATGGAACCACACAAAACCGGATTTTCAGTGGTCGAAGGTAAAGACATCATCTCCGAGAAGGTAGCGGCCCTTGCAAATGTAGCCAACGATTGTTGGAATGCTATTATTCATCACGATTTTCAGCCCTTTGTTGTTTATCGTGCCAGTTTTGAAACCTGGATTTCCAAATTTCTTGAAAGGTACGTCCTACTTACATAGGCTATTTCGAGCTCGATAACGGTTATGTTCAGCAGCAATGGATCAGTACAGAGTTTTACTCGATGTCTTCGTATGGAATATGTCTGAGGCAGGTGGTGTGATTATTTAGCACTTGTTTTAAAAGTAGTAAAGCAGTTCGTTTCAGCACATAAAGAAGCATTAGAACTTCATATCAGAAGAGACTAATTTTTTATTGAAATTTTCAAAAAGCAAAAAACGATACATTATGTCAGAAGAAAGAAAGACCATTTATCTTTGTCTAGCCCATATGAGTGATAAGGGTATTGAACAGAAGTATGTTAAGGAGGCGTTCGATACTAACTGGGTAGTTCCTATGGGACCCAATGTGAATGCATTCGAGCAGAATCTAGCCGATTTTGCCAATACTAATAGTGATGGTTCCAAGCTCGACCGTAAGGTTGTATGTCTCTCCGCAGGTACTGCAGCTGTTCACTTAGCATTGATTGCTTGTGGTGTGCAGCCTGGGGATGAAGTATGTGTGCAGAGCTTCACTTTCTGTGCATCTTCTCATCCTATTACCTACCTTGGAGCAAAGCCAGTTTTCATCGACTCAGAACGTGAGACGTGGAACATGGATCCAGAACTCCTTGAAAAGGCTATCCTCGACCGCAAGGAGAAGACAGGAAAATATCCTAAGGCAATCATCCCTGTAGCACTCTATGGTATGCCCTACGACTGCGAGAAGATCATGGGCATTGCCGACAAGTACGGTATTCCCGTCATCGAAGATGCAGCCGAAGGTATGGGCTCACGCTTCAACGGACAGGTACTTGGTACCTTCGGCCGTTTCGGTGTATTATCTTTCAATGGTAACAAGATGATAACCACTTCTGGCGGTGGGGCTCTCATCTGCCGCAACGATGAGGATGCCAAAAATGTGATGTGGCATGCAACACAGGCTCGCGATGCTTATCCCTACTACCAGCACACGGAGATAGGTTATAACTATCGTATGAGCAACGTATGTGCAGGTATTGGCCGAGGTCAGATGACCGTTCTTAATGATCATATTGCACACCACAGGCATGTACAGTCGCTTTATGAGGAACTCTTGAAAGATGTTCCTGGCGTACATATTCACAAACAGCCTGCTGATCCTCGCTACGATGCTAACTTCTGGCTCTGTGCTGCTACCATCGATGCCGATGTTAAGGTCAAGGGACAGGAGAATGCTTATAAGGAAGTCATCAAGACTGCGGTGGGAGGAGCTGCCGGAGTCATCAAGGCCGTAGATTCTGCCGTAACCGAATGTCAGCCTAACGAGAACGTTGAAGCTCTCCGTATTTTCATGCTTGAGAAGAAAGTAGAATGCCGTCCTGTATGGAAGCCAATGCATAAACAGCCTGTCTATGCCGATTCCGTGGTCTACACCAATGGTGTATCGGAGGAAATCTTTAAGGTTGGTTTCTGCTTGCCTGCAGGACCATATGTTACTGACGATGATATTCGCTACATAGTCAATTGTATTAAAGAGGCTATTGTAAAGTAGAGTCATAATTATGTAAACAATTGGATGCGTAAGTGGACATGAAAGTGTTGTGGAGCGTTACCATCATCCAGTTCTATATTAAAAATAAGGTATTATGAACATTTTTCAGAAACTTACCAGTTGGTACTTTACTAAGCAGGCATTACCTTATTGGTGCATCTTACTACTCGATTGTAGTATTGTACTATTCTCTGGTCTTGTTGGTTACTATTTCGAGAATGGAGGACAAGCATTAACCATAGTTTTTTGGCAGACTATCTTAGGCCTTGTGTCCTGTCTGCCCATATTCATCATAACCTTCCATCTGTTTCATACCTATCAAGGTATCATTCGTTACTCCTCATATGTCGATCTCTATCGCATTGGAGCAGCCACCCTCATTGGAAGTATTGTAGCAGGCGTATTAGGTACTATGGTCGTGTCGGATGTCATCGTTTTCCCCAACTTTAAATCCTCACTGATACTGTTCTGCATCGCCACTTTCCTCATGTGGGTAGAACGTCTTGCTGTCAAGGCAACTTTTGAGAGTTTCAATACCGACAACGCTACTCCTATAGCCATTTACGGAACCCAAGCTGGTGGTATTGCTATTGCCCACAGTATCAGTAGTGTCAAGGAGAAGCAATATTCTATTCGCTGCTTCATCACTGATCGTAATGTACGTGCAGGCATCTATCTTCTTGGTAAGAAGGTCTATCTCAATGGTGATAACATAGCTGATATACTCATCAAAGAAGGTGTTAAGATCCTTTTTGTGTCTCCCCTCAAATCTGAACTCTTCCGTAACAACTTGGCCATGGTTGACTCCATCACCAAGGTAGGTATCAAGATTATGATGATGCCTGCAGCCGAGGAGTGGGACGGTAAGAGCGAACTAACCTATCATCAACTTCACGAGGTTGAGATCGAAGATCTCCTTCCTCGTGAGAAGATTGAGGTAGATATGGATGCTATTGGTTCTATGCTTACAGGCAAGCGTGTTCTCATCACTGGTGCTGCAGGTTCTATCGGCTCCGAGATGGTACGTCAGATTGCTCCTTACAAACCAGCAGAGATGATTCTCGTTGATCAGGCTGAGACTCCTATGCATGATATACGCCTGATGATGGTACGCCAGTTCTCCTATGTCAAGAGCGATACCGTTGTAGCTAGCATTACTGATAAGGTACATATGGAGAAGCTTTTCTCGGAGCATCGGCCAGAGTATGTATTCCATGCAGCCGCATACAAGCATGTGCCTATGATGGAGGATAATCCTGCTCAGGCTGTTCGCAATAACATCAATGGTACGCGTGTCATTGCAGACCTTGCTGTGAAATATGGTACTAAGAAGTTTGTGATGATTTCTACCGATAAGGCTGTTAACCCAACAAATGTAATGGGTTGTTCAAAGCGTATCTGCGAAATATATTGTCAGGCACTCAATAAGGTGATTATAGAAGGCAAGGTAGAAGGCGTTACTCAGTTCGTTACAACACGCTTTGGTAATGTTTTGGGTAGCAACGGCTCAGTTATCCCACTTTTTCGTGAGCAGATCAAGAAAGGCGGTCCACTTACAGTTACACATCCAGATATCATCCGTTTTTTCATGCTCATTCCTGAGGCCTGTAAGCTTGTGCTCGAAGCAGGAACAATGGGCAAGGGGGGCGAAATCTTTGTCTTCGATATGGGAAAACCTGTCAAGATTGTTGATCTTGCAAATCGGATGATCCAGCTCTCTGGTGCTAAGGACATCGAGATTAAGTTCACAGGTCTTCGCGATGGCGAGAAACTCTTTGAGGAAGTCTTAAATGATGCCGAGGGTACTAAGCCAACGCATCATCCTAAGATTATGGTTGCTCGGGTGCGTGAAAATGATTATGAAACTGCTAAGCGAAATGAGGAGGAACTTCTTCAGATTTCATATACACACGATGATATGGCCATCGTGAAGAAGATGAAGGAGATTGTGCCAGAATTTAAGAGTAAGGTTAGTAAATACGAAGTTTTGGATAAATGATAACGGCAGACGATATAGAGACAACGCTCAGAGATACCCGTTCTATGATGATGGGTATTGCGATATTAATGGTAATTCTATATCATGCAGTATGTAGTAATTTGCCGATGGGATTACTTACGATTCCTGCCACTTATGGATTGATAGGTGTAGATATCTTCCTCTTCCTAAGTGCATACGGTCTCTGTTACTCTCTGCAGAACAAGAACTTGCGGGAGTTTTATGGCAGACGTTTTATGGCAGACGTTTTATGCGTATACTGCCTGTATATGTAATTATTGTGTTTAGTATGCTGATAATCAGTGTGATATGTGCGGGGGGGAGGCGCGCTGGATATTGTAGGTGTATGTACTACAACATTCTTTTGGGGCGTTGGTGATGTATTTGTTGATTGGTATCTTACCGCTCTCTTGTATCTCTACCTCTTGTTCCCGCTGTTCTATAAACTTATCAATAAATTCGGTTTGGCAATATTGCTCATCATTTCAGCTTTGGCTTTATGCTATGTATGGTATATACCACATCCTTGGTTTCATGAGAGTGCTATGTGTAGGATACCTATTTTCCTATCCGGTATATACTTCTATAGGTCAAGACGCAGTATTCTATCGGTAATATTGCTCTCTGCAATATTTGCTGCTCTCTGTATATTCAGTTTTTTACTGGGAAAGTGTGTTTAACTTACTATTTGGCTCCTTTCGTATTAGTAGGTATTTTGCTGTTCTGCAAAATATGCTGGAAGTTTACTGTTTTGTCGACACCCTTATCGTTCATAGGTAAATACACGTTAGAACTCTATGTTGCAAACTGCATCGTAATGGAACTGATGAAATTTGTTCCTAATCATGGTATTATTGGTTATATGTTCTATTTTATTGGGACTTTTTTGTTGGGAGCTATGCTATGCTTGCTTCTCGGATGTTTAAAAAGGGGATGATACGATTGTTATGCAAAAAAATATCAAATTATTAATTCCTCAAAGATATGTAGATTTTAGATGTTCTTAATACGTTTTTTTTAATATGATTGCAAAAATAAGAAAATCTCAAATTATCCTTGGACTTGCATCATTAATCTATTGTATGGCAAATAGCGAGACATTTACGTCACCTATTTGGCTACTTCCATTGGTATATACCATTGGAGTTTGTTCGTGTAAACACAATATAGTCAAACTAACACCAGGGGTTGTCACAATTAATTTCTTGATGCTACTTAGATATGTGTATGCTCCATTTGTATATTACCAAAGTGGCTTTATTAATGAAATGTTAATTGATTTCTCGCATGTTAATGATGCTATTTATTTGATGTTATATGAGCTGTTATTTGTATTCGTTACATTAGAAGTGACCGGTAAGAGAATGTTAGCTTATTCTCAAAGTTCTAATAAAGTATATGCACCACAAGTCTCATCTCTGAATACATTTAAAAACATTCCAATATTGTTAGGTATTGTACTAATATTGGCGTATATTGGTGTTACGTATAAATCTTTAGGGCAAGGTCTTAATATTTTTATTAGTGGCTCACTTGATGAGATGGATGAGGTGGATGATCTTATGGGGTCAGGCCAAGGATATATTAATATTGTTTGGCAAAGCCTTACAGTATGGCTATATTACTATGTTGTAATGAAAGCAAAACATAATTATGATGAGCGTCATGGATTTATTTCAGTAGTTATAGCCATAGTTGCCACAATCGTGTTTGTAATCTTAACATTTATCGATTCGACAGGAATTACCCGATGGTACACTTTAGTTTCTGCAGGAGCCTGCTTCGCATGTCTTGTACATTTATTTCCTTCTTATCAGAAACATATTGGTGTGGCTATTTTGCTACCATTGGTTGTATTGATGTTATTTGCATCCCTTGTAAAGAATGGGGGCTATGAAAAAGGTACTAGTGTTTCGAGTGAATCAATGAATGCTGCTTTTGGATCTACAAATATTGATGTATATTGCAATGGCTTAGGAAATGTTAACGCAGTTTTCCAATTTGTAAGTACTTCCCATGATGCTGGTATTGGATGTTTACCATATGATGTGCTGAGATCAATGCCTGTTGTGTGTCACTATCTTCCTAAAGGAAAAGATTCTTCAAGTATTTTTCATAGAGCCGTAGGGCGTAGAGACCAAATAATGCCATGCATAGGTCAATCGCTTGTGTATTTTGGCTTCTTGCTTTCACCTTTAATATCATGTTTGTTGATTGTTTTAATGCGAAAATTGGATAGGTGCTTTATCTGTGATTATTCTTTTAAGAAGTATGCTTTTGCTTTCGCTGCAATATGGGTAGGAGCTATAATAATGTCACTTAACATTTCATTGCTGTTTATGTGGGTATATATTCGATTAGTGCCTTTTTATTTGATATTGGCATGTACTGAAAAAATTACAGAGAAGAAAAATCTAACTATAAATTAAATATTCATGCTTAATAAAATTAAAAAAGTACCTTCATATTTGAAGGCTCGTGTGCGTTTTTATTTACAATGGAAAGTAATGAAGATACAAAAGAATTGGGTTCTCAATCCATTGTCTTATAATTTAAGACCTTGGTTATGGAGGGTGGCAGGTGTTAACGCTACAGGAAAGTTTCATGTGGGCTATGATGTGTATTTTGATGCAGGAGGTGCTAATCTTATTACTATAGACGATGGTGTTTGGATAGCATCTCGTAGTCTTATCTTATGCCATAAAAGAGTTTTGAGGGACTATAAGTTTGGCGATGATTATAACCAAATGCCGCAAAAGCCAAGACCAGTACACCTCAAAAAAGGTTGTGTAGTTGGAATGGGGGCAATCATTATGCCTGGAATTACAATAGGCGAGGGCGCAATTGTGGGCGCAGGTGCAGTAGTAACAAGAGATGTTCCTCCATATACAGTAGTAACTGGAAATCCTGCTGTTGTTGTTAAAGAATTCCCTAAGGAATAGTCGTGTACAATAATTAATTTATGAGAAAGGTGAAAAATAGTTAATAACTTTGAACTCTTCGCATAGGTTTGTTATGATATTTGAATCAACTAAAGATATGCCAGATAATAATTCTAATAATAGGCGTCTAGTTCGAAATACAGCATTTCTGTACTTTAGAATGTTGTTTGTAATGTTTGTTACACTTTATACAACTCGTGTCATATTGTCCGCTCTTGGGACTGTAGATTACGGAATTTACAATGTGGTGGCAGGTTTTGTAGCCTTGTTCTCTGTACTCAATAACTGTCTATCTACGGGTACCAATAGATTTTATAATTATGCATTGGGAAAAAATGATAACGAAGGTATAACAAAGGTTTATAATGCCTCTGTAAGAATCCAGTTTATCATATTGGTAGTGTTGTTTGTATTGTTAGAAATTATTGGAATATGGTATATCAATAATAAAATGGTGATACCTATGGACAGGATTTATGTCGCCCAATTTCTATTCCAATGTTCTGTAGTTTCATTATTGTTCGTCGTGATGCAAATTCCGTATAGTGCAGCAGTCATGGCCTACGAAAGAATGGACTTTTATGCACTTATTTCTATCATTGATGCAATATTCAAGTTGGGGATTGCTGTAGCAATTGATCATGTCTCATGGGATAAACTTGCAACTTATGGTTGTTTATTGACTCTTGTATCAATAATCAATTTCTTATTATATTATGCATATAGCAAAAAAAATATTAAGTCGTTAAAGCTAAAGAAATCTGTTGATGTCCCTCTTTTCAAAAAACTATTCTCGTTTTCTGCATGGTCTACTATTGATCCGCTTTCCTACATGGTTCGTGATCAAGGAAGTAATATGACCCTTAATATTTTCTTTGGACCGATAGTTAATGCAGCATACGGCATTGCAGCTCAAATTTCTGGTGCTGTTGCGGGATTTGCCAGTAATCTTTCCATAGCATTTCGTCCTCAGATGATACAAGCATACTCAAGTGAGAATTATTCAAGAGTGAAAAACCTTATGTTTAGCATGTCTAAAGTTAACTTTATCATGCAGATGTGTATCGCGATTCCTCTTGTATTTGAAATGCAGTATATTTTAACGTTATGGTTAGGTGAAACATATCCTGAATATACAGTAATATTTGCAAGTATTGTTGTTGTCATTAATAGTGTGAATTGCTTGAACGAACCAGTTTCCATTATCATGGTTGCAACAGGTCATATAAAGAAGATAAAAACTATATCCATGTGTATTATTTGTTCTATTGTACCGTTTGGCTATCTTCTTTTTACTCTCGGATACCCTCCATACGCAATATATTTAGTAATGCTTTGTTTAACGCTTATTAACCAGATCTCTTGCATAATAATAATGCATCAAGAGTTTAAGTACATTGCTCCATTCGAATATTTAAGAGTAATAATCATTCCATTGACATTATTTACGTTTTTATCTTTGATTGCACCTTCTATTATAACTTACTTCATGTCTTCGTCTTTTGTTAGGCTATGCGTGTTATTCCCAGTAACGATTATCTTGTCTGTTACTATTGCATATTATGTATGTATGAATACCAACGAACAACAAATGTTTGTTGGAGCAATGAATAAGATAATAGGAAAATTTCTGCGAAAAAAATGAAGATTCTTTTTATATCAGAAAACTACTTTCCTAATGTTAGTGGTGTGCCAGTTGTAGTCAAATATCTGGCAGAAGGATTAAGCCAACGTGGGAATGATGTTGTCATTGCGACAAAAATGTTTAAGGATGAACCATTAGAAGATAATGTCAATGGAGTAAAGGTCTATAGGTTTCCGATTTATTTAGATGGTTTCCATCGATACTGCGGAAATCGTGATGAGTTTATCAACTTCGTAAAATTTTATAAAGCAGACGTACTTATCGTGGAATGTTCTCAGTGTATTACCACAGATCTCCTATTACCTCATCTTAAGGATATTCCAGGAAAGAAGATATTCCACTCTCATGGTTTCTCGGGTTTGGAGCTTAAACCATTTCAGGTAAAAGGCGATTTGCTACACACGATAGGTAATACTTGGAACTGGTTAACCTCTAAGTGGTATTTTGGGCATATATTGAAGAATGCCATGAAGTATTTCGATGCTTCTATGTGTCTTTCGAAGGTTGACAGCAGTCGTGAGTATCTAAAGGAGCATATTAAGAATAGTCACATCCTTGATAATGCTGCGGACAATATGTTTTTTGTTGAAGGTGTTGAGGTAGGTGCTCTCTTAAAATATACAAAACTTGAGAATGTTCATTACATGATGTGTTGTGCCAACTATACTGTGGTAAAGAACCAAAAGGATATGATCTTGCAGTACTACAAGTCACAGGCAAGTCACAATACATCTTTGGTGTGTATTGGTTCGTTCCCTACTGATTACTACAAAGAATGCTGTATGCTTGTCGCCCAGTTAGAGGAAGGATATGGTCATCGTGACGTTCACCTACTTCATGGAGTTAATAGGAAGGATATTCCATCTATTATGAAAGGTGCTTCTCTTTATCTTGTTACAAGTCATTATGAACAGTATTCTATATCAATCATTGAGGCCATGAGTCAAGGGTTACCTTTTATCAGTATGGATACAGGCAATGCTTGTGTCCTTCCTGGTGGTATAACGATTAAACATGTCGATGATATGAGTGTACAGATAGATCGACTTATGTCTAGGCCAGAAGAAAGGCTGAAGTATGCAAGTGCGGGAATAGAATATGCACGGAGGAACTGTAGAATCAATGCAGTAATAGATAAAATTGAAACAATCATCCGGTCCATACTATGATGGCAACAAAAAGACTTCCCTATTTAGATAACATTAAGGGATTGCTGATTATCTTGGTAGTAGTAGGTCATGCGATACAATATTGCTTACCCACTTATGAAATGAATATTGCTTTCCGCTTCATTTACTCATTCCACATGCCTCTGTTTTTCTTTGTGAGTGGCTATCTTGCAAACAGAGGGAGATGGGATAGCAATGTGATACGGAGGAGAGCTATACAGTTGTTGATTCCATTTGCGGCGTGGGCGTTTGTAGCTCCACTGCTGAAGACCGGGAGCATGGATGTTACAGTCAGTCTGCAAACGCTCATCTATCCAGATAAGGGCTTGTGGTTCTTGTATAATTTGTTTGTATATTCCGTAATATTCAATATTGCAGAGTACTTGCGGAGCCACTTCGGTGTGAAGCATTGGCTGGTGACGGGTATTTTCTACATGCTGTTAGGTGTATTTATGTTACTTTTCAAAACTAAGTTCAATTGTTCACAGCTTTGCTATCACATTATTTTTTATGCAGCAGGTTATTACTATAGAGAACTTAAAATAGTAAATAAGTATAATTATTTGAGCATTAGTGTATTGGGTGTTGTGTTTTTACTAACAGTTCCCTTCTGGGTGACAAATGGAGCTCCTTTGTTTTACGACCAAATTAACTTAGGCGGTGTATTTGCCTATGCGTATCGCTATGGTGTGCAGATAGTTGGCATGATGTTCTTCTATGGCTTGGGTTATAAGTTCCTTAATAGAGAAGTGCCGATGTTGCAGAAGCTTGGTACTGCTACCCTTGGTATTTATGCTGTTCAGTTTACGGTAATATACTACTGTGTGAAGTTACTGCCTATTGACAATGTATCATTAAAAATAGTATCAGTTTCTGCTCTTGCCGTACCAATATCCTATTTGTTTGTATGGATGGTCAGAAAAGTGAAATATTTAAGATTACTTGTCGGAGAATAATAATTGTATGAAAAAGATATGTTTTGTAACTACGATTCCTCTTACTATCAAGTCATTCCTTCTTGGGCTGACAAAGCATCTGATAGAAAAAGAAAACTATGACGTGACTTTCATGTGTAATGATGATGAAGTGTTGCGCGATATGTGTAACGAACACTTGCATTTCATCCCTGTAAAGATGAAACGTGGTGTTGGCTTTGATGGTATCTCAGTCATCAATAAGATGACTAAAATCTTCAAAGAGCAGCAGTTTGATATCGTGCAGTATTCTACACCTAATGCTTCGCTTTATGCTTCGATAGCTGCTGGTAGAGCCAACGTACCTTGTCGTCTCTATTGCCAGTGGGGTATCCGCTACATGGGCTTCACCGGTGTACCTCGTTTCATCTTCAAGAGTATCGAGAAACTTATCTGCAGGAAGTCCACCATCATAGAGGTTGAGAGTTGTTCGTTGATGGAGTTCAGCCTAAAAGAGGGACTCTATCGTAAAGAAAAGGCATCTGTAATATGGAATGGTAGTGCTTGTGGGGTGAATCTTGAGAAGTTTGACTACACAAAGCGACAGGAACTACGTATACAGATACGCCAACAATTGGGTATCTCAGAGAAGGATGTTGTATTTGGTTATGCAGGCAGAATTACTCGTGATAAGGGTATCAATGAACTTGTAGATGCTTTTGTAGGAGCTAAGGGAGTAGATAAAGCAAAACTCTTGCTGATAGGTAACTATGATAATTCTGGAAGTATGCGTGCTGATGTGATTGACACTATTGACAAGTGTGAGAGCATCAAGCATGTAGGATGGGTAAAGAACGTGGAGCAGTATTATGCAGCTATGGATGTATTTTGTTCATTAAGCTATCGAGAGGGATTTGGTCTGGTGGTTATCGAAGCCGGAGCTATGGCTACTCCAGGAATTGTATCAAATGTTCCCGGACAAGTAGATACGATAATCGATGGTAAGACAGGAATATTGGCAGAGGTGAAGAATGTGGAGAGTATCCGTAAAGCTATAGAGACCTTTATGGTAAATTCTGCGTTAGTCGGCGAGATGGGAATCAATGCACGTAAGCATATTGAGGAGTCGTACGATGATGGCGTGTTATTCGCGAAGCTGGCAGAACATAGAAATCAATTAATCAAGAAATAGACTATGCCAAGAGTGTCCATAATAATGGGTGTATATAATGGATTCAAGCGAATGGATCGTTCTATACAGTCCATAATCGAACAGACCTATAAGGACTGGGAATTCATAATATGTGATGATGGATCGTCAGACGATTCATACAAGAAGCTACAAGGGTATGCTACAAAGGATAATAGAATCGTAGTGATAAAGAATGTTCAAAACGCTGGTCTTGCCCAAACACTGAACAATTGCTTGAAGGAGGTCAAAGGAGAGTATGTTGCCCGAATGGACGATGATGACTACTCGCATCCTGACAGGTTGGAGAAGGAGGTCGCCTTCCTTGATATTCATCCTGAGTATGCCATTGTTGCTACTGCTAGGAATATGGTGGATGAAGAAGGGACGTGGGGAGAAGATACCTTTGTGGGGGAACGTTCGGCATCCGACATCTACAGAGGTTACATGTTTGCACATCCTACAGTTATGATACGCAAGGAGGCATATGATAAGGTGGGCGGTTACTCTACCTACCCTGGTATCGGACGTGAGGAGGATACCGACCTGTGGTGTAAGATGTACGCTAATGGTTATAAGGGGTACATCATGGGCGAGAAGTTACTCGACTATTTTGAGTCCCGTAGTTCGATGACTAGACGTAAATTTAAGTATCGCTTTGCTGAGACTCGAATCAAGTTGAAGTACCGGAGTCAGTTGGATGTGCCATTCTATATGATACCACTTGCCTTCAAACCTATATTGGTAGGAATGTTGCCTAAGGCTGTCGTCGAGATGTACCATCACTATATATTCAATAAAGAAATAGATAAATGAAGAAAGTTTCGGTAATCACACTACAGAATATCAAGAACTACGGTTCAATGCTTCAGGCATACGCAACTCAGGAGCTGCTTCGCGACAAGGGTTTTGAGGCTGAGATAGTAGATTATACACGCCCAATAGCCAAGTTTTGGAATCACATTTTTGGATATTCCACCAAGGACAATATCCTTGTGAGAATGGTCAAGACTGTCATCCTCTTTCCTACTGAATTGCGATATGCTTTACTTTGGAAGTCGTTTAAGAAGGCACATCTTAACTCTTCCGCGATATCATATACCACAAACGAGGAGCTAAAGGCAAATCCTCCTCAGGCGGACATCTACTGCTCGGGCAGTGACCAGGTATGGAACAGTGGCTGGAATGGAGGTCTTTTGCGAGAGTTTTTCCTTGACTATGTTCCTGTAGGTAAGCCTAAGTATGCTTTGGCCTCGAGTGTAGGTATGAACGAGTTTAACGATGCAGAGAAGCAAGAATTGAGGTCTTTACTTCAGGAGTTCTCGTCTATCTCTGTACGTGAAACGAGTGCAGTTGATATGATTAAGGGCTTGGGCATTGATAACGTTTATGCTGTAATGGACCCCACACTGACCAAAGATGCTGCTTTCTGGAGCAAATTGGCTACTGCTCCAAAGCACAAGAAACCATACATCTTGATTTATCAGTTAGGTAAAGATCATCGTGTGGATGAGTATGCAAAGTTTATGGCAGAGAAGACCGGTATGGAGGTTGTAAGAATCTGTATCCGATACGATTATGCGCTGCGTTATGGAAAGTCAATCTTGATACCGTCATTCGAGGAATTCCTGACTTTGTTTGCTAATGCTTCGTATGTTATTACCGATTCTTTCCATGCTACCTGTTTCAGCATCAACTTCAATCGTAAGTTCTGGTGCATTTTACCAGATATGTATCAGGGACGTATAGTGGATCTGCTCACAATGGTAGATGAAAAACAGAGAATAGTTCCTGTTGATTACAACAACCTTGATGTCACGGCTGAGGTGAATTACGATCATGTGAACAAGGTGATAGCTGAACAACGCAAGAAGACGCTCGTATTCTATGACAAACTCTCATAACGGTAGCTATGGATAAAGATATAATGAGAACCGTATGTGAACAGGATATGTGTTGTGGTTGTATGGCTTGTGTAGAGACCTGCCATAAGGATGCCATAAACATAGTAGATAGCCTGCGAGCATTCAATGCAGTAAAGAACGATAACTGTGTGGAGTGCGGTTTGTGCGAACGGGTATGTCCTCAGAATAATACACCTACTGCTAATGACTCTATTGCTTGGAATCAAGGATGGGCAAGGGATGAGAAGACACGCATAGGAGCGTCATCGGGTGGATATGTATCTGCTATTAGTAAGGCTTTTGTGAAAAGCGGAGGTTGTGTATGCAGTTGTGTGTTTGAGAATAGCGAGTTTGGATTTAAGTTTGCAAAGACAATTGAAGAGTTGAAAGGCTTTGCTGGATCAAAGTATGTCAAGAGTAATCCTAAAGGCGTATATGGTAAGTTGAAGCAAATGTTGAGGGAGGGTGAACAAGTTCTGTTCGTTGGCCTTCCTTGTCAAGTAGCTGGTGTGAAGAACTTTGTTGGTTCAAAACTACAAGATGGTCTTTATACTGTGGATTTGATTTGCCATGGTACTCCTTCGCCTCTGGTACTGGATAAATTCTTTAATGAGCATGGAGTCTCTTTGGGTGATATCAAAGCTATCAGTTTCAGATACAAAGTTCATTTTGCTGTATATAAGGATAATCAGAGCATGGTTCCCGAAGGCAACGTAGATAGTTACACCATAGCATTTCATCATGGTTATAGCTATACCAACAATTGTTATGAGTGCCGGTATGCGAAAAAAGAGCGTGTATCTGATGTAACCTTGGGCGATGCATGGGGCTCTTCGTTGTCTGAGCTTTCATCAGGCAAAGGTGTTTCATTAGCTTTGTGCCAAACAGAAAAGGGGGGAGAACTCATGAGAATGGCTGACATTCTGACTTATGATATTGATCTTGATATAGCTATAGGACACAATGCACAGTTGAATGCACCATCACTAAAACCTGCGAACTGGGAGCAATTTTTTGGTGATATGGCGAAAGGAAAGACACTTGATAGACTTGTAAAGAAATATATGTTTAAGGCGTATATCAGACAAGTAGTCAAGTACATTTGTATAAAACTCCATATTGTAAAACTGGGAGGGATAGTATATCAAATTAACTATCAAAAACATAAGTAAATAAATATGGTTATAGTAAAGATATCGGGTGGTCTTGGTAATCAAATCTACCAATATGCATTATATCGAAAGTTTCAGTTACTTGGCGTTGAAGCTAAGATGAGTTTGAGTTATTTCCGTGATACTACTTTGATGGAGGCTGTTCCTAGCCACAGTAAGAGCTTCCTTTTGAGTGACATTTTTGGTGGTATCAAAGAAGAATTCTCGACAGAGGAACAGGATGCCAAGTATTCAAAATATGCATCAAATTCTTTCCTTAGATTCTTGGCAAGAAAGGGTTTTTTCAAAAGTTTAATACTGGAGGATGTTCAGAGTGAAAAGACAACCTACCATCCTGAAATTTTGAGATGTAACAATTGCTATATTGATGGATATTGGCAGAGTGCCAAATACTCTCATGATATCATTGAGGATTTACGTAAGGAGCTCACTTTTAAGAAACCACTTGAGGGTAAAAATGCAGAAATCGCTCTATTGATGGCAGAGTGCAATTCTGTGTCCATACATATCCGAAGAGGTGACTATGTGAATACAGAATATGAACTGCTTGGGATGTCTTATTATAGTAAGGCAATTGCTTTGATTAAAGAAAAGGTTATAAAACCTCGTTTCTTCATCTTCTCAGATGATATAGAGTGGTGCAAGGAAAACCTTGGAATTGAGGGCATTTATATTAACTGGAATAAGGGTACTGATAGTTATATAGATATGCAATTGATGAGTCTTTGTAAGGCTAACATTGTAGCAAACAGTACTTTCAGTATCTGGGCAGCTACATTGAACAATAATAATCCGCTCGTAATACACCCATACAAGTATTCAAAGTTTGATGTTCAGAAGAAGGACAGATGGCCGGAGGAATGGATTGAGATTGTGTATTAATACAGAGGAAAGTTAAAGTCTGTATATTCTCTTAGTTTTTACTTTTTCTTACATTGTTGCTTGTGTGGTAGCACTATGTCTAAAGAAATGGAAGATGGCAGGAGGAATAGCGGTGATTATGCTGTTAACAAACTCGTTACCGGAAACCTTTCCGATAGTTCCTCTTACCTTCTTTCAATCTTTGCAGAATGGCACAATACTGAAGGTGGAGACTTCAAAGGACGGTCAGATGACACATACAAGCAGATATGTGAGACGGATCCCGATTTTGTGTATCTGACGGAATATGTAGGTATCTGTTCTCCTAAACTTGATAATATGTTGAAGAGTAAGTAGCTAAATGATACTTGTTCTTATAAACGTTATCTTGAAACCGAACGCTTCTATAGCAAATGGGTTATAGATAGTGTGTACAACTTGGAGATAGACACCTTGGAGGCGAAGGTCGAAGGTAAGGCGATGTGTAGAGGAGTACCCCGAGGTAAATGTGTATCGACAGAATATGGGTATATCGCATACAGATACGATACATCAGGCGAACGATACTGTTGTCCTCTATTATTGCCACCTCAACACGAACAACTTTGATGCAATACGAGATAGTATAAGCGATGAGGGAATGGGATTACTGAAGCATACTTTACGATTCTATACATTGAACTCGGCTATGCGGTGAGAGAATTGGAAGCAGATACCATATACAAGTGTTTGCAGGCTGAAAAGCATCCTACCATCATGATGGGTGACATGAACGATATAGGAGGATCGTATACCGTGAGACGAATTAAACGCACTGGTATGACCGATGCTTGGTGGAAGGGTGGTTTCGGATATAGGTGTACTTTCCATAAGTATGTATTCCGATTTAGGTTGAATTATATCTTCTATGATGATGATCGTATGCGGTAGTGTGACATAGCCGTACATGATGCGGACTTATTTGACCATAATGCCTTGTCGGCTTCGTTTGTATTGAAGTAAGAGGTTAAAATGATAAAATATACGGAAAGACTGATATTAGGATTACTTGCAGCCTCTGTAATCACAAATGACAATCTAGATGAGGAGATTAAAGCCTTATCGCCACATACTGACAATGAACTGAATGATATAGCACTTACTACAATAATCCTTCACAACGAGAGTGTGTCGATTGCAACTGCTATCTGGGTAATGTCTATGAGGTAGGTAATGTCACTGCTGTGGAATTGGGTGGACAGGTTGGGAGGTACATACAAATATTCGTACATCCATCTCGAGGGCTTGATAATAGAAAGCCATCACTATCATTTTTGTGTGCAGATATGGAGGTTTGTGGCATTAAGCATTTTGCTGATCTGATGGCAGCTGTCTGTATGAAGTATTTGGGTTTGTGAAGGATAGTAGAAAAGTTGGAGTATTGCAAGGAGTAGGTGCTTGTCGATGAACTGATGGAGGATATGTTATACAAAGGAGTACACATAGTTCATAAAGAGTCTTTCGTTAAGAAAGTGAAGCGCATCATATCTCGCTTTAAGAGACTGTAACATTACAGGTGGTTAGCTTCAGAGAGTGTACCAATGATGATATGGAATAGCTTTGCTTTCAGTTCTTACTGACACAGAGATATAGAATTAAAACAAGGATAAGTATGTTATACGCATTTGCTCACTTTCTAAGGGATAAGATGCCGTTCCTTTGGAATATTGTTGATATAGTGAATTCTTTTCTCTTCTCGCAGAGATACGGTAAGAAACTTAAAGTTGTGGAAAGTTCATTTACTTGTTATAAGGTAGAGATAGGATATGAAGTTTTACCTATCTCATTGGTTGATACCCAGGAACTTGTCTCATTTTTTTTCCACCAGCCAGAAGAAGCTTACACCTTTTTCAAACCACATGGTTTTGATGTTAGGTCAATTAAAAAAATGCAGAAAAACAACGCCTTTCTTGCGTATGTCCTAAGAGATACTAACAATGGAAATATTGCTGGCTATTGCTTCAATCGTTCATTTTTTCATGGTAAAGGATTTCGTGGACGCATGGTTGACATCAACTATCGTGGCAAAGGATTGGGTACACTTATGAATAGGATATTGAATGATATCGGTTTCAGTATTGGGCTTCAGTTATTTGAGACCGTATCTAAAGACAATATTGCCTCATATCGATCTGCTGTTTCAGCTAGCAACTTCAAGGTGGTGAAAGAATTACCTCATAATGAACTATATTTGGAAATTTTGAAGGACTAAAAATGATATTAAAATGGATATTTGACCGTTTGATCGCTTTGATAGGTCTTGTGTTCTTATGGCCTATACTGCTGATAGTTGTAGTTTTGGTGAAAATGAAGATGCCAGGTGGTCCTGTATTCTTCTGTCAAAAGCGTGTAGGAAAGGATGGCAAATTATTTACCTGTCATAAGTTCCGCACAATGATGGTGAAACATAGTGGTTCCACTGTCTCGGTAGCTGGTGATAGCCGCATCACTCCGTTTGGAGCAACTCTTCGTCATTATAAGCTTGATGAACTTCCTGGACTGTGGGATGTACTTATCGGTAATATGAGTTTTGTCGGCCCACGTCCTGACGTACCTGGTTATGCCGATAAACTGGTGGGGGATGATCGTGATGTGCTGAAGCTTCGCCCTGGTATTACTGGTCCTGCTACCTTGAAGTACCGTTTGGAGGATGAGATGATTTCGGAGTATGTGACAAAAAAGCAAACAGAGGGTGACAAGCGTCCAATACAGGAGATTGCTACAGAATACAACGACAATATCATCTATCCCGACAAGGTGCGACTGAACTGCTACTACTATCGTCACTATTCGTTCATTAAAGATGTAGAAATGATTTTTGCTACTGTTTTTGGCTTCAAAGTAAAGTTCGCAGGAGAAGAAGTGTAAGGTATGAAGGTGGTTTATGTGTAGCACAACATAAATGTTCTAAAGTGATTGGTTGGATCTCATTCTCCGCTAAATTATCCAAAAGTTTTGATAATCTTGCTGAACGGACTATTTGAAAGCTGACTACTTAGTGGAATAACTCACTTCATTATGAAAGTGATGCTGGTGTATAAATGGCTGTAACTTATCACAGTGTAATCGGAATGGTGATGTTTCACGAAAATCCTTGCTGTAACTTCATTGGAAATTTTTTCAAAAATATCTTTAACGGGTATAGGGATTATTTTAAATAGTCCCTGACAAAATTACTTTGGCTACAAGTCAATGTTAAATTCAAAATGTATTTTAATATAGGTAACTATATACAATTTTATATAAAAAATAAGCTTTTGATGAGGACTTTTTTGAGCTTGTTAAAAGGACTTTTCTTGTTCTTTTGTATTCCCTATTTTGTCTGGAAACAGAAGATGACTGCATAACCCCAAACATTGGATTCGTCCAATGCTTTCTTCCTTATTCTAAAGATTAAGATAGCGTAAGGAATGCCGGATTATTCTGATGTGAATCATGATAATCCTGCTTAATATTATTGTTTGTTTGTGTAGCCCTCCTTTTAAACCAGGCGTGGTTTATTTATAAGGAGGGCTTTTATTTAGAATTCAATGCGTCCTTTTTAAATATGATGCTACATTCTTTTCATCTCAAATGTAGCTATCAATAGCCAGATTTCTCTGTTTTACGGAGAAGTTTGGCTATCTTTATTTTGTGATATTGAAACTCACACTAAATATAAAAAAAAGCCGGAGTTGTAAGTGTGCAATTCCGGCTTTTGGGGGTATTCTGGTTTTTAATGTAGTTTTAGATTATATTTACTTGCCGGGAAATAGGAAATAACTCTTTTATTACCTTCCCTCTCTCTCTTTCTTGTCCTGTAATTGTCTCTTTTTATATATTAAATCGTATTAAGATGATGCTGTAGCCTGTCTTTTTGTCTCTGAGGTGAATGTCGCATCTTTGCAATGTTAACGTTAGCGAAGTAATAACATTGAGTATTTATTAAAAAAAAAGATTATGGCAATTAGATTTAAAAGAATTTTACGGTTTAGTGATCCGACAGACAAAAGTTCAGTTAAAAGAACGTATCCTATTATTTCTTATAAGTATGACACTGCGGCAACACTAAAAGAGGTGGCGCAGGAAATCAGTGGAAATTCGGGTGTGAGTGAAGGTGAGACAATCAGTGTACTGAAAGATTTTCGGACACTACTGCGTAAGACCCTTCTGACTGGACGTTCGGTTAATATCGACGGGATAGGTTATTTTTACCTGTCGGCACAAAGTAAAGGAACCGATAAAGCGGAGGATTTTTCTGCAAGTGACATTACAGGATTGCGTATCTGTTTTCGTGCGAATAAGGATATACGTATTAATGCAGGAGCATCCTCTACCCGCACCGATGGATTGGCATTTAAAGACCTGGACAGAATCAATGATGACGGCTCCGGTACTCCTTCCGGAGGAGAAGGGGAAGGAGAGGACCCTTCTGTATAACGTAAGTTAGGTGTCATTGACAACAATTATGGCCTTCATCACTGCCATTGGCGGGTTGGAGGCCATTAAATGGCTCGTGCGATTGGTTACCTATCGAAAAATGGATGCCCGGAAGGAGGAGGCATCCGTGAGCTGTATAGAGGAAGAGAATCGCAGGAAGAAGGTAGACTGGCTTGAAGAGCGCCTGGAACAGCGCGATGGGAAGATTGACGGACTTTATGCTGAACTACGGAAGGAGCAGGAAGATAAAATGGGGTGGATGATCCGTTGTCATGAAGTAGAACTGGCACAGAAGGAGTCGGAAATAAAGAAATGTGAGATAAGAGGGTGTGGAAAACGTATTCCTCCGTCGGATTATTAATCTTAAAAAATGAGTATTATGAGGAGAATCGACTCGATTATAATTCATTGTTCGGCTACGCAGGCGGGAATGGATTTCAGCGCTAAAGATATAGATTGTTGGCATCGTGCCCGGGGGATGAACGAAATAGGATATCACTATGTGGTACGGTTGGATGGAAGTGTGGAACCCGGGAGAGAGGTTGTGCGGATGGGGGCACATTGTATAGGATGGAATGAGCGGAGTATTGGTATCTGTTATATTGGCGGGTTGGACGCCGGAGGACAGCCGGCTGATACACGAACCAGGGTGCAGAAAGAAGCGTTGAAACGGCTTATTGAGGAGCTGAAACAGCGCTATGGGATAGTGGCAGTGATGGGGCATCGGGATACTTCGCCAGATTTGAATGGGGATGGGAGAATAGAACCGGATGAGTTTATAAAGGCATGCCCTTGCTTTGATGTTAAGAAATGGTTGTTGATAGGGGTGATTCTACCTTTTTTGTCGGCATGTGGCAGTTCTCATTTCCGGATAGAACGGAACGTGGAAATAGACTCTGTTACTACAAAAGGGCATTATGAAAGAGTGGATAACGTACGAAAAACGGAATGGGAAAATAGCAGGCAGGCCGATGAACATATAGAAGAAACTGTCTTCACCTGGAAAGCGGATACTATAGGGGTAGGTTGTGAGAGTGGAAGAGCAGTGCAAAGAAAGTCTTTTTCTGTTACCAGAAAGGTTATTGATAGAGGAAGGGTACAATTGCAGGAAGGATATACGGAGCATTCTTTTGTAAAAGCCGACTCTTCTTTTGCAGCTAATAAATCGTTGATAAAAGTGGATGAACGGGAGAAAAAACAGAGGAAGCAGATAGGAGGGGCATGGGCGTTTATAGCGATAGCTGGATTTCTGGTGGTATGTATCTTATTTTTTAGAAAGTTTTTTGTTGTTGATAATCAGTGATTTCGTTTCTTTTGAAATAAAATAGTGAAAAAATAATTATCGAAAGTTTTGGTATTCTCAAAATAAGCTGTACCTTTGCATCGCTTTTGAAACGGAAGTGTACGGGCGCTTAGCGCATCTGGTTTACACCCAGAGGGTCGGGGGTTCGAATCCCTCAGCGCCCACAAAACAGAAAATAAAAAATGCTTCGTGAAGTTCTCGCGAAGCATTTTTTGTTTTCTTACCTCTTTTATATAAACTTTCTACCCCCTTTATGCATTATAAATCAGGAAAAAGAGTTAATTTTGCAACCTGATAATTATCCGAACGACATATGAAACTTGATTTATTGACGGCCATTTCTCCTATTGACGGCCGATACAGGGGCAAAGCCGAAGCTTTAGCTGCCTATTTTTCTGAATTTGCACTGATAAAATACCGCGTGCAGGTAGAGGTGGAATACTTCATCACTCTATGCGAACTGCCATTACCACAACTTAAAGGAATCGACAAAAGTGTATTTGAAGCCTTACGTGCTATCTATCGTAACTTTTCTGAAGCAGATGCTCAGCGCATCAAAGATATAGAGAGTGTTACCAATCACGATGTGAAAGCAGTAGAATATTTTCTGAAAGAAGAATTTGATAAATTGGGCGGATTGGATGACTACAAGGAGTTTATTCACTTCGGCCTGACTTCACAAGATATCAATAATACCTCTATCCCTCTTTCTATTAAAGAAGCATTGGAACAAGTGTATTACCCACAGATTGAAGAACTGATAGCTCAGCTAAAAACGTATGCTACAGAATGGGAAGCTATTCCGATGCTTGCCAAGACGCATGGACAACCGGCGTCTCCAACCCGTTTGGGTAAAGAGGTGATGGTGTTTGTTTATCGTTTGGAACGCCAGTTGGCTACATTGAAAGCATCTCCGGTAACTGCAAAATTTGGTGGAGCAACCGGAAATTATAATGCACACCGTGTAGCCTATCCGGAATATGACTGGAAGGCGTTCGGTAATCGTTTTGTTGCAGAAAAGTTGGGATTGGAGCGTGAAGAATATACTACACAGATCTCTAATTATGATAATCTGTCGGCTATTTTTGATGCAATGAAGCGTATCAATACCATCATGATTGATATGAACCGCGACTTCTGGCAATATATATCCATGGAGTACTTTAAGCAGAAGATAAAGGCCGGTGAAGTAGGTTCGAGTGCGATGCCGCATAAGGTGAATCCGATTGATTTTGAGAATGCTGAAGGTAACCTTGGAATGGCGAATGCCATTCTCGATCACTTGGCGGTAAAATTACCGGTATCCCGTTTGCAGCGTGACCTGACAGATTCTACCGTGTTGCGTAATGTAGGTGTGCCGTTCGGACATATCATAATTGCAATCCAGAGCTCTTTGAAGGGATTGCGTAAATTGTTACTGAATGAACCGGCTATCTACCGCGATCTGGATAATTGCTGGAGTGTGGTCGCTGAGGCTATTCAGACAATATTGCGTCGTGAAGCATATCCGCATCCGTATGAGGCACTGAAAGCATTGACAAGAACTAACCAGGCAATAACGGAAAATTCTATTAAAGAGTTTATCGAAGGTTTGAATGTTAGTGAAGATATAAAGAAAGAATTAAGAGTAATAACTCCGCATACATATACGGGACTCTAACAAAATCTCTGAAATACCGGCCGTGAGGCCAATGTTTAATTTTTATTCGAATAAAGTAATGAGTACAGAAAACGAAGAATGGCGTGACAGCTCTAATGAAGAGAACACAGGCGCCGGCCGTGATGGTAACAGATCTTACAACAGAGAAGGTGGATATAATCGCCCCTCTTACAACAATCGTGAAGGTGGCGATCGTCCGTATCGTCCAAGATTCAATTCTAATGGTGAAGGTGGTGACCGTCCGCAACGTTCTTATGGCGACCGTCCACAACGTCCTTCTTATAATCGTGAAGGCGGTGATCGTCCGTATCGTCCGCGTTTTAACAATAATAATGAAGGTGGTGAGCGTCCGCAGCGTTCCTATGGTGAGCGTCCGGCTTATGGCGATCGTCCGCGTCCTTCTTATAACCGTGAAGGCGGTGATCGTCCGTATCGTCCGCGTTTTAATAATAACGGTGAAGGTGGTGAGCGTCCGCAGCGTTCCTATGGTGACCGTCCGGCTTATGGCGATCGTCCGCAACGTCCTTCTTATAATCGTGAAGGTGGTGATCGTCCGTATCGTCCGCGTTTCAATAATAACGGTGAAGGTGGTGAACGTCCGCAACGTTCTTATGGCGACCGTCCACAACGTCCTTCTTATAATCGTGAGGGTGGTGATCGTCCGTATCGTCCGCGCTTTAATAATGGAGGTGAAGGCCGTCCGCAAGGATTTGCCCGCCCGCAGCGCCGTACAGGTGATTATGATCCCAATGCGAAATACAGTAAGAAGAAACAGATAGAATACAAGGAGCAGTTTGTTGATCCGAATGAGCCGATTCGTTTGAATAAGTTCCTGGCTAATGCCGGTGTTTGCTCGCGTCGTGAAGCGGATGAGTTTATCACAGCCGGTGTTGTTTCGGTAAATGGTGAAGTAGTAACTGAATTGGGAACTAAGATCAAACGGGTTGATGTAGTGAAGTTCCATGATGAGACGGTAAGTATTGAACGTAAGGTATATGTTCTGTTGAATAAGCCGAAAGATTGTGTGACTACTTCCGATGATCCTCAGGCACGTCTTACTGTTATGGATCTCGTAAAAGGAGCCTGTAGTGAACGTATCTATCCGGTAGGACGTTTGGACCGTAATACGACAGGTGTGCTGTTGCTGACGAATGATGGCGATTTGGCCTCTAAGTTGACGCATCCTAAATTCTTGAAGAAGAAGATTTACCATGTCTATCTGGATAAGAATCTGACAAAAGCGGATATGGACCAGATTGCTGCCGGTGTTGAACTGGAAGATGGCGAAATTCATGCAGATGCAATCAGTTATGCTGATGATGTTAAACGTGACCAGGTGGGTATTGAAATCCATTCAGGAAAGAACCGTATTGTGCGTCGTATTTTCGAATCGCTTGGTTATAAAGTGGTAAAACTGGATCGTGTATTCTTTGCCGGTCTTACTAAGAAAGGCCTGCGTCGTGGTGAATGGCGTTACCTGACGGAGCAGGAAGTGAATTTCCTGCGCATGGGATCTTTTGAATAATATAATAATGTATATACAATAGTTATGGAAAAGGTTAGTAGAACAAAAATTGTCGACCTGATGAAGCGCGAAGACTTTGGCGCTATGGTCAATGTGAAAGGATGGGTTCGTACCCGTAGGGGTAGCAAACAAGTAAACTTTATCGCACTGAATGACGGTTCTACAATAAATAATGTACAGGTAGTAGTTGATCTGGCTAATTTTGATGAAGAGATGCTGAAACTGATTACTACAGGCGCTTGTGTGAGTGTAAATGGTGTGATGGTTGAATCAGTAGGTTCGGGACAGAAAGTGGAAGTGCAGGCTCGTGAAATTGAAGTGCTGGGCACCTGTGATAATACATATCCGTTGCAGAAGAAGGGACACTCAATGGAGTTCCTTCGTGAAATAGCACATTTGCGTCCCCGTACTAATACGTTTGGTGCGGTATTCCGTATTCGTCATAACATGGCGATAGCTATTCATCAGTTTTTCCATGAGAGAGGATTTTTCTATTTCCATACACCGATTATCACAGCTTCGGATTGTGAAGGTGCAGGACAAATGTTTCAGGTTACTACCAAGAACTTGTATGATCTGAAGAAAGATGAGACCGGTTCTATCATTTATGATGACGATTTCTTTGGAAAACAGGCAAGCCTGACTGTTTCGGGGCAATTGGAAGGCGAATTGGCTGCAACTGCTCTGGGAGCTATTTATACATTTGGACCGACGTTCCGTGCAGAAAACTCAAATACGCCTCGTCATCTTGCTGAATTCTGGATGATTGAACCGGAAGTAGCGTTTAATGATATCATAGATAACATGGATCTGGCTGAGGAGTTTATAAAATACTGTGTGCAATGGGCTTTAGACAATTGTGCCGACGATGTGAAGTTCTTGAACGACATGTTTGATAAAGGCTTGATAGAGCGTTTGCAAGGGGTGTTGAAAGAAGATTTTGTGCGTTTGCCTTATACAGATGGTATTAAAATTCTGGAAGATGCCGTAGCTAAAGGTCATAAGTTTGAATTCCCCGTTTATTGGGGGGTTGATTTGGCTTCTGAACACGAACGTTATCTGGTAGAAGAACATTTTAAACGTCCGGTAATTCTGACTGATTATCCGAAGGAAATCAAGGCTTTCTATATGAAGCAGAATGAAGATGGAAAGACAGTACGTGCTATGGATGTACTATTCCCGAAAATAGGTGAAATTATTGGAGGGTCAGAGCGTGAGGCTGATTATGATAAGTTGGTTACTCGTATCGAAGAGCTTCATATCCCGATGAAGGATATGTGGTGGTATCTGGATACGCGTAAGTTTGGTACATGCCCTCACTCTGGTTTCGGGCTTGGCTTTGAACGTCTGTTGCTATTTGTAACGGGTATGGCTAATATACGCGATGTTATTCCGTTCCCGCGTACACCGCGTAACGCTGAATTCTAATAAATCGTTTTGATTCTCAATACAGGGGCTTGCATCTTTTTTTAAGGTGCAAGCCTTTTTTATTGCTTTACATTTGTTTAAATATAAAAAGATTTGTTTATATTTGTAAGCGACAGGTATTGAAAGTATTAACTAAAAATAATATGGCGATGAAGAAACTCTATTTCTTTACCATATTGACGGCAATGCTGTTGATGGTAACAGGCGTTATGGCTCAGAAAAAAGCAAAATTTCAACCTGCTAATCTGAAAGGAATCTGGCAACTGTGCCATTATGTGTCAGAGCTTCCGAATGTTCCGGGGGTGTTGAAGCCCAGCAATACATTCAAGGTTTTGAGTGATGACGGGCGGATTGTGAATTTTACTATAATTCCGGGGCAGGATGCCATCATTACCGGATATGGTACTTATAAGCAAATGACGAATCATTCTTATAAAGAAAGCATTGAGAAAAATATCCATCTTCCTATGCTTGATAATAAGGATAATATTCTTGAATTTGAGATAGAAGATAATGATTTGCTCCATTTAAAATATTTTATAGCTAAGGATCTGAACGGTAACGAACTAAATTCCTGGTTTCACGAAACATGGAAGCGGGTGGAGATGCCGGCAGTATTTCCGGAAGATATTGTAAGGTAAGAAGTGTATGCCTTAAATTTATAGGCTCCTGTATTCTTCTTTTGTAGAAGGGGAATACAGGATTTTTTATGTAGTGGCATTGAAACCGGAAAAGTAAGACCGGATGCCTTGTTAGTGCGAATATTTGTACAAAATCTAAATATCTTAGGATAAAAATGATATTCGGGTATCCGATTACTGGCTATTTTTGTCGTCATGGTATTATATGAGAGATTGCAAAACCGGATACACCTATTTTTATATATATGAAACATCATTTATTTTTTTTATTTATGACTTTGTTCTTGTCAGAAAACCTTTTCGGACAAGAACAAAATACTTATATTCATAACTTGACCTCAAAAGAACACCCGGTAACTATTCATCTGTCAGACACTACGCTGATGCATGAAATGCGGGCAACCCCTTCTCCATTGAACAATGCCGTGATTGGTGAACGTGCTGTTTCTTTGATGTGGCCTTTAGCGGCAGATAACCGGATACATGGAAGTGGACTCGATGGTATGGAGGCTCCTGAAGTAAGTAAAACGCCCAGGGTGTACCGGGTTCGTCTTTCACAAGACCATGACTTCAGAAGTAATGTTACAGAAGTAGTTTGCTCATGGCCTTTTTATAATCCCGAACAACCCCTTGCAGATGGTGTCTGGTACTGGCAATACGGCTATGTAGAAGGAGGAAAGACTTCCTGGTCGGAGATTTTAAAGTTCACACAAAAACCGAACCCGTCTCGTTTTTCTCCTCCCTCATTCAAAACATTTATAAGTAAATTGCCGTCAGAGCATCCACGTGTGTTGATTGCTTCGAATGAGTGGGATACCTTCATTGCTTTAAATCAGAATGCTCCTGAGAGAGCCTGGTATATTGCACGTGCTGAAAAGACATTGAAAGTTCCGATGAAACATATCGATGACACGGATACAAGTAAAATGGCCGGGTTGGATAATGAGGTAAAGCGTAATGCACTTCTTACCCGGGAAAGCCGGCGTATTGTAGATAAAGAAGAAGTCAATGCCGAGGTGTTTGTACGTGCCTATCTGTTGACAAAAGATGATCGTTATTACGAGGAAGCAATGAAGCGTATTCTTGAGATGATTAAGTGGGAGGAGAGTCCGAATTTTGTAGGTGATTTTAATGAATCGGCATTACTTTCTCTTTGTTCTATGGCTTATGATACTTTTTATGATAGGTTGGATGCTTCACAAAAAAGATTATTGTTGAAAGAAGTACAAAAGAATGGTACAAAGTTTTTTAACCGTTTCAATAATCATCTGGAGAATCATATTGCCGATAATCATGTCTGGCAGATGGCTTTTCGTATTTTTACGATGGCGACTTTCAGTGTATATGGTGATCTGCCGGAAGCCGGGGTGTGGGCCGATTATTGTTATAATTTGTGGGTAGCTCGCTTTCCCGGATTAAATCAGGATGGTGCCTGGCATAATGGGGATTCTTATTTTCATGTCAATATTCGTACACTGATAGAGGTGCCTTATTTTTATAGTCGTATCAGTGGGTATGATTTTTTCTCTGATCCATGGTATGAGGGTTCGGCTATGTATGTTATCTATCAACAGCCGCCTTTCTCGAAATCAGCAGGTAATGGAAGTTCTCATCAAAATGTGTTGCAGCCTAGTGGGGTTCGTGTGGGATATGCCGATGCATTGGCCCGGTTAATAAACAATACTTATAGTGCCGATTATGTACGGTGTATTTTGCATAAGGAACCGGATTTGTTGCGTAAAGCCTTTATGGCTAAGACGGGAGATCTTTCCTGGTTTCGCCTTCAGAATCATACCCCTTTGCCGGAAGGCAAGAAAATGAAAGACCTTCCTTTTGCTTATGTGTTCCCACAAACGGGGGTAGCGACACTGATGTCTGATTGGGAGAATTTCAGCCGGAATGCAATGCTTACTTTTCGTAGCAGCCCGTATGGATCGACTTCGCATGCTATTGCCAATCAAAATGCTTTCAATACATTCTTTGACGGGAAACCTCTCTTTTACAGTAGCGGACATCACATCAGTTTTACTGACGAGCATAGTGTATACTGTCATAGAAGTACACGGGCGCACAATAGTATCCTTGTCAATGGTATGGGACAGAGAATAGGTACCGAAGGATATGGATGGATACCAAGATATTATACTGGTAAGCGAATATCTTATTTGGTAGGAGATGCTTCTAATGCTTATGGTGAGGTGATTTCTCCTCTTTGGCTGGCTCGTGGGCGGGATTCCGGCCTTGAGTATTCAGCTGCCAATGGTTGGGATAAGAACCGTCTGAAAACTTTTCGGCGGCATATTGTTGAGCTGGGAAACGCGGGGCTTGTTTTTATTTATGATGAGCTGGAGGCCGATACTGCTGTTGCCTGGAGTTATCTTTTACACACAATAGAACATCCGATGATTATAAAAAAGGATAAGGGGATGATGCGCATTACTGCAACAAATGCCGGAGGGATATCGGATGCTTATCTTTTTGCAAATGATAAACTGGAGACAAATCAGACAGATCAGTTTTTCTACCCGGCTGTCAATTGGTTGCGTGCAGATGACAAAGGATATTTTGCTCCATACAAAAATCACTGGCATTTCACAGCAACATCTCCGTATAGTCCGGTATATCGCTTTGCTACTGTTGTTAGTACGCATGGTCAGGAAAGTGCAGGTGTTATTCCTGAAAAAATAGCGGAAAATACTTTAAAAGTCGGGGAATGGACAATAAAGGTGAATCTGTCACTCAAAGGGAAAGCCACTTTTATAATAGAAAATAAAACGGAAAATATCATTCTGGAATATGATGGAACTACAAAGATAACAGAAGAAGGGCAAACTGTGACTTTGAAAGATCAGGTTCCGGAACTGGAAATTTAATACAGTAAGATGAAAAAACTGCTGATGTTAGCTCTGTTTCTCATTTGAAAATAAAAAGAGCTGACCGATTGGGTAGTTGAAGGTGAGGGGTAAAGTGTTCATTGGTAGTGGTAAACTCGTTTTAGAACCTGTCTTTTTCTCTTTGATGAATAATAGGAAAAGTTTCATTGTGGTACAGAAAAGTTATTGGCAGGTTATTAAAATGATTATCTTTACAATCAATTATTTATTCCTATTATTGACTACTATGAAACAACAACAAATAGTATTGACTTACCATAAGTTATTGGCTATCTTTCTCTTGCTTACTCCTATTGGAGAATTACTGGCGCTTGACAATCAACTCTGTTTCAAGCGTCTGTCCGTAGATGACGGCCTTTCCCAAAATACAGTTTTTGCTTTGACGCAGGATCATAATAATAGAATGTGGGTTGGTACGGCAGATGGTCTGAATTGTTATGATGGGTATCGCTTTGTTACTTTTTATAATGATTTGAGTGATAGTACCAGTCTGGCTAATAACCGTATTAATTCACTTTGTACAGATCGGAATGGAACTGTTTGGGCTGGAACACTGGTTGGTTTGTCCCGGTATAACGTAGTAGGCAATAATTTTACGAATTATTATCTATCCGGCAATCAGCCAATGAAGGTGTATGCAATTGAAGATTTGGGTATAACGGAAGAACTATTGCTTGCAACCAACCTCGGGCTTGTTGTTTTTGATAAGAAAACCGGTCGGATGAACATAGTTCCGTATTTGACTAATGTTAATATATATGCTATATGTCTGGTCGATGATGGAGTTCTTCTGGGTACTGCGTCAGGTGTTTATTTTTATTATATCCGGAATGGAGAAGTGAAACAATTGCTTCCACAGTTACAGAAGGAAGTGATTTCCGACATTATTTATGATCCTAAAACTAAATATTGCTGGATAGGTTCATTGGGGAATGGGTTATATTGTATAGATGATAAATTCAGAGTTATAAAGCATTATACCCAGCAGTATGGGGTCGGAAGGTTAACGTCGAACTCGGTCAGGATATTACAGCAGGATGAGAATGGGAAGATATGGATAGGAACTGTGAATGCACTTTTTGTATTTAATCCGATGACGGAAACATTTGACAAGTGTAGTTTCTCGTATGAAGACCAGACCTCATTGGGGCATAATTCCGTACGGTCTTTCTATAAGGATAATCAAGGAGGAATATGGGTTGGAACCTATTATGGTGGGATTAATTATTATCACCCTATGGCTCCTTCTTTTAGTGTCCTAAGGCACTCTTTACATCATAATTCGTTGAATGATAATACGGTAAGTTGTATTGTAGAAGATCCGCGAAAAGAGAGCTTATGGATCGGAACCAATGATGGAGGGCTGAACTGTTATAATAGAAAAGAACATCGCTTTAGCTATTATTCTCAAAATGGTAGTTCTAATTCCTTAAAATCAAACAATATAAAATGTGTATTTCCGGATGAAGATGGAAATGTTTATGTTGGTACTCATGGTGGAGGACTAAGCTATATCCATGTAAAGACAGGACAGGTTGAAAATTATACCATTCCGCAGGCCGTATCAACCAAAAATAGCTGTTATGCTTTGTTAGATGGTCAGGACGGTACTTTCTGGGTCGGGACAATGGTTGGGTTATATCAGTTCGACAGGAAAAATAAAACGTTTTCTTTACACCCTCTTGCTAACAAATATACGAAATTGAATGAGGTATTGATCTATACTTTTTGTAGGGATTCTCAAGGGAGAGTTTGGATAGGAACCGAAGAGAGCTTGTTTGTATGCACCGGTGACGGTAAAGTGCGCGAATTGACCGATAAATCTCCTGTGCGTTCGGCCACTCTGATACAAACTTTTGGAATACTGGAAGATAGTCATAAAAATATATGGATAGCATCTACTACAGGATTATACAAATACAATGAAAAAGAAGATTCATTTAATTATTATTCAACTCATGATGGCTTGCCCAACAATTATATTTATGGAATACTGGAAGATACAGAGAACCGTTTGTGGTTGACTACTAACAAAGGGTTATCATGCTTTGATCCGGAGCAGAATACATTCCGGAATTATACGACACAGGACGGACTTAGTCATAACCAGTTTAACCATTATGGGCTTTGCAAAACACATGATGGAATATTTTTCCTGGGGACTCTGGGAGGTATTACTTATTTCAATCCGGCGGGTTTTGTGGATAATCCTTTTGCACCCAATGCTGTGATATCCGGTGCTTCCGTGCTGAATCACCCTTTGAGTCATGCTCAAAAAGAAGGGATGGCGCATTTTTATCAAGATGAAAAAGGAGTAATGTTGGGAATGTCATTCCCCTCCAATATGAAATTATTTAATATTGCTTTTACTGTTGTTAATTATCTTGCAGGCAAACGTAATATGTTTGCTTATAAATTGGAGGGATTTGACAAGGATTGGTTTTATACTCAGGGAATAAACTCACGTGAGGTGAGTTATTCGAATTTGCCTCCCGGTAAATACATATTTAGAGTAAAAGCTTGTAATAATGATGGAAAATGGAGTGAGAAGCCGGTTGAGTTTTTTGTATGCATCACTCCTATGTGGTATCAGACTTGGTGGTTTAAATTACTGGTTGTTTTGCTCATTTCAGGAGTTATAGGATTTGTAATTTACTTTTTGATAGCTCGTGCTAAGTTGAAGATGCAGATGCAGATAGAACATATTGAACGGGATAAGATAGAAGAGATCAGCCAGGAGAAGGTACGCTTCTATATTAATATGTCTCACGAGCTTCGTACTCCGTTGACTTTGATATTGGGACCGCTTGAAGAGTTGTTAGAGCAAAGTAATACTTTTGATAAAAGGGCACAGAAAAAGTTATCTTATATTTATAAGAATGGTCAGAGGTTGCTGCATATAATCAATCAACTATTGGATTTCCGCAGGGCTGAGTTGGGTGCTTTGCCTATTCATGTAGTACCTACTGATGTAGATGAAGTGGCGGTAGGGGTATTTTCCATGTTTAAGGAAACGGCTCTGAAACGGAATATTAATTATAGTTTCCAGTCGGAGTTGGGAGGGATACAGCTTCCTGCTGATAAAATGTATCTGGAGATGATAATGATGAATTTACTTTCCAATGCTTTTAAGTTTACTCCGGATGGCAAAGATATTGAGTTGTCTCTCTGGAAGCAAGAAGATTGTTTTGGCTTTAGCGTGAAAGATGGAGGTATTGGTATTTCTCCTGATAAACAGAAACGTATTTTTGAACGTTTTTATCAAGTAGACGAAACGAGGCGTGGAACGGGGATTGGTCTTTCGTTAGTAAAGTGTTTGGTAACAAAACATCATGGTGACATCAGTGTTAAGAGTGAGTTGGGGCAGTATACGGAATTTTCTGTTTCTCTGCCCATAGTATTAAGTGATTATTCGGATGTAGAACAGGAAGGAGAAGATCATACTCACAGAGCCGACGAAGTTGCATTGCCTTTGCTGGTAGAATCGGAAATAGAAGTGGCTCATGGAGAAGCCGAAGGACCTGTGGAAGATGATATGGGTGAGAAAGACGTTATTCTGTTGGTGGACGATAATAAAGAAATGATTGATTATCTGAGAGACCATTTTCATTCAAAATACATAACGCTTACAGCAAAAGACGGTGGGGAAGCATTGGATATATTAAAGGAACAGAAAGTGGATGTCGTGTTGTCAGATGTAATGATGCCGGGAGTAGATGGTATCAAACTTTGTGAGTTAATAAAGAAAAACTTGAGCACTTGCCACATTCCTGTTATTTTGTTGTCTGCCAAAGGAAATCTTGATGCCCAATTTACGGGTATAAGAGCAGGAGCCGATGATTATATTGCAAAACCTTTTTCCATGTCACTATTGCAAGGTAAAATTGCCAATATTCTGAGAGGACGTCAGAGATTGAGACATTTTTATTCCGACACAATAGACATAGATACGGCTAAAATGACTTCTAATCCATTGGATGAGGAGTTTATGACTAAAGCCATTAAAGTTGTAGAGAAGAATATCGATAACGGTGATTTCTCAATAGGAGAATTGGCAGAAGAGTTGTGTATAAGCCGTTCTACGCTTTTCTTGAAAATGAATTCGATTTCCGGTGAACCACCGGCTAACTTTATCCGGCGTATACGTTTGAACCGGGCTTGTAAAATGATGTTGGAAGGTCGGTATTCAATTTCGGAAATAAGTGGAATGACCGGATTTAGTTCGCCATCCTATTTCACAACGAGTTTCAAGAAGTATGTGGGGTGTTTACCTACTGAATATGTGAAGAACCAGGGTAGGGTTGCTACAGACAAACAGACAGAAATTTAATTCCAAACTATTATGATATTACAGCAAGATATCCCCCACGATTACGCTCATTGCTTTGTTGGCAAAGACAACTGCCCTAAGGCAGACAATTGCTTGAGAGCTATAGCAGCAAAGTTATTCATACAGAGTAAAGAACCGCCTCGTCCAACTGTCAATACGGTGAATGCAGGATATATAGAACAATTAACCACCTCCGCTTCCTGTCCTCTCTATCGTTCAAGCGAGCCACTGCGTTATGCCAAAGGTATGACCTGCCTTTTTGACGAACTGCCAATGAAGCAAGCTGCTGCCGTGCGTCTCAAAGTTATCAGTTGTTTCTCATGCGAACGTTATTTCTATCACAGCCGTAAGGGCGACCGGTTGATTACACTTGAAGAACAGCGAAAGATAGCCAAGGTGTTCCGCAACACAGGTCTTGGCATCACTCCCAAATTCGATGGTTATGAATATGTGATAATATGGTAAGTACACCGTAGTGACACTGGTTTTACAGTAACACTGCAAAGCGGTTGCAGTGTTACTGTAAAACTTATGCAGCATTGATGTATAATCTTTGCAGTATTACTGTATAGTTATTGCAGTGATGCTGCAAAGTATACTTAGTGACATTGCAGAATATAAACAGTAATTTTGAGATACAATGACTGGTCGCTGTTCCATTCCCCGGATTGATAACCGTTAATAAGGCTCATGTCGGATAATTCGCAAACTCTAATATTAAGAACTACATAGAGATAAAGTGTGAAGAGTTTGTTCCTTCTTTTCAAATAAACTAAGTAATATTCAAGGATGTGGATGAAATCACAATGTAATTGTACGGAAACAACATTGTGTTGCACTTAATATCAAGGGAATGGAATGTTATAGAAATGCAGTTCGGCTACCTCTCCTTATATTTGCAACAACGAATTTATCTATCTGAAAAAGAATTATACTATGTTTTTACAGTGAATTATAGGGACTATTAATCTTAAATTTATTATGCACAAATTAAAAGAATTGTTTTTAATGTTTATCCTTGCTTTTGTGAGTATGTCTGCATACGCACAAAGTTTGACTGTTACCGGTAAAGTCGTTGATAGCGAAGGATATGAAGTAATTGGTGGTAGTGTCACAATCAAGGGTACTGACGGTATTGGGACGGTTACAGACCTAAACGGTAACTATTCCTTGAAAGTAGCGAATGCATCTGAAGCTGTATTGGTTTTTTCGTATGTGGGCATGACTACCCAAGAGATCAAGGTGAATAGACAGAATGTTATTAATGTGACATTAAAAGCTGATGCCGTAATGCTGGATGAAGTGGTTGCTATTGGTTATGCAACCATGAAACGTAGGGACTTGACAGGATCAGTAGCTTCTGTGGGTAGCCAGGAACTGTCCAAAGTGCCGGTTAGTGATGTAACACAAGCACTGGCGGGGCGTATGGCGGGTGTAATGGTACAGCAAAGTGAGGGTGCTCCGGGTGCTTCGGTTTCTATTCGTGTACGCGGTGGTATTTCTATCACTCAAAGTAATGAACCTCTTTATGTTATTGATGGTTTCCCCAGTGAAGATGGTATGTCTACACTTGATCCGGCAGAAATTGAGACTATTGACGTGTTGAAAGATGCCTCTGCTACTGCTATTTATGGTGCACGTGGTGCTAATGGTGTTGTGGTAATTACAACCAAAAATGGAAGTAAGTCTGATGGAAAAGCAACAGTTACCTTTGATAGCTATGTTGGTTTTAAGAAGATTGCTAATAGATTGGATGTACTTTCTCCTTACGATTTTGTAAAACTGGATTATGAACGTACTTTGTGGAGAATGAGTACGGGTGATGCCGGTGCTGAAGGTATGACCACCTGGGAGAACAGATATGGTAAATATAACGATATTAGTGCCAATTATGCAGGTTGTAAAGGAATCAATTGGCAGGATGAGGCCTTGGGACGTACTGCTTTAACCCAAAACTATCGCGTAGCCGTTTCCGGGAAAACGGAGAAGATGAGTTATAGCCTCGCCTATTCTTATTTCAATGAAGAAGGTGCCATGGTATATAGTGGCAATGAGAAGCATAATATCTCTTTCAACATGAATCATGAGATAAAAAAATGGTTATCGGTTAACTCCCGTATCAGTTATGACCAGATGCGTGTGGAAGGTATGGGGACTTCGGATGGTAGTGACCGCTTTAATAAGATGCAGCACATTTTGCAATACCGCCCGACTTTTGGTATTCAGGGTGATGATGCTGATTTGTTAGGTTCTGAAGATCCATTACTTGCAGACGATTCAGGTAATGTAATGCAAAACCCTTTAATTTCGGCAGCAGAAGAAACTAATGATAGAGAATGGCGTACTTTTCAGGCGAATGCAGGTGCCACAATCAAGTTACTTAAAGGGTTGTCATTTCGTAGTACGGTAGGTACACGTTATCAAACCCGTCGTAATGATATTTTTTATGGTGCTGAATCTATAACTGCCAAACGGACTAATATTAATGGGACTATTACAAACCTCGAAAGTAGTAGTTTTCAGATTTCTAATGTACTGACTTATGCTTGGAATAATAAAGTTCATGATGTTACAGTGATGGCAGGCCATGAATATGTAACGAAGTGGACAAGGAGTTTCTCGGCTGGTGCTACCCAGTTCCCGAACGATGAAATAGGTTTAGGAGATCTTTCCTTAGGAACTCCGAGTACTCCCACGTCTAATGAGAATTATGATGATAAATTACTCTCTTTCTTTGCACGTGTCAACTATAGTTTGATGGATAAATACCTGCTTACAGCCTCTTTGCGTGCGGATGGCTCTTCCAAATTCGGTAAGAATAATAAATGGGGTTATTTCCCTGCTTTTTCTGCGGCATGGCGTTTAAGTGAGGAAGAGTTTATCAAGGAGCTGAATGTCTTTTCTGACTTAAAACTTCGTGTGGGTTATGGTTTGGCGGGTAACAATCGAATTGGCAGCTATAAAAGTCTGGCAATCATGAGTTCGGTTACAGCAGCCAATGCTAATGGAGCACAACCCGGTTATGCTTCTAATCAGGTACCTAACCCGGATTTAAAATGGGAAGCTAACAAAACGTTCAATTTGGGATTGGATTTCGGTTTTTTGAATCAACGTATCACTCTCTCTCCGGAATTCTATATCAACAGTAGTAGTAATCTGTTACTGGATGCCAAGTTACCTTACTCTTCCGGCTATCAGAGCATGGTGATTAATGCAGGTGAAACCCGGAATATAGGTGTTGACCTGACTATCAATACGGTAAATATTACTAATAAAGATTTTACGTGGGGTACTTCAGTTACTTTTTCGCATAACAAAAATAAAATTAATAAACTGACAGGTGAGCAAGTACAATTATATCTGGCTGATTTCGGATATTCCGGTGCCGGTGCTTCTCACCAGATTGGTGTCGGACAACCTTTGGGACAATTCTATGGATATGTGACAGAAGGTTTGTATCAGGTCAGCGACTTTAATTATGATGCGACGTCCCAAACCTATACCTTGAAAGACGGTATTCCTTATCATGGAGACAAATCTAAAATTCAGCCAGGATACTGGAAATTCAAAAATGTGGATGGTAGCGAAGATAATTTGGTTACTGAAAGTGATAAGACAATAATTGGTAGTGCTCTTCCTTCTTTTTATGGTGGTATTAATAATACTTTTACCTATAAAAATTTTGATTTGAGTATTTTCTTGACCTATAGTTATGGTGCAGAAGTTCTTAATGCAACCAAAATGACTAATACCAAGACTGCTCTTACAAATAAAAATGTTTTATCTGTAGCTAATGAAGCCAATCGTTGGATAACAGTAAACAGTAGCGGTGATGTGATTACCAATCCTGATGAACTGGCAGCAGTGAATCGAGGAAAGACTATAGCCCATTTGGGAGATAACGGTACGAATACTTATATCCATTCTTGGGGTGTGGAAGATGCTTCTTATTTGAAATTGAGTAACATTACAGTGGGGTATACATTTCCAAAACGAATTATTAATAAAACAGGTCTAAGTAAATTGCGTCTGTATGCTACGGGGAACAATCTTTTAACCTGGACGCCTTATACCGGTTTTGACCCGGAGGTTTCCACCCATGGTAGTGCATTGACACCGGGGGTTGACTTTGGAGCTTATCCCAGAAGCCGTTCTTTCGTATTGGGTATTAATGTAGCACTTTAATTAGACATCTTAAAAATAGAGGACAATGAAAAATAAATTGATATATGCATTTGGCGTACTGATGATAGTCGGATTTACGTCTTGTGACTTGACAGAGAAACCGACTTCATCTTATGAGAAGGATACTTATTTTACTACGATAGAAAAAGCCCGAATGGCTGTAGTAGGAATATACGACTGTTTGGAGACGGATTACTATGGTACGAATATAATGGCTTTTTTTGGATCGGATGACATGTTTATGGTGAAAGGTGTGAGTTCGGACGGAACTCGTCGTGATATCTCTCACTATAAATATACTTCCTCCAATACATGGATTACCGTACTCTGGCAATATGCTTACCAGGGAATTGACCGGGCTAATTTGGCTATTACCAATATTGAAAGAATGGCGGGATATGGAGAAAGTGAAAGTTTGAAAGAATTGGTAGCACAAGCTAAATTTCTCCGTGCTTTCATGGCTTTCGATTTGGTTCGATTTTTTGGGGACGTACCGTTTACAACAGAATATACCAACGGTTATGAAATGACTTCGAAACCCCGTACCGATCGTGGACGAATTTATAATCAGATTATTGAAGATTTGGATTTTGCAAAAGAACATTTGAATGTAGGAAATACTGTATCCTCTTCAGAGATTCCTTGCCGTGGTGCGGCACGTGCTTTATTGATGCGTGTTTATCTTCAGCTGGCCGGCTATAGTTTGGATCGTGAAACCCGTACATTGACTCGTCCGACAGAGCTTGACCGGAAGACTTACTTTGAGGCGGTGCTTAAGGAATGGGAAACTTTCAAGACTGAAAACTATCATAATTTCTACAGTGATGGTTACGAACAACTTTTCAAAAATTACTCTCAATTGGTGTTGAATAATCAGGAAAGCTTGTGGGAGATAGCTTTTGAACCCAATCAGGGACAAAAAGATAATTCTGGTATTTGGGGCACTTATAATGGTCCGGCAGTAGATGCACCGGGAAGTTATCCGGGAACAAGTAGCTATATGGGACGTGCCAATGCATACTTTATCGTATTACCTTACTGGAAATCATTTTATGAATCTAATGCAGATGGTAGTCAGAAAGATATACGCCGTGACGTGAACTTTGTGGATTATGCTTATAAATGGAATAAAACGACAGAGACACAAGATAAATCGTATACCTGTGATGAAATAGCAAAAAATTTATATCGTTATCCGGGTAAGTGGCGTAGAGAGTGGATGGCTTTGGGGTTTGTAAATCCTAATAATACAGGTATCAATTATTGTCCATTGCGTTATGCTGATGTAGTACTGATGGCCTCTGAGGCCTATAATGAAACTGGCAATACACCGGAAGCCTGGAAATTATTGAACGATGTACGTGGGCGTGCAGGAGCTACCCCTATTACTACTGTTAATTATGCAAATTTGATGAAGGCCCCCAAAGTATATGATTTACCTTTTATTCCGGACGGTGATGATGCAGGGAGATTTCGTACAGCTCTTTATTGGGAACGTGCTTTTGAACTCTGCTACGAAGGTCAACGCAAATATGATTTACTTCGGTGGGGTATTCTGGGTGACGCATTGAGAGCTGCCCAAACTTATATTGAAGCTTGGCAACCGGGAGCAGATGAACATATTGATCAGAGTACATTGGAGAATTGGAATCCGGTAAAATGGGCATCAAGTAATTATGTGGCAGGTCATACTTTTGTAGATGGTAAGCATGAATTATATCCCATCCCTTTGGCAGAAATGCAATCCAATGCTGCTTTAAATGGTCAAAATAATCCGGGGTATGAATAATCAGGATTGTAAATGAATGTTCTAATTCCCTCTATTATATAAAGAATATTAGTCTGTTTAAATTTTGCTCAGTATTATTTTGAGAGTTATTTTTGAAGATGTTTTTTCATTTTATAAAGAGAATAGCAGACTATCTGAAGGCTATATCTTAATGATGATATAATCTAACGGGGGGGTTGAGCGAAGCTAATGGAAATGGAGAAACAGACTGAAAATAAACTCAAAATAAGCTAATAAGAACTTTTAAGAGGAAAATTGAAACGGACTCTTACAAACTATATCATTATGAAAAATAAATTTCTCTATCTATTAATTGTGTTGTGTTCCTCTCAACTATTGTCAACCGTAATGGCTCAGGAGAGGGTATTTGCACAGTATTTTGATATTCCGATTAACAGTCCGGAAGGTACGGAGGTTACTGGACGTATCCATTTAGAACGGAATAAGGATGTACTAATGTGTCCCATCCCTGAAGGTTATCATTTTGAAATATTGGAACAGGATGAAAATGAACTTTTCAAGCTTGACACCCGCTATGATTTGTCAAAGCGGATTATGGGTGTGCTCACCGTTGCCGAAGGTAAGAAAATAGATAATCAACCAGCCTCACATCACATGACTGTTGCCCTGAAAGATGGAAATAAGTTGCTGAATAAATTTAAGATCAATGTAAGGGTAGTAAAGAAAACCTTATGGAGTATTCTTAACGAACGGTACACTCCGATCACCTTGAATATTGATCGTCTGTATGGTCGTACTAAATATTCAGACGATAAAGTTGCAGCCAAAATAATTGAACTGAAACGTAACAATTGGAAGTTTGAAGGACTTGAAAAATGCTATAACGGACGTCCGCAAGACTACATTGGCGAATTTGATCCGACAAATGCCTATTTACCTACCTGTACCATAGAATATGATTGGAAAGAGGTCGTGAATCAAATAGGCGGCATGGGATACGCCTATGCCACTTCCAAAGTATATGGTCCGGAAGGTGATCCTGAAAAACGGAAAGAATTGAGAGAGACTCTGTATCAGGCAATATTAACCTATACAAACTCTGTACCCATAGAGGGAAACGAAGTTATTATAAACGGAAAATCCATTGGCAACTGCACTGGAGATGGATTTGCCATGTTACAAGCACACAAATTGGCAGGTATGCAAATACCCACACATCAGTGGGATATAACAGACCAACTTATTGTACCGATACTTTATTTAATGCCTGACCTATTGATGGGCATGAAAAAACAGGATGAAACTTGCCTAAAAGTACATAATGCATTAATACGCTACTTCCAGCTGTTTTTCTCTGAAATACAAAGTCGCCGAGCAATTGATAATCCGGACGGTCGCTGGGGGGAACTGCAGGATACGGTTTATTCGTCCGGTGCATGGGCTGATGCGAATCTCGGACATCGTTCACGTACTATGCTGGCATTACCCATCATTTGGGCCGACTATAACCGTCCTTTGACTTATGTACAATATTGGTACAGTGACTACTATCACGACAAACCGTTTGAAGGATTTAGCTTTTCACCGGGCTGGAGTCCACATGGTATAGTATCAGATGTCAGCCGTTGGATGACGAAATATACCATCCCTGCACATAAATATATTCAATCCGGTTTCCAACCCGATGGCAGTATCTCGCATCATACGGATAAAGGAACCGATATGGTAATGGTTGCTTATGGTTTTGAATGGTTGACAGATTGTAGCAAAGGATACGATTATTTTAAAAACACAAAATTCAAAGTTGGTGACGAACCATATCAGTTCCAACTCGATCGTTTATTGGGAGTATACCCAAAACTATTTTACAAACAACGCATGGACTTCCTTGTTGCAGGACGTTCTTTCTTGGACGATATGCAAAAGTTTGTATCACAAACATATCTTAGTGCGGTAAATTCTATGTTGAAGTCGCGAAGCAAGAGTACACAACTCAAAGGAGTGGAAGAACTGGTAAATATATGTAAACAACTGAAAGAAAATACTTATGAAAACTCGGGAACGAATGCTTATTGGGTAAACGAGTTTCTGGTACACCGTAGAGGAGAAAATGAAAAGCCATTTTACGCTTCTTTGAAACTCAAGTCGGAACGTACTGTAGGAGCCGAAGATTTCAACAAAGATGTTCGTAGATCTTGGCATATGGGATATGGTATTCTGCAAGTAAAGGTACAAGGAGATGAATATTCGGATGATGTGATAAATAATTTTGACTGGCATGCTTTGCCCGGATTAACAGAAGAATGGCGTACTGACCCGATGCCGTTAGGACATGCACAAGCATCATTACCGGGATTGAACAAGATATCAGGCGTGTTAGCTGATGGGAAAAATGGTATGGGTATCTATCATCATCTGACTCAGGAACAATACAGTTCGGCGACTGCGTATAAAAGCTATCACTTTATAGAGGATAAGATTATAGCATTGGGAAACGGCATAGCTCGTAAACGTTCGGGACAAGGCCGGGATATTGTTACTTTTATTGACCAGATGGCTTTGAAAGATGAGTTGACCTACTGTATCGGTAAAGAGATAAGGCAAATTAAACCCGGTGAATCAGTAAATATTGCGGAAGATATTAATAATGATATATGTTGGTTGCACCACGGTAAAAAAGGATATGTCATTCTGCCTGCCGGAAGATTGCAGCTACTCATAAAAAGTGGAAATAAAATAAACGTTACCGATCATAAAATAGCCAACGGTAAGCCCAATTTTATCATAGCTGTAAACCACGGAATGGAACCGGGAGAAACATGGGACAATATGTATCGCTATGTCCAGTTGCCCAATGTCAGTAAAGAAGAAATGGCGGAATGCGTAAAGTCTTTATTGAAAGACATGGAATTCTCTATGCAGGAAAATACTGCACATGCCGTATATTCCGCTTATCACAAAATCTGGCAATATGCTTTCTTTAAACCGGGTAGTATTGCCGTAGGTGATATTGAGGTAGCATCCAACGATGTTGCACAAATAATGCTGTGTGATGAAGATAAAGAATGGGTGCTATCGGTAAATAATCCGATGCCAGACGGGCAGAAGCAAACGTTGACTTTCAGCATTTCTGCAAAGTTACCTGCCGGAACTTACACTTACAGGACTAAAGGTGTGTATCCGCTGGAGGGTGAAACTGTTACAATCACAACAGAAGGCAAAGGCAGCAAAGTGACGGTAGAATTGCCGGATAGCAGAGATGCAGCGAAATATAATTATCAGTCGGATCTCTATGCCGCTACTCCGATTGTAGTCAACATACCGAAAAGATGATGCCAATTAAATAGAAACTTAAAATAATTATGAATAAACTGTTAGTAGTATGTTTGGCGACTACAGGGTTATCATCCTGTACCGGTTCCAAACCGACACAATCGGTAAACGATCATGTAGACAGTAAGTCTGCCCGTCATCCCAATATAGTTATCCTATTGACCGATGATCAGGGATACGGAGATATGAAATGCTATGATAACCAGCATTTACAGACCCCTAATCTGGATCAACTGGCTGCCGAAGGTACGCGTTTTACCAATTTCTATGCCGGTGCTGCTGCATCGACCCCTTCCCGTGCTGCCTTACTGACAGGTCGCTATGCCGAACGTGTAGGTGTACCGGAAGTGGTGGATGACCTGTCAAAGAATGGGATAAAATCTACAGAATTCACTCTTGCCGACTATCTGAAACAAAATAATTATGCAACGGGTATTGTAGGTAAGTGGCATCTGGGACACCAGCCCGAATATATGCCTTTACAACATGGTTTTACCGAATATTTCGGAATACCTTATTCTAATGATATGTGGCCTTTCCATCCCAAGCCCGACCATGCTTATCCGGCACTGCCACTCTATGATAACAATAAGATAATAGAATATAACCCTATAGTGAATCAAATGACCGCTCGTCTTACCGAGCGTGCCTTACAGTTCATTAACGATCATAAGGAGGAGCCGTTTTTTCTTTATCTTCCCTATACTCAACCCCATGTGCCTCTGGGAGTATCAGATAGATTCAAAGGGAAGTCGGGAGAAGGCCTTTATGCTGATGTTATTATGGAAATAGACTGGTCTGTAGGGGAAATCATGAGAACCCTAAAAAACAATGGACTTGATGAAAATACACTGGTACTGTTTACCTCTGACAATGGCCCATGGTTAAGTTACGGAAACCACGGTGGTTCCACAGGGGGATTGCGAGAAGGTAAAGGTACTACTTTTGACGGTGGGCAGCGTGTTCCCTTTATTGCCCGTATGCCCAAATGGATTCCGGCAGGAAAGGTTTCAGATCAATTTCTGTCAGCTTTGGATATTACACCGACACTTGTAGAACTTACCGGGTCACAGATGCCCCGTATGAATAAATTCGACGGTGAGAACGTATGGGGTATTTTTACAGGGGAAGCACAGGGACACAAACCTTTCTTTTTTGTGTACAACGGACAGGTGGAAGGCGTACGTGACGGAAAGTGGAAATGCGTAGCTCCTCACGAATACCGTATTGTAACAGTTCCGGGTAAAGATGGACTTCCAGGTACACAGCTTGCCAACGGAGGAAAGACGGAACTGGCTCTCTTTGATATGGAAAAAGATCCGCAGGAAAGCAAGAATCTGGTGGAGCAATATCCGGAAGTTACTGCCAAAATGTGGAAAATGATAAAAGAGTTTCAGGTAGAGATTACCGAGGTATTGGAAAATTAACATTAGAAATGATGAGAAACAATATGCATCATAAAGCTCATTTTATCCGGGCATTTTTTGTATGCCTTATTCTTCTGACAGCCACCTGTCTGAAAGAAGTGAAAGCTCAGAATCGTCCCTTAAAAGATATGAAAGTCCCCGAATGGACGCAGAATGCATTTTCTGTAGCGTTAAAACAGTCGGAGTATATGTTCAAAACAGTGAGAGAGACCTCTCTGCTTCCCCGCTCCATCCAGCGGGGAATGGTGAAACAAACAGACTGGACTGCAGGCTTTTTTCCTGGTACACTCTGGTATCTGTACGCCTATACAAACGACACCATCTGGAAAACCCGTGCCGAACAGGCAACTGAACTCATGGCTGGAGAACAGTTCAATGCATTTGATCATGATATCGGTTTTAAGATATATTGTAGTTATGGTAATGGCTTTTTATTGACAAATAAAAAAAAATATCGTCAAATCATTTTCCGTTCTGCCAAAACGTTAAGTTCGCGTTACTCCTACAAGACCGGGCTTATCATGTCTTGGGAACCAGATGAAAGTCGTGATTGGCAGTTTCCGGTTATTATAGATAATATGATGAACTTGGAACTGATGTTGGAAGCTTATAAAATGTCGGGAGACACAACTCTGCGGCATATAGCTATTTCACACGCAGACAAAACGATGAAATGTCAGTATCGTAAGAATATGTCATGTCCGCACGTGGTGGATTATGATGCAGAGACAGGGGATTTGCGTAAATATGACTGGAATAACGGCTCTGATAATGCGGAGAACTCGATCTGGTCGCGTGGTCAGTCATGGGGATTATACGGGTTTATTATGATGTATCGTGAAACCAGTGACAAACGCTATCTGAAACATGCAGAAAAGATTGCTGATTTTCTGTTAAGTCATCCCAACATGCCTGAAGATATGATTCCTTATTGGGATTATTCCGATCCCAAACGTTCAGCGATGCGTGATGCATCAGCGGCAGCTGTTATGGCATCAGCACTGATGGAACTCAGTACCTATTCTACACAGGGGAAAAAATATTTTAAAGCTGGCGAAAAACAGTTGAAGAGTCTTTCTTCTTCTGTCTATCTGGCAAAGCCGGGAACTCATAAGAACTTTATCCTGAAGCATGCTACAGGAAATTTTCTGCGAGATAGCGAATTGGATGGAGCACTTTCGTATGCTGACTACTATTACATAGAAGGATTATTACGATACTTGAAGTTAAACAACAAGCGAAAACTCTAAGAAATCACATAGTCAAAATAAATACAGTATAGTTTGGGAAATCGGCTGGACGGTGAGTTATGGTAACTCCCCCTATAAGTATAAAAGGAAAGCCTTCAAAAATACCCTATTCACGAGATGATTGACATTGTGAACAAGAAAAAAAACAATAGGCAGTTTAATAAATAACAGATAACAAATGCAGGTAATGCGGTGTATGTCGTAATGTCAGCAATGAAATCACTTTTGTAAAATGCTCCGGTAAGCTATTGAAATATCTTTAATGACTTATCGGGGATTTTTTTATGTAATATTTTCCGGTTTTTGTTGAAAGAGTAGTGATATAGTAGATATTCAGGATAATTTTCTTTCTTTGTTGTCCTTGTCTTTCAATCTGATAAATCCAAAAAAAAACAGAATTTGTTTGCCAATTCAAAGAAAAGCCGTACTTTTGCAAGCCGATTATTATCACAAAAGGATAAGAGATTAATTCATAGCAAGTTAATCTTCCTTTGTCCGGGGAAGATTAATAAGTGGTGAGCAAATTTTAGTAGTAACATTTAAAAAACAAATTAAGAGTGGATACTTTAAGTTACAAG
>DXWV01000064.1 GCA_019416685.1 Bacteroides sp.
CGGGCCGGATTATTTGGTCAGGTCTTAGAATTCTGTGGTGAAATACACTCAAAACTGAATAGAGATGAGCAAAACTAAATCTTAACTTGATTTCAACTACTGATTCGCATTAGACATATTAAGGTAAATCTGCAATTAGTGAGAAAAATCAGAGAAGATATTGCACCTTAAATTACGTATTATACCTTTCTTAACACTTCTGTAATATATAGGAGAGTTGTAAATATACCATAGAACGAAAAAGTTCAGCACAATTGTTCTTTCTTATATTAAAATGTTATGTTTGTATAGTCTTAAATATAATAGTAATGAATGAACCTGATTTGATAACTGGCATAAAGAATGGGGATGTACAGTGTTTTGAAGAACTTTTTATGAAATACTATTCACATTTCAACCAATTTATATTTGGATTAGTGAAGGACGAATGGATCTCTGAAGATATTACGCAAAACACATTTATCAAAGTGTGGGTTAACAGAGAGAAATTACAAAGCGACTTATCGATTCACTCTTATTTGTATGTAATTGCTAAATATGAGATATACAACCACTTTCGTTCCAAGCAGAATCAAATTGTAGATCGTTTCCTGGATGGCGTACACGACACCGTAGTCACTCCAAGTGCAGAAAATGAGTTGTTTTGGAACGAAATGCAGAAAGCAATTGCAGCTATCATTGAAACAATGCCGGAGAAGCGGCGTGCCATTTTCAATATGAGTCGGTTTGAGCATAAATCTGCAAAAGAAATAGCCGAAATAATGCATATTTCGGCACGTACGGTAGAAAAACATATTGAGCTTGCCCTTCGTGAATTACGTACGAAATTAACTCCTTTCTTATTTTGGATATTGGTCTATGGACATATTACATTATAATTTGGATTACGATGTCTTCCATCTTATTTTTTAATGAATTTAATGCAATCATGTTTGCTCTTAAAAAGATATATACCATGTTGTAATGAATTTATATCTAATTCTGCGATAGCCTCTTTTATTGTTTTATTAATAACCTCCATTCCGTTTACATCCACAATAGCAATATTACCAATTGGATTTTCTGAAGTTATATCAATTTTGCTGTTACTGATTGTTATTTTATCTTTAGTTTTCTGATTATCGGTTCCTGTTGCTATGGTTTTGGCATAGAGTCTGAGGTCGGTTTGGGTAGTTGAATTCTCATCATAGCGATTTCCTTTCTCATCATACCATCCTTCAAAAGTCGTTCCGTCGTCGGGAACAGGATTTTGGGGAAATTTCATTTCTGTATTGTTGTAAAGTACTGCATATTCGTTGCCATTATACATAAAGACTGTTTTGTAGACTCTGTTGGTACCACTATAGACGACCGGCATGTTATTATCAGAATCAAGCTCCTGTCCGAAAAGAAATTCCATTTGATCACCGTTTAATAAATAAGTAGCTTCTCCGGAATGAAACTTTTTCATATCCATAGGAATTCCACCTTTGCCTGTTAAGGTATAGCCCGCATAATAATAGTTGTTTTCACAGTCGAAATTTACGGTGTTGTTTTTTCCATAAATAGCTCCTTGATCCGTGCCCGTGCAGTCAATGGTGCCGATAACATAATTGTTCGTAATGGTTTCGGCAGCTTTTGACAAATTAGAATATGAATTGATTCCGGCTACATATTTAGGGGTTCCAGAACCGTTATTTTTAATGCTACCGTCAAAGTAACATCCGTTAATAATAGCTTCGATGCCGGTCGTACTTGAATTTGTACATCCCAAAATGCCGCCGACACCATTGGTTACTTTTCCGGATGTTGTGATTATTATATTGCCTGAATACGAGCAGTTTTTTACATTCGCATTTTTCATAAATGCCAATACACCACCCACATATCCCGGCGCTCCCATGATATTGATTTCAACATCGCTATGGCAATTAACCATATTTCCTAAGGCATTGGCTTTACCAATGAATGATCCGACTTGAGTTTTCTGAGTTATGGATGCGGGAATATCGATTTTCCCTGAGAGATTAATGTTGAGAATATCACAGCTTTCGCTGTTTGTACCACCTATTAAGCCTGCAAAATTTGATTTTTCTGTAAGGTCACTTTTATTTATATACATATTATAAATGTGATAACCTTGTCCGTCAATTTTTCCGGTAAAATAAGTTCCGTATCCTATTGGAGTCCATGGTTGATTGCCTAAATCTATATCTTTGGCAATCTTTATACCTGTTATGGCATGGCCTTGATTGATTTGATTGGCTACCCATGCTAGTTCTGCTCCTGTGTAAATAACACAATTACCGGAAACGTCACGAGCCGGTTCAATCATAGAAATACCATCCCACGGACCTTCTGTTACGGGTTCGAAGGGTACGACTTTCACAATACCCGGAACCATAATAGCCATAGCATTGATGTAACCGGTTTTGTAGGTATCTGCACTTGTAGCTCCCGGGGTTACCGTAAATCGGATATGTCCGTCTGCATCCGGATATATTGAAGAGAGTTCAGCGATCGAATGATCGTTGTTGTTTCCATTTAATGCAATGTAATTTTCTACAGTTCCAAAGGTTGAATATTCAGCTTCATGAACTTCTGTAGCATTCATATAGGAACCAAACATATAAAAATCATAGGATTCCTTAGGATCCAGATTGCTGAATACGATTTCGGCATTGTCAATAAGAACGCCGTCTTTTTCGATACCGTTTACCCAATAACCTGTTGAAGATGCATTTGCGGGCATGTTAAGCAACGTATTTGTTTCGGATGCACCGTTTTCTGTGACACCGGCAAAACCTTTTGTGATGTTTAGAGATATGCCTGAAGCCTTATTTTCCGAATCTGTCAAGCTTTCAATTTTAGTTCCGGCAAGATGGGATGTTACATTATTCCAGGAATCTTCTTGAGTTGTTTTTCCATTGGTGGTAAAGTTAATATAGATAGGAATTTTCCCCGGAACCTCAAGATGTGGAATCACCATCAATGCTCCCAGATAATAAGTTTTCTTTTCTTCGTTATTGTTTGCGCCGGCTTTTACAGTTAAATAGATGCGTCCTTTTTCATCGGCAATTATTCCTTGAACCGTTGCAATATTTGCAGTGTTTTTTGTAGGATTCAGAGAGGCGTTTCCATCATTTTTTCCTTTGAATGAGTAGACGGTTTCAGAATTGGTCGATGTATTATTCATAACTGAGGCAAATACGTTCATATCATACGCCTGGCCCGGATATAATCCGGAAATAATAACCGAACTCTCTGTAGTGCCATAAAAGGTTGATTTAGACACATTCGAAGGCATATCTAAAGCTGTAGTCGATGAAGTCGTTCCGATAGAGGAAACACCGTCGAATGGTTTTTCTATTGAAACTTTCACTTCGGTTCCATAACCTTTGCTGTTATATAGATTTCCCACATTTGCTCCGGTTAGTGTGGTTGTTAAACTATTCCATGAATATTGAGAGATTGCAGATGAACCAACACCTATGCCGAAATTAATCATTAGCGGTCTGTCGATGACCTTGGGTTTTGCATCAGGGTTTACCCCATAAGTATCTGTAAGGCTACTGATACTTTTGGGGTGGATAATGGCTTCATGTACGGCATATTGGCACATCTCTGCACAGAAATCACTAATGGAAGCAGGGTGATAAGTTAACCCGATGACACTCTTTCCGAAGATTTTTTCGTACCATGTTAGTGCTACGGTATAACGGCCGTGACTGAGATTCATGTGATAGCCATCACGATTATAATCATCACCAATATAACTGGTACGTCCATTTTGGACAGCTGTTCCGCCCGGAATTATGTTTTCTTCACCAATTCCCGATTGTATGGCGGCGCGGCCTGCACAATCAACGATTTTTGTATATTGATCCATTTGGTCAGTGTAAAGACCTTTATTGATTAACTCCTCTAATTTTGCCGAACCATTTTGATAGGCCCAGGTCATGTAAAGATAAAACTGGGCGTTTTTATTCGTGAGATGAGTTTTAAAGTAGGTGATCAGATTGGTCAGGTATGGGAAATAGTGACTATATGCACCCGAATAATTATGGTCAGTTTGTATAATGACAATATCCCAGTCTTCATCCGTAATGATATTTGCATCGAATTTGCGACTGTTGCCTCCTGTCGATGTCATTTTTCCATCTTTAATTTTGTAGTAATTGTATATCTGCTGATTTGTGGTAATATAATTCGTGTGAAGTTCCAGTGTGGTTCCTCCTTTATATGGAAACCCCAGCACAATATCATCTCCAGCAGCTTGTACTATCGGAAGAAACTCCTGTAAAGCCGCATCAAACGAGAAACTGTTTCCAACAACGAGAATCTTTTTCGTTTCTGCATTCGTTGTAAAAACTGTTCCTGTAATACTTAAGAACAGCATTAAATAAAGTTTGAAAACCTTTTTCATTGATTTATTATTTTGTTGATGACTAATATGAATTACAGAACCTTACAGATGACAGAACTTACTCCTTGGATTCTCAGTGATAGTTTATCTTTCGATTTCTTTACTGACAAGTTTTGGGGATTTCCCCAAATAACTTCTAATCGATCATATCCTTCAATGGATGCCGTAGCACTTTTTTCTCTCGGATTAATAATTATCAGATACTTTGAGTGATCGTCGGAGCGTTCGTATACGGCAGGATATGCTTGTTGCGGATCGCTGACAAACTTCCATCCTCCTGTATTTCCCAATGCGGAGATTGAAGAACGGAGGGCAAGAAGCCCCTTCGTCCAGTTGAGTATTGAATGCGGGTCATCGATTTGACCGGCTACTGTCGGACGCTTCGGATCCGGGTCTATAGGTAAGTACAACTTTGAAGGGTTACAGGTAGAGAAACCGGCTGTTGCGCCTGCTTCCCATTGCATGGGTGTTCTTTGGGCCGACCGGTCACGACTACCTTCAATAAACGGCCATCCGTCCATTGAACGCATCCCGATCTCTTCTCCATAGTAGACAATTGGTATCCATGGCATTGTCAGGAAGAATGTCATGGCTACTTTTAGTTCCTCCGGAGTAGAACGTTGGTTGCGATTTAGCCTCCATGTATCATGGCTGGATGTGGGCATACATGGGAAACCGTGCCCCTTGGTTACTTCATAGATTTTTATAAAAGGTTCTACAAAAGAGCTGAACTTCCCTTTTCCCGCCCTGTCAAACCAACAGTCTTTCGGTTGGTATATACCGGTTTCCGGATCTCTATTCCGATGTGTATTGTGTACCAGATCGCGATACATGGTTTTTCCACATCCGTTGTGGCGGATAATATCGATATCGAAGCCGCAGGAAATAGCTTCTATCGGACTTGACCATTCAGACAAGAAGATCGTTTCGGGATAGTTTTCCGCTTGCCAGGAAAATATTTCATTCCAAAGTTTTCTTACCCCGTGAAACTCTGCGTCATCTCCCTTTACCAATGACCAGGCCAGGTCACAACGAAAACCGTCAACTCCCTTATCAAACCAGAAAGAGATGATATTCTTTATCTCTTGGCGGACTGCTTTTGGACCGGGGGCATCATAGGCTTGTTCCCACGAATTTTCCGGGTTCGGCTGATAATATCCGTAATTAAGTGCCGGCTGAATATCGTAATAATTCATCAGGTAGTATCCGTCGCGTGGATATTCATTTTTTACCCAGCCTCCTCTTTCCGGTTTCGGCGGAGTTGTTTTTTTACCTTTCGTCCAGATGTAATAATCGGCATAATGACCATTCGGGTCTCCATTTGCAGCCTCCAGAAACCAGGGATGCTTGTCCGAAGTGTGACCAGCTACAAGGTCGAGGCATACCTTAATACCCTTTGCATGTGCATCATTTACCAGATTTACCAAATCGGTATTTGTGCCGAAGCGTGGGTCGATTTTATAGAAATCGGTGATATCATAACCACCATCTTCAAATTTACTGCAAAAGACCGGACTGATCCAGATGGTATTAAATCCCAGATCCTTTACGTAGTCCAAGCGAGAACGTATACCCTCCAGATCGCCGTATCCGTCTCCGTTGCTATCCATGTAAGAAGAAGGATAGATGTGATATATGGCTGCACTTTCCAGCCATTTGGGGTAGTTTCGGATGGCAAAGAGGTTGCTTGCAAGGGCCATAAAGCTAAAAAAGAAAATGATTCGTTTCATCTGATTATTTTTTGTGGGTTTTATGATTTACCTATTGAAAACTGAAATTGTGTTACCGTATCTCTATAATGGTGTTATCATGATATATAATTTTCATCTGTTGTGATGCATTCAGGCAATTTAAAATCTGTTCGATTGTCTCATCGTTGGCAAATATTGCATCGTATTTTATCGATTTTAATTTTGGATTGGTGATTACAATCTTCTTTTGGAAGTGACGTTCGAGTTGATTGGTTATATCTTTCAGCTTTTTATCGATAAAGTAAAATTTACGGGATTGCCCAGGGGTGGCTATAGTCGAAATATTCATTTGTGACATTTCGCCGGTATTCTTATCAATCTTTATAATATCACCGGGAGCCATGAGTACTTCTACCTGTTTGTTGTTGAATTCTGATTCTACGTCCACGCATCCTTCGTATAATATCACTTCAAATTCTGAATCGGATTCATGCGATTGTACGTTGAATTTAGTTCCCAATACTTTGATTGTTGCATTGTTGCACACAACGAAGAACGGATGTTTCGCATCTTTGGTTACCTCTACGTATGCTTCGCCAAACAAATGCACTTTCCTGTTACGGGTAAAATCATTTGCTGCGTAAAAGAGAGCACTTGTGGGTTTGAGATAGATTTTTGTAGAGTCGGGAAGTATCACCATTTTTGAATCACCTGCCGATGCATATACTTTTTCTAAATCGATATCGCCGAACCGGGAACTCCATAAATGTATACCCAATAGGAAACCGCATATCAGGACGGTGGCGGCTATTCCCGATATCCAACGGTATATCGTCTTCCTCTTTTTCATGATTTTGGGCGTTCCGATACCGATACGATGGCATGTGTGGTTGAACGCATTTCTGGCTTTCTGTTCATCCTGATGGGTACATTCTTTCAACAGTTCCAGAAGAATAGTGTCCAATTCGGCATTATTGATATTGCTTATATACCATTGTTCTATTTTCTCGGAGTCAGAGGGGGTGGACTGACTCTCAAAAAACATCTTTATGCTTTCTTTTTTCATATATTTTTTATTAATCTTTCCTTATATAAAAAGAACACATTACATGATATGACTACGTAATCCGATTTTGAAAATAGACATTTTATTATTGTGCGGATGCATATCTCTTTCCGAAAAAGCGGTCGATAATGAGGGTGATAGCGCCGTCTCCGCTTACGTTACATGCTGGGCCATATCCGTCGAGAGCCAGATAGATGGTCATCATCAGGGCACTTTGTTCCGGCGAAAAACCGAGAACAGATTCTAGTAATCCGATCGATGCCATCAAAACTCCTCCCATTACTCCGGGGGCAGCTACGGCAGAAATCCCTTGTAAAAGGATGAAATTGGCAAAGAGGGCGAAACTAATGTTCATTCCGCTCAGGTACATCACTGCGATTGATGTAGTGATAAGCTTGATAGTCGATCCGCACATGTGGACTGTTGAACAAAGAGGAACAGTAAAATTGGCGATCTCTTTAGTCGCACCATTCTTCATGGCACACTCGAGCGTGACTGGAATAACGGCCGAGCTGGAACAGATTGAAAAGCCTGTCAAATACGCTGGAATAATATTCCATATACATTTAAAAGGATTTTTTTTAGCCATCAGTCCGGCTATAATATATTGGATAATGAGGTAACAAATAGACAGGATGACACCGGTTGCAATGACTTTAACACCTGTCCCCATGACAGTTGACAGATGACCGGCAGCACTCATCTCACATATCATTGTAAAGATGTAAAAGGGTAAGAGAGGGATGATGGCACGTTCAATCGTGAGTTTTACAATTTCTCCGAATTCATCGAAGGCTTTCTTTAGTCCCGGGGCTTTGGTGAAAATAATGCCGACGCCGAGCATGAATGACAAGAGGAGAGCCGTCAGTATGTCGCAAATCGGAGGGAATTTGATATTGAAATAGGGCTCGAATACTTTTCCTTCCAGTGCAGAGGTGGAAATTTCACCGATACTTAGATAATGAGGAAGCAAACTTGAAGCAAAGCCATATGCAAAAAATCCTGCACCTATCGTTGACAGATATGAGATAACGATAACACTCAATAGCATCTTTCCGGCTCCGCGTCCCAGATTAGCTACAGATGGAGTCACGAGACCCAATACGAGTAAGGGTACGATAAATTTGAGAATTTGTGCAAAGAACACATTGAAGGTTTTAAATATTCTGATCATAACATCCGGCGCTATAAGTCCCAATAACGAACCGATAGTTATCGCAATCAATACCTTAGGGAACAATCCCAACTTTCTTTTTTTCATTTTGTCAATATTTTAATTTAAAGGAACACTCATTCAAGGAACACATCACATCATACATCTACGTAGTCGGTGTTTTTATTTGTTTTGAATATTGTGGCTTTTGACGGCTTTGCTATTGTAAGAAAGCATGTTAATGTTTTTTAAATCAGTGTCGGTTTTGTGCTGTTGGTTACGTATTCAGTGCTTTTTGATAAGTCTTCATAGTATAATTTTAAAGATACATATATGAAAAAAAACATTCTTTTGTCTGGCATTTTACTGCTGAGTTTTTCTTGTGCTATCGCTCAAGATTATCATGACGATGTTGTCGTGCTGGATTCTGTAAAGGTGATGTCGTTCAACATCCGTTTCAATAATCCGAATGATTCTCTTGATACGGCATGGGATCGGCGTCGGGAACCATGTGCCCGTATGATGGCCCAGTATCGTCCCGACGTGATAGGCATACAGGAGCCACGCAACGAGATGTGGCAACAAATCTTTGATATGCTACCTGATTATGGCTATTATCGTATAGAGATAAACGACACATTACCTGATTCCCGCACCGGAGGAGTATTACTGTTGTATCTTCGTGAGAAATATTCAGTGATACGTTCGGGACATTTTTGGCTGAGTGCTACTCCCGAGGTTCCGTCTCAACCGTGGGACTCGACTGATCGGCATTATCGGGCTGCCTTGTGGTTGCAACTCAAAGATAAAAAAAGCCGGAAAGAATTTTATATTGTCACCACTCATTTGCCCTATAAGAAAGAACCGGTGGACACTGAGGTGCGTGCCCGGTGTGCTGCATTGATAAACAATAGCATGAAGGCCATCGCCGGTGAAGAGGCAACTGTTTTCGTAACCGGTGATATGAATGCTTCTTACAATCCCGATGATCCGCGGCGTGAGAGCTTGGCTCCATTCTACTGTTGGTTTGCTTCTGCCAGAGAAGATGCTTCCAAAACGGATGATCATTCCAGTTTTAATGGTTTCGGACGCGTTTCTCCTTTGGTAAGAAACAAGAATTTGGATCATATTTTCTATCGTAATGCTTACCCGTTGGTGTTTGAGACCATTGATAAGCCAGTTTACGGTGTGAGGTGGATATCTGACCATTATCCTATCATTTGTACATTTACTTATTGATTTGAAAAGATGAAATATAAAAAAGTTTTTTTGATGTTTACGGTGGCTTTTACTGTTACAATAGCTGGTGCTGCCGAATATAAACTGATTTCTCCTGATGGGAGGCTTACGAGTGAAATTAATGTCGGTGATAGTCTTACGTTCACTTTTTCCAATGAACACCAATCGATATTGTCTCCATCGACCATTGCTATGGAATGGATGGACGGCACAGTTTGGGGGATCGGTATGAAAGTAAAAAAAGTACAGCGCTCGTCTGTTGATGAAGTGATTCTTTCTCCATTGTATAAGAAATCGCAGGTGCGAGATAAATATAATCGGTTGGTATTGACCACGACTGTCGGTTTCAGTATCGAATTCCGGATGTATGATGACGGAATGGCTTATCGTTTTGTATCTTCACTTTCGGAGGAGTACACAGTGAAGAATGAAAAGGCGGTGTATCGGTTGTCTCAGAACTTTGAGACATGGGCTCCGTATGTGCGTGACCGTAAGAAACGAAAAGACGCTACCCATGAACAGCAGTTTTGGAATGATATGCAAAATCTGTATACGTATCTTCCGTTGCAGGATTTCGATGAAAACAATCTGTTGTTTACACCGATACTTGTCAATCTGGAGCATGGCGAAAAATTGTGTATTGCCGAAGCCGACGTTGAAGATTATCCCGGAATGTATTTAGTGACAGATAGTGGCAGACCGCAGTTGAGAGGAATCTTTGCGCCTTATCCGAAAAGTGTGGTACAGGGTGGACATAATGATCTTGAACATTTGGTTACTTCGCGGTATCCCTATATTGCGAAGATCAATGCACCGCGGACTTTTCCGTGGCGGACTTTCATTGTTACGCGTCGTGACGGTGAGTTGATGGAAAACGATATGGTATATCGGTTGGCAGCTCCGTCACGCGTAACCGATCGGTCATGGATCAAACCGGGAAAGGTTGCCTGGGAGTGGTGGAATGACTGGGGCCTTTATGGAGTAGATTTTAAGGCTGGCATTAATACGGAAACTTATAAATACTACATTGATTTTGCTTCCGAAAACGGCATCGAGTATGTTATTCTCGATGAGGGATGGGCTACTAAGGGAAAGTGTGATCTTCTTGATGTCGTCCCGGAAATCGATCTTCAGGCAATAGTAGATCATGGGAGGAGAAAAGGAGTTGATATTATTTTGTGGGCCGGTTATCTGGCGATGGAACTTAATTTGGAAAAGGTCGTATCGCATTATGCCGATATGGGTGTCAAAGGTTTTAAAATAGATTTCCTTAATCGCGATGATCAGGAGATGATTGATTTTATGTACCGTACGGCTGACGTATGCGCGGCCCATAAGATGCTTGTCGATTTTCACGGCTGTCCCAAACCAACGGGTATGCAACGCACGTATCCCAATGTGATCAATTATGAAGCGGTATTCGGGCTTGAACAGTTGAAATGGTCCAAGCCCGATGTCGATATGGTTTCTTACGATGTTTTATTGCCATACATTCGTATGGTGGCTGGTCCGATGGATTATACGCAGGGAGCGATGCGCAACAGTGTAAAAGGTGGATATTTTCCGAACAGGAGTAATCCGATGAGCCAGGGAACCCGTTGCCATCAGCTTGCAGAATATGTCGTATTCGATTCTCCGCTTAACATGCTTTGTGATTCTCCATCCAATTATATGCGTGAACAGGAGTGTATCCGGTTTATATCCCGGATTCCCACAGTCTGGGATGACACTTTCGTGCTCGATGGTAAAGTTGGTGAGTATATTGTCGTGGCTCGGCGTAGAGGTGATGATTGGTATATCGGAGTATTGGGGAATTGGGATACCCGTGAACTGAGGGTGAGATTACCGGATGATTGCATCGGGAAACGAATCGAGATATTCAGTGACGGAGTAAATGCCCATCGGGCAGCTCAGGATTACCGGAGAACGTTCGGAGTATTGGAACAGAATGAGATTGTTGTCCGACTCGCACCGGGTGGGGGATGGGTAGCTTGTATTTCATCGCCGGAGTAAAAAGAGAGATGGAGAGTGTGCTATAATTTTCCTTTCAATGAAATCACCCACGCTTCAATAGTTGCAGCGTGGGTGATTTTTTAATTTACTGGCAGATAATCTTATTTATCTTTTTATAAACCGGGAAGTTCCTCCTTTCCAGGATAATATATATACTCCGGGATAAAGCCGGGAAACATTGACCGGAGTCTCTCCTGTGGTAACTTCGCCCAGAAGAATAACCGTTGATCCGGTCATGGAGAATATTTTTGCATCCTGTAATGTCATAGAAGTAGACAGATATAAAATTGAACCGTTCTGGTATGTTTTGACCGGATTGGCGGCACTTGCTGTTTCGGTAATGCCTGTACCTTCCCTTCCATATTCATATGCACCGATCGATGAGGTTCCATCGGTCAAACGTTCTACTCCTCGTTGGTCGAATATAAGTTTGTTTCGCAGTTCAATCGTGTTGTCTACATCTCCTTTTAATAATTTTTCTTCCAATTGAGATGCCGGCAGCACATTGATTGCATTCGATCCGAAAAAGCGTCTTTTCACTTTGACTGTCTCAACCGGACCACCGTTTAATGCCAGAACAGGGATAATATCTCCTTCTACTATGTTACTCTCGAGCATATTACCGAGCAATTGAATGGATGAATCGACTGAGGTTCCTAAAATATCGGTTTCTGCCGGCGTTATATTTATATTATCGGCACTCGAAAAGATGTTATAACCGGTAGTTGCCAGCTGTCCTGCATTATAAACATCACCAGTATGTGCTGAAGTGGAACGGTTTCCGGCAATCACGTTGTTGAAAATGAAGGGTGTTCCGTTGTAAATATGCACGGCTGCACCATAAAAGTCGATGGTAGGTGTGCCGTTTTTGTAGCATGATGCATGGTTTCCGACAATTGTATTATTGACGATCGAAATTGTAGATGCTACGTTCAAATTGGCATAGATGGCCGAACCTCCCTTCATTTCGTTAATGACACCGCCGGTAGCTTCTATCCGGTTATTGACAAAGGTGTTGTTGACTAAAGTCGTTTTAGAAGCATAAGCTGTTCCGTTGAGTGAGACGGTTCCTCCGTAAGTTGCCTTATTATCGACATAAGTGTTGTGTCCCAGGTAAGCCCACGAGTATCCTGAATGGTATCCGGCAGAACCTTGTACTGCTTCATTTTCTGAGAAGTAACAATCGGTCATTGCATGGCGCCACCATAGTTCTACACCGGCATAGGCAGTGAAATAAGCGCCGCCGTTGGCTGAGGAGACGTTACGGATAAACCGGCAATTGGTACATAACAATTGGCCGGCTGCATAGATTCCGGCACCTTGACCTGTGGCTTGGTTATTGCGGATAATCACATTATCGAGTATCAGTCGGGAACCCAGACCGGCGATACCTGCCCCTGTGGTAGCACTTCCGTTGGCATTTCCTCCGACTATTTCGAAATTGCAAAGCATCAGTGCGCAGTATTTCTGAACTGTCACTACATGATAAGCATTTTCTTCATTACCGGTCCATACTCCGTCTGCGATTTCATCATCGCCGTTTATATCTCCTGATAGAACTGTACGCCCTGTCACTTCTTTAAATGCAGAGTCGTAGCCGCCGAATATATCCAGAGAATGGGGAATATTGAGTGTAGCGTCCCGACCTTTAAATTGCTCCGATTCGGTTACGGTATAATATCCCTGGGCAACGTAAATGGTATCGCCATTACAAGTGGCATCGACAGCTTCCTGGATATTACGGAACGGCGCTGACTTGCTTCCATCGCCACCATCAGCAGCATTTATATCGACATAACGGGTATGGGAAGCCACGAAAGGCTCTAATGAGACGTTCACTATCACGGGAAAATGGTCGGAAGGGGTGACACTGCGTCCGAAAGTCTCATTGATGTGATTGTATGTATGTACTTTCATCCCTTTTACCCATACATAATCCAGTCTGGTTCCATCTTTTTTCTCGGGATCCCATTTGCACAAAGTGCCGTCCTTAGACCATGGGAATGGGGTTTCCGATACTTTGCGACTGTCTGACATATAGGCACTGCAAAGGTCATAGAACGGATAACGTATGGCCGACGAATTATGATCACCGCATATGATGGCGGGGTAATGACCGGAAATAGAACGTACTTTTTCCATGTTAATGCGCGTTCCTTCATTGCGGGCATCACTTCCCTGATGATCGAGATGGGTGATGAAATAGTAAAAGATATCGCCTGTTTCCTTGACTTTCAGCTTGGCCCATACGGTGAAACGTTTGTTCCCGCTGCTGTTATCCCACGAAAGTAATGATTTCGAGGGATCTGTACACAAAAAGTAATGTCCTTCTTCAAGAAGATCGAACTTTTCAGTACGAAACAATACCGCATTGATTGTTCCCTGGTTGGGCACTGTTGATGAGTTTCCTCCCCATTCTACGAATGAATACTCCGGAAGTAAACTTTTCATGTCCTCTTGTTGTGAACCGGCATTCATTTCGTTAACTCCGACAATATCGTATTTGAAATCGATAATTGTCCGTGCAACATAACTTTTACGGTTGTCCCAGCTTAGCTCTCCCTGATCGGCGCTCGTTTTGAAACGGATATTGAAACACCCGACGTTTAAAGTCGTGGTATTGGCTATGCCGACCGTCGACAGGGTCGATAAAAATAACCATAGAATGGCTAATAGTCTGTATTTGATATGATAGAAAGCCATATAATAATGATTTATAAAACAAACAAGTCGACTGCTTTCCAGATACAGAAAGCAGACGGACCTGTTCAATAGATTAGTTACAATATTATCTGGCAACTTTGAACGTTTGTCCGTTCACGTTAGCCATGTAAATGCCTTTTGTGAGATCACGCAGGTCAATCGTATTACCTTGGGTAATAGACCGGATACGTATACCTTGTAAATTATAAATATGTATTGTAGCATTGTCGGTAAGTCCTACAATCTGGTAGATACCATCACCCGATATTTGTAATGTGAGAGAGGACATCGGAGAATTCGTGTCGGCAATACCGGTCCCATGATTGGTCAAGAAGTCATAGGCTCCCGGAGCTGTTTCACCGTTAATCTCTTCCTGGCTACGTTTCGAACCGGTCTGGTCTACGGTAACGTCGATTTCGAACGGGAGATATTTGCCTTCATCTTTTAGAGTCTTGATGTACTCTCCAAGTTCGAAACCATAAAGGGCGTAAACTCCGAGCTGGTCGAGAATGCCATTATCTACAGGTTTCAGTGTCTTGGTGAATCCGCCGTTCTCGCCGGCTGTGGTTGTGCCGAATATCTTGGAATAAGTATTCGGGTTACTGCCATCCATGTGATCATTGTTCCAGTTGATAGCAATGGTTGGAGAATTCATGACCGAGCCGAACGTGCCTAATATGCTGCCACCATATGAATTTAAATAGGCGCTGGAGGGTGTTTTTTCCGTACCGGTAAGAACGATAGCGGCTTTGGCAACTGCGCCGTCATCTTCGCGTCCGACAATAATGGAATTACAGATACTCACTGCCGGATCACAAGCAATACGTATTTGCGATCCCAACCATGAACCAGGATTAGTGACAGTACCGGTTTCCGTATCTTCAGCATATAGTTCCGAAGGATCGGCAGCGCATGTATTGCCGGCAATTGTACAGTTTATGATATGTACTGCACGTACATCATCATCAAAGGAGCTACCATTGGCACAGATTCCGGCACCTTCGTAAAAGGCCTTGTTGTCAACAATAGTGGAATTTATGATCCACATATTTTCTCCTGAAGATTGGGCGATGGCACCACCGTAACGGGATTCTACTTCATTATTGCCGAAGTAACAACGTTCGATTACGCCATTCGCTTTCTTAGAACTGCGGGAAGTACACCGGAATCCTGCTCCGGTCTTATGCGCTTTGTTGTTGTATACATTGCAGTCTTTTATATGATAAAGTCCGCCATAGATGTGGATACCGGCACCGATTCCGTCTCCCGTACCTTCGCCTTTGCTTATATTATTATATATATTGCAATATTGAAGTTCGATGGCTCCCTGCGTGCAATAAACTGCTCCACTTGCGTTAGTTGAACCTTCGGGAGAATATGAACAGGTAAAATCGATACCTATCAGTTTGCAGATGTGGGCCAGGTTCTCGGCATCGTCATTCCGAGCCTGACGCACATGAATTAAATTACGAAGGTCGCCTGCACTCGGCCCTCCGTTTTCGTCGAGGTCACCGGAGAAAATCGTAGGTGTTGCCGATGGATAGGCAGGCCACTCAGTAACCGTACCTTTACTTTGATCACATCCTCCAACAAAAATATAGCCACGATAAATGCGCCCGGCATCGGAACCGGGACTGGTAGCATTGTAATAGGTTCCTCCTGCAAGAAAGAATACGTCTCCGGTTTTATACTTGGATACCTCATCGTTTTTTGCAGCAGTGGCATCATTTTCGAAAATGTCATACATGGTAATCGCTTTTTCCCAGGATGAACCGTCGTTGCCTGTGGCACGTAAACCCGGTACGACATAGTATTCAGCCGAAAAAACGGTTGCAGGAATCAAAATTCCCATCACACAGAGTAAGAAATGTTTTAGTTTCATAATTCTCATAGATTTGTTAATAATGTATTGGTAAAATCACTTGGAGTTTTTATACGTTTGAGGAGGTATTGACAACAGCCTCCTTACGGTTGTAAAGACTTTATATAATTTTCATAAAGCAGATTATAGGCAGTGACGAGATCTGTAAATCCATCTACTTCTTTTGCTCTTATTTCATAGAGAAACGGACCGGTGTAGCCGGCATGATCAAGTGCCTGAAGAATAAGAGGCCAATTGTTTTTCCCACGTCCCGGGAGCTGATGACACTCCTTTTCTCCGTCACCGTCGGCAATGTGAACACTCTTTATGCGAGAGCCGAGTGCAGCGATCAGCAGTTCGGGATTTTTGATGTGATTCATGTCGACTGCTGCATAAACATCAGCCGGCATTAAATCCATAATTTCAACCATCTCCTCGACAGTACGGCCCAACGGGCGTTCTACCCCAGGACTGCGAAGTAATTTGTATCCGAGAAGATTTTCCAATACAATGATGGCCCCTATCTCCTTTACATCTTTATTCAGGGAGGTGATGGTTTTTACCAGTTGACTCATGCGTTCCTTGCGTTCGTTGAGACCTAACCGCCAGCTTGGATGGAACAGTATTACTTCCGGCTCCAATACGCTGACGACATCGATGTAGCTGCGGTAGGCATTTTCGGAGTGTGAACGAATGGTTTCGTCAACGTGTGACGGGTCACAGTCGGCCCCATAAGGCATATGTATCGACCAGATGTTGATCCCGGCACTGTCGGCATTGTGTTTTACCTGGCGGAATTTCTCTTTTAATTCGGCATTTGGAATAGGATGATCTCCATTAACTAAGCCGGTAAGAGAAATTTCTATGTCAGAGATGCCCGCAGACCGTGCTTCTTTCAGGTTTTCATAGGTTAACCCTTTCAAACCGCCGAAAACGCTTATAGTTGTACCTATTCGCAATTTCTGCGGAGTATGTACTTTGTCTTCGTTCATGGTATCCATGCAAAAACCACTTACGGAAACCATTAAGACAGATATCCATACATAGATTATTTTTCTTTTTAACATACTGTTTACTTGTAATTTTAAACTTAATAATAACTGACTTGCGAATAAGATGTGGTTAAAAATTTAGTCCGTCATCCCATCCGGGGTTCTGGGTAATCATACCTTTGGTAAGTGTACGTTCATTACTTGGGATTGGATAGAGATAATCTCGGTCCTCGTTGAATGCCCTCATTAATTGTCCGTGAGCCAGAATATAACCGGTCTCTCCTTCTGACAGGAATATGTCTTGGTTTATTTTCAACGGAGTTACTCCCGGAGCGGGAATGCGGCGGTCCAGATAAACCACAAAATCGATTTTTCCATTGCCATCCATGTCATAACGGCCTTCACCGGGTACATAGGGCCCATAAAATGGCTGGGCCAGAAGTTGGCCTTCACGCCAGCGGCATAAATCGGCAAAGCGGATGCCTTCGCTTACCATTTCTATCGAACGCTCCCGGCGGATCTCAAGAATGACTCCTTTGTTGGGACCGTTGTCCACATTCTTATATCCATAAAGTTCAGATGTGAGGAACGGATCAGGATCGGCATTTGCTGCTGATTTGTCCAAGTGGGGCATTCCTACGCGATCACGGATTAAATTGATGGAGTGATCGAGGTCCTCTTGTGTCAATGTTCCCAGTTCGGCTTTGGCTTCGGCGTAATTGAGGTATACTTCGGCCATACGGTAAATAGGCATATCTATTGTCGAAGCATTGACATAATTGGGGCCTGAAATGTACTTTAGCATCGGATATCCTGTCACGGTATTGGCAAAATTGAAGGTTCCTTCTGTACCATCGACGTATTGGGTGTTTTGTGTCAATACTGTTTGTGCAAGACGCGGATCGCGTTCTTTGGTCTCTTCGGTAAATGGCATCGTTGCCCATCCTGCCTTATCGGTAAAGCGACTGCCGTCTTGCATTAAGTAAGAGAAAACGAGTGCTTTGGTGTAACCGGCCATGCCTTTGGAGGGCATTAGTGCATAGGCGTCGACTGCATGTGCGAAATTACCTCCATAGCAACGTGCAAGAATTACTTCCTGTGCAATGGCGCTTTCTGAAGTAAAGAGTGAATAATAAGGGCTTTTTCCTGTCGAGTAGATGGAATACTTTTTATCATTCATAATATCAAGCGATGCATTAACACATTCCTGCAAGATAGCTTCATAAGGTAAATTGCTTTTATTAAATGTGTGACCGGCATGGTATTTACGGAAAGTTCCTTCAAAAAGGCACGCACGTGATTTTAATGCAAGGGCTGCATAACGTGAAACTTTATAAATAGAGGATGATGCCGGAAGGCTTTCTGCCGCTTTGTTGCAGTCTTCTATGATATGATTTATGATGACGTCGCGGCTGTCGCGTGGTTTGGCCAAAAGTTCATCTTGGTCGGAAGCCAATACCTGATCATACCATGGTACTTCGCCAAAACGTTTCAGCTTTTCAAAGTAAAAGTAGGCACGCCAGAAATAAGCAACGCCGTCATAGCGTTTGCGGGCGGATACATCTTCACAGCGATGGGAATTTTGTAGATAATAGTTGATATATCTCAGATAAGACCATGACCATCCCCCGCCGGAGGAAGGAACGGTACGTGTCAGTCCTACTACGACATCGCTCTGAGACAGACCGTCAACAATCAGGTTGGATGGTTCGTCATACAGATTGACTGCGGTAGGTTCCATGAGATAAAACTGGTTGGTATAAAGTTCCAACTCTGACTCTGTATGAAAAAAGGTATCGGGACTGATGGAATCCTTAGGAAATTCATTAAGGTCACACGACACAAAGCCTGTTAATAAGGCGGCGGATATGAATATGTATTTTATAGTACGCATAGCTGGTTTGTTTTTTAGAATGTAATATCGATGCCAAATGAGAATACCTTGCTGAAATTGTATACTTCACCGGAATTCTCAACGTAAGACGAAGATGAAACAGCTGCTTCGGGATCAATGTATTTACAGTATTTTTTCATTGGCGACCAGTAAGCAAGATTCTCTCCGGTGAAATAAATACGTATCTGCTGGAGGTACTTTTTGAACACCGGAAGAGTGTAGCCTACTGTCAGATTCTTAAGCCGTAGATAGGCTACGTTCTGGATATACCGGTCATTGGGCGATGTCAGAGTATAGTGAGAATTGGTATTGTCGGAGTATGCTTCGTAACCGCGAGGGAATGGGAAGTATGCATCTGTATTATCTTCGCTCCATACCTGATCAACCAATTGCTGGCTTAAGAATGTATTGTGCGGACGGCAATACGGCCCCCAGAAAAGATTGGCTTGGCCGGAGCTGGGATACCAGTTGCGTTTGCCCACACCTTGAAACAGAATAGAAAAATCGATGCCGTTCCATGAAAAATCACCACCGAATGTATAAGAGTACCTTGGAAGTGAATTACCGATGACTACCCGGTCTCCCGGATCTTCGACCGTGTTTTTGCCGATGGAAATCTTATTATCTCCATTGAGATCCAGGAATTTCGGATCGCCGGCATGAAGTCCCTTGCGGGTGGCAGTGGCGTCGATACGTTTGGTAAAGTAGGAGCAGTCAACTTTTTGGGCATATTCTGCCGCCTCTTCATCGGTACGGAAAAGGCCGTCGATTTTATACCCCCAGATATCTCCGAGTTTTTCACCTACATAGTGTTCCGAGATCAGCCGGGTATCATTGTCGAACCGGGTTACTTTGGTTTGGTAATCGCCGAGACTGGCGCGCAGCGAATAAGAGAACGGCCGGCTAAACAGAGTCGCTCTGTCGCGCCAGACGAAACTGAGTTCCCAACCTTTAGTGCGCATATCTGCAGCATTTGTACGCGGTTCGCTTGCACCGTAAACTCCGGGGAGCGATGCTCCCGGCATCATCATATCGGTGGTGTTACGTATGTAATAGTCACCACTGAATGTTAGTCTGTTGTTTAAAAAAGCAAGGTCGACTCCCCAGTCATACGTCGTTATCTTTTCCCATGTTAAATCATTGGCTACAGGGGCGTCTTCACGGGCATATGTCAGCTTATCCGTACCATTGAACGTAAAATCTCCACTGGTGAGATTGGTGTTGATCTTTTGAACAAACAGGTAGTCCGATACCTGTTGGTTGCCAAGACTACCGATAGAAAAACGTATCTTGGCATTATTCCACCACTGGCGTAAAGGTTCCCAGAAATTCTCCTGACTGATACGCCATCCGACAGAGCCTGAAGGAAAGTATCCCCAGCGGTTACGACTCCAGAAGCGTGACGATCCGTCGGCACGTCCGGATGCTTCAAACAGATACTTGCCATCATAGTCATAATTAACACGCCCAAAGACACCGAGTGTCTTGTACTTTGATTGTCCTCCGCTGACAGAATAAGTCGATCCGGCAGAGAGGTTGAAATCATTCAGATCTTCTGAAAGATTTCCATCGACCGATACTGCATTCTTGCGGTAATAACGGGTGTCATATTGCATACCGGCTACAATCTTGAAATTGTGTACCCGATTCCAAGTGTGCGAATAATCGGCAAATGCTTCAAATGTCTGTTTATAGAGCGATTGATTGGTTTCTTGAAGTTCGTTACGAAATTTGCTGGTGGTTTCCCATGAAATCACGCCTTCATGTGAAGAATACGGTGCATTGTTATAGCGATATTGTCCGAACTCATGAGAAAAACGATATGCGTGACTCAAATGCAATGTTAATCCTTTCACGACATCTAATTCAAGGTTGTTTTTAATCGTCGCTTCATTCACTACCTCTTCGTTGGAAGTTTTGCCGTAAGTAAGCATCAGGTTCATATCACCAAGTACGCCGGCTCCTTGATTTACTATTTCGGTACTATGTACGATTGTTCCATCGGGATTTTTAGGGACAAATAATGGAGAACCACCCATGGTTACATTACGAAATGTCGTTTGTTGGTTTTTCATTCCTGGCCACCACATTTTACCATAAAAATAGTTCAGATTGGTACTAAAGCGGGCCCACTTCGTAATGTTAATGTCTAACTTTCCGCGAATACTGTAATTGTCATAAGGGTCATTTTGCAGGTTCATAATCCCTTCGGTATTGTAATAACGGCCGCTGACGTAGTACTTTACCCTGTCATTTCCCCCTCTTATCGATACATTGTGCTCATGTTGCATGCGAGTACGTTTGTAAATGTAATCGTACCAATCGAAATTTCCGTAATACTTGTATGTTCCGTCTTCTTCGGCTACTACCCATGGGCGTTCGGGGTTTTCGGTCTTATCGCCGCGACGTATCTCGAGTTCATTCCAATCGTCCTCATCATATTTAAGATAGTTTATCCCCTTATTCGAATAATAGAAAAAGCGGTCAACTACTTTGGCCCAGTCGTAACCACTGGTTATGTAGTCGGTACTTGTGGTGTTCTTTAATAGACCGAAACGGCCGTTATATGTAACTTTTACACTGGAGTCACTACCGGTTTTGGTGGTAACTAATACTACACCGGCTGAGGCTTTTGCACCGTATACCGAAGCCGCTGCTGCATCTTTTAATATGGATACTGACTCTATGTCGTTAGGATTAAGGCGGTTAAGTTCCATCTCCACACCGTCGACGAGAATAAGCGGGGTACCTCCATTTAGAGATGCGGCACCACGAATATCTATTTCATAGCCTGAATCGGCTCTACCGGTATTAATGCCAATGTTTAGCGATGGGTCCAACCCTTGTAGGGCTTGTGCAGCCGAAGCGACAGGACGGCCGTTGATCTCTTCATTTCCAATCACCCCGACAGCTCCCGTCAGGTTTACTTTTTTCTGGCTACCGAATCCGACTACTACTACTTCGTTAAGTATAGTCGAATTCTCGGTCATAGTAATATTCAAGACGTTTGAACTGCCTACTTTTATCGAAACATCGGAGAAGCCTACATAAGAAAACTTCAGTGTTTGTCCTGAAATCGCTTCGATGGAATAATCGCCGTTTACGTTGGTGATTACACCTTTACCCGATTCGGGATTAAGGACGGTAACACCGATAAGTGGTTCTTTGTCAGTACCGTTTATCACTTTTCCGGAAATCGGGCGTGGCTTTGGTATCGCAGGGGCATTCTCGGTTGGTTGTTTCCGGTTTTGGATGATAATACTTTTGTTGGTCACTGTATAAGTGACATTTTGTCCCGTAAATATACGGCTAAGTATTGTACTAATAGATTCATTTTTAGCTGAAACTGAAACTTTACGATTCATGTCCACGTCATTCGATTCTACTGTTACGGAAAATCCATATTGCTGTTGCAGTTTCAATACAGCTTCGCGTACAGTCACATTCTTTACTTGAAAATCAATACCTGTTGCAAGTGCTTTACCGGGAAGCAATGCGCTGATAACCAACGCAAACACTATAAAGGTGTTTCTTAGTATTGATTGATTAAAATGATAGCTGTTGTACATGTTATAAGATTTATTATAATTGATTGATCAAAATTGATTCATTGATGTTGTTTCCATTTATTGTAGCAGGGATATTTTTCTACGAGTCATCATTCCATCGTTTTAGGTTGGATAAGGGAATTGGGTTTCTCATTGTATTTGGTGCTAACTTTTTTATCATAATCGAATCTGATATGGGTGGTTCTACTTAAAGAACCCACAATAGAAAGAGATTACGTAACGGGGAGTTGCTTTTTTTGTTTCAACTCAATATAATGCGTGAATTAATTATGAAATACATTTTTTTATTGATAGATATATGGTGACATCTTAATTTATGGAGATATTTGAATGACATTGACAGATGTCTTGTTGTAATGTTTTGTGTGTGTGAAAATAAAACAATAGGTAACCTGTTATTTTTCTTTCTATTTATTATTAGTTAAATGTAACTGCTTTATATCTATTGAAATCAACTTTTAGAATATTACAATTTTATAGTTTGTGATATTGAATAACCGGCAGTGTACATTCTTGTATAGTAAAAAGATACACTTTTTAGATGTTTGATTATCCGTTTTTTTGCAGGAGCTTTTTTGGGGGGATCTATACGTTTTTTTCTGTACAGCTATGAATTATCGTTTTATTTATCTTCAGAATATTCTTTTTGTAATATGTTATTTTCTTTATTGTAGGAGAATATTTTGTACTGGTTTTCCGGTACGTGAGAATAAATCTTTAATGAATTTACTCTTTTTCTTTCTTTTTGCTGTGACTGTAATAGAAAATTGTTATACATTTGCAATACAGTTTTGCTATTCGTGGTGACGAGTTATGATAAGCAAAACTTTTAAATATTAGAAAAAAACGCAAGAAGCGTAAAGTTATTATCCCTATCTCTAGAATCTGGAAAATTCAAAATGTCAGGGGATGATAGCAACAGTCTTCTCACGCCAACGTTATAGTTAGGCGTGAGGATTGTTGTCTATTCATGACATGGGCATTTTCCAGAGCCTTAGAGATAGAATAGATTTAACAGTCCTCGCGCCTTCTTTATGCAGTTAACCTCCGTTGAAGAGGACAAGCGGAATAAAAACTATACACAATGACAAACCAAGCAAGGCGTGGCTTCTTTTTAGCAGTCTTTTTTTGGGCTAACTTCTTATTTCAGCAGGTCTGTGCCCAAGGAAAAATAGAAGTTGCTTCTTTCAACCGGATGGAAACTGATATTACAGCTCGCGTCACGGCTCCTAAGAGAGATCAGAACGGAGAAGTATGTGCACTGATCCGGATTGTAACTACTGTAAAAGATCTGATGTTCGAACCGGACGCTTTAGGAATCACTGCCCGTGAAAACAAACCGGGCGAAATCTGGCTCTATGTACCTCGCGGTGCTCGCCGTATTTCTATTATGCATGATAAATATGGGGTGCTACGCAATTACTTTTACCCCGATATTATTGATAAATCTACCGTCTATGAAATGGAAGTACGAGTCAATGACGGTACTTCCCACGAACCTGTAGATACAAATACACAACTTTTAGTGATGCGCCCCGACCCGGCTGATGCTACTATCTATATAGATGATGAAAAGGTGCCTACGGAAAAAGGGCTTTTCACGGCTACCATGAAGAAAGGTAGTCATACCTATCGTGTGGAAGCTCCTATGTATGCTTCGGAAGCCGGAGTCATCGATCTGGGGAGTGAACAGAAGATTATGAGTGTCACTTTAAAACCAAAATTCGGATACCTCGAAGTCTTTTCTTTGCCGGAGCAGGATGCCAATGTTTACATTGATGGTACTTTGGCAGGGCAAACACCTTATAAAAGTGACCGTATGCCAATACGTTCCTATAAACTTCGTATAGAGAAAGATCTTTTCTTCCCTATAGATACGGTGGTGAATATCTCCGCCGGAGAAACAAACGGGCAAACCTTCACAATGATTTCCACGATTAAACCTAAAGAGCCACGTCGTATGCTGGTGATGGCTGAAGTAGGTTATCATCCTTCACAATTGTCTTATGGCGGTATGATTGGTTTTGTTCGCAAGAACGGAGCTTATGTAAAGTTTCGTAGTGATTTCGGTTCTGCTTCCGCGGATTTGGAGTGTGATGATAGCGGTGCGTTGACTTCCGGAGGTGAGGGTACTCCCTATTACAAAGAAGGAGTCACTCAGAAAGCCCGTTTGTCGGTCACTGCCGGTTATTTGCGGCAATTATGGAAGCCCGTTTATCTCTATGCAGGTGCAGGGTATGGTAGCCGTACATTGGCTTGGGAAACAGTAGAAGGTGAGTTGGTTAAGAATACCGATCATTCGGCGGCAGGTGTTGCTGCCGAACTGGGTGTTATCGGGCGTTTGGGTAAATTTGCTCTTTCTGTAGGATTTCACACTGTGAATTTCAAGCATCATGAAGTTGCTGTTGGAGTGGGTATTATGTTTTAATTAGTGGAAGCAAAAATGAAAAAGATAACACATCTTATTATATGCAGTCTGCTGTTAGTGATGGCAGCCTGTGAAAAGGATACGGAGCCTGCAAATTTTGCTCCGAAGTTGGCGACCGGTGAAGCGACCAATATCTATCGAACCGGAGCTACTCTGTCAGGAAGCATGGAAAAAGCAGAAGGAGTGGTTGTAAAAGAATACGGTATCCTTTATTCCACGCTGCAGAGTATGGCAGAATATACTGAAATGAAAGTAGATGAAAAAAGTGATAACGATTTTGCCGTCCAACTACAGGGACTTGAATCTGGTAAAACTTACTATTATTGTGCATATGCCCATAGCGGTTATAGTATAGCTAAAGGTGAAGTCCTGAGTTTTACCACCGGAGCAAGTAATACGCCGGTATTTAGCGCGTTGGAAGTTTCCGGTACGGATGAGAAAAGCTTTACGGTTTCTACTTCTATACTTGATGAAGGGGGAGGAGAGATACTCTTTTCCGGTTTCTGCTGGAAAGAGACAAACGTCTCCGGCTATCTTCCGACAGAAAAAGACGAAATGAAAGTTATAAACAATCTGTCCGACTATCGATTGCGTATCAAGGACCTCAAACCTGGAAGACAATATGCCGTTCGTGCTTATTCTGCAAGTACTAAGGGAATAGGATATGGAGAGACTGCTTACATTATTACAAAAACGACGGACCTCCCGGTTGTATCTTCTTCCGTGCCACAAGACTCTACAGAAACTTCGATTACTTTGCTGGCAAGGATATTGGCAAACGGAACTACCGTAACTGAAAAAGGTTTCTGTTATAGTACAGAGATGGAGGAACCAACTATTACCGGACTTAAAGAAATTGCTTATACACCTGATACAACGATTTATGCCACAATAAGCAGCTTGAAGCCGGGAAATACATATTATATCCGTGCATATGCAGTTGGGCAGCAAGGAGTAGGATACGGAGATGTAATAACCTATACTATCCCTGATGACGGACATCAGGCAGTTCCTCCAGTAGTAACGACACTAAGTGCCGAAGATTTGGGAAATAGTACAGCCGTGCTAACGGGAAGTATTGCTACTGATAATTTAGAAGGGATTACCTCATTCGGATTTACCTGGCAATCAAAATCTTCTTCTATAGGGAATGTTGTTATAGAAAATTATCCAAGTGGAAATATAAGCCAGTTAACGGGCATATTCACATTAAAACTGGAAGGGTTACCTACGGAAGAGGCTATTCAGGCATATGCTTGGGCTATAAGAGAAGTAAATGGGCAAGAATTGCGAGGTCAGGGGGATTGGATCGAATTTACGTTGGCACAAACAGTGCAGCCTGCTACGGTAGCCCAAACGACTATGCGTGATATTACCGCCCATACAGCTTCTGCCATTGCTGTAGTGACCAGTAATGGTGGAAGTGAGATTACAAAAAGCGGCTTTTATTATAGTACAACTCATGCTTTACCCGATGAACGGGACCTTCATGTATCTTCATTGACTACAGGAAACAATATTACTGCCAACCTTGTGGGGTTGGAAGAGGGTCAGACTTATTACATTCGTGCTTATGCGATAAATCAGGCAGGGCTATCATATGGAGTAGTAAGTAACTTCCAGACGGAATCTGTCACTCTGCCTGTTGTAAAAACAGGTGCTGTTACCAATGTGACCTCTGCTTCTGCGAGCTTATCCGGTACTATTACTTCTTTAGGTAATGGTACATTACAGCGTAAAGGCTTTTGTTGGAGCAGCACACATACGGTTCCTTCTCTTGAGCAACGAGAGGGCAGTAGTGAGGTTTCAACAGAGGGAAGTACTTATTTTTATGAGTTAACAGGATTATCTGGTAAAACAAAGTACTATGTCCGTGCCTATGCTGAGAACGAGAAGGGGGTAAGTTATGGTGAAACACAAGAATTTACAACTGGTACCTCTGTTATTGTTCCAACACTTAGTGGTACTACTGTCAGTGAAATAGGTGAGACTTCTGCTAAAGCAACTGCTACAGTAGTGAGTGATGGGGGAGCTTCTGTTTCCGGAAAAGGTTTTTGCTATAGTTTGACAAATAGTTCGCCTACCATAGAAGGTGGTAGTAGTATTCTTGCGGATACGTCAACCGGAAATTCAATAACCGGAGTTTTGAAGAATCTGGAACCTGATGCAAAATACTATATTCGAGCTTATGCTACTAATGGGGAAGGGGCTGCATATGGAGTGGTGAATGAGTTTCATACCATACAAATTACTGTACCCACAGTAAGTAGGTTACAGGTTACTAATATTAAAGAAACCACTATTGATGCTTCTGCTACTATTACTAATGATGGTGGAAGTACTGTTCTTACCAGGGGTTTCTGTTACAGTTCAACGAATCAGCTTCCTACAATGGGCGATCTGAGCGTGATATCGGGAGATGTGAATTCCATTTTTACTTCCACAATAACTAACTTATCACCAGAAACCACTTATTATGTGAGAGCTTTTACTACCAATATAAAAGGTACTGCTTATAGTGAAGCTTATACGGTAAAAACTCTTCCTGAAATAACTTCCGGAACTCCAGATGTAGATGATAATGAACCGCCGATTAATACACGAACTTTAAAAATAGATAATAATGGAAAAGAGTAAGTTGAGAATTTGTGTAACTATTTGGGGACTGTTCTGCTTGGTTGCATTAGTGCATGCTGAAAAATTGGATTTGTATGTAGAAACTGCAGGGACTTTGGGACAATTGCTTGGAGGGCAAAAAGAGACAGTAACAGAACTTAGATTGAGTGGGCATTTGAATAGTGACGATATTACTTTTCTTCAGGAAATGCCGATATTACGTATATTGGATGTGGAAGAGACGGAGGTAGAGACATTTCCTTTTGCGCATTCCGGCATTGTATCTATAATCCTTCCTAAAACAGTAAAGAAACTTTCTGCTTTGAGCTCTTGTAAACAATTGGAGACAGTTGTTCTACCTGAAGGATTAACTAATCTTGGGATATTAACTTTTTATGGATGTTCTTCGCTGAAATCGATAAATATTCCGGAAGGAATAACAAGTATTCCTTATTATGTGTTCAGTGGCTGTAGTAGTCTGAAGACTATTGAGCTTCCACAAAGTTTAACTGAAATAGATGAATCTGCCTTTAATCGGTCTGGTATAGAAGCGATAACTATTCCTGCAGGTGTTCTTTCGATTGGAGATCGTGCATTTGCTAAGTGTTGGGATTTGAAATCGGTAGTGTTACCGGAGGGGTTAACTGATATTGGACAAGAGGCGTTTAACCGTACTGGACTCAAGTCGATTTGTATTCCTGGCAGTGTTACTTCTTTAGGGTATAAAGCTGTTGGTGAGTGTTATGATTTAGATGTAATATATGTTTCGGAAGGAATGGGGAGAATACGGGAGGGGGGCTTTGAAGGCAGCACACCTTGTTGTCTTGTATGGAACCGAACGGATAATATACCTTCAAGCCTTTTTGAATATTATTCAACTCCTCCTTCTCATAAAAATTTTCTTGTTTATGTGAAGGGTGATGTTACTGTTCCGGAAAATTGGAATACAGCTCAGGTGATTTATGATGGCATGGCAGAATCTATTGTGATTTCGGATGAGACTGGCTTCGAACGATTCTATGCTGCTCTGCCTTTCAAGGTGAAAAAGATCAGTTACTCTCGTAATTTTGATGTACAGAGTGGTCTGCATTTTTCTGCTGGATGGCAAAGTATTGTACTTCCTTTTACAGCTTCTCGTTTTATGCATGAGGTTAAAGGTGAATTAGCTCCTTTTGGTAGTAACGTTATTGGATCCAAGCCTTTTTGGCTTCGTGAATTGACACCTGATGGCTATGTCGTCTCTTCTACCTTGCAAGCGAATAAGCCTTATATTATTTCAATGCCGAATAATGCCGAATATGAGGATGAGTATAATATCACGGGTACGGTGACTTTTGTTGCAGAAAATGCCTCCGGTGTTGAAGTATCAGCTACTCCTGCTGTTATGCCTACCGGAGAGAATGCTAATTATAAATTAGTACCTACTTATCAAATGGTTGCTGCTAACGATACTGTATATGCGCTTAATTCTTCCGTTTATAATAAAAAACCTGGCGGTAGTGTTTTTGTGAAAGCATTGCGTGATGTTCTTCCTTTTGAAGCCTACGTAGTCAGTAAAGAACCTCATGTTGTCGCTCCGGCAATGTATAGTATTGGGGGCGATGGTGGAAGTATCACTGCTTTGGAGAAAATACTTCTGAAAGGAGTTGATTCTCTTAAGATTCATACGCAAAGTGGCGTCTTATATATTGAGACCGACAAACCTCGCCTGATCTCCATTTATGGAGTGGATGGAATTTTGGTTCGTTCTGTGAATGTACATGAAGGCGAAAACATAATTAACGATCTTCCTGCTGGTATCTATTTCCTCGAAGGCAAAAAAGTGATTATAGGCAATTAATTGGTAAATTTATGTTTGTTTTTTAATATCCTTGCCACCGTTTGAGAAAACATGTGGCAAGGAGTTTTTTATTATACAGCAACTTTGTTTCAGTGCATGAATTTACTTTTTGAGTTTATATGTATACTGGAAAATTCACTCGCAGTTGTCCCCTTCCGTTCACTTCAAAATGATCCCCTAAAAACTTTTAAGAGGAAAATTTAAACAGACTTTTTAATTAGGTAAGTTCCTTTAATTGAAACCTTTCCATCGGTATTATTCTATCTTTTGTATAGTTTTACCACAGCGGAAAGTTTTTTTCTTTTTTCTGGTTCTCCGTTCATATTCTTCAATCCGATTCTGTCAAATATATCTTACCGGTTCAACTTAAGCCATTGTTATAAGAGATTCACATTGCTTGTGAATGAGATTTTCAAAGAAAAATCCCGTATTCTTTCTGTCTTTATAAAGAATATCCAACTTGTACAATGCTCTTATCCAAATCAGTATGCCTTTATATATGTAAGCAATAGCTTTAATATGAGAATAACTCAAAGATAAAGAAACCACAACACCCGGATGTTGTTATAGAAAACATCCGGGTGTTGTTATAGAAACATCCGGGTGTTTTTGGTGACAACATCCGGATGTTATGAGTATAAGAAAGG
>DXWV01000065.1 GCA_019416685.1 Bacteroides sp.
ACATTATTATTTATTACTTTTGCGGGCAAATTATGAAACCATTATTTTATATAACACATGGCAAATGTAATAAAGTTACGTAAAGGCCTTGACATCAACCTGAAAGGCAAAGCTGCTGAAGAGATAGCTGCAGTGAAGGAGCCGGGATTTTACGGACTCGTACCCGACGACTTTCCTGGAGTGACCCCTAAAGTAGTAGTCAAAGAGCAGGAATATGTGATGGCTGGAGGACCCTTGTTTATCGACAAGAATCATCCTGAAGTGAAATTTGTTTCGCCCGTTAGCGGCGTGGTAACAAGCGTGGAACGCGGTGATCGCCGTAAGGTGATGAGTATCGTTGTGGAAGCCGCTGCAGAGCAGGACTACGAAGAGTTCGGCAAGCAGAATGTTGCCCAGCTTAATGCTGACCAGGTGAAGGAGTTGTTGCTGCAGGCAGGTATGTTCGCTTTCATTAAGCAACGTCCCTACGATGTGATTGCCGATCCGACTGTTGCCCCCAAAGCAATTTTCGTTTCTGCATTCGACAGTAATCCATTGGCTCCTGAATTTGAATTCGCACTCAAAGGAGAAGAAACTAACTTCCAGACGGGTCTCGATGCATTAGCCAAGATGGCTAAAACTTATCTCGGCATTAGTGTGAAACAGAAATCAGCAGTCTTGACACAGGCGAAGAATGTTACTATCACCGCTTTCGACGGACCAAACCCCGCCGGAAATGTAGGTGTGCAGATCAACCATGTTGCTCCCATAGTAAAAGGTGAAACTGTATGGACCATTGACCCGCAAGCTGTGATCTTCATCGGACGACTGATGAATACAGGACGCGTAGACATGACTCGCACTGTTGCCGTAACTGGTTCTGAAGTACTGAAACCAACTTATTGTAAGTTGCGTGTAGGTGCTTTGCTGACTAATGTCTTTGCCGGAAACGTAACAAAAGATAAAGAATTACGCTATATCAGTGGCAATGTGTTGACTGGTAAGCTGGTATCTCCGAATGGCTTTCTTGGCGCTTTCCATAGCCAGGTAACGGTTATTCCCGAAGGCAATGATATCCACGAAATGCTGGGATGGATCATGCCACGTTTCAACCACTTCAGTGTACACCGTTCTTACTTCAGCTGGTTAATGGCTAAGAAAGAATATACGATGGATGCACGTATCAAGGGGGGGGAACGTCATATGATTATGTCCGGCGAATACGATAAAGTATTCCCGATGGACATCTTGCCAGAGTTCCTTATCAAGGCAATCATTGCTCAGGATATCGACCGCATGGAAGCACTTGGTATCTACGAAGTAGCTCCCGAAGACTTTGCTCTGTGTGAGTTTGTAGATTCTTCCAAACTGGAGCTGCAACACATTGTTCGCCTCGGACTGGATATGCTCCGTGCTGAAATGATGTAAGCATTGAGGTATCAGATAGTAATTAGTAAATAGATAAATAGTAAATATATTAATGAAAGCGTTAAGAAATTATCTCGACAAGATAAAGCCGAACTTTGAAGAGGGCGGCAAATACCACGCGTTTCGTTCGGTGTTTGATGGTTTCGAAACATTCTTGTTCGTCCCCAGCACCACTTCGAAAACGGGAACGCATATTCACGATGCGATTGACAGTAAGCGTATAATGTCGATTGTGGTTATTGCGTTGATGCCGGCTTTGCTGTTCGGTATGTATAACGTAGGTTATCAGCATTTCACTCATACAGGAGGCGAAGGCAGTTTTCTGGAAATGTTTGCCTATGGATTTCTGGCTGTATTGCCTAAAATTATAGTATCTTATGTAGTCGGTCTAGGTATCGAGTTTGTTATAGCACAATGGAAAAAAGAAGAGATTCAGGAAGGTTTTCTGGTTTCGGGTATGCTCATCCCGATGATTGTGCCGGTTGACTGCCCACTTTGGATTCTGGCCGTTGCAACTGCATTTGCTGTGATCTTTGCAAAAGAAGTGTTTGGTGGTACGGGTATGAACGTGTTCAACGTTGCTCTTGTGACCCGTGCATTCCTGTTCTTTGCATATCCGACTAAGATGTCTGGTGATGCCGTTTGGGTATCCGGACAGAGCATCTTGGGTATAGGTCAGAATGTAGACGGATTGACTGCCGCTACTTCACTTGGTGTAGCTTCTACTGCATTGGCTCCTGATGGTTATCCTCCATTCTCATGGGATATGGTAACCGGTCTTATTCCGGGATCTATCGGTGAGACAAGCGTCATTGCCATTGCACTAGGGGCTATCTTGCTGTTATGGACAGGTATCGCAAGCTGGAAAACTATGTTTTCTGTATTCGTTGGCGGCGCTTTTATGGGTTGGATATTCAATGTTGCAGGTCCTGACACTGCTATGGCTCATATGCCTTGGTATGAACATCTTGTATTGGGTGGTTTCTGCTTTGGTGCTGTATTTATGGCTACCGACCCTGTAACTTCCTCCCGTACGGAAACAGGTAAATATATTTTTGGATTCCTTATCGGTGCTATGGCTATCATAATCCGTGTGCTCAATCCAGGATACCCCGAAGGTATGATGCTTGCTATTTTGTTGATGAATATCTTTGCACCGCTGATTGACTATTGTATTGTACAGAGCAACATCGGTCGCCGCGAGAAACGTACTGTTAAGTCTAACAATTAAAACCGAACGAAAACAATGAATACAAATAGTAATACCTATACTATCATTTATGCTTCGGTAATGGTTGTTATCGTAGCATTCCTTCTGGCTTTTGTTTCTGCTTCTCTGAAACCGACGCAGGAAAAAAATGAAGAGCTGGATAAAATGAAACAGATTCTGGCTGCATTGAATGTTGATACGAAAGGTCAGGATGCAGAAGATCTGTATAAAAAATATGTGAAGTCAGACGAAATTCTGAACGCCAGTGGAGAGGTTGTTTCCGAGAATGGTGGTTTTGCAATCGACATGGCTGTTGAAATGTCTAAGCCGGCTGCAGAGCGTCAACTTCCGCTGTATGTTTGTGATGTTGACGGACAAACTAAATACGTAATTCCTTTGTCGGGAGCCGGACTTTGGGGACCAATCTGGGGCTATGTAGGTTTGAACGAAGACAAGGATACAGTTTATGGTGTGTATTTCTCTCATGCAAGTGAAACTCCGGGACTGGGAGCTGAGATTGCAACCCCTGCTTTCCAGAAAGAGTTTGATGGCAAGAAAGTGATGAAAGATGGACAGATTGCCCTTGCAGTTGAGAAGAATGGTAAAGTTACTGACCCTGCTTATCAGGTAGATGGTATCTCAGGTGGTACAATCACTTCTAAAGGTGTAGACGATATGATTAAGAACTGCCTGGGTCAGTACAATAAATTTTTAACTAATAAATAAGGAGGAACGATAGAATATGAGCCAATTATTTTCTAAAAAGAATAAAGAAGTATTCTTTGCTCCGCTGGGAATCGACAATCCGGTAACCGTACAGGTACTTGGTATTTGTTCGGCACTGGCGGTAACAGCCAAATTGGAACCGGCTATCGTGATGGGACTGTCAGTGACAGTGATTACAGCTTTTGCCAATGTCGTTATTTCATTGCTGAGAAAGACAATCCCTAATCGTATCCGTATTATTGTTCAGTTGGTGGTAGTAGCTGCATTGGTTACTATTGTTAGCGAGATATTGAAAGCATTTGCTTATGATGTGAGTGTTCAGCTTTCTGTTTATGTGGGTCTGATTATTACCAACTGTATCCTGATGGGACGTCTTGAAGCTTTCGCCATGCAGAACGGTCCGTGGGAGTCATGCCTGGATGGTATAGGTAACGGACTTGGATACGCTAAGATTCTGATTATTGTAGCTTTCTTCCGTGAGCTGCTGGGTTCGGGCACTTTGCTGAATTTCCGTATTATTCCGGAGTCATTCTACAAGATGGGTTACTTAAACAATGGGCTGATGTTAATGCCTCCTATGGCATTGATTATCTGTGCTTGTATCATCTGGTATCAGCGTGCGAAACATAAAGAATTGCAAGAATCATGATTTATGAATTATGATTTATGCCGTGCGAAGTATATGCCGTATACATAGATCATATCCTAATTCTAAAATCATAACTTGGAATTCATAATTCATAAATCAGAAATTATAAATCAAATGGATCAATTATTAAGTTTATTCGTCCGCTCCATATTTGTGGACAATATGATATTCGCCTTCTTCCTGGGTATGTGTTCTTACCTGGCTGTATCGAAGAATGTGAAAACTGCTGTAGGTCTGGGTATTGCGGTAACTTTCGTATTGGTGGTTACGCTTCCTGTGAACTACTTGCTCCAAACAAAGGTGCTGGCTGCCAATGCTATCATCGAAGGTGTCGATCTTAGCTTCCTTAGTTTTATTCTCTTTATTGCCGTTATTGCCGGTATTGTGCAGTTGGTAGAAATGGTGGTAGAGCGTTTTGCCCCCTCACTGTATGCCTCTCTGGGTATCTTCCTTCCACTGATTGCCGTGAACTGTGCTATCATGGGTGCTTCGCTGTTCATGCAGCAGAGAATTACAATGGACCCTGCCAATCCGCAGGCTATCACAGGTGTGGGTAGTGCAGTGGTTTATGCCTTAGGTTCCGGCATCGGTTGGTTGCTTGCAATCGTCGGTCTGGCTGCTATCCGCGAAAAGATGGCTTACTCTGATGTTCCCGCTCCACTACGTGGTCTGGGTATTACGTTTATCACTGTAGGACTGATGGCAATGGCTTTTATGTGTTTCTCTGGATTGAAATTATAACTAAAGTAAAAAGAATAATACAATGACGTCTTTAATATTAGCGAGTATCGGAGTATTCCTTGGAGTGATTCTCCTGCTTGTCATTATACTGCTCGTTGCGAAGGGGTATCTGACTCCTTCGGGCGAGGTTACGATTACGATGAACGGCGAACAACAACTGAAAACATCTCCCGGTGGTACACTGCTGGGTACGCTGTCTGCCAACGATGTGTTCCTTTCATCGGCTTGTGGTGGTAAAGGTTCTTGCGGACAGTGCCGTTGTCAAGTACTTGAAGGAGGAGGAGAGATCCTTCCTACTGAAACCGGATTCTTTTCTCGTAAACAACAAGCTGACCACTGGCGTCTGGGTTGCCAGGTAAAAGTGAAACAGGATATGTCTATCAAGATTGACGAGTCAATTCTGGGAGTGAAAGAGTGGGAGTGCGAGGTTATCTCAAACAAGAACGTAGCTACTTTTATCAAAGAGTTTATCGTAGCTTTGCCGAAGGGCGAACACATGGACTTTGTTCCGGGTTCTTATGCACAGATCAAGATTCCTAAATTTTCAATGGATTATAATAAAGACATTGATAAAAGCCTGATAGGTGATGAATATTTGCCAGCTTGGGAAAAGTTTGGTCTTATGGGACTCAAATGTAAGAACGACGAAGAGACCATTCGTGCTTACTCTATGGCCAACTATCCGGCTGAGGGCGATCGTATCATGTTGACTGTTCGTATTGCTACACCTCCTTTCAAACCGAAAGATCAAGGTCCTGGATTTATGGATGTAATGCCGGGTATTGCCTCTTCTTATATCTTCACACTGAAACCTGGTGACAAGGTAATCATGAGCGGTCCTTATGGAGACTTCCACCCGATATTTGATTCTAAGAACGAAATGATGTGGATTGGTGGTGGTGCCGGTATGGCTCCGTTGCGTGCACAAATCATGCACCTGACCAAGACACTGCATACAACAGATCGTATCATGAACTACTTCTACGGTGCACGAGCATTGAATGAAGTGTTCTATCTGGAAGACTTCCTGCAGATTGAAAAAGACTTTCCGAACTTCAAGTTCCATCTGGCTCTTGACCGTCCTGATCCTGCAGCAGATGCAGCAGGTGTCAGCTACACAGCAGGTTTTGTTCATGAAGTAATTTATGAGACTTACCTGAAGAATCACGAAGCACCTGAAGATATTGAATACTACATGTGTGGTCCTGGCCCGATGTCTAAAGCCGTTGAGAAGATGCTCGATAGCCTGGGTGTACCGGCTAAGAATCTGATGTTCGATAATTTCGGAGCATAAGGAAAGCGCTGAAATTTACGATTAGACGATTTACAATTTACGATTGGAGTTAGTTATAGTTATTGATTTTAAGGAATCATAGTAAACTTTAATCGTAAATCGTAAATCGTCTAATCGTAAATCTCCCTATCTTTGTGCCATTATGATACAAAAAAATGAATTGATACAAGCTGTGCTGCACAATCTGAAGATTGAAGCACTGAATCCTATGCAAGAAGCTGCGCTGGATGCTGCTTCCGAAGAAAAAGACGTAATATTGCTTTCACCTACCGGATCGGGCAAGACACTAGCCTTTCTGTTGCCTCTGCTTTTATCTCTGAAACCGGATGATAATACAATACAAGTACTGATTCTCGTACCTTCGCGGGAACTGGCCTTGCAGATAGACTCTGTATTCAAGGCCATGAATACCTCCTGGAAAACTTGCTGCTGCTATGGTGGTCACCCTATCAGTGAAGAGAAAAAGAGTATTCAAGGTAATCACCCTGCAATCATTATCGGTACGCCGGGACGTATAACAGATCACTTTGCCAAAGGGAATTTCAATCCCGGTACAATCCATACACTTATTATTGATGAGTTTGATAAGTCTCTCGAATTTGGTTTCCATGATGAGATGGCTGAGATTATCACTCAGCTGCCCGGACTAAAGAAGCGGGTATTACTCTCTGCAACGGATGCCGAAGAAATCCCACAGTTCACTGGACTGAACCGTACTGTTAAACTGAATTTTCTGCCAAATACTCCTGCAGAAACACCGCGACTGACCTTAATGAAAGTCATCTCTCCTACAAAAGATAAGATTGATACACTCTACAAGTTACTTTGTACCCTGGGAAGTAGTTCCAGTATTGTTTTTTGCAATCATCGGGATGCGGTGGACCGTGTGAGTACACTACTTATAGAAAAGGGGATGTATAACGAACACTTTCATGGTGGTATGGAACAGCCCGACCGTGAGCGTGCGCTTTATAAATTCCGTAACGGAAGTTGTCATGTACTTGTCTCCACCGATCTTGCTGCCCGTGGATTGGATATTCCGGAAGTAGAGCACATTATCCACTATCATATGCCTGTGAACGAAGAAGCCTTTACTCATCGAAACGGGCGTACAGCTCGTTGGGATGCTACCGGGACCTCTTATCTCATTTTGGGCACAGAAGAAGAAGTTCCGGAATATATTCCCTTAAATATCAGAATATACGAACTACCGGAACAAGCTCCGCGTCCTTCAAAACCACTTTGGGTTACCTTATATATTGGTAAAGGGAAAAAGGATAAACTCAGCCGGATAGATATTGCCGGGTTCTTGTATAAGAAAGGTAATCTGTCTCGTGAAGATGTGGGAGCAATTGATGTCAAAGAGCATTATGCTTTTGTTGCTATTCGTCGTGGAAAGGTGAAACAACTATTGACTCTTATCCGGGGAGAAAAGATAAAAGGAATGAAAACCGTTATTGAAGAAGCCGATTAATTATCCGTTTAGCGATTGGGGAAACAGGTTCATTGTCGAACGATTTTTGAGTGTATTTCACCATAGAGGCATAGAAGGCACAAAGTTTTAATCGTTGATGAAACGTGGATTAACGCAGAATTCTAAGACTGTGGATTTTTATTTATATTTGTTTCCCTTTGCGAAAATCTGCGTTCATCTGCGTTTCAATAAATCATGCTTGTCGTACCTCCCCGTGCGGGAAGCGCTCATTTTTGATTAAATATGAATATCCTCCGGAGGATATTTCCCCTTTCTTTTATATCATAAATATTCATTTTATATCCTTTTTACTTTCAGTCTTTAAGTAAAAAATCTCCCATACTATTACTTTATTCTTTATGCTTGTTCTTGATATCTATACATGACAAAATGGTGCATATATCCTGCATAAACCAATAAAAAGTAAGATAAATCAGCAAACCGAATGTGATTTTATAATGAAAGATTTGTTTTACGGAAATAATTCCGTAATTTCGCAATGTCAAAAGACACAAAGTAACGAAATGTTAAACCAAAAACAAACTTCAAATGAAAAAGCATAATTTCAATGCAGGACCTTCTATTCTTCCGCGTGAGGTGATTGAGGATACAGCGAAGGCTATTTTAGATTTCAATGGCTCCGGTCTCTCACTGATGGAAATAAGCCACCGTGCTAAGGACTTCCAACCTGTGGTTGATGAAGCCATAGCACTATTCAAGGAATTACTTAACATCCCCGAAGGGTATTCGGTATTGTTCCTGGGTGGTGGTGCCAGTATGGAGTTCTGCATGGTACCTTACAATTTCCTGGAGAAGAAGGCTGCTTATTTGAATACCGGCGTATGGGCCAAAAAAGCAATGAAAGAAGCCAAAGCTTTTGGTGAAGTTGTAGAAGTTGCCTCTTCTGCCGAAGCTACCTATACATATATTCCGAAAGATTATACCGTTCCGGCTGATGCTGATTATTTCCACATTACTACCAACAACACTATTTATGGTACTGAACTGAAAGAAGATCTTAACTCTCCGGTTCCGATGGTTGCCGATATGTCTTCCGATATTTTCTCTCGTCCTATTGACGTATCGAAATATATCTGTATTTATGGTGGCGCACAAAAAAATCTGGCACCTGCAGGTGTTACTTTTGTAATTGTGAAGAACGATGCATTAGGTAAAGTATCACGTTACATCCCTTCAATGCTGAATTATCAGACACATGTAGACAATGGTTCTATGTTCAACACTCCTCCGGTAGTGCCTATCTATGCTGCACTGCAAACATTGCGTTGGATCAAAGCACAGGGCGGTGTGAAAGAAATGGAACGCCGTGCTACCGAAAAAGCCGATATGCTGTATGCTGAAATCGACCGTAATAAGATGTTCGTAGGAACTGCTGTTAAAGAAGACCGTTCACGTATGAATATCTGCTTCGTAATGGCTCCTGAATACAAAGACCTGGAAGCTGACTTCATGAAGTTTGCTACTGAAAGAGGTATGGTAGGTATTAAGGGACACCGTTCTGTAGGTGGTTTCCGCGCATCATGCTACAATGCTCTGCCTAAAGAAAGCGTACAGGCATTGATTGACTGCATGCAGGAATTTGAGAAACTTCATTAATATTCTCACTACAGAGTATCACAGAGTTTCACGGAGTTTTCTGTTTTAAAAGCAGTCCCCCTCTATGAAACTCTGTGTCAGTTTGTAGTAAACCGTTATTTTATAATTATACACATCGAATCATGAAAGTACTTATCGCTACCGATAAACCGTTTGCTAAAGTAGCTGTGGACGGTATTCGCAAAGAAATCGAAGCAGCCGGATACGAGCTTGCTTTACTTGAAAAATATACAGAAAAGGCACAATTATTGGATGCAGTAAAAGATGCCAATGCAATCATTATACGCAGTGACATTATAGATGCCGAAGTGCTGGATGCTGCCAAAGAACTGAAAATCGTGGTACGTGCCGGAGCCGGTTATGACAACGTAGATCTTGCTGCTGCAACTGCACACGGGGTATGTGTAATGAACACTCCGGGACAGAATTCCAACGCGGTAGCCGAACTTGTTTTTGGCTTGTTGGTATATGCAGTTCGTAATTTTTACAATGGAACATCAGGAACTGAGTTGATGGGTAAGAAGCTGGGCATTCATGCTTACGGAAACGTAGGTCGCAATGTAGCACGTGTAGCCAAAGGTTTCGGAATGGAAATCTATGCTTATGACGCATTCTGTCCGAAAGAAGTAATCGAGAAAGATGGTGTGAAAGCGGTTGATTCTGCCGAAGAACTTTACAAAACCTGTAATGTTGTCTCTTTACACATTCCTGCTACTGCCGAAACGAAGAACTCCATCAACTATGCTTTGTTGAAGGATATGCCCAAAGGAGCTATTTTGGTAAATACTGCCCGTAAGGAAGTTATCAATGAAGACGAACTTATCCAGTTGATGGAAGATCGTCCCGATTTCAAATATATCACCGATATTATGCCTGCTGCTAATGCTAAGTTCACCGAACTTTTTGCCGGACGTTATTTCTCTACTCCTAAGAAAATGGGTGCACAAACAGCTGAAGCCAATATCAATGCCGGCATTGCTGCAGCACAGCAGATCGTTGGTTTCCTGAAAGACGGTTGCGAAAAGTTCCGCGTAAATAAGTAATAAGACTTATGGCTACAATTAAACCATTTAAAGGTATTCGTCCTCCACAAGAATTAGTGGAGCAAGTTGCTTCGCGTCCTTACGATGTACTTAATTCAGAAGAAGCACGTGCAGAAGCTGGTAAAAATGAGAAATCACTCTATCATATAATTAAGCCTGAAATAGATTTTTCTGTAGGTACGGATGAGCATGACGAGAAGGTGTACATCAAAGCTGCCGATAACTTTAAACTGTTTCAAGACAAAGGCTGGCTGGTGCAGGATGATAAAGAAAACTATTACATCTATGCTCAGACAATGAATGGCAAGACACAATACGGGCTTGTTGTGGGGGCTTATGTTCCTGATTATATGAATGGTATCATCAAGAAGCATGAACTGACCCGTCGCGACAAAGAAGAAGATCGCATGAAGCATGTTCGCGTGAACAATGCCAACATTGAACCGGTATTCTTTGCATATCCTGATAATGCGAAGCTGGATGCCATCGTCAAGAAATATACTGCTCAGAATCCTGTATACGATTTTATAGCTCCAGGTGATGGTTTCGGACATACTTTCTGGATTATAGACCAGGCAGAGGATATTGCTTCTATCACAGCAGAGTTTGCCAAGATGCCTGCACTTTATATTGCCGATGGACATCATCGTTCTGCTGCTGCCGCACTGGTAGGTGCCGAGAAGGCCAAACAGAATCCAAATCATCGTGGGGATGAAGAGTATAACTATTTCATGGCTGTATGTTTTCCTGCCAATCAATTGACTATTATTGATTATAACCGTGTGGTTAAAGATCTCAATGGTTTGACTCCTGCACAGTTCCTTACTGCGCTCGAAAAGAATTTCGTTGTAGAAGAAAAAGGTACGGAGATTTACAAACCGAATGCACTGCATAATTTTGCTCTCTATCTGGATGGTAAATGGTACAGTCTTACAGCGAAGGCCGGAACGTATGATGATAACGATCCGATAGGTGTATTGGATGTTACTATTTCTTCTAACTTAATATTGGATGAAATTTTAGGTATCAAAGACCTCCGTTCGGATAAGCGTATCGACTTTGTAGGCGGTATCCGTGGTCTGGGAGAATTGAGTAAACGTGTAGATAGCGGTGAAATGAAAGTAGCTTTGGCACTTTATCCAGTTTCAATGAAGCAATTGATGGATATTGCTGATACCGGTAATATTATGCCACCAAAGACTACCTGGTTCGAACCGAAACTTCGTTCGGGACTGGTGATTCATAAACTGGATTAATAACAAAAAAGAAACTGCAACTTTACTGAAAAGAGTTGCAGTTTTTTTATTTTTGGCGGATTGGACTATTTTTGAATCTCTTCTCTCTTTCTTTCGAATATTTCTTTATTTATAAAGTTAACATCAAACATTTCTTTGTCATCACTGAACCCTTCCAAGCTATACCATTCCGGCACTTCGTCGTTATCTATTAAGAACCCAATCCTTTCTTCGTCAAAAACGATACATTCTGCAATTTCACCATTATTATATTTGATATATAAATGATCGCATGCCAGTTTATCAAAGAAATGAAGATAATAATTCAGCTGATACAAATGATACGAGTTTGTTAATTGCTTAAAAAAGTGACAAACCTGTAGTATAGTTTCATCTGTTATCAGTTTTGGAAATGAAAGGTAAAATTTATACTTTGGTAGTGAATCTTTTTTTTCATAATTTACCATTACATTTGTTTGCGATAAATTATTGGCGAAACAAGAGATTTTTTCCACGATCTCTTCCCATTGTTTAGTAGCCTCATTTTCCAGAAAAAAGGACATAGAGATATTGGTGAAAGCCCAGACACGTTCTCGCCCTGTATACATAGAATACACAACTTCTTTATGCTTATATACTACGTACATATAATTGCCTTTACGCTGAGTCTGCGCATCTTTTATAAATAGCTGGTCTTCATTGATGTTTAACTCTTTTGTAAATAAAGAGAAGGTATTCCGTATCCGTTTCTTCATCCTGTTTATATATAGGTAATACCCTACAATACATATTCCAATTATAAGATACCAAACATACACATTATAGTGGTACTTTATACAAAGGTTCATGAAGTACACAAGTAATATACAGGCTACTACGTTAAATCCGGTAAAGGAATCCCTGCGATTTAGTCATTGGAGGTTTTTGTGTTATTTCCATTTGCTTATTGGTGTGTAGTTAATGATAAATTATATCAGACAAAGATATAGCTTTTTCCCGTATAGAAATAGGAATTAAAAAAATCTGCAGGATTATTATTTGTCTCTGTTGCCAATAATCGGACAGTATTGTATCTTTGCAAACATGGAAGATACATACAAAACCATTACCGAACCCTCTGAAGGTATCTATACCGAAAAGCGTAGCAAGTTTATTGCTATTGCCCTGCCTGTGCGTACACACGAAGAAATAAAAGCACATCTCGAAACGTATCAGAAAAAATATTACGATGCACGTCATATCTGCTATGCCTATATGCTGGGACATGAGCGGAAGGATTTTCGAGCTAATGACAACGGTGAGCCTTCCGGTACAGCTGGAAAACCTATATTAGGACAGATCAATTCTAATGAACTGACTGATATACTTATTATTGTAGTTCGTTATTTTGGTGGAATCAAGCTGGGAACAAGCGGATTGATCGTAGCTTATAAAGCTGCTGCTGCCGAAGCTATTGCCACGGCTACCATTGTAGAAAAAACAGTAGATGACGAGGTGACTGTGCTTTTTGAGTATCCTTTTATGAATGATGTGATGCGTATTGTGAAAGAAGAAGAACCGGAAATTTTACAACAGTCCTATGACATGGATTGTAGTATGACGCTTCGTATCCGTCGTTCTATGATGTCTCGTCTGAGGGCACGCCTGGAAAAAGTAGAGACAGCACGTATCCTTGAGGAAGAATAACACGTTGGTGGAACATAAAAATTGAATGCGTGTCTCCTCGGATAAATATTCCGTTGATACACGCACTGAAGTTTATAAAAGACGCATTTGTGTAGCCTTATTCGTTGTCCTTTTCAAAATTTATTTTACGATGTGTTCCGTCGCAAAATGGTTTGTTTTTAGAGTGGCCGCAACGGCACAAAGCGTTTGTTCCTTGCAAAATACTCTCTTTCCCTTCTTTGGTAATCATCTTAAATTCACCTTTGATGATGTAAGGTCCGGCAGGGACTTCCGTGATACTAATCAGATTTTCATTATTGTCCATAATTTTATTTTTTAAGTAGTCAACTCTATTTATATAACATTTGGAATTGGAAATAGTTTTTTCTGTCCGCCATTTGTTTTATCAGATTTCCTTATCTTTGCACACAATGATACGAAATGTGATAATAAGAGCTCTGTATCTCGGTTTGTTTTTGATTGGAAGCCATTTACCTTCTGTTCAGGCACAGAAAGTGGCTCCCAATGATATTCCTTTGCCCTGGTATTCGCAGAAGATCAGTGGGTATCCTTATGCACATTGCTCGCTGGCATCCTCACTGATGGTGTTCGATTACTATAAAGGGATGACTGTAGACAGTTGCCGTTCGGCAGCCGAAGCCGAAACGAAGCTGATAGAATATCAAAAGAACTATTTTTTGAGGAAACGTGCTCCATTTAAACGGCGTACATCCATCGGTCAGGGTGGATATTATTCTTTTGAAATAGATTCGTTGACACGGTATTATGAACATATGGTGAGTGCTGAGCATTTTACGAATAAAGACTACCGGGCGCTGAAAGCATATATTGATCAGGGTATTCCCGTACTGATAAATGTGAGGCATCGCGGTTCGTCTCATGGGTTGATGCAACCGGGTAGTCACCGTCATTGGATGGTGCTTCGAGGTATAAGTGATACTCATGTATGGATCAATGACCCCGGGCGTTCGGCTATGATGCGGAGTAAGGGTGAAAATCAATGTTTCCCGATAAAGCGGGAGCGGGGCAATCCGGCCTGGTTTGATGGTTGCTGGACAGGGAGGTATATTGTGATAACTCCACGTATTCCGCTGGCTATAGCACGTGCCGGAAAATTACCACCTGTGGAGAAAGAGATAGAGATACGACGTCCGCAGATCACTTGGCAGGAACTGCCCGAAATGATTAAGCTGTAAAACAAATATATTAAATATGGCATTTGAAGCAACAAAAAGAGAATGGAGTGAACTGTATGCTTTCTTCCGTCTGTTGGCAGACGGAAAAGTTTCATTGGGTACTCCGCAGGTAAAAAAAGATGATACACAGTGTTGGCCTGTAGCAATGGTACAGCGCGAAGAGCATGATGGTACGCGTCGTTATTATATTGAGAAAGAGGAAATTCATATTGTAAGCGAAACAGTGGATAAGCGAATGCCACGGGAAGACTTTGCCACAGTGGCCGGATTGATTCTCGATGCAGTTAAGTCCTCATTAGAAAATGATGTGACTTCTCCTGATGGGGTAGAAGAGTTCTTGGATGAAGCAGGTATCTTTGATCTTGAAGCAAAAACAGATGATCGTACGGACTTTTCTGTTGCCTTTTGGCATCCTGAAGCTCCATTGACAGGATTCAATGTTCGTTCACGTCTTAGTGCCATGAATCCTTTGCTTGATGGCGGGCGAACTGCCAATCTGAAATTGGAGCAGACGGGTGTTAAGTTTGCCGTGCCTACTGTGAATAAAATAAATGCATTGGAAGAGTCGTCCACAGAGGTGGTAGAGCGCATGATGATGATAGAGCGTCTGGGCGGTGTGTTAAAGTACTCTGATGTGGCAGACCGTGTATTCCGTTGCAACCTGTTGATGATAGATTTGCACTTTCCTCGTGTTCTGGCAGAGATGGTACGTATTATGCATTTGGATGGCATTACGCGTATCAGTGAATTAACTGAGGAGATAAAACGAATCAATCCGTTGAAGATTAAGGATGAGCTGATTAATAAACACGGCTTTTATGAATTTAAGATGAAACAGTTTCTGCTTACTCTGGCATTGGGGATGCGTCCGGCAAAGATTTATAACGGGACGGATTCTGCAGTAGAAGGAATTTTGCTGATAGATGGAAACGGGGAGGTGCTTTGTTACCACAAAGCGGAGAAAAAGACATTTGAGGATTTTCTCTATCTGAATACCCGGTTGGAGAAAGGCTCTGTGGATAAGGATAAGTACGGTTTTCTGGAACGGGAGAACGGGGTCTATTACTTTAAGTTGAATGTGAAGATTGGGCTGGTTAAAAGGTGATGAGATACGAGGTACATTGCTGTAGTATAACCAAATTATCATTTAATTCTTAACAAATAAAAATAAAAAACGATTCATCGTGAAAACAAATGAAGTATTAGAAAATATCAAAGCACGTCGCAGTGTGCGTGCTTATACTACTCAACAGGTAACTGAAGAAGATTTACAGGCTATTCTTGAAGCTGCCACATATGCTCCGAGTGGTATGCATCTTGAAACCTGGCATTTCACAGCTATACAAAATACAGAGAAACTCGAAAAATTAAATGCCCGTATCAAAGGTGCATTTGCCAAAAGCGAGAATAAACATTTGCAGGAGCGCGGACACAGCCAGACGTATTGCTGTTATTATCATGCACCAACGCTTGTAATTGTTTCTAACGAACCGAAACAATGGTGGGCGGGTATGGATTGTGCCTGTGCTATTGAGAATATGTTTCTTGCTGCCCATTCTTTGGGCATTGGTTCTTGCTGGATCAACCAGCTGGGGACAACATGTGATGACCCCGAAGTACGTGAATTTATTACTTCTCTCGGTGTTCCTGAAAACCACAAAGTATATGGTTGTGTAGCTTTAGGATATCCTGACCCTTCTATTCCAATGAAAGAAAAGATAGTAAAACCGGGAACGATAACCGTTGTTTAGTTGAAAGTTGAAAGTTGAAAATTAGCTGCGCTGTCACGTTGCATAGTAATTTTCAACTTTCAACTTTCAATTTTCAACTAAACGAACCGTATTTTGTTGGCAACAGTTTTCTGTCTCCCAATGTATTATCTACGCGCGCCACATTTACCCAGAATTTGTTTTCACGTACGCTTTCTATCGGATAGGCAGCTTTTTCACGTGTATAACTGTGCTCCCAATTGTCGTTTACGATCTCATATTCCGGATGCGGAGCATTTATTAGTACATTATCCTCTGCACTTGCTTCGCCATTTTTTACTTCTTGGATTTCTTTCCATATTGTCTGCATCACGGTTACAAAATTATTCAGTTCCCACAAACTTTCACTTTCTGTAGGTTCAATCATCAGCGTTCCGTGAACAGGGAAGGAGAGAGTAGGAGCGTGATATCCATAATCCATAAGACGTTTTGCGATGTCGTTCTCGCTGATTCCTGTTTCTTCGTGTACTTTGCGGCATTCCAGAATCATTTCGTGTCCTACAAAACCATTGGCTCCGCGATATACGATACCATACGTGTCTTTCAGGCAAGCAGCCAGATAATTGGCATTGAGGATAGCGGCTTTTGTTGCCATTGTCAAACCTTCGGTACCCATCATACGGATGTAGCCGTATGTGATAGGTAGTATTCCTGCACTACCAAAAGGAGAGGCAGATACTTCATTTATTGGATTACCAAACAGTCCGTGACCTGGGAGGAATGGTATCAGGTGCTCGGCTACACAAATCGGACCTACACCGGGACCACCACCACCATGGGGAGATGCAAAGGTCTTATGCAGATTCAGATGGCAGACATCTGCGCCAATAAAACCCGGATTGGTTAAACCTACCTGAGCATTCATATTTGCACCGTCCATATACACCTGTGCGCCACAGGCATGGATAATATCGCAGATCTCTACAATTTCTGTTTCAAAAATGCCATGTGTAGAAGGGTACGTAATCATCAGGGCAGCTAACTCTTCTTTGTTCTCTTCTGCTTTGGCACGAAGATCACTCATTTCTACATTACCATGTTCGTCACAAGCACAAGTGATTGTTGTGAAGCCTGCCTGTATAGCCGATGCAGGATTCGTACCATGTGCCGATGCGGGTATCAGAATCTTATTGCGGTGTCCCTGACCGATACTTTCGAGGTAACTGCGAATCACGCGAAGTCCTGTATATTCACCTGCTGCACCGGAGTTCGGTTGCAAGCTGACACCGGCAAATCCGGTAATTATTTTCAGTTCATCACTCAGGTTTTCTATTAATTTACGATACCCCTCAGCCTGGTCTTCGGGTACTAACGGATGCATGCACAGAAGGTCAGGACGACTTAGTGGTAACATTTCGGCGGCGGCATTCAGCTTCATGGTACACGAACCCAGTGGAATCATGGACTGGGCAAGCGAGATATCCTTGCGGTCCAGTCTCTTGATGTAACGCATCATTTCTGTTTCCGTATGGTATTTATTGAATACTTCGTGGGTAAGAAATGCACTTTGGCGTTTCAGCTCTTTAGAGAATGTAGCGGCATCCGGGATTTCACTAATCTTCTGGTAATCCTTCTCTGCAGCAATAGCAAAGATAGAAAGCAGCACATTGGCAGCAGAAATATCAGTGGTTTCGTCAATACTGAAACCAACGTCACCATTGTCGAAATAGCGCAGATTCACCTCTTTACTGAGTGCGATGGTACGTATTTGCGGTGCCGAAACATTGTCGGGCAATATGAAACGGAGCGTGTCGAAATAATGCTTGTTCATTTGTTTGTATCCCAATTTGCTGATCTCTTTTTCAAGGAAAGCACTGATACTGTGGATACGTGATGCAATATCCGTGATGCCTTGTTGACCATGATAAACAGCATAGAATCCTGCCATTGTAGCCAGTAATGCCTGGGCAGTACAGATGTTGGAAGTAGCTTTTTCACGTTTGATATGTTGCTCACGGGTTTGCAGAGCCATGCGATAACACATCTTTCCATATTTATCCTTTGACCAGCCAATGATGCGTCCCGGCATGTTGCGTTTAAATTCGTCGCGGGTAGCGAAATAGGCTGCTGAAGGACCACCATAGAACATCGGTGTTCCCAGCCTTTGCGTTGTACCGAATACAATGTCTGCTCCCCATTCACCCGGAGGTACGATGAGTGCAAGACTCAACAGATCGGCAGCTACAGCTACTTTACAATTAGCCTCGTGTGCCTTTTTTGTGAAATTGTGATAGTCTTCAATACTTCCGTCCGAATTGGGATACTGAAGGATGCAGGCGAATACTTCCGGAGTCGGTTCAAATTCTTGATACTTGCCTACGCGTAGCTCAATGCCTTGCGGTATGGCACGTGTATTCATCACAGCCAGCGTTTGCGGAAAAATATTCTCATCAACGAATACAACATTAGCACCCGACTTTTGCTTATCGCGCGGGCGCAGTCCGTACATCATTGTGACTGCTTCTGCGGCGGCGGTGGCTTCGTCCAGTAAGGAACAGTTAGCCAATGGCATAGCTGTAAGATCGCAAACAGCTGTCTGGAAATTCATTAATGCTTCCAGGCGTCCCTGTGACACTTCTGCCTGGTAAGGTGTGTAAGAAGTATACCATACAGGGTTCTCGAACACATTTCTCTGGATTACGGCAGGGGTGATGGTATTATACCAGCCCATTCCGATATAGGTGGTGAATAGCTTATTTTGACCAGCCAGTTCGGCAATATGCTTGCTGAATTCATATTCGGTCATAGCCGGAGGCAATACCAATGGTTCTTTGAGCCGGATATTGGCCGGTATTGTTTTATCAATCAGTTCATCAAGGGTGCTTACGCCTATTTTGCGGAGCATCACTTCAATGTCTTTTTCGCTGACTCCTATATGGCGACTGGCGAATGAATCGGTTTTCATGTTAATTAGTTTTTAAGTTGCTCAAATGATTGTATAAACGCCTGGCGTAAATTCTCCGTGTACAAAGCGATTATCGGAAGAACGGATTTTCCGCTTTCTCCATACCAATGGTGGTTGGTGCTCCGTGTCCCGGATAAACCACTGTTTCGTTGGGGAGAATGAACAGACGGCTACAGATGTGTTCTTTCAGTTCGTCAAAGTTCCCCCCCGTTAAATCGGCACGTCCGATACTGCCTTGAAATAGTACATCTCCGGAGAACATACAATTCTCTGCTTTGCAATAATATACAAGGCTTCCCGGTGAATGTCCCGGTACGTGAATTGCTTCCAGCGAGATGTTTCCGAAGGTGATTATATCTCCGTCATGCAGGTATTTTCCCAATGGCACAGGAGCTTCCTGTAGTTGGAAACCGAACATACGGCTCTGCTTCGGAGCTTCTTCAATCCAGTATTCGTCCGCCTGGTTGGCTTCTGCAGAAAGCCCGAATTCTTTCAGCATAAATGGATTTCCAAAGATGTGATCCAGATGCAGATGTGTATTCAGCAAATGTTTCACTGTTAACCCGTTGGCGTTGATGAAGTTTTTCAATGCTTGTTTCTCTTCATCATAAAAGCAGCCCGGGTCTATGACGACTGCTTCTTTTGTTTCATCCCATAATACATAACAATTTACGGGAAACATATTAAATTCAAATCTCTTTATTTTCATGATTATTTGACGTTACGTATCTATCTATTTATACGGTCACATATACCACTTTTTTTGTTTGGAAGAACTCTTCCTTGAAATCTTTACTCAAACTGTGCAAGGTGGTTTTATGCTTGAACGGCATTGCTTCATGTTCAAGTTCTCCGCCTTTGAGACAGATTAAACCATTCGGCAATGCATTTTGTTGTCGGGGTGAGATGTTCTTTTTAATGATTTTGACTAAATCTCCCAATGGCATAACAGCACGACTCACTACAAAGTCGAATAACTGTTTTTCCTCTTCGGCACGTGCATGGCGAAAGGTTATATTTTTCAACCCGATGGCATTGGCTACTTCAGTAGCTACGCGTACCTTTTTCCCGATACTGTCTACCAGATGAAACTTTACATCAGGAAAAAGTATAGCTAACGGAATGCCGGGAAAGCCGCCGCCCGTACCTAAGTCCATAATGCTGGTACCGGGACGAAACTGAATCACTTTGGCAATACCCAGTGAATGCAACACATGGTGTTCGTACAAATTTTCTATGTCCTTGCGCGAGATTACATTAATTTTGGCATTCCAGTCGATGTATAAGTCGTATAGAGCAGCAAACTGCCTGCGCTGTTCTTCCGTGAGGTCAGGAAAATATTTTAGTATGATTTCCACTGCTTTATTTAATGTATAAGTTATATTTTTAATTTTTCAGTTCACCAATAACTGGGTTACTCCCCAGCATATGTTCCAGCATCTGGAACGGTAGGGATACTACAACCGGTCCCATTGCATATGGAGTGATATCGTACACATTATAGTAGAAAGTAACTCCGTCTTTGTTGAGATAGAAGTTTTCTGTAGCAGCTATTTCACCTGTTGATCCATAGCCCATATCTTCCAGTTCGGCACGTGTCTTGGCTCCGTTATCTGCCATAAGCTGATTCCAGATAAGATCGGTCAGTGGCTCCTGATAATCTCCTACAAAAATATCGTCCAGACGTAACGGACGCATCAAACCGAGGTCGAAGTTCAGATAAGTAGTCATGTAGATGCCATGCGCACCTCCTGTATATTCATTGTAGTTAATGCGATATACAAGCAGATTCTTCTCGTATAGTTGTACATGGCTTTCGACTCCTTTATAATAAGAATACCATGCACCAACGGATGACTCATTTTCTTTATCTTTTTCATCTTCCAGATACATCGGTTCCAGGTCACGACGATACTCACTGATATAGGTCTCAGTATATTGCTTTATCACTTCCTGAGGTTTCTCTCCCATATATTTATCGCCGAAGCAAGCAGCAATGAAGTATTTATCCAACGTATCTTTCAACAATTCGTCGGATGATTTGGAGGGATAGGCAAAGTTTATCAGCAGATTGCAGGCTGGTTTGGCTGTATCTCCAAAGAGATGTGCTGTTTTGTTCACCTGTATACTATCGAATTCCAGTGAACCGGTATTTTTTTTCATCTTGTCACCACAAGAAAATAAAAAGCCACTTGCCGCAAGTATAACTGCAAGTAGGCTGACATATTGTTTTTTCATAAGGGCTTTTTCTTTAAATTCAACATTTGTTAGGCTATTCCCTATCGACAAATATAGAACATATTAACGAATAGAACGAATAAAAAAGAAAAAAATAATATGCTGAAACGGTTAAATCTCCCTATCTTTGCTTCGGATTTATGAAGAGACTTCGATACATACTGGTTGCTATGCTCTCCCTGCTGATTATTTACGCCGGGGTGGGAGTTTCTGTTGTGCATTACTGTTGTGCCGGTTGTGAAATTGCGCAGACTTGTTGCACCAGTGGCTGTTCTAAATGCAATAAAGCTTATCATCAGTCAGATAAATCATGTAAAGACGAAGGTTGTACGGCTACTATCTATAAAGTAGATTTGATGAAACATTCGTGCGAAGCCTCTGTTGCTGCGCCTGTGCTACAACTCGTCTGTGAATTATTGCCGGACTTTCAATGCCTTTTGCCTTCTGGTGAATGGCAGGAGGTATCATACACTGTCCCTCCATCCCCTGTCAGTTCGCGATATTATCTGGCTCTTTATTCAACTCTTATTATTTAGGCAAAAGTATATAGGAAAGGTATACGTGTTGGTAGTGTTTCATAGTACTACTTTCACTATTCCTTTTGTTTGCATCTTTAGGCTTCAGAAGGTAAAACATCCCCATGTTCTTAATCAAAACATCCCCATGTTATGTACTAAAACATCCGGGTGTTTTATATAACAACATCCGGATGTTCTGATTCCTTATCTCATATGTTATACAGATAAGATATTGGTAAACAGAATGTAAAGAAGCCTGTAAAGATACGAATACAGAATGTACTTTTCATGCAACCATGTTGCACTGGTTATTTTGTAAATTTGCACCACGAAATGAATTAATTTATATGAAATATATATTTTTATTATTTACTCTCTTCACTATCCATACTTTACAGGCACAGGTGACGGGAATTGTAAAAGACAACACCGGAGAACCCATTCCCGGTGCCAATGTGTTTTGGATGAATACTACAAACGGTGTGACAACTACCGAAGAGGGGCGGTTTTCTATTTCCAAACCAGCTAAAAGCCATATGCTTGTCGTTAGCTTTATCGGTTTTGAGAATGACACAATTCATGTCAATAGTAAGAATCAGGAACTTGATATTGTTCTTCACGAAGGTGTTGAACTGGGTGAGGTGAATATCGTAAGCAGGAAGCTCGGTACGATGAAATTGCGAAACAGTGTGATGAATGAAGATATTATCAGCAGTGCCGAACTAACCCGTGCCGCCTGTTGTAATCTTGGCGAAAGCTTTGTTACGAACCCTTCAGTAGATGTCAGTTACTCGGATGCTGCAACGGGAGCCAAACAGATAAAATTACTGGGACTTTCGGGTATGTATGTACAGATGATGACGGAAAATATTCCTAATTACAGGGGAGCTGCCGCACCCTATGGTTTGGGATATGTACCCGGTCCGTGGATGCAGAGTATCCAGGTAAGTAAAGGTAGCTCTTCGGTAAAAAATGGCTATGAGTCTATCACCGGACAGATCAATGTAGAGTTCAAGAAACCTCAGCTTCCGGAGGCGGACTGGGTATCGGCCAATCTGTTTGCCAGTAGTACAAGCCGTTATGAAGCCAATGCCGATGCTACGATAAAACTCTCCAAACGGTGGAGTACTTCATTGCTGGCACATTATGAGAATGAAACAAAAGCACATGATACAAATGATGATGGTTTTGCCGATATTCCACGGGTAGAACAGTATAATTTGTGGAACCGTTGGGCGTATATGGGCGGTCACTATGTCTTTCAGGCAGGTATAAAGGGATTATCCGAACGCCGTAACAGCGGGCAGGTCAGTCATGGGAAAGAGCCGGTACATGATCTTTATGAAATAGGTATTAAAACGGATCGTTACGAAGCTTTTACCAAGAATGCTTATATATTTAATAAGGAGAAAAATACTAATCTTGCCTTTATCCTCCAAGGGACGATTCACAATCAGGATGCTTCCTATGGTCTTAAACTCTATGATGTGGATCAGAGCAATGTGTATGCTTCTTTACTTTTTGAGACGGAGTTCAATAAGCAACATAGCCTTTCTACCGGATTGAGTTTCAATTATGACGGATATAATCAGCATTATCGCCTGACTAACGATGCAGGACAGGGATTGACAAAGGCTTTGGTAAAAGAATCTGTTCCCGGAGCATATATTCAGTACACATTTAATTTGAATGACAAGCTGATGCTTATGGGGGGACTTCGCGGAGATCACAGCAGTAAATATGGTTTCTTTGTAACCCCTCGTGCGCATATCAAGTACAATCCGAACGAATATGTTCATTTCCGTCTCTCCGCAGGGAAAGGATATCGTACTAACCATGTACTGGCAGAGAATAATTATCTGCTTGCCAGTAGCCGGAAAGTGAAGATAGCCGATCATCTTAATCAGGAAGAAGCTTGGAATTATGGAGCAAGTATGTCAACCTATATTCCTTTATTCGGTAAGACTTTGAATATTAATGCAGAATATTATTACACCGATTTCCTGAAGCAGGTAGTTGTGGATATGGATACAGATCCGCATGAAGTGTCATTCTACAATCTGGACGGCCGTTCTTATTCGCAGGTGTTACAATTGGAGGCAAACTATCCGCTTTTCAAAGGTTTCACCCTGACGGCTGCTTATCGTCTGACGGATGCAAAGACAACTTATAATGGAAAGTTATTAGAGAAACCTTTGACTAGTAAGTATAAAGGGCTTCTGACGGCTTCTTACCAAACTCCGTTGGGATTGTGGCAATTTGATGCAACGCTACAACTGAACGGTGGAGGAAGAATGCCGGATCCGTATACACTTGCTGATGGCAGTTCGTCGTGGGAGGCACGTTATGGCAGTTTTGAGCAACTGAGTGCACAAGTGACGCGTTATTTCCGCCGCTGGTCTGTCTATGTGGGTGGGGAGAACCTGACTAACTTTAAACAAAAGAATCCGATTATAGATGCCGCTAATCCGTGGGGAGAAAATTTTGATTCGACTATGATATGGGGGCCGATGCATGGAGCAAAGGCTTATATTGGGATTCGTTTTAATTTACCAAGAATTTAAAATAAAAATTTAGGAGTTAGTAGCTGGGAGTTAGAATCCTTTCGGTATAAAAGCCCCTTGAAACGCTGCATAGATTCTAACTCCCAGCTACTAAGTTCCAACTACTGATTATGAATTTATGAAAAGAAGAAGAATGGTAGCTACTCTGGCGGTAGCTTTATTGAGTGTGACAGCCGTTATGGCGAAAGATATCCGTACGGCAGTGTTCAAAGTATCACAGATGCATTGTGAAAATTGTGAACGAAAAGTGAAAGATAACATCAAGTTTGAGAAGGGAGTAAAAGAGTTCTCGACAGACTTGAAAACAAAAACAGTTTCTATTACTTATGACGCTGACAAGACAAATGTAGAGAAACTGAAAGCCGGATTTAAGAAGTTTAATTATGAAGCTGAGTTTGTGAAAGAAGCAAAGCAGGCAGAAAAGAAGTAATTGAACAAACATCCCGGAGGGATTGTTTTAATAGTGATGAGTAAGTAGTGATAAGTGATTGGCAAGCTACGCTGTATACCGTATGGCACTTATCACTCATCGCTTATCACTACTCACTCATCACTATTCACTAATCGCTAATTAATAATGTTATGAGTACTATTACAAAGAAAGCATTTCCTGTGCTGAATATGCACTGTGCAGGATGTGCTAATAATGTTGAAAAGACAGTTCGCAAGTTGCCGGGTATTGTAGATGCTTCGGTCAATCTTGCTACCAATACACTTTCCGTTTCATATGAAGCCGACAAACTGACTCCCGGAGAAATTCGTGCAGCTGTATTGTCCGGTGGCTATGACCTTATAATCGAAGAAGGTAATCTAAAAGAAGAGCGGAAGGAAGAGGCGCAACAGCAACACTACCGGAAGCTGAAGATGCAGGTCATCGGGGCTTGGGTATTTGCCATCCCGATGCTGCTTCTTTCGATGGTTTTTATGCATGTGCCTTATTCTAATGAATTACAGTTGTTGCTCACTCTCCCGGTAATGATACTTTTTGGCGGTTCGTTCTATACGGGTGCCTGGAAGCAAGCCAAATTGGGGCGTAGTAATATGGATACTTTGGTGGCACTGAGTACTTCTATTGCATTTCTGTTTAGTGCATTCAATACTTTTTTCCCCGAATTCTGGTATGATCGGGGATTGGAACCACATGTCTATTACGAGGCCTCCGTCGTTATCATCGCTTTCGTACTGACGGGTAAGCTAATGGAGGAACGTGCCAAAGGTAATACTTCAACTGCTATCAAAAAACTGATGGGGTTACAACCCAAAGTGGCGCGTATCGTGCGTAATGGCATTGAAGAAGAAGTTCTGATCGATCAGTTACAGGTGGGGGATCTTGTGGTGGTCCGTCCCGGTGAACAAATTCCTGTGGATGGGATTCTTGCCGAAGGAGAGTCTTTTGTAGACGAAAGTATGATAAGTGGTGAGCCTATCCCTGTCGAAAAGAAGCAAGGAGACAAGGTGCTTGCCGGAACAATCAATCAACGAGGTTCTTTTATAATAAAGGCTTCACAGGTAGGAAGTGAGACGGTACTGGCCCGTATTATCCGCATGGTACAAGAAGCTCAGGGAAGCAAGGCACCTGTACAACGTATCGTTGACCGTGTAACGGGAATATTCGTTCCTGTGGTTCTTGGTATTGCCATACTTACCTTCGTACTTTGGCTGGTGATAGGTGGAACAGAATATTTCTCATACGCCATGCTTTCTGCGGTTTCCGTATTGGTGATTGCCTGTCCGTGTGCTTTGGGACTTGCCACACCTACTGCACTCATGGTGGGTATTGGCAAAGCTGCCAGTCAGCACATTCTGATAAAAGACGCTGTGGCTTTGGAGCAGATGCGCAAGGTCGATGTTGTGGTACTTGACAAAACCGGGACACTGACAGAAGGGCATCCTACCGTAAGTGGCTGGTTATGGGCGCAAACGCAGGAAGAGTGTTTCAAGAATGTTCTTTTGGCTGCTGAAATGAAATCGGAGCATCCCCTTGCCGGGGCTATTGTCACCTCTCTGCAAGACGAGGAAAAAGTAGTACCTGCACCGCTTGAAAGCTTTGAAAGTATTACAGGGAAAGGAGTGAAGGTGATTTATGAAGGCGATCTGTTTTGGGTAGGTAGCCACAAGTTGCTTAAAGATTTCGAAGCCATTGTTACGGATGTAATGGCAGATATGCTTGTGCAATATGAGTCCGAAGGAAACGGAATCATTTATTTTGGTCGTGAGAATCAGTTGTTGGCTATTATTGCTGTTACGGATGCGATAAAATCTACCTCTTCCGAAGCTGTGAAGGAACTGAGACGCCAAGGCATTGATATTTGTATGCTGACAGGTGACGGACAACGTACGGCTTTGGCGGTAGCGGGAAAATTAGGTATCGATCGTTTTATTGCAGATGCCTTGCCGGATGACAAAGAAGACTTTATCCGTGAATTGCAATTACAGGGAAAGACTGTAGCAATGGTGGGCGACGGAATTAATGATTCGCAGGCATTGGCTCTGGCGGATGTCAGTATAGCCATGGGGAAAGGAACGGATATTGCAATGGACGTAGCCATGGTTACTCTGATGACTTCTGATTTGCTGTTGCTTCCGAAAGCATTCAACTTATCCCGGCAGACAGTGAGACTTATCCATCAGAACCTGTTCTGGGCATTTATCTATAATCTCATAGGTATTCCCATCGCTGCCGGCGTACTCTTCCCATTGAATGGATTACTACTGAATCCGATGCTTGCAAGTGCTGCTATGGCATTCTCAAGTGTGAGTGTCGTATTAAATTCACTGAGTTTGGGAAGAAGGAAGTGATTTTAGAGTTATGATTTATGGAGTGTGATTCATTGTGCTGCTCTATTGGAGTTTTAATATAAATCATACTTCATAAATCATAATTCTCTTTTATCTTTGCCCTTATGAAAACAACTGTAATTGATTGGAATCTTATCCCATATGCCGAAGCCTGGCAACGGCAGACAGAATATTTTGACACCCTTGTCCGTGCCAAACAAAACGGAGAAGAGTATGAGAACTTCATAATCCTGTGCGAACATCCTCCTGTTTATACTTTGGGGCGTAGTGGAAAAGAAAACAATATGCTTTTGAGTGAAGCACAGTTAGAAAAGATTGGCGCTACACTTTACCATATTGATCGTGGTGGAGATATAACTTATCATGGTCCGGGACAGTTGGTTTGCTATCCCATTCTAAATCTTGAAGAGTTCGATCTGGGATTGAAAGAATACGTACATTTACTGGAAGAAGCCGTCATTCGTGTTTGTGCTTCCTATGGTATCACTGCCGGAAGGCTGGAGAAAGCAACCGGAGTGTGGTTGGAAGGAGATACTTCCCGTGCCCGTAAGATTTGTGCGATAGGAGTGAGGAGTAGCCATTATGTCACAATGCATGGACTGGCGTTGAATGTAAATACCGATTTGCGTTATTTCAGCTATATACATCCCTGTGGGTTTATAGATAAAGGCGTTACTTCACTGTGTCAGGAACTGGGATTTGAAATCCCGATGTCCGAAGTGAAACAACGCCTTGAACTTGAAATAAAGAGCCTGCTTACGCGATCCTGAATTTGTTATTTCAGAGCTTTAGCGATAGCCTTTTCAACCATTGGCTGCATGATTTCATATCCTTTCTTGTTGGGATGTACGCCATCTTTTGACAAATCGGCAGGCAATCCGTTTCTATCATCAGCCATTGCAGAGAAGTAATCCAGATAAATAAATTTATTCTTTTCTGCGTAAGCTTTGATCCATTTGTTCAGTTCCGGAATCTTCACATTAGGTTCCATACCCGGACGCCAGGGATAATCAAAAGCGGGAAGTACAGAGCAGAGGATTACTTTGATACCATTTGCTTTGGCAAGCTGGGCCATAGAAGCCAGATTGTCTTCTATCATTTCAAGGGTAGAAGGGCCTGTATTTCCTGCTATATCGTTTGTTCCGGCAAGTATCACTACCACTTTCGGTTGTAAGTCAATCACATCCTGGCGGAAGCGAATCAACATTTGCGGAGTAGTCTGTCCACTAATACCACGATTGATATAAGGGCGGTCTTTGAAAAACTCCGGGCAGTTGTGGAGCCATCCGATTGTAATGGAGTTACCCATAAATACGACACGTTTTTCTCCTTTTGCAGGAGTGCCCAGTGCAGCGTTGTCCTTCTGGAATTGTTTTAAGTTAGCCCAATCCTGTGCGACAATGTTGCCACTCATAAGGAACAGGCTGATGAGTAAGAGATAAATAGTTTTCATTCTTTTTGTCGTTTCCATCGTTGTTTTTATTTTTTCATTCTGATAACGCGTATTCCTGTCCAACTGTTGTTACGGTCGAGCAGGCGGCTCAGTGCAAGTTTTTCTACTAATACTTTTCCTTTTGAAGAAGAGGCATGAAGCATACATAGATTGCCCTTTATATAAAGGGCAATCCCCATATGAGCTACATCCAATCCCGGGGTGTTTGTAGTAATGGCGATGATGTCTCCGTTTTTAATCCAGGGAAGTCCCGTTACGGGCAATGCATCTTTGGGTAACCAATGAACTTCCTGTCCTGTCAACGCTTTTTCATAACCTGCCATTTTACTGACATTGGCCGGGGAGTTAGCAAGCTGTTTATACTGTTGCGGATGAGTAGACATGTACGAGAGAGATAATTTCTGTGTATATGGGCTATTGGCAGCGGTTACATCTTCCATGATTCCTTCACGTACTCCGTTGTTTATCCAATCGGCAATGTAGTGCAAGCGCGAAGTGTATCCGTCAATCTTTCCGTCACGATACCGGATGCGTTGCAGATTCTCTGCGAAATCACCTTCACGCATATCTTTACCCTGGGTGGGGCAGAGAGACATGGCAAGCACATATTCTACAAGAGTGGTGCAGTCTACTTCATCGCAATTGATAATAAGATCTTCTTCGTCATCCATTTCCAGCGTGTGGGCAGTGTATGGAGTATCGATGAATGTCCGGGCATTGGTTAGCATAAGATTTGTTTCCTGTTGCGCTGCAACCGGGCCGCCCAATAAACAGGCGGCCAGTAAAAATGAACTGATTGTTTTCATTATTAATATTGATAAATTAAGTTTCTGAAATCGGTTTTACGGCCGAAAGGAACCAGTGTAAAGCCGTATTCAACAACATTCTGTGCGCCGGTACGAATCAGGTAAGGCTCGTGTGCAAGTGCTCCCCAGCTATTATCACCACCGACACCCATCATGCGGTAATCGATAAAGAGATCTACCATCTTTTCCGGTTTCGGATCGGTGAGATGGCGATGGTCGGTTTCGGCTGTACGTGGGGCAGCATTGTGCAGATCGTCTCCACTATCAAGGGTTTCGAGCGGATAGTTTGAGGCGTTCATTTCGAAAGTACGGTCGGCTACAAGGAGTAATCCTGCACCGGATTTATTGGTAAGTGCACACCAGTAAATATCCGTGCGGTGATTGTTTTCCTGTGGGCGAATGTAGGGTTCGTACATCTTTTTGATAGGAGTGGAGTATTCACCAAAGAACTGTGAAGTACGGCGGTCACGATAGTTTTCTTCCGGTCCGCGTCCGTAGTAAGTCAGTGTGGTGAATGTTTCCGGCATTTGCATACGCAGGCCGATACGTGGAATCATCGGAGTCTTTTCATTGGCTGCCACAAAGCGGTTATCTACCTTTATAACTCCGTTTGTGTAAATTTTGTAAGTGATATCCCAAGTTGCGTCAGTTTGCGGGAATTGGTAAGTACAGGTCACTTCTCCGTTACGGGCATTGAAAGAGGTAGCCGTTATATCTTGATAACTTGCTTCTTTCCATACTCCCAGTTTGTGTCCCAGTCCTGCACCATAATCATTGTCAATCGGTGCACGCCAGAAGTTAGGGTGTAATCCTTGTCCGTTGAGAATGTACTCTGCTCCGTTGTATTGGTAGGAGACGAGCAGTCCACTCTTCTTATCGAAAACAGCCTTGAAGTTCTTTCCTGAATAGATAACCTGTGTATCTGTTTCCTTCATGGGTGCAGCTTCTTGCTGAGCCACTTTGTCTTTATGGAAAGTGTAGATGTAAGTCTGTTCACGGGCTATCACTGTACCTGCCGGAAGGAATGGTTCCGCAGTGCGGACAGTAGCATAAAATTCGATACGTACATCACCGGTATTGGTTTGTGTCTGCGGGATACCTTTTAGTTGTATGGTTACTGTTTCGCCTGGTACTCCGTTGGCTTGGAATTTATCTGTATATATCTCTTTCCCATGATCGCGAATGAGGTAGTGATAATCGTACTTATCCAGATTGGTAAAACTGAAATCATTGCGGAGATCGACTGTTCCCTTATCTTTATTGAAGTTGATAAACTTGATATTCTGATATACTTTACCCATTTCCGCAGTATGTGGTTTCACAGTCCGATCCGGATAAACAACACCATTGATGCAGAAATCTCCGTCTGAAGGAGTGCCAATGGCTCCGTAATCACCACCGTAAGTCCAGTATTTACGCCCGTCGGTAGTTTTCTCTGCAAATCCCTGATCTACCCAGTCCCAGATACAACCACCCTGCAAGAGCGGATACTTCTCTATAATGTCCCAGTACTCCTGGAAGTTACCCAGACTGTTTCCCATAGCATGTGCATATTCACACAAAATGAGCGGGCGGGTATGTTTCGGATCCTTTGCGTATTTCTCTATATCGGCAGGATGCATATACATTGGACAGAAGATATCTGTATTCCATTCAAGACCTGCTCTTTCGTACTGTACAGGACGGTTGTCACATTTTTTTAGCGTGTTGTAGGTTTTATAGAAGTTAATACCATTTCCGGCCTCGTTGCCCAATGACCATACAATGACCGAAGGATGGTTTTTATCACGTTCGTACATATTGACAGTACGATATACGTGTGCATCCATAAATTGTGAGTTATTGCCTAATGTACCACCTACTTCAAGGTTGTATCCCATTCCGTGAGATTCGATATTGGCTTCGTCAATCACATAGATTCCATATTCATCGCATAGTTCGTAAAAGCGTTCCTGTTGCGGATAGTGACAGGTACGTACGGTGTTTACATTGTACTTCTTCCAGAGTTCGAAGTCTTTCAACATCAGATCCTCCATGACATAATGTCCGGTGTATTCATTGTGCTCATGTATATTTACACCTTTTACGAGTATCGGTTTGCCATTGACACAAAGCTGATTATTTTTTATTTCCACGGTACGAAAACCTACTTTCACACTGGTTGCTTCCATTACCTCACCACTTTCGGGTTTCTTCAGGCTGATAACGAGGGTGTACAGGTAAGGAGTTTCAGCCGTCCACTGTTTCGGGCTTTTAATGAGGTTGTCATCAAAAACGAATTCGTTCAGACTCTGAGAGATACCGGGAGCAGGCATTGCTTTTACTGCATAATCGGAAGTAGCGACCTGTTGTCCGTCTTTATCAAGAAGTTTGTAAGAGATAACATACGAAGGATAGACTGGCTTGCCACTATTTGCTATTTTAACTTTAAATTTCAGGATACCGTTTTTGTAGTCGGCATCCAACGGGCTTTCCACTTTAAAGTCTGCAATATGGAGCTGGGGTTGTGCATAGAGATAGATATCTCTCTCGAAGCCACTCAACCGCCAGAAGTCCTGGCATTCCAGATAGTTGGCATCCGAAAAGCGGTGAATCTGTACGGCAATTACATTTTTACCGGGCTTCACTTGTTTCGTGATGTTAAACCGGGCAGGAGTCTTTGCATCTTTATTCATGCCGATGAATGTTCCGTTCAGGTAGTAGAATGCTGCACCTTTGGTTCCGTCGGCACTGAGGAATATCTCTTTTCCATCCCAGTTAGCAGGGAGGTTAAAATCACGGCGATAGGTACCTGTCGGATTCCATTCTTCCGGTACATACGGAGGGTTGGGTTTGTCCCAATAGGGGGCATAGCCTGGTGAACAAAATTCGTAGGAGGTATTTACATAGATGGGAATTCCGAAACCTTGTCGCTCCCAGTTACCGGGAACTTCAATATCTGCCCAGTCACTTACATCTTTCTCAGGAAGCATGAAATCAGTAGGGCGGGTGGAGAAGCTGTCTACATAGTTGAATTTCCATTTGCCATTCAACGAGAGGCGGAGAGTACCGTCTTTGCGGTTGTTTACCGTTGCATCTTTTTCGTTGGTGTACGATGTGAAGGTACTACGGGGAGTTTCACGATTGATACTGGTTAGATTAGGGTCGGTTATCTGTTTGTAACGATCCCCCTGGGCTGTGGAGCTCAGAGGGAGTATTACGAAACATGCAACCGTTAACAGGTTTTTCATGAAGATAGTTTTTATATTGTTATTTTGAGAAATATTACTTCACTTTCATCGAAGCTTTAATGAAATAAAGAATCAACAATGCATAAGCACCCAGAGCAAGTACCTGCGACCAGGTATTATTCAGCCACGCATCATTCACCAGATTGATACCGCCAAAACGCATCGCTGCACTTACAACACCCATTAATGCACCACCGGCAATGAAACCGGAAGCAAGTAACGTACCTTTTTCGCCACGTTCAGTGTTCAGTGAAGTGTCTTTGCTGCGGCTGGTCACATACCAGTTAATGGCTCCACCTACTACTAAAGGCACGTTCAGTTCCAACGGGATGAACATACCCAGTGCAAAAGCAAGAGCAGGAATCTTACAGAGTGTCAGAATGATAGCTAATACCGCACCGATGCCATAAAGCAACCAGGGTGCGCCTACACCACTCATCAGTGGTTCGATAACAGCTGCCATAGCATTTGCCTGTGGTGCAGCCAGTGCTCCGCTTGTGAAACCATATGTTTTATTCAGGATAATCATGACTCCGCCTACCGTAGCAGCCGAAACAATTGTTCCTAAGAATTTCCATGCCTCCTGTTTGGCAGGAGTACTTCCCAGCCAGTAACCAATTTTCAGGTCGGTAATGAAACCACCTGCCATGGACAAGGCTGTACATACTACACCACCCATCACCAACGCAGCTACCATACCCGAAGGACCTTTCAATCCTACAGCTACCATTACAACAGAAGCCAGAATAAGCGTCATCAGTGTCATACCCGAAACTGGGTTGGTACCAACAATTGCGATTGCATTGGCGGCCACTGTAGTAAACAGGAAAGAGATGCCTGCCACCAATACGATAGCTACTATGGTATGTACCAGATTACCTTGCATTACGTCAAAGTAGAAGAACAGGAAAATCAGAATCAGCGTAATAATAGAGCCGATAGCGATAATCTTCATCGAAAGGTCGCGTTGTGTACGAATGATGTTTTTCTCAACATTCCCTTTGCCGCCCATCTCTTTGGCAGCCAACCCGACAGCACTCCTGATAATGCTCCATGATTTGATAATACCGATAACACCAGCCATAGCAATACCACCGATGCCGATGCTCTTTGCATAGTATTTGAATATCTCTTCGGGACTCATCATACCTACGGTGTTAGTGATTTCCGGGTTCCATGCATTCAGCACGCTATCTCCCCAAAACATTGATATACCTGGTACAATAACCCACCATACCACCAGTGAACCGGCACAAATGATAGATGCATATTTTAATCCGACGATATATCCCAAACCCAAAACAGCAGCACCTGTATTCACTTTGAATACCAATTTGGCTTTCTCTGCCAACATTTCACCAGCACTGCATACGCGAGTAGTAAAGTTTTCATTCCACCAACCGAAAGTAGCCACAATGAAGTCGTACAAACCGCCAATCATACCTGCCATCAATAACGGCTTGGCCTGGCTGCCTCCTTTTTCACCGGATATGAGCACCTGTGTGGTTGCTGTAGCTTCCGGGAAAGGGTATTTTCCATGCATATCACTAACAAAATATTTGCGGAAAGGAATAAGAAACAAGATACCCAATACACCACCCAACAACGAGCTGATGAATACCTGCATGAAGGTAACCGTCATCTCTGGATATTTAACTTGCAGAATGTACAGAGCAGGAAGTGTAAAGATAGCTCCGGCCACAATAACACCCGAGCAGGCACCGATAGACTGGATGATCACATTTTCCCCCAATGCATTTTTGCGTTTCGCTGCACCGGAAACACCTACCGCAATGATAGCAATAGGAATGGCAGCTTCAAATACCTGACCGACTTTCAGTCCAAGGTAGGCAGCAGCAGCTGAAAAGAGGATAGCCATAGTGATACCCCAGGTGACTGACCAGAAGTTTACTTCCGGATAATTTTTGCCGGGACTCATCAGAGGATTATACACTTCGCCCGGTTTTAACTCTCTGAACGCATTCTCGGGCAAGCCGGTGAATTTGTCTTCTTCTTGTTTCATAGTTTCTATATAAATATTTAATGTGTTTAATTATGCATTCTGTAAACAAGCACCAAAGAAAGCAAAAAAAAAGGAGAATCGAAAGATTCTCCTTATTGTTGTTGTCTATTTTTTCTTATTTGGCATCTTTTGCTGTCATATTACCTTCAATGTACAAACGCAGCATTTCTGTTTTTGCATTTGTGCGAAGGGTGATTGACTTCTTGAAGTGTCCGGGGTATTTACCCGTTCCATTGTATGTAACCTTGATTGTTCCTGTTTTTCCAGGAAGGATCGGTTCTTTTGTATAGTCGGGCACTGTACATCCACAGGATGCTACAGCCTGATGAATAACCAAAGGAGCATCGCCAATATTGGTAAAAGTAAATACACAGGATACAACCGGATTGTTTTCTGAGAATGTTCCGAAATCATGAGTGGTTTTGTCAAACTTAATGTCGGCAGTTTGAGCAGATGCATAACTGATTCCCATTACCAACATTGCAACGAATAATACTATTTTTTTCATATTCATTTCCTTTTTATGGTTTATGAATGACAAAGGTAGAGCTTTTTTTTAAAAATAATGCCGTATCTTTGCGAAATAGTATTAAAAAAAGACGAACAATAGCTTATGAATAGTAGAAGTATCATTTTTATAGCTTTTATTTTGCTGCTGTGTGTCTCTTGTGGGAGAGAAAAAGAGATGACACTTTCCGGTCTGGATGCACGGGACTTTCAGACCGAAGTAAACGGACAACTGACAAACTTGTATGTGCTTAAAAACCAGAATGGAATGGAAGTTTGCATTACAAATTACGGTGGGAGAGTAGTTTCGTTAATGGTGCCGGACCGTAATGGGAAAATGGAGGATATCGTATGTGGCTATCCTACTATTGCCGAATATTTTGCTAAGAAACAAAACTTTGGGGCTACGATCGGACGATATATCGGTAGAATTATGTATTCTACCTTCACGTTGGATTCCATTACCTATCATCTTGTTCCTAATACCGGAGAGCATTGTGCTCATGGAGGAGATCCGGGCTTTGCTTCTAAAATATGGCAGGCAGAACAACTGGATGAGAATGCGTTGAAGTTAAGTTTGCTTTCTCCGGACGGAGAGAATGGATTTCCCGGTAATTTGCAAGTACATGTCATTTTTGTAGTGACTAATGACAATGAACTGGATATTCATTACGAAGCAGAAACGGATAAGCCTACTGTCATTAATCTGTCTCATCACTCCTTCTTTAATATCTCCGGTGATTTTGATACGACAGTAGAAGACCAGTCTCTTTATATCAATGCAGATATGTATACTCCATATGATTCGTTGAAATGTGTTACAGGAGAGATTCTGCCGGTAGCGGGAACGCCTTTTGATTTTACCACTCCTCATTTGATTGGTGAGCGCATTAATGAAAATATAATGCAACTGAATATTGTGAAGGGATATGACCACAACTGGGTATTGAATACGAACGGAGATGATACGAAACTGGCTGCCCGCTTGATAGATATTAAAAGCGGACGTAGTATGGAAGTTTATACTACTGAGCCTGGATTACAGGTATATACGGCAAACGGATTGCGTGGTGCAATGGTAGGAAAGAAGGGAATTGCCTATCAGAAGCGTACGGCTGTTTGTTTAGAGACCCAACATTTTACAGATAGTCCTAATAAGCCACAATTCCCGTCTACAGTGCTTCGCCCCGGAGAGAAATATTACAGCCATTGTGTATATCGTTTCGGAGTAGTAGATTAAGAAAAAAATGCTCCTCCATGAATGTTGGTTAACAAAAAAGTGCCGGTTGCATTTGGCTACTATGCAACCGGCACTTTCTGTAAATGTAATTGGTACTCCTACTGCTCAGCAATGGCTTGTTTTTTCAGAGCGAACCCCAACATCATTCCGTCGTAGCTATCTGCCAGTGAGCTGATTGTTTTCAGAGTTGTACTGCTACTTTTACTTGATATGAATGTAATCAGTTTCAGTAATTTATCTGAGTTGAAGAGCAAATCCATATTAGTACTTGTACAGTTTACTTTTGCATTCATATTCAGTAACTTGAAGTATCTCAGATGTACAACTTTGTCTGTAGCATCATATGAATAGGTTCCTGTCATTGTACGTTTTCCTACTGTACTTGTAAAAGTACTGTCTGCATTGAAAGTAAAGCTGACCTGTCCGTCCTTGATACCAACTTTCGCCAACTGTTCGTCCAGTTTCTTCTCTGCAACAGCCGCTGCTGCTGCACCACCTGCTTTCTGCAACAGATTATCTGATTCAAATTCAATAGCCGAACCGCTATATATCCAGGTTCCGGTCATATCTATCGATTGGTTACCGGTTACGGCATTTACAACTTTTTCAATGTTGTCTTTATTAAACAAATCTTTCCACGATTGTGCCTGTACATTCGTTGTAACAAGCAATAAAGCTGACATGACTGCCAGCGATAAAACATACTTTTTCATTTGTACTTTGTCTATTTTGAATTAACTTCTTTATTAATACTTTCTATATAATCCAATATTTCCGTGCGTCCCATCCGGTCTTCCGAAGAGGATATAAAATAGGGGGGAAGTTCTTCCCACTGTTTACGAAGTTCGCGTATATATGCGTTGATATTCATTTTTAAACGTCCACCTTTCAGCTTATCTGTTTTGGTGAATATAATGGAGAATGGTATTCCGTTTTCGCCCAACCATTCCATAAACTCCATATCAATCTTCTGTGGTTCCAGGCGAGAGTCTATCAGCAAAAAAAGATTTGTCATCTGTTCACGCTCCAGGATATAGTCTTCGATGATGGTACGAATCTGTTCCTGACCTTTCATTCCACGGCGGGCATAACCGTAACCCGGAAGATCGACGATGTACCAGCTATCATTAATTAGAAAGTGATTGATAAGCATTGTTTTTCCGGGAGTAGCCGATGTCATAGCCAGTCCCTTTCGGCCAGTCAGCATATTAATAAGGCTGGATTTACCCACATTGGAACGTCCTATAAAAGCATACTCAGGAAGGCGCCCGGCCGGACATTTCTTTACGTCCGTGTTACTAATGATAAATTCAGCGTTTGATATTTCCATATTCTTTATTAATTATTTCATTTGAAGATAAAGCGTACATCCCTGCAAAAGTAAGTATTCCGTTCAACATTAGCAACTCATACCCGAACTTATATCCATACCTATGCATTGCTAAATAATCGAGGGCGTAGCATATCAATGGAGAAGCTACTGCTATAAACGGCACCCATCGGTCTCGGGTGGCTCTGCGTGTAAATAGTCCGAAAGCAAACATACCCAATAACGGACCATACGTATAGGAAGCGATGATATAAATAGCATCAATCACACTTTTACTATTGAGTGCTTCTACCAGGCAAATAAAGAAGATAAGTATCACGGATAGTATGGTGTGTACTCTCCCACGTCGTTGCCGGGCTACTTCTTCTGTGTCTTTATTTGTGTGAAGAAGGTCTACACATACACTGGTAGTCATTGCAGTCAGTGCGGAATCAGAATTACTGAATGCCGCTGCAATAATACCGATTGTGAAAAGTACAAGAACTGTTTGCCCCAGATATCCTTGGGTGGCAAACATCGGAAGTATATCGTCATTCACTTCTGGGAGGATAAGGTTCATTTGTCCTGCCAATGTCAACAGAAGTGTTCCTAAGCAAAGAAACAGGAGATTCAGCGGGATGAAAGAAAATCCATAACAATACATATTCTTTTGTGCCTCGCGCAGGTTTTTGCAGGAAAGATTTTTCTGCATCATGTCTTGATCCAACCCTGTCATCACAATTACAATGAAAATGCCACTCAAGAATTGCTTGAAAAAATTCTGTCGTGACATCCAGTCATCAAATACGAATATACGGCTATGCGGGTTGTTACTGATAAGTTGTATTATGCTGTTTCCTCCTAAATCTAACTTCTGTATAGTAATGTAGATGATGCAGATTAATGCTGCTATCAGACAGAAGGTTTGTAAGGTGTCTGTCCAGACAATCGTTTTTATACCACTTTTATGCGTATATATCCAGACCAGTCCCACTGAACCGGCAGCAATCATCCAAAAGGGTATACCCATGCTACCGAATACATAAGTATGAAGAATGAGGCAAACCAGATACATTTTGGCAGCTGTACCCAGCATACGGGACAGTAAGAAAAAGAAAGAACCTGTACGGTAAGTTCGTGGTCCGATTCGCGTACCGAGATAACTGTAGATACTTGTCAGATTGAGCCAGTAATATAAAGGAAGTAACACATGTGCCACCACCAGATAACCGAAGAAAAAGCCGAAAACGGTTTGCATGTACGTCATGTCCATACCTCGTACCATACCGGGTACAGAAACAAAGGTCACTCCCGATATGCTGGCACCGATCATCCCGAAAGAGACGATATACCATGGTGACCGGTTCTCTCCCCGGAAGAATGCGGCATCCGAACTGCTTCTTTTTCCTTTTCCTGTAAGGCGGGCAATCAGTAGTAGTACTGTAAAGTAGCATATAATAGTGACAAGTATTCTCATAACGGGCACAAAGGTACGATTTATTTCGCAATTCACGTGACGGGCTTTTTCTATCTGCAAATAATAAGTATCTTTGCACTGAATAATACATCCTGTTAGAAATATATGAACCAACAATATCCTTCTGTGCTGCTTGAAAAGGCAGTCGGAGAGTTTTCCAAACTTCCCGGAATAGGACGAAAGACTGCTATGAGACTGGTGCTTCACCTGCTGCGGCAAGACAGCGCTATCGTTGAAGCTTTTGGAAACTCAATCATTACACTGAAACGAGAGGTGAAGTACTGCCGTGTATGTCATAATATATCTGATACAGATACTTGTCAGATTTGTGCCAATCCTGCTCGTGATGCTTCAATAATCTGTGTAGTAGAGAATATCCGGGACGTAATGGCGGTAGAGGGAACTCAACAATTCCGTGGATTATATCATGTACTGGGAGGTGTTATCTCGCCGATGGATGGAGTAGGACCCAGTGATCTTCAGATAGATAGTCTTGTGCAGCGTGTGGCGGACGGAGGAATAAAAGAAGTTATACTTGCTCTGAGTACTACCATGGAAGGAGATACAACCAATTTTTATATCTACCGTAAGCTCGAAAGAATGGGGATTAAGTTGAGTGTACTTGCCCGTGGTGTTTCTATTGGTGATGAGTTGGAGTATACCGATGAAGTGACACTGGGACGAAGTATTGTTAACCGGACGGCATTTACAGGAACTGTATAAGAAAAAATGAAATTGAATTATGGAAGAACTAATACGAAAAACCCTTTTGAATTTAAAAATAGAATATACCCTTTTCTGGGGGCTTCCTTTGATAATTGTTTTACTGGGTGAATGTGATTATGAGTGGGTAGGGCTTTATGCTGATAATTTCAGAGCCTCCTATCTGGCAGAAACAATCGGAATCCTGTTGGCTGCAGCTTGTGTACCCTTGGCATTAAAATTATTTTCATGGGTTCTGACTAAAAAAATAGATGTAGTCTCTTTTCCGGAAGCTCTACGCTTGTATTTCAGATGGAGTAGTGTACGTCTGTTAGTGTTGGAGGTTGCGGTTATCATTAATATTCTTACATATTATCTGACTTTGAGCAATACAGGGCTGCTTTGTGCGTTAATAACTTTAACAGCTTCCTTATTTTGTATTCCTGGTGAGAAGCGTTTACGTGAAGAGCTACATATAAATAAGGGAGATTCTATTTGAAATCAAAGAAAAAGAGAGCATGAAACTTACTTTTTTAATACCTCCTGTACTTGATAATAAAAATCCGGCTGAACGTACTGCCGGTTGTACTCGCGTGGTTTATCTTGCACCTAATATTTATGAGCTGACTGTTGTTGCTTTACTTGAAAAGGAAGGCTTTGATGATATCTATTATCGTGATTTTGTCTATAAACGTGAGTCTCGTGAGACCTTTTCCGATTTTTTGAAAAATGATACCAGTGATATATATTATATCTGGGCTGTTAACCTCTCCATTGAAAATGATTTATTGGCATTGGAATTGATTCGACAGAATAATCCGAAAGCCTATGTTATATTTATGGGACCGGGGCCTACTTATTTCACTTCCAGATGTTTACTAAGTGATAAAGAAATAGTTGTGCGTGGAGAGCCGGAACTAACCGTTTTGGAATTAACCAAAGCAATAGCTGATGGTACTGACTGGACATCTATCATAGGTATTTCTTATCTGAAAGAGGGGAAAGTGAAACACAATCCTTCCCGTCCTCTGATGAAAGAACTGGATGATTTGCCTTTCCCGGCACGCCACTTCATACAGGATAGAAGATACTTTAATCCCAAGTTAAAAATAGGACCTTATACAACGATGGTAACTTCCCGGAATTGTCCGTTCCATTGCATTTATTGCGTCCCCAGCTCACTCACTTTTGCCCGTGAAATAGAATATCAGAAAGAGCATGGTAAAAAGCCATTTATCTCCTTCCGTTCTATTGAAAGCATAGAGGCAGAAGTAGAACAAATAAGTAAGGAGGGGTATAAGGCGATAGGTTTCATGGATGATAATTTCATTTGGAATGAAAAACGTACGGGGGATATTTGCCGTATTATGAAGAAATATGATATTGTATGGGGATGCCAGGCGCGTGTGGATGCTATCACAGAAGAGATTGCACGGATGCTTGGAGAATCTGGCTGTCGTTATGTAGATTTGGGTGTTGAGTCATTCAATGATGAAATTCTTGCATTTATAAAGAAGGGAATCACCAGCGAGCAGATTTATACAGCTATCCGTTGGCTAAAGCAATATAATGTACCTGTGAAACTGAATATTCTTATCGGGAGCAGTCCGTTGGAAACAAAGGAGACATTGCGGCATACTCTGCGTGAAGCAAAGGCTCTGAAAGTCGATCAGGTGATGTTCAACATCGTTTCTCCTTTCCCTGGTACGGAATTTTACACTATGGCCAAAGAAAACGGTTGGTTGGAAACCAAAGATTATGTCCCAACTGACGTACAACGTGAATCGATATTGAGATATCCTTCACTGTCTTCAAAAGATATGGAACGTATTTTGTTTTATAATAATGTCAGTTATTTTCTTTCTCCGCATTTTGTCATAACGCAATTGAAACGGTTCTCTAGTTGGAGTGAATTTACTCATGCTTTGAAGGCTTTGAAAATAAAATTGTTCGGTTGAAAAGAATGGTTCAATTATCTATTGTAATTATTACTTGGGATCAGCTTTCTTATCTACGAGACTGTTTGTACTCGCTTCGGGCGGTTATGCAACGGGAAGATGTGGAAGTAATAGTGGTCGATAATGGTTCGGAAGATGGTACGTGTCAGTATCTGGCGGTGAATTATCCCCAGATTCACCTGCATATAAATGATTGCAATAAAGGAGTGGCTTATGCTCGGAACAGAGGGCTGGAACTTGTACAAGGTAATAAAGTGCTATTCCTTGATAATGATACTGTAGTGAATGAAAATGCCATATCCGGAATGGAGATTTATCTGGATGAACATCCGAAAGTGGGACTGTGTGCCTGTAGACTGGTTGACAGTAATTATCAGATACAAGACAGTTTTAAACCCTTTCCCGGATTATGGCTGAAAATAAAAAATGTATTAGGTATAACTAAAACAAATGTTCCGGATTTACAAACGGTCACTTCACCTATTGAGCCTGTTTATGTAATAGGTGCCTGTCAGATGATTCGCCGGGAAGTGGTAGATCGGATCGGACTGTTAGATGAAAAGATTTTTTATGGTCCCGAAGATGCTGATTATTGCATGCGTATTGTGGCGGAAGGTTGGAAAGTAGTTTACCTTCCTCAATATACAATAGTACATCATTGGCGTCGTGCTACAAATAAGAAATTATTCTCCCGTTTGGCATGGAAGCACTTCTGTGCTTTGTGCTATTTTTATGCCAAGTACAAACGTATTAATTAAAACATGAAACAATCTTTTTTAATAAATGATCGCATCTATCTCCGTGCTGTAGAGCCGGAAGATATTGATGTGATGTACGAAATGGAAAATGATCCTTCGATGTGGGATATAAGTAGTTTCACTGTGCCTTATTCCCGTTATGTGTTGTGTCAATACATTGAGGGATCCCAGAGTGATATGTTTGCTGACAAACAATTGCGTCTTATGATTATACGTTGTGAAGACAATCGTATCCTTGGAACGATTGATATAACCGACTTTGTTCCTTTACACTCACGTGGGGCAGTAGGTATTGCAGTACATACTGATTTTCGCAGAGAGGGTTATGCTTCTGATGCACTTAATCTATTGTGCAACTATGCATTTGATTTTCTGCAAATACATCAGCTCTATGCACATGTCGCAGTAGAGAATGAGGCCAGTATAAAGTTATTTCTTTCCTGTGGTTTTGTGCAGTGCGGTTTGTTGAAAGACTGGATTATAACCTCAGAGGGCTATAAAGATGCTGCCTTGATGCAGCGTTTCGGACAGCGTTGATCAATTAATTTAATGAAGGAACCTGTGGAAAGCGAGACCAGGTTTCATACTTGCTACCCAGCTTTCCCAGTGTATTTTTCCACATATCTTTGGCTTCTCCATTGAGTAGATAAGAGGATTCTTCTTTGGCTATCAGCCAGGTGTTTTCCTTGATCTCTTGTATTAATTGTTCATATTCCCATCCCGAATATCCCAGAAAGAAACGTACTTTTCCATTGATATTGTTCCCTTGTAAAATATGCTCCTTCAATGCATCAAAATCTCCGTTCAGGTATAATCCTTTACTTACATGAAGTGCTCCGGGAATATGCGGTAAAGTGTGCAGGTAGAAAAGTGTATCTGTCCCTATGGGACCACCTTTATAAAGAGGTATATCTTCCAGATATTTGAATTCTTTGATAACATCGTTCACCAACAGGGGGAGCTGTTTGTTCATTATCAACCCCATACTTCCCTCGTCGGTGTGGTCAACGAGTAATACTACCGAACGTCCGAATGTTGCATCACACAAGAAAGGTTCTGATATCAGAATCTTTCCCCGTGAAGGCAATACATTATTAGATTGTATCTTAAATATGTCGGAATTAATATTATTCATGCGATAAATATAAATATTTATTTCGCAGGAACAAACTATCTTCTTCTTTTTTTTACTTTTGTGTGTACTTTTTATGATATGGGATGATTTTCCTTAATTTTTTTCATTCTTTCATCCAATTGTGCGTATTGATGATCCTTTATAAAAGAGGTACATGCTCGCAAACCTTGTTGGTGGCTTCCGGTGGTCATAAGAGAGATAGCACTTGGAGGTTCATTGGATATACAATAGGAAGTATGAAATTGAAAGTTACACTACTGAAAAGTATAAATTACATTTTCGGGCTTTATGAAAATTATGGAATGTTGTCCGTTCGGGATCTGTATTTACTTATGTAATATCCGTACTATAGTTTTCATTCTATATTGAGGTTCTATGCCTCCCAGCCTTGTAGTACCTGAATCTTTGTTCTCATAAATCTGTATATCTATATCGTATATGAAATTTCGGTAAGGTACCGGCAATTCAGTTGAAAACTCTTGTTTCTGGGAGGAGTTATTTATCCGGGTATATATATAGATTTTAGGCGCTTTTTCTGCTTCGTACATATAAACAGTATTTATATACTTTCCACTTCCATCCGATTCAAGAATAATGGGATCCGCAATATTAAAATAGTCTGAGTCCGGAATACCGGTTCTCAGGTCGTTAACAATATGAGTATAACTTGCCTCATTGGCAATGACAAATGTATTATCCATACTCAAAACCGGATTGTCCGGAAATGTAAGTGTAACCCTGTATTTGGCACAAGTACGTTCCAAATTCACAATGGCAGAAGAGTTTTCATCAGTAAAGTCATAGTTGAGTAATTCACCGTACATACAAAAACCTTCATTTGGGTCCAAGTCATGATTTTTATCCACTGCGGGAGTAGTGAGTTCATTTATATCGTCCATTGTATTAACTACAGACAGGTTTATATCCTTATAATTGGTAATCAGGTAAACATCCTTCTTTTGAAGTTCGGATAACTGGAGAGGTAAAGCAATCAGTCTATACCCATCCACATTTACTGAACCTATATTGATATATTTATAAGTAATCTCTTGGGAAGAGGGCTCGGTGAGGAATAAGGCAATCGTATTAATCACCTGTTCGTTCTCCAAGTTATCCTCATCTATCATGGTTGCACCTTTAAAAAGGTTCTGTTGTATCTTGATATATGCTGTTGTATCCACATCCGGTTCCGGCATATTGTCGTCATTGCAGCTTACATTACACAACAGTATTATTGATACTATAAAAATCAGTTTATACATAATTATTTTCTCCTATTCGACAGATCTTACACAACGGGTGGTGGCATGGAAATCATACCGCTGGAAGTTTCCGTATAATATATGGTACCAATTGGCACGTTTAGACAAATCTACATAGCCCGTAGAATACCAGAATGCCTTTACTTGAATAGCCGCTTCATTATAAATCCAAGATTCTCCGGCAGATGTAGCAGGAGGAGCCGGAAACGGCCATTCCTGCGGATAATCATCCGCTCTTATCTTGATATCTCCGGGAGAGAAATAAGTATCCACTATTCCCAGCTTTTTATCACTGATCTTATCTTCCCAGTTATTCTCATTCATCAATACGGTGCCCGACAAATCCACCCCCGTCAATTTCTCCAATAGCGATTGGGCAGCCTGCCTTAAAGCCAAAGAATAATATGGAATAGGTTCATCCTTATGATTCGAATTATAAGTATTGGCATCCCATGTATTCGACATCCATATTGTATACGTTTTATCAAGCAGTGCCATATAAGACATTAGTTCGCAGGAATTAATCATACGCCATCCTTTTCCATATTTCTTTTCACAGTAGTAGGGTGGTTCTCCCTCGTATATAGCTGGTTTTCCCGTTTCCGGATCATAATAAACAATTTCATCACCATAAGCTCCTTTCAACCCTTGTGGCAAGACTTCATCTTTTGCCATTAATTCAATTTTACCACAGTCCGTAGGCATAACGATACTCGAATCGGTAGGAAATATCGGAGGAATCACAATCTGCTCATTCCCCTGAAATATATACGTATATGTATCTTTTTTCCAAGGTTCCACTTCAAGCCGTGTCTCTATCCCTCCTTCCGCATTTATATAGGCATTTATGATATAATGATAATTACGGATCACACTGTTGTCCGACAAGGAGGGGACAGTGCGCCTTTGGTCTGCAATGCCCTTTTTATCGAGATCGCTTTGTATTGCGAATCCTTTATTATTGATATGTAATTCCGTATAATCCGTACTATTTTCGGGCAGGAGTAATTCCGGGATATAGAATATGACAGTTCCTACACTATCATTTTGATAATTGAGTTTCGAAAGAGATGCCTCCAAAGAAAAACTCCTGTCTCCCGTATAATAATCATCATAAGGTGGAACAGATAAATCTGAAGCAACATTCTTCAACTGAACGGAAGCTACCGCATGATCGGGGAGGATACTTCCCGATACTTTCTTACGAAAGATGACTTCCACTTTCGCCATGGCTCTGATCAGTTCCACCTTGCTTGTGGGTAGAGGTAATAATACAGGAGCTTGCTCTGTGCCACCTTTGGTCACAGGGATATTCTCATAAATCGCTGACATCAGAAAACGTCCTTCCGGAGTACTTCCGTCCGGATGAAATTCCGGATTATATGCTATACCGGTGTACCGGACATCTTTGCTGAAATCCGACTTATTGGTTATATTAGTTAAAGCTGAGACAAAATCTCCCGAATATACGGATTCATTGGCTATGAAATAGAAATCGTATCTCCCCGGATACATAGTAACCGGACGACTCTTTGCTCCAAAGCCATCGGGGAAGTAAAGTTTCTGATTGAAAACAACAGAACCACCATCGGATTCAAAAGCAATCATCCGGAGTTCGTCTACACGATCTTCCCAGAAATGTTTATCATCATTGATACTAGATACCGAAGTGCGGACTGACAATGCTATATGGGCATACTCGTCCGTAGTACCACTCCTATTTTCCTGGTCGGTACAACCATTCATTGTTATCAGAATGAAAAACAAAACAGCCAGGCAATGTATATATAGTATGTTACTTCTTATCAATCTCATCATTCTCAATTTATTTATAATCAGAAACTACATTTCTGCATCATAACTGTGTACCAGCCAATTATTTACCCATATCTCTTTGATAGTATAGGTTCCACACTCACACTGGTCTTGTGCTGTGAATTTAATGATAAAATCATGATCACAGTTTAAGTCCACTTCGGGATTTTTCAGCAGAAGAGTACCCAAAAGACTACCTCTATAGAGTTCTTTTCCACTTATCTTATTCCTTATCACAATCGTATTATTATGCCCTGTTTCAAGTTTCAGAAGATAAAATTTCTCATTTATTCGCTCGCTATCGGACGAAGTGACAGGGTTGTACCTTACAGTTTCATCATCGGCAAGGCTTCCGCTTACCTTCATCGAACCATTACCCGATTCGATATAAACTTCATATTCTTCTTTATTTCTGTCCAGCCCTTCCACCGATATCGTAAGCCGGTTCGTAATCTCCTGAAGATTTACAGATGTATGTTCCGAAATACCGGAAGTTCCACCGTCCAGATAGACAGCACGGCTTTCGCCGGTATAAACCTGTACGTCTTCCATTAAAACAGCTATATGTTGTGAACGTTTCAGGCGAAATAACCAATCTTCTTTCGTGGTTTTACCCAATTGTAGCTGATTAATTTCAAAATATTGTGTATTAATCCCTGACCATACTACAACTGTGTGAATACCTTTTCCGGAGACAGAAACTTCCTCTGTATATCCTTTTTTTAGTATAACACCCTCCTTATGGACGTATGTTACCAACACATCGTTCTTATCAAATACGCATAAAATTATATCTTTAACTCCCGCCGGATAAACCGTATCTGTCTCGCAAAGAGATTTGGAATATAGAGATACTATAAGTTTCTGGGAATAATCGCACTCGTCATCATCCTTAATACATCCGGAAAGAACAAACAAACAGAAGATTATGCTTATCGACAAAATTGATTGCAAACATAATTTCATAAAATTAATTTTAGTTACGATTAATATGTTTATACTGTTCTGGCCCAGGTTGTTAAACTTTGCCGGAACAGTATAATATATTAAAATTCAACATCATAAGAATGTACGGTCCATTCCAGTACATTGACCTCAACAGACATATTGGTTTCTTCGGGAGTCAGAGGATCAATCGGATCAATCGGAATCTCCGGTTCGTCAGGACCTGGTTTCGGGTCAGGATTCTGAGGGGTTACTGTGTTGGGATCTTCCGGATACAATGGATTCCAATTATAACTAAGTCTTTTGAAACCTGTGATATTGATATGGTAAATATGATTTCTCACAACAGGAGAGTTCAAAGGCTTAACCAGATCATCGGGATTCAGCCAAGCATAATTAATCATCTTTCCACCGATATAAGTAGCTACCTTCTGATTCTGGACGGCAGTTTGTGCAGCTTGTTTTGAAGAATAAATTTTTCCGTCGGACTGACCTACATAGAAAGTTCCTCCTGTCAGGCTTCCTCCGTCAGCGATGGCACTTGGAGCCGGAGTAAATTTAGCTCTGACCAGGATATAGGCAGTATTTCCTTTTCTGTACTGAGTACGTTCCAAATCACCCTCTTCATGGGTGTTTTCAAACAAGAATTGTCCTTTCAATGCTTTATATCCATTTGCATCAACTGGTTTCGTAGGAATTGCGTTTTTTACGGACAAGCCGGAGTAATCATAATAAGTATCGGCTTGACCTATGTACTCACCCAATGCCGGTACATACCCGCTTCCATAAGATATGTAATTAGCCTGGCTGAGCCAGTAAATCTTATTGGTACCTTGCGCTACGGAGAAGTTTACTTCGGAGACTGATCCAATTTTCTCTCCATCTTCAATGAGGTCTGCCGAAGCGGTAGTAGTTACAATAACTCTCGACGCAATACGGTCTACATTTACCTTTATCTTATTTGCACCGTTTGCCACATCCTGTATGGGGACATCGGGCTCTATGTATACGTTCGCCGATTTCCCCGTCATTGTAATCAGGTCATACTCTTTTCCGTTTGCAGACACTACGCGCGCCAGATTCTCTGTTGCTATAAGATCCTGCTCGGTTGTGATGACAGTGCCCAATGGATTCGGATTATTTATAACGATATAGATTGTTTTATATCCGGAAGTGGTTCTGAATGGTTGGCTTGGAGATACCACCGTTCCCGCGTGAGATATATCTATTCCCGTAAAACGTCTGGCTTCAATAGTTCCATCTGCCGATTCCATATATATATCGAGGGTTTGCAGACTGTCCAACCCTTCATAAGTTCCGTCATTGTTATAATCATTGGGAAGGGCCCTGTTTAGTGCCTTTCCGGGAAGATTGACTGAGATGTTTACATATGTAAGTGCTCCTTCTTGTTTTTCTATCTCTGGAGTGCCGTCATCGCTACAAGCAGTGAAGCCGAGTCCTATTAATGAGGCTAGTAGAAATGTTTTAATATTCATAATACCTAATTTTAAAATAATGATAAATACTTTTTTGATTATTAATTAAATAATACAGTAATAAATTTTGCAGTTGTTTCTTGCTCTATTTAATTACATGTATTAATGCTTGATTTATAGAAATAACATTCCTGATAAAAAAAAGTTTTCAATAGCCATATAGCAAATGAAAAGATAGATTTAAGTAAATTCGGGGAACATTTATTTTACTGTACGATGATTGAACAGGGTGACCACACCAAAAGTCAGTTTATGTTTGCACAGAGAGAAATCAAACTCACCACAGAGTAACTGTACAATAACGTGCTACATTTCTAATTTATTCAACACTACTACCTCTTACACTCTGTAATCCTTATGAACAGGGTAGTTCAGTGTAACGTAAGGGAATAGTTGAAAAATCGTAGTAGTATAGAGAAGAACCTTGCTCCCCGAAGAAGAGGAGTCGGGATAACGCCGCTTTTAATCAGTGACCAGACATTTAGCTCATTATCATATAGATATGAACTAAATTTTGATGCGGTTGCCCTGAGGATTGAAAAAGAAAGAATATTATCTGTTTTTATTATAAACATAAAACAGTCAAGGATGTCTGAGTAAAAAGCAAGATGGTGAGGAAGAACTATTTCATCTTTATCACTTTCTCTATTTCTTCCAGATTATATCGGGCTACCTCGTTACCGTTTTGTGTAGCTTTGGTAAGTTCAACAATCGCTTGATCTTTATTGCCACTCGATAGGTAGTAGATACCGTTGTTATTGGTATATTCGATTGTCAGTTTATTGGATTTATCCAGATATTTTCGTGCGTCGGATAACTTTATTTTTAATAAAGATACAGCGAAAGCATTCAGGTAGGCTACTTCATCATCAGGGTATATACTTATGATAATGTCGAAAACTTTGATAAAGTCGCCACTACCTTTGAGGCAGCTGTCGACCATCAGATACATCTCTTTCAAACTGAGATATTGAAGCTATGTCTTGATAACCTCTTTTTCTTCGCCCACCCATTGTTGACTTTCGGGTTCCACATACCCATCTCCATGTTGATATAAGGAGGCATTGATGATGTTGATGGTATCTTTATAGAATTTTGTGCACTGACCGAAGTACGGCAATGAGACACTAAACAGAATATCAGTATTTTTTCATGACTATATTATTTTATAACGTATATAATGTTTAGTGCCACTTTGGTAGGACCAACATAGTTCTTGTGTCCGCTGCTGAGTTTGTTTCCACATTTGCCGCAGTTGTATTTATTGTAGTCTATACGGGCATAGCCTACACCGATTTCGGCCTCCATACTCCAGCGTTTATTCAATATCCATTGATATCCATAAGAAATACCGGCTCCATAGATGTTACTCTGGTAGCGCTCGTGTCCCAAACCCAATATATTGAGATTACTTACATTCGCTTCTGCATAATGAGCATGCAGACCGAAGAAGTGTCCGTAGAAACGTTCACAAAGCCAGTAACGAAGTTCGGGCTGTACCAGCCAATGCTTGATTTGTTTGTGATCCGAGAATTTCCAAGGGTTGTAGTTACCGGATACATCGAGAGTCAGTTTCCTGGAAAGTCCGACCTCAAATCCGAGGTTAGCTGTAGTGGTAGCCCAATACAATGCATTGGTCTTTATTGCAAATTTAGGTATATAGTGTTTTTTGTCCTGTCCGTACGCACTGATACTATATGTGAGTACCAAAGCTGCAAATAAAAGAAATTTAATCGTTTTCATTACATTATATTATTGTAAAACAATAACTGAATTTTGCAGTAACTCTTCCACTTTGTATATGGCGGAATAACTATAATTCCTCAGAGTAAAAACAGTCATATCATTCAATCTGGCTCCGAAGTATATAGTAGTAGAACAAGTACTGGTATGAATAGTAAACATAAAACTGGCTGTATTGTTCATGCTAAAGCTCGCTGTATTACTTCCATTGGCGGAAACATTGGTGGTTACCGATTGACTTTGTGAATACATTCGGTGTTGGTAATAATAATAGAAGCCAGAGTCTCGCCAAGATGGATTGAAACGGCTGACTGGGATACGAAGTTAGAGAAGATTATTATGCAGAAATGTCTGGCATTGTTTCTGGGAGGATGTGAAGCTTCGACGGAGGTTTGCAAACGGAAAATCCGGAATAATATCGTGCATTGATGAATGCTTTAGTAGAAGACAACAATACCGGCACCCGTTGGGGATGGGATACCGGTACTAATTGGTAAGTTTGTTCACTATTTTATTCTACCGGATGGTTTTCTGCAAAGATTGCCATTCGTTCTTCTAATTGTGCATATTGATGATCTTGGATGAATGAGGTACAGGCACGCAAACCTTCCTGATGACTGCCGGTAGTAATCAATGATATAGCACTGACACCATAAAGCATCAATTCTTTGGCCAGTTGACCGCTGGTCATGCCCGGATAACCGATAGTAAAGTAGAAACCGTCACCCACAGGATTGCCCAGATCATTGTCGTATACCAGATGAAAACCGTGATGCAGGAAAATTTCTTTTAGTTTGTGGGCACGTTCACCATATATTTTCACTTCTTCAAGGAAGTTATACTGTCCTTCATTAGCAGCTTTCAGCATGGCGGCAAGTGCGTATTGTGCAGAGTGGCTTGTACCGGAGGACAGAGCGTATAGCACCCGGTGAATGAATACCGTGCCGAATGTACCGGCACCGTAACGTTTCGTCAATCCCGGATAGGAGCGATGATATAGTTTGTTCGAGATGCAGCTGACACCGATACGCTGTCCGGCATAGCTGAATGCCTTGGAACCGGAAATAAGCAGTACGTAGTTATCTGTATAATGTGCTACCGATGGTTGGTAAGGTGGTTGGAACGGTTTGCTCAAATCCTGTCGGAAGTCCATAGCGAAGTAAGCCAAATCTTCCAGAACAATAACATCATATTGAGTTGCCAGTTCACCTATGATTCTAAGCTCTTTCTCATTCAGACAAATCCAGCTTGGGTTATTAGGATTAGAGTAAATGATTGCAGATATATTTCCTTTCTGTAAATGACTTTCCAGTTTCTCTTTCAGCTTTTCTCCACGGAAATCATATACATCAAAGGTTTCATATTTCTGTCCCATTACCACAAGTTGCTGTTTTTGTACAGGAAATCCCGGATCAATAAAGAGTATAGTATCTTTTCTCTCATCACACTGACTACAAGTAAGGAATGAAGCAAAAGTACCTTGCATGGATCCTGTTACGGGTACACATCCTTCGGGTTTCAAATCTACATTTATAAATGCTTTAATAAAACGTGACGCCTCCTGTTTGAGTTCCGGAAGTCCGTTGATATCCGGATACAAGCTTGCTATCCCTTTTTGCAATGCTTCTACTTCCGCCTTTACACCCACAGCTGAGGGTGGGAGACCGGGCACGCCCATTTCCATTTTAATAAATTCTATTCCCGATTCTGCTTCAGCTTTGGCCGCAATGGCTTTTACTTCGCGAATAGTTGCTTTTGAAAAGTCTGCAATCTGAAATTCTTCGATAATTTCGTCTATCAGATGTTGTTTGATAGGTGTATCTTTCATGTCTTTATTTTTATATTATACTTCTGAGCTACAAAGATAAAGAATAAATCCGTCTGCGAAATATTTTTCTTTGATGAGTTACTTCAAACAAAAATATTCGTATTTTTTCTTTCTAATTATTGCAGATATAAAAAAAATATCTACCTTTGCATCCGCGATCAAGAGAGATAGCAAGAAAACAAAATGAAATATTGGTGCGTTAGTTCAGTTGGTTAGAATACATGCCTGTCACGCATGGGGTCAC
>DXWV01000066.1 GCA_019416685.1 Bacteroides sp.
CTGCGTTCATCTGCGTTTCAATAAAGATTTAAACTCTGTGGAACTCCGTGTTACTGTGGTGAAATACACTCAAAGCCATACAATAATGAACAATTGGCCAATGTGTTAATTTGCCAATGTCTTTCAGCAATACAGTGTAGCCAATTGGCGCATTGGCATATTGGCACATAACTTTATTGTTTTATTAACAAAGAATCAAAGTAATACAATCTCCGCAAGCCTTTAAATGTTATAATTTACCAATGAATGCACCATTCAGGCAATACCTATATTAATAAGAGAAAAACATAGTTAAAAAAGAGCCGGTTATCGAACATTTATATAAGAATTTAAAGTACTTTTGCAGCGAAAAACTAAAGAGAAGAGTCTCAGTTTTCTCCTTCTATCCCTAATAATACTTATGAGCACACTATTTGTAGAAAATTTATCAATAAACACTGAATATAGAAGTATGAAAAGTAGAATTGTATTATTTGCATTTTGTTTAGCCCTCTTGTCGAGTTGTGGCAAAAAGGGTTTTGACTTGGGAGGAACCCCGGAATGTGCAGTGCAGGCATTGCAACCGACAACAGTTAATCTGACGAGTTCTTATCCGGCTACTATTAAAGGAAAACAAGATGTTGAAATCCGGCCACAGGTGTCTGGTTTCATCACTCAGCTTTGTATCGATGAAGGTTCAATGGTGAAAAAAGGACAAGTATTGTTCGTTATTGATCCGGTACAATATGAATCAGCCGCACGTGCAGCCAAGGCAGCAGTACAAACAGCCAAAGCAAACGTAGCTACCCAGGAAATCACAGTTAAGAATAAACGGGAATTAAACAAGAAGAACATCATCAGTGATTACGACCTGGAAATGGCCGAAAACACGTTGGCTTCTGCCAAGGCACAACAAGCTTCTGCCGAAGCACAGTTAATCAGTGCCAATCAAAACCTGGCATATACCCGTGTCACCAGCCCATCTAATGGTGTAGCAGGCTCTATCCCCTTCCGTGTAGGAAGTCTGGTTAGCGGTTCCAGCGCAACTCCATTGACAACCGTTTCAGATATTTCTGAAATGTACGTCTATTTCTCACTTACAGAAAAAGAATTGCTCAGCCTGATCCGTAAAGATGGCTCTCAGCAAGAAGCACTGGACAACTTCCCGCCCGTTCAGCTAACTTTGGCAGACGGTACCCTGTATGGTGACAGTGGAAAAATAGAAACGGTTAGTGGTGTTATTGACCAGAATACCGGTGCGGTAAGCATTCGTGCTACTTTCCCCAACAAAGGCCACTTGCTGAGAACAGGAGGAACAGGTAGTATCCTCATCCCTTATAGTTCGCCCAACGCGCTTGTTGTTCCGCAAAAAGCAACTTACGAAATCCAGGATAAGAAATTTGTGTATGTACTGCAAGACGACAACACGGTTAAGAATACAGAAATCAAAGTGCTCAATCTTGATGACGGACAAAATTACATTGTTACTTCAGGACTGAATGCGGGCGATAAAATCGTACTGGAAAACGTAAGTACACTAAAAGACGGCGCAACGATCAAGCCGCTTACTCCACAAGAGTCTGCCGAACATTTCAAAGCATCATTAGAGCAGAAGAAATAAGTAAACATGTAAAATCAGAAGATTAAAATATGAAATTAGATAGATTTATTAACCGTCCGGTACTATCAACGGTAATCTCCATCCTGATAGTAATTCTGGGTATCTTAGGCCTTATATCACTGCCTATCTCCCAATATCCGGACATTGCGCCTCCTACTGTACGCGTCAGTACGACTTATCAGGGAGCCAATGCACAAACTGTATTGAACAGTGTGATTGCTCCGCTTGAGGAGCAGATCAATGGTGTGGAGAACATGATGTACATGACTTCTACAGCAACTAACACCGGAGATGCCTCCATTGAAGTTTACTTTAAACAGGGAACCGACCCGGATATGGCTGCCGTTAACGTGCAGAACCGTGTTGCCAAAGCTCAGGGTTTTCTTCCGGCAGAAGTTACCAAGGTAGGTGTTATCACTTCTAAACGGCAAACCAGTATGTTGCTTGTCTTCTCTCTCTATAGTTCTGACGACAAGTACGACAATGAGTTTCTTGAAAACTATGCCAAAATCAACGTTATCCCGGAAGTACAGCGTGTACCGGGCGTAGGTGACGCCATGGTAATGGGTTCTGACTACTCCATGCGTATCTGGCTTAAACCGGAAATAATGGCTCAATATCACCTGATGCCGACTGATATCTCCACTGCTCTGGCAGAACAAAATATTGAAGCTGCTCCAGGTTCACTGGGCGAACGCGGTAACCAGACTTTCCAATATACATTAAAGTATAAAGGACGCCTGCAAAGCCAGGAAGAATTTGAGAATATCGTCATTCGCGCTACTGCCGATGGTGAAGTATTACGCCTTAAGGATATAGCCAACGTTGAACTAGGCCGTCTGACTTACGGATTTGCCAATAAAACGAATGGCCATCCGAGTGTAACTGCCATTATCTTCCAGACAGCAGGTTCCAATGCTACACAGATTATCCAGGATTGCGAAGCTTTGCTGAAAAACGCAGAAAAGACAATGCCTCCGGGTGTAAAAGTTAACATTTCACAGAATGCCAACGACTTCTTATTCGCTTCTATCCACGAGGTACTTAAGACTCTGATCGAGGCCTTTATTTTGGTATTTATTGTAGTATACATCTTCTTGCAAGACCTGCGGTCTACATTGATTCCTGCCATTGCCATTCCTGTAGCATTAATTGGTACATTCTTCGTACTTTATATCATCGGATTCAGTATCAACTTGCTGACTCTTTGTGCCATGGTGCTTGCCATTGCCATAGTGGTCGACGATGCTATCGTCGTCGTCGAGGGCGTCCATGCCAAGCTGGACCAGGGTTACAAGTCAGCCCGTCTTGCTTCCATTGACGCCATGAGTGAATTAGGTGGTGCCATTGTTTCTATTACGTTGGTAATGATGTCCGTGTTTATCCCGGTTAGTTTTATGTCGGGAACCTCCGGTGTATTCTATCGTCAGTTCGGTCTTACCATGGCAATTGCAATCGGACTTTCTGCCGTAAACGCATTGACACTGACTCCGGCATTATGTGCTATCTTGTTGAAGCCTCATGATCCGGAAGAAAGAAAGAAGTCCACTTTCGTCAGCCGTTTCCATACTGCATTCAATGTTTATTACGACGGGATATTAAAGAAGTACAAGAAAGGTACGTTGAACTTCATCCATAAGCCCTGGCTGACGATAGGATCCGTAGTAGCTGGTATCGCCTTGCTGCTCTTCTTTATGAAGATCACTCCCACCGGGCTGGTTCCCAATGAAGATACCGGTACTATTATGGCAGTTGTCGACCTTCCTCCCGGCACATCACAAGACCGTACAGAACAGGTATTGATGCAAATAGACAGTCTGCTTGCTTCCGAACCTGCTATCGAAAGCCGTACGATGATTTCCGGATACAGTTTCATGGCAGGACAGGGACCGGGATATGGTTCATTTATCTGTAAGTTGAAAAACTGGGATGACCGTACCATTGAGCAGCGTTCCGACTTTGTCTCTGGTATGCTTTACCTCAAAGCCCGTAAGGTAATAAAAGATGCACGCGTTTTGCTGTTTGCACCTCCTATGATCCCCGGATATAGTGTATCCAACGGTTTTGAGTTGAACTTGCAGGACAAGACCGGTGGTAGTCTGGACAAATTCTATGAAGTGGCACAAGACTTTATAACCAAGTTGACAGAGCGCCCTGAAATTGCTTCGGCACAAACTTCATTTAACCCGAACTTCCCGCAATACATGATTGATATTGACGCGGCAGCTTGTAAAAAAGCGGGTTTGACTCCGAATGCGATCCTTACGACCCTACAAGGATATTATGGTGGTCTATACTCATCCAACTTCAATCGTTTCGGTAAGTTGTACCGTGTAATGATCCAGGCCGATCCTAACAGTCGTACCAATTTAGAGTCTTTGAAATCAATCAAAGTACGTAACGGAAATGAAATGGCTCCCATCACCCAGTTCATGACTATCAAGAAAGTATACGGACCGGATAATATCACCCGTTTCAACATGTTTACGTCTATGAAGATCAACGGCAACCCGGCTGATGGTTATAGTAGTGGTCAGGCAATTCAGGCTATGCAGGAAGTAGCAGAACAGACCCTGCCAACCGGATTCGGCTACGAGTTCTCTGGTATGACCCGTGAAGAGCAGAGTTCAAGCGGCAGTACAACGGCAATGATCTTTATCCTTTGCTTCGTATTCGTTTACTTGCTGTTGAGTGCCCAATATGAAAGTTATATCCTGCCATTGTCAGTATTGCTTTCTGTACCATTCGGTCTGGCCGGTAGTTTCATCTTCGTACATCTGATGGGACTTGCCAACAACATTGTCCCGATACTTGGAGCGGCGACCAACAATATCTATATGCAGATTGCCTTGATTATGTTGATCGGTCTGTTGGCAAAGAACGCCATTTTGATTGTAGAGTTTGCCCTCGACCGTCGTAAAATGGGTATGAGTATTACCTGGGCTGCCGTATTAGGTGCCGGTGCGCGTCTTCGTCCTATCCTGATGACCTCATTGGCTATGGTAGTAGGTTTGCTTCCTATGATGTTCGCTTTTGGTGTAGGTGCCAATGGTAACCGTGCACTGGGTGCTTCTGCCGTAGGTGGTATGTTGATTGGTATGATTTGCCAGATATTTGTGGTACCCGCATTGTTCGTAATCTTCCAGTACTTACAGGAGAAAATCAAACCGATGGAATGGGAAGATATCGACAATTCAGATGCTGAAACAGAAATTGAACAATATGCTAAATAAGATTAGAAGTTAGTAGCTAGAAGTTAGAAGAGTGAGATTCTTCTAACTACTAAATTCCAACTACTAACTACTAAATTCCAACTACTAAATAAGATTAGAATGAAGAAACAAATTATATATATGTTGTGTGCAACTGCTCTTCTGAGCAGCTGCCACATCTATAAATCGTATGACAGGCCCGAAGATATACTGACTGCCGGTTTGTATCGCGACACGGTAGCTACCGGTGATACACTGGCTTCAGATACTGCCAACTTCGGCAATCTGCCTTGGAGAGAAGTGTTCACTGACCCTCAGTTGCAAACACTTATCGAGCAAGGGTTAGCCAATAATACCGACCTTCAGACAGCCATTCTGAAAGTAGAAGAAGCAAAAAATGCGCTAATGACTTCACGTCTGGCTTATGCTCCTTCATTAGCACTGTCACCACAGGGAACAATCAGCAGCTTTGATAAAAGTGCTGCCACCAAGACATATTCGCTGCCGGTAACAGCCAGCTGGGAAATTGACTTGTTTGGAAAATTGCTGAATGCCAAACGCGGTGCACAGGCTACCCTATTACAAACCAAAGCTTACCGCCAGGCTGTACAGACACAAATCATAGCCGGTATCGCCAATACGTATTATACATTACTAATGCTCGACCGCCAGATGGACATCTCCGAACAAACAGCCGACATCATGAAGCGTAATGTAGAAACAATGCGTGCCATGAAAGATGCAGCCATGACCAATGCTGCTGCCGTTTCACAAAGCGAAACGGCTTATGCACAAGTATTGGCATCCCTTCCTGCTATCCGTCAGAGCATTCGTGAAACAGAGAATGCACTCTGCATGTTACTCAGACAAGCTCCGCAAACCATCAAACGCAGTACACTCGAAGAACAGCAACTGCCTTCTGAGTTCTCAGTAGGAGTACCTCTCCAGTTATTGTCCAACCGTCCCGATGTGAAAGCTGCTGAAATGGCATTGGCCAATACTTACTATAATACCAACTCAGCTCGTGCTGCTTTCTATCCGCAAATCACAATCAGTGGTTCTGCCGGCTGGACTAACAGTGCAGGTAGCATGATTGTCAATCCGGGTAAACTTCTTGCTTCAGCTCTTGGTTCGCTGACACAGCCCCTATTCTATCGTGGTAGTAATATTGCCCGTTTGAAAATAGCCAAAGCACAACAGGAAGAAGCGAAACTTGCTTTTCAACAATCTCTTTTGAATGCCGGAAGTGAAGTTAGTAATGCCCTCTCTTTGTATCAGACAACAGCCGAAAAGACCTCTGCACGTAAATTTCAGGTAGAATCTGCAGAGAAAGGTGCTGAATATACAAAAGAATTGTTTAAATTAGGCACGTCTACCTACCTCGAAGTACTGTCAGCAGAGCAATCACTGCTTAGCGCACGCCTGTCACAGGTATCCGACAGCTTCGATAGCATGCAGGCGGTAGTAAGCCTTTACCGTGCATTGGGTGGTGGAAGAGAAGATTGAGGAAACGTTTCCTCAATCGTAAATCGTTAATAATTAAATCGTAAATAATATGATTAGTCCGTTAGCTTATGTAGACCCCGAGGCAAAGATTGGAAAGAATGTCACTATCGAACCTTTTGCCTATATCGAAAAAGATGTCGAAATCGGGGACGACTGTGTAATCATGGCCTATGCCAGTGTTCTGAAAGGTACACGTATGGGTAAAGGTAATAAGATACACCACCATGCAGTGCTTGGTGCAGAACCTCAGGACTTCCACTACACGGGAGAAGAAACCAATCTGATTATTGGTGACAACAATCATATCCGTGAAAATGTAGTGATCAGCCGTGCCACCTTTGCAGGCAATGCTACAAAAATTGGAAATGAGAACTTCCTTATGGATAAGGTTCACATCTGTCACGATGTTCAGATAGGCAACCATTGCGTAGCAGGAATTGCAACAACAATAGCCGGTGAATGTACACTTGACGATTGTGTGATCCTAAGCGGTAATGTGATCCTCCATCAGTATTGTCATGTGGGTAGCTGGACATTGATCCAGAGCGGATGCCGCATCTCAAAAGATGTTCCTCCATATATTATTATGTCGGGCAATCCAACTACTTATCATGGGGTAAATGCAGTTGTACTGACTCAGCACCATAATACTCCGGAGAGAATCTTACGCCACATTGCCAATGCCTACCGTTTGATTTATCAAGGTAATTTCAGTCTGACTGATGCTGTACAGAAAATCATAGACCAGGTACCAATGAGCGAAGAAATCGAAAACATCGTGAGCTTTGTGAAGGGATCGGAACGAGGTATTGTAAAGTAAACCTAAAAAATATACTTAAAAGAAGAAGGTTCTGTTTGCCCTTAAAAGGGTAGACAGAACCTTCTTCTTTTATTCACCAACCATCCATATAAACTTACCACCACAGGATCCTCCATCAGAATTCCTCCACTTTCCTTTCCAATGCAGATATATTATATCAAATAAAAGTTAACAAGCCCTCTTCGTTAGCTAAGGAGTCTGAAAAATAAGAATAACTTCCATCTGAATTTGTTCTCTACACTCTTTTATCTATGTAATATGTAAATATATACAGCAAAATTTAAAAGAAGAACAGAAGAGATATTTCACCGATCATTTATAAACTAATAATCAAAAAGAATGAAACAAAATGATTTCGTATTTTTCATGCGCTCTGTAATCTGTAACTTTGAGAATAACAATAATCACGGGACCGCGCATATATACAAAAACAGTTTAAATAGTTTTATCACATTTTGCCATAGCAGCACAATACCTTTCAGAAAAATAACACCGGAATTATTGAAAGGCTTTGAGGCATATTTAAGGCAAAAACAAAGGAGTTGGAATACAGTGTCTACATATTTACGTGCATTGCGTGCCACCTACAACCGTGCTGTCGATAAGCATCTGGCTCCCTACATTCCACGCTTATTCAAGCAGGTTTATACAGGAACACGGACAGACAGAAAAAAAGCATTGAATATCAAAGATATGTCCCGGATACTTCATAGCTGGGATACGGATGAAATCCCCCACAGCCTTTCCCGTACTCACGGTTTATTCATTCTTATGTTTATGCTACGCGGCTTACCCTTTGTAGATTTGGTGAACTTACACAAAAAAGACTTGAATGGCAACATTATCACCTACCGTCGCCGTAAGACGGGTAAACAACTAATCGTAGAAGTACCTCAGGAAGCACTAACCATTCTGGAGAAATATATGGATACAAATCCACATTCCCCTTACCTGTTTCCATTTCTGACCCATAGAGAAGGTACAGCAGAGGTTTATCATGAATATCAATGGACGCTACGCATATTCAATCAGCAACTTTCCCTTCTAACAAAAGCGCTTCAGTTAAAGACCCCTCTAAGCTCATATACCGCAAGGCACACATGGGCTACTCTGGCTTATTATAATGAAATCCATCCCGGAATTATTTCAGAAGCAATGGGGCATTCATCAATTACGGTTACTGAGACTTATTTGAAACCTTTTAATATTGAAAGAATAGATGCAGCAAACAGGAAAATTATCTCGTCAGTAATACACCTCAATCCATGAACTACTGACCTTATTACTTTGTAGGTAACAGAAGATATATATTGGTACAAAGATTAAAATATTTTTCCTATGAACAAAATAATCATCCTGTTTTTTTATCAAAATATGGAAATATGAATCAAAAATTAAGAATATAGCTCCATTTCACCCAAACTACTCAAAAAACAACCTTATAATGTAAAAGAATAACATCACCATATCTATCCGAATAAATATGGACTACATTACTATTGCATCTACTCCCATGCAAATGATAAATAATTTACAAAAACAGCTGCTCAAAACACTTTAGAGCTCCTGTTTTATCTCTTTTCTGTTACCTACAAAGTAACAGAGCTATAATCTGAAAACAACATTATTAACAGAAAAAGCAAAACAGGCAGAAGTTATGGTAACATGGTTTGGTAGTTTTTTATTTTCGAGCAACAGAAAGGAGTATATTAACATCGCAACTACATTTAATACTACTCCCTGGCGGGTTTATAGCCTTGCTCACAGATCCAGAGCCCGCAGTAGTAAAGAGGCTAAAATATTAACAGAGCTAAAAGAAAGAGGGATAATCACAACCGTCCGGCTCTTTTAATCAGAAAAAAAGAAGATGCTTAAATAGTCGGATACATCTTCTTATCAATTCTATATTATCACTATGCAAAACAAAAAAATTCCACCTGTTATGAACTTTAAGGGAATTAGCCATTTCGTTCAAAACAGGTGGAAGAAAATAAACACTCTTGTTTATTCCATTTCCAATGTACCGAAGAAATCGGGACGATGAAAATCCGGTTTCTCTATCTCGATAGGATTCCAAGAAAGGAAATGCGGAGTTTGAAGTTCGTCACCACATTTGTAGAAGTTCGCCTTTATTGTTCTACCATCCAATGAGGTTAACTGATGCTTAAAAAATGCAGTATAAGGAATGACCAAAGCAACCTCCCAGGTTACTTCTCCTACCTGTTCTTCAAAAGGCACACGACCCAAACTTGACCAACGCTGCACCTGAGCCGTTACATCTACCGGCGCATGCTCACGGTTGTTACGTTGTGGCCCGGCCCCTATCAAAACAGTCCCAATACAATTACATTCAATATTATAGTAGATTCCGTCGCCGGCAGGAATAGAAAAGAACTCCACACAGGAGTCAGTCCACACCGAACCGTTATCTTCGCCATAGCGGGCACGCACGCTGGCCTCTGTTACTTTAAAATGCAGCAAAATGGCACTCTCTGTATGAGCTACCCGAAATTCTACTTTCGGACAATAAGGATATTCTGTCCAATTCACCTGATTAATAGGCTGGAATCCAATCTTTTCTTCATCCAGCAATTTAGGAAGTGAACTGACTTCCACGTTGGCTACACTAATTTTTTTTACTTTCATAGCTTCATGTATTTCTATAAGTCAAACAAAAGTAATATATTTGTGGTTAGTTTCACCTTAAACCCGGTAAAAAGTGAAAAAATTCATCCTTTTATTCTTAGTTATACTTACTACAGTCACCGTTCTTGCTCAGAAACAAAACATAACTTTCAGTCATCTGACTACTGATGACGGGTTATCTCAGTTTTCTGTGAACAGTCTCTATGTAGACGAAGAAGGGGGAACCTGGATAGGCACACGTGAAGGGCTGAACCGTTACAATGGTAATAATATAAAAACATTCAAACTACAGAAAAACAATCCTAACAGTTTGTTCTGTAATACCATACTTCGTATTACAGGAGATCAGAAAGGAAAAGTCTATGTGCTATGTACGGAAGGTGTAGCCGAGTTCGACCTTACGACCCAAAAATTCACCACCTTATTGCAAGGAAAAGTCACAAGTATCTATTTTAACGAACGTCTTTTCATCGGTAAAAAGGACGAAGTATATGTATTTAACAAGGAGACACGAAACTTTGACCTTACCTACCACTTGGCTGGAAAAGATATCTCTATCGCTTGCCTTCATCTTGACGATAAAGGCAATCTGTGGATGGGAACCGAAAACAGCGGCGTTTATAAACTGGATAAAGACAAAACACTTACCCACCCCATTGAAAAGGGAAATATAACAAGCATTTATCAGGATTCTTCAAAAGAGCTATGGATCGGAAGCTGGGAATACGGATTATATCACATCGATAGAGAAGGGATAATACACAATATGCGTCATGACCCGTCAAATCCCAATAGTGTTTCTTCTGATTTTGTCAGAGATTGTTGCGAAGATAACAATGGAAACATTTGGATTGGTACATTTAATGGGCTGAATCGTTATCAAAAGAGTAATGGCCGTTTTGACGTTTATACGGCAGGACATGAAACAGAAAGCCTCACGCACTCTTCTATCTGGTGCATTGTAAAAGACGCCCAAGGTACCTTGTGGCTCGGCACTTATTTCGGAGGAGTAAATTATTTCAATCCGGAATACGAAATTTACACCCGTTACAAAGCTTCCGATACGGAACGGAATGGCCTAAGTAGTTCTATCATCGGACGTATGATAGAAGATAAGGATGGAAATTTATGGATATGTACAGAAGGGGGCGGGGTTAATGTCTATTACCGAAAAGAAGGAACTTTCCGGTGGTTACGTCACGAAGAAGGACGCAACAGCATCTCGCACAATAATGTAAAAGCGATCTATTATGATCAGAAGCACGAAAGAATGTGGTTCGGTACCCACTTAGGCGGACTTAATAAACTGGATTTACGAACGAACCGCTTCACTCATTACAGAATGAGAGAGGATGATCCGCACTCATTACCTTCAGATATCATCCGGGACATAACTCCTTTCCATGATCAGCTCATTGTGGGTACACAAAACGGAGTATGCCTATTTAACCCGGAAACGGAAACCTGCCAACAACTCTTCAAAGACACCAGAGAAGGACAGGCTATTAAAATGGTGGCCGACTTATTTGTCGATAGAGACAGTACACTCTGGATTGCCGCAACAGGCGAAGGCGTTTATTCCTATCGGTTTGACACTGATAAACTGACCAATTACCGGCATGACTCAACAATTCCGAACGATGTTGATAATCACACAAACAGTATTAGTAATAATAATGTAAACAGTATCATGCAGGACAGCCAGGGTAACTTATGGTTTTCTACATCCGGTAGCGGGCTCGATCTGTATCACAAGGAAACGGACAGTTTTGAGAATTTCGATATGCAGAAAAACGGACTATCCAGCGATTGTATCTACGAAATACATGAATCGTCTTTTGAGAAAAACTGCCTGCTGCTCATTACTAATCAAGGATTTTCCCAATTTGATGTTCCTAACCGAAAATTCCACAATTACAGTATTGAAAACGGATTTCCCTTAACTGCCGTTAATGAAAATGCGCTGTATATTACCCGTGACGGAGAAGTATTCCTGGGCGGTGTACAGGGAATGATATCCTTTCATGAAAAAGCCTTGTTTTTTACCCCCAAATCATACAACATCCTCTTGTCACGTCTCATCGTCAACGGAAAAGAAATTACTCCGGACGACAAGACCGGTATCTTGCAATACTCTTTATCCTATACTCCCGAGATTACCCTACAAGCGAATCAGAACATGTTCAGTATCGAATATGCTACCTCGAACTATATTCCTGCCAACCGGGATAAAATACTTTATCGTCTCGAAGGGTTCTCCAATGAATGGAACAGTGTACAACGCGGTCAAAACTTCATCACATATACCAACCTGAATCCCGGTACATACACTTTTATAGTAAAAACCCAACGGGAAGATATCAAAGCAATCCGGCTGAAAATTCATATTCTTCCGCCGTGGTATAAAACCTGGTGTGCTTACCTTATCTATGTTGTATTAACAGGTAGTCTGCTGTTATATCTTATTCAGGTTTATAAATCGAGAATCCGTCTGCGTGAGTCTCTCAAATACGAACAGAAACATATTGAAGATCTGGAATCATTAAATCAATCCAAACTAAGATTCTTCACCAACATTTCTCATGAGTTCCGTACACCACTCACGCTTATTGTGGGGCAGATAGAAACGTTGTTGCAGGTACAGACGTTTACTCCGACTGTGTATAATAAAATTTTAAGAATTTACAAAAGTAGTCTGCAACTACGCGAATTAATTGGAGAATTGCTGGATTTCCGTAAACAGGAACAAGGACATATGAAAATTAAGGTAAGCAGACATAATCTGGTTACTTTCCTTTATGAAAACTACTTATTATTTTTAGAGTATGCCAGTAGCAAAAAAATCAACTTTAAATTTAAAAAAGAGGAGGAAGACATCGAAGTATGGTATGACCAGAAGCAAATGCAAAAAGTCATCAACAACTTACTTTCCAACGCATTAAAGCATACTAAAGAAGAGGATACGATTTCTATCTATGTAAAAAAACAAAATGGCAATGCCGTCATCATAATACAAGATACGGGATCGGGCATTGATGCTGCCGAGATAGATAAAATATTCGATCGCTTCTATCAGACCGAACAACTTGATACCCTGGCAGTAGGTGCCGGAACCGGAATCGGGCTGGCATTAACCAAAGGTATCATTGAGTTACATCACGGTACAATATCCGTGGAAAGCGAAATAGGTAAAGGCAGTAGTTTTATTATCACATTAAAACTGGGCAACGGGCACTTTGAGCAAGAGCAAATATCCCTGAAAGAAGAGATCATACAGCAGCAGGAGCCCGTACAGCCGGGTACTGCCGCTATGATGGCAGAAGTTGCTTTAGACAACGACATCGTTCCGACTCACCCATCAGATACCAAGATGCTGATTGTAGAAGATGATGCATCTATTCGTGAGATGCTGGCAGAACTCTTCCGGACTTTTTATCAGGTTATTACTGCATCGGATGGTGTAGAAGCCTTGGAACTGGTGCAGAAGGAAATGCCAGGTATCGTGTTAAGCGATGTAGTTATGCCTCGTATGTCCGGAACAGAATTGTGTAAACAGATTAAAAGCGAATTTAACACCTGCCATATCCCGGTGGTTTTGCTTACGGCAAGAACTGCAGTGGAGCATACTGTAGAAGGATTACGCCTTGGAGCAGATGACTATATCACAAAACCATTCAATATCAATATATTAGTTTCACGTTGCAATAATCTTGTTAATTCACGTATTCAGTTACAAGAAAAGTTTACGAAGCAGCCCCAGGCATTTGCACAGATTCTGGCCACGAATCCTATGGATAAGGAGATGTTGGATCGTGCTATGGAAATTATTGAAAAATATCTGGATGATTCAACCTTCAATGTCAATACCTTTGCCCGTGAAATGGGAATGGCACGTACCAACCTGTTCAGTAAGCTAAAAGCTGTAACCGGACAAACTCCCAATGATTTCATACTTACCATCCGTCTGAAAAAAGGTGCTGTTATGTTACGGAACAATCCGGAACTGAACATTACAGAAATTTCAGATAAAGTAGGATTCTCTTCATCGCGATATTTCAGTAAATGTTTTAAAGATGTATATCACGTCAGCCCGATGAATTATCGAAAAGGAGAAGAGGGAGAGGATGACGAAGAAGAAGAGGAGTGAATAGCGGTTAATGATTAGTGATAAGTGATTAACAGTGCGCTATCATGCCGCATGGCACTTATCACTAACCACTAATCACTATCTATTATGTACTTTTCTTGCCTTTATCCGTACAACATTATCCACTATCTTGTTTCATGAGGACTATCTTTGCACAATAGAAATCCTTAAACAATAAAAACCATGAAACAGGTATTGTATACTTTGCCTCTACTATCGGGTATCACTTTGATAACGAGTTGTGGAGTCAGCGCCCAAAAAGAAACAGGAAATAACAAGCAACAGAAACCTAATATTATCTATATTTTTGCTGACGATCTCGGTATTGGTGATCTCAGTTGTTATGGAGCAAACAAGATTAGTACCCCTAACATTGACCGATTGGCAGGCCAAGGTGTACAGTTCACCAATGCTTATGCAACTTCCGCCACCAGTACTCCTGCCCGTTTCGGACTATTAACAGGTATGTATCCTTGGCGACAGGAAAACACAGGAATTGCTCCGGGAAACTCCGAATTAATTATTGATACTACTTGTGTCACGATGGCCGACATGATGAAAGATGCAGGATATGTCACCGGTGTAGTGGGAAAATGGCATCTCGGATTAGGCCCCAAAGGAGGAACCAACTTCAATAAACAGATATCTCCCAATACACAAGATATCGGTTTCGATTACGAATTTATAATTCCTGCTACCGTAGATCGTGTACCTTGTGTGTTTGTAGAAAATGGGCGCGTGGTAGGACTCGATCCGAACGACCCGATTACAGTCAGCTATAATCATAAAGTAGGTAACTGGCCTACCGGTGAAGAGAATCCGGAGCTGGTTACACTCAAACCCAGTCAAGGGCACAACAATACAATTATCAATGGTATTCCCCGCATCGGATGGATGACAGGAGGAAAATCCGCCCTCTGGAAAGACGAAGATATTGCCGACATCATTACCCATAAAGCTAAAAATTTCATCTCACAACATAAGAATGAACCCTTCTTCTTGTATATGGGAACACAGGATGTACATGTTCCCCGTATTCCGCACCCTCGTTTTGCAGGTAAAAGTGGATTAGGTACCCGTGGCGATGTTATTCTGCAATTGGACTGGACAATTGGTGAAATCATGAACACTCTGGATAGCCTGAATCTTACAGACAACACAATGCTAATCTTCACAAGCGATAATGGTCCGGTAATTGATGACGGTTATCAGGACCAGGCTCTCGAAATGCTGAACGGTCATACTCCTATGGGGATTTACAGAGGTGGTAAATACAGTGCTTACGAAGCAGGTACACGTATTCCATTCATCGTTCGCTGGCCGGCAGGTATCAAACCAAGTAAACAACAAGCCCTCTTCTCTCAGATAGATGTTTATGCTTCACTTGCCTCTTTGCTGAAGCAACCTTTGCGAAAAGGGGCCGCTCCCGATAGCCAGGAACATTTAAGAGTGCTATTGGGTAAGGAAGCTGCCAATCGTGACTACGTTGTACAGCAAAACCTGAATAACACGCTCGCTATCATCAAAGGACAATGGAAATACATTGAGCCCAGTGACGGACCGGCTATCGAATACTGGACAAAAATGGAACTGGGCAATGATAAACGTGCTCAACTATACAATCTATCATCTGATCCTTCCGAAAAACAGAATGTAGCAAACGAACATCCTAAAATAGTGCAAGAGTTATCTGCTTTATTAAAAGAGGTAAAGAAATAAATATCTTATTTTTAATACATAATTCATATGACAAAATATAAATCTATCAAAAACGGTATTTGTGCTACCATTATGGCGCTTACACCTATCCTGCTTTCAGCACAAATAGTTAAACATGACAGGCTTCTGTCTTTCGAATCGGCAGAAGTACCTTCATTTATTTCCGGCACAAACTCCGGTCTATCAATCTCCGACCAACATTATAAGGACGGTACACACTCCCTGCAGTGGAAATTCCAGCCAGGAGGTAGTATCACTATTGATAAAGATCTGAATTTTGAAAAGAAAGATCCGACGGGAATTGATAAATACCTGTCAGTCTTTGTGGTATGGATATACAACGAAAAACCAATAGACAAAACTATGCAGTTTGAGTTTCTAAAAGACGGAAAAATCTGTACTTCATTCCCTTTCGGATTGAATTTCCATGGATGGCGAGCCGCATGGGTATCTTACGAACGGGATATGCAAGGAACACCCCAAGAAGGGATGAACAAAATACGGATTATCGCTCCCGATGTTCCGGGCGAAATATTCATTGATCATTTGCTCACAGCCGCAAAAATGGATCACCGTTATCAAACTGCCGATTTACAAGTGCCGTTTGTTAACAAAGAAACCGGTAATCATTGGTTATTTGCATTAAAATATTCTCAATTAACTCCGGATATCCCACTGGAAAAAACGGTTAGTAACCTGCAACATAATGAAATAAAAGTAATAGAAAATCGTCTGCGGGAAATAATCTGTCCTCCAAGTGAGGTTACTCCGCAAACGATAGCTAACCTGCGCAAAGCATACGAATCCTACGGTATAACATACAAAGATGGCAAAGTCTCCGGACTTCCTCTTTTTTACGGACGTGCAGGCGAAGCTTACGAACGCATTCTGCCAGACTGGAAAGGAAATATAATGGCCGCTAATAACATGGAGGTTAGCAATTTCTTTAGTTTAATGAACAGAATCGCCGTGGCATATAACAATGCAATAAATCCTCAGGACAAAGATACGCTCAAGCAAATGTTTATTACAATGTATGATCATATTACCGATCAGGGGATAGCATATGGCAGTTGCCTGGGTAATATCACCCATTATGGTTATAGTTTCCGTCCTTTCTTTACTGCCTATTTTCTGATGAAAGAAGTGTTCCGGGAAATGGGGAAACAAGAAGAAGCAGAAAAGGCAATGCTTTGGTATTCGACTGTAAACGATGTATATAATAAGCCGAAAACAGCAGGTATCGATATCGATTTCTTCAATACACTCAGTACCGGACGTATCGCCAGCATCCTGTTCATGGAAGATACTCCTGAGAAAGTACAGTATCTGAAATCCTACTCACGATGGCTCAATAATGGTTGTCTACCGGCTGAAGGGTTGAATGATGCTTTCAAAGCAGACGGTTCCGCCTATCACCATTGTAACAATTATCCGGCCTATGCAACAGGCGGTCTGACAGGAGCTACCAACATGATTTACCTATTAAGTCATACCGGCTTTGCTGTATCGGAATTAGCTCATCAGACAGTAAAAGAAGTACTCCTCACCATGCGTTTCTATTGTAACAAACGTAGTTTCCCGCTCTCAATGT
>DXWV01000067.1 GCA_019416685.1 Bacteroides sp.
CGCCGCAATCGACCACTCTGCCACCTCTCCAAAACTTCTTTATCAGAAGTGCTTTCCTTTGAAAGCGGTGCAAAGGTACGTATCTTTTTTAAATCTGCAAGCATTCTAATGATTTTTTCATGAAATAATCGTATTTTTGTCCCGTAATTCAAATTACAGAGAGTAATCTCAATCGTAAATTGTAAATAGCTAAATCGTAAATATCAATGATATATCCTCAAAATTTTGAGCAAAAGATAGGATTTGACCAAATCAGACAACTATTGAAAGAAAAATGTCTCAGCACATTGGGCGAGGAACGTGTAACAGATATGAACTTCTCCGATCAGCATGAAAAGGTGGAGGAACTACTAAATCAAGTCACAGAGTTTGTTCGCATCATACAGGAAGAAGACAGTTTTCCCGACCAATTCTTTTTCGACGTACGCCCATCACTGAAACGCGTTCGAATAGAAGGAATGTACCTGGACGAGCAGGAACTGTTTGATTTAAGACGTTCGTTAGAAACGATCCGCGACATCGTACGATTCCTTCAACGCAATGAAGAGGATGAAGAAAGTGATTGCCCCTACCCCAGCCTGAAACGATTGGCGGGAGATATTGCTGTATTTCCACAGCTAATAGGAAAGATTGACGGTATACTAAACAAATATGGAAAGATAAAGGATAATGCTTCAACGGAACTATCACGCATACGCCGTGAACTTGCAAGTACAATGGGAAGTATCTCCCGCTCATTAAACAGCATTTTACGCAGTGCTCAATCCGAAGGATATGTAGACAAAGATGTAGTACCTACCATGCGCGATGGGCGTCTTGTAATCCCCGTTGCACCAGGATTGAAGAGAAAAATAAAAGGTATTGTACACGATGAATCTGCCAGTGGAAAGACGGTCTTTATAGAACCTGCAGAAGTAGTAGAAGCCAACAATCGCATTCGTGAACTGGAGGGAGATGAACGACGGGAAATTATCCGTATCCTTACAGAATTTTCCAATGTGTTGCGTCCTTCTATCCCGGAGATACTACAATCTTATGAATTTCTGGCTGAGATTGACTTTATACGTGCAAAAAGTTATTTCGCTATACAAACTAATGCGCTGAAACCTTCTCTTGAGAAAGATCAATTATTGGACTGGACCATGGCCATACACCCATTGTTACAACTGTCCCTTGCCAGACACGATAAAAAGGTAGTACCACTCGATATCGAATTAAATCAGCAACAACGTATTCTCATTATATCCGGTCCTAATGCCGGTGGAAAATCCGTCTGTCTCAAAACAGTAGGATTACTGCAATATATGTTACAATGTGGAATGCTCATCCCCATACACGAACGTAGTCATGCAGGAATATTCAGCAGCATATTCATTGACATCGGTGACGAACAATCTATTGAAGACGATCTGAGTACCTACTCATCCCATCTGACCAACATGAAGATAATGATGAAGAATTGTAACGAACGTAGTCTCATCCTTATCGACGAATTCGGAGGTGGAACAGAACCACAGATAGGTGGAGCTATTGCCGAAGCTGTATTGAAACGCTTTAATCAGAAAAAGACATTCGGAGTAATTACTACGCATTATCAGAATCTGAAACACTTTGCGGAAGATAACGAAGGAGTAGTGAACGGTGCCATGCTTTATGACCGCCACCTCATGCAGGCTCTTTTTCAGTTACAAATAGGTAATCCAGGGAGTTCATTTGCTGTAGAAATAGCAAGAAAAATCGGACTACCTGAGGATGTCATTACCGATGCTTCAGAAATCGTAGGCAGCGAATATATTAATGCGGATAAATATCTCCAGGACATCGTTCGTGACAAACGTTATTGGGAAGGTAAACGCCAGACTATCCGCCAGCGTGAGAAGCATATGGAGGAAACAATCGCCCGCTACCAGACAGAAATGGAGGAATTACAGAAATCCCGTAAGGAAATCATCCGCCAGGCAAAAGAAGAAGCCGAACGATTGCTACAAGAGTCGAATGCAAAAATAGAGAATACCATACGTACCATCAAAGAGGCACAAGCAGAAAAAGAAAAGACCCGTCTTGTGCGTCAGGAACTAAATGACTTTCGTGCTTCTATAAACGAACTTGCTTCCAAAGAACAAGAAGATAAGATTGCCCGGAAAATGGAAAAGCTGAAAGAAAAGCAAAATCGAAAAAAAGACAAGAAAAAAGCTGCTCCGGAAGAAAAGGCACAGTCTCAACAAGTTCCCAAAGTGATACCTATCACCGTAGGTGACAATGTTAAACTAAAAGGACAAACCAGCATTGGTGAAGTACTGGAAATAAATGGCAAAAATGCAGTAATAGGTTTTGGCAGTATCAAAACAACCGTTAAACTGGAAAGACTGGAACGTGCCAATGTCACGACACAGAAACAGGAACCTGCAAAGAGTACTTTTGTCAGTAGTCAGACACACGATCAGATGTACGAGAAAAAATTAAATTTCAAACAAGACATTGACGTACGTGGGATGCGTGGAGACGAGGCTCTGCAGGCCGTCACTTACTTTGTAGATGATGCCATATTAGTCGGTATGAATCGCATACGTATTCTTCATGGTACCGGTACAGGAATTCTACGTTCTCTTATCCGGCAATATTTAAATACCGTGCCTGGTATACGCCACTTTGCCGATGAACATATACAGTTTGGAGGTGCCGGGATTACAGTTGTAGATTTGGCATAAAAGCGAACAAAAGTATTAAACAACTTGTTCTCATTATAGAAAATCATTACCTTTGCTATAATGGTTTTCTAAAACTAAAAAATAAAGCATGAAGAACAACCTGTTAAGCGAGAAATTAATTTATACGGGTGAGAGCCAGACGCCTACCCACCTGCACCTTTGTACATACAATGCTAATGAAATGCAGGAAGTTTCAGGAGCAGATTTTCATGAAATCAGCAGTTCTCTGAACAGTGAACGTATCAATTGGCTTCAGGTACATGGTATGAAGAATACTGAAACAGTTCGTGAAATATGCGAACATTTTGAAATAAATTTTCTCGTATTACAAGATATTCTGAATGCCAATCACCCCACTAAGATAGAAGAACATGATAACTACATCGTACTAATTTTAAAACTCTTCTACCCTGCACCTAAAAAGGACGAAGAAGATTTGGATGAGCTGGAGCAGCAACAAGTCTGCATTATTTTGGGTACCAACTATATACTTACTTTCCTTGAAAGAGAAACTGATTTTTTTGATGATGTAAGTACTGCACTACGCAATGACGTACTCAAAATACGAGGCAGACAAAGTGATTATCTGCTCAGTGTACTTTTGAATAGTGTTATAGGCAATTATACTTCAATGGTTTCTGACATTGATGATGCCCTTGAAGACCTTGAAGAAGAATTACTTACTATCAGTGACGGAAACGACATTGGCGTACAAATTCAGTCCCTGCGCCGTCAGTATATGCTGATGAAAAAATCAATACTTCCCCTAAAAGAGCAGTACATAAAATTACTGCGGGGAGAGAGTACACTGATGCACAAGGTGAACCGTGCCTTCTTCAATGATGTAAACGATCATTTACAATTCGTACTGCAAACCATTGAAATATGCAGAGAAACACTCTCATCTCTGGTAGATCTCTATATTTCCAACAATGATTTAAAGATGAATGATATCATGAAACGGCTAACAATCGTTTCTACAATCTTTATACCGTTAACGTTTCTGGTAGGGGTATGGGGTATGAACTTTAAAGTGATGCCCGAACTGGACTGGCGGTACGGGTACTGTTTTGCCTGGGGATTAATGGCAGTTATAGGTATCATCGTATATGCTTTCTTCCGGAAGAAAAGATGGTACTGATTTCAGTTGAAAGTTGAGAGTTTATTTAGTTGGGAGTTAAAATAGGAAATAAGCATAATGAATATATGAAATCGATAAAAGAGTTATATCGCATTGGTACAGGTCCTTCCAGTAGCCACACAATGGGGCCCCGCAAAGCAGCTGAGATGTTTGTAACACGTCATCCAAATGCTGCCAGATTTAAAGTGACCCTCTACGGAAGTCTTGCTGCTACAGGAAAAGGGCATATGACAGACGTTGCCATTATTGATACACTGGCTCCCATAGCCCCCGTAGAAATTATATGGCAACCTAAAGTATTTCTCCCTTTCCACCCCAATGGGATGACTTTTGCTGCATTCGATGTCAATGATAAATTAATAGAAAACTGGACCGTATATAGTGTTGGCGGTGGAGCTTTGGCAGAGAATAACGATACTCCTTCTATCGAAAGCCCGGATGTATATGGTATGAACAGTATGACAGAGATTCTGGAATGGTGTGAATGCAATGGTAGAAGCTATTGGGAATATGTCAAAGAATGCGAAGACTCTGATATCTGGGACTATCTGAACGAAGTCTGGAAAACGATGATAGATTCTATTCATCGTGGACTGGAAGAGGAAGGTGTATTACCCGGTCCACTGAATCTGAGAAGAAAGGCCTCAACCTATTATATCCGTGCTACAGGATACAAACAATCCTTGCAATCGCGCGGACTGGTATTTGCATACGCATTGGCTGTCAGTGAAGAAAATGCTTCCGGAGGGAAAATAGTAACGGCTCCCACTTGTGGCTCTTGCGGAGTAGTACCTGCCGTACTTTATCATCTGTACAAAAGCCGTGATTTCAGTGATATTCGTATCCTTCGTGCATTGGCAACAGCCGGGTTAGTAGGAAACATTGTCAAATTTAATGCTTCTATCTCAGGAGCGGAAGTAGGTTGTCAAGGAGAAGTAGGTGTGGCATGTGCAATGGCCTCAGCTGCAGCCAATCAGTTATTCGGGGGCAGCCCGGCACAAATAGAGTACGCAGCCGAAATGGGATTAGAGCATCATCTGGGCATGACTTGTGATCCCGTTTGCGGATTGGTACAAATCCCCTGTATTGAACGTAATGCATATGCTGCGGCACGTGCACTGGATGCAAACCTATATTCTTCATTCACAGACGGAATGCATCGCGTCTCCTTCGATAAAGTTGTACAAGTGATGAAACAAACAGGACATGACCTGCCCTCTCTGTATAAAGAAACAAGCGAAGGTGGACTGGCAAAAGATTATAAGCAAATGTAGTTATTTAGTTGACAATTGACAGTGGACAATTGACAGTGGCTATGCAGCATATAGCACAGCTAACTATCAACGATCAATTGTCAACTGTCAACTGTCAATTGTCAACTAATGTCCGGCCAGTGAGTATTATCTGTATCAGAAATATCTTTTTCACGAAGAAGGCCTCCATATTCTGAATAATATAAAGCTCGTTCCTGCCCGCCCTGCTGTACTTCTAAGACAAATTCTTCCGGCTTTTGCGGAAAGGTCAGTTTCGTCAAATCATCAATGACCCAATCGGCATAATTTCCTTCCTGAAAAGCAGTACTGACAGCTGCTGGCAAATTCTCGAAAAAGATATCCATTTCTGTCATAATCCAATTGGCATTGGCATCAAACCACACATCGAGTTCATCATTTCCAAGCCAGCAATCTGCCACATAATAAACACCTTTCTGCTGCCATTCTATATTTTTCACACCGGGATAAAGCTGGTTCAATGCATTTATGATAGCCTGATTGGGGGGTAGATAAGTATCATCATCATCACTACAAGAACTAAAGGAAAATAAGGCTGTCATCAACATGACAGCCAAAATACTAAATTTTATTTTTATCATAGTTAAAGTCCTTTGAGGTAAGATTATTATCAATGATTAATGATCTGCTTTACGAAATTTACCTTTCTTATCGAACTTAAAAGATACATCAGTATTCAATTCTACTTCGTACCCTTTACGGTCACGCTCTATTTTGGTAATGAATTCATTGGTAAAATTATTCATCTTCAGATAATCATTCACAAAAGAGGGAATAATTGTAGCAGGTACTTTCCCTTTTCCGGCATCTACTTCAGTCCAGTTTCCTTTAGCATCAAAATCTATTTCTGTGCCATCTGCCAGCCGTACCTCATATTTCTTTGACATTATTTCACTATCAATCTTAATATGCGAAACCTGAGGACTGGCAAAGTGCTGATTAATGAAATTACGTGCTGCAAGTGGCAACTGGTTAATGTCTTTAGTAATAACATCACCTGCAAAAGCAAATTGAACAGCAACAACCGCCATCACAAGAAGAGACAAAATCTTTTTCATAATCGTTATTTTTTTTAATGTTAGTAATAGAATTTTCTATCATTTGATAATGCAAATAACGATAGAGATTCTGGAAAGATTTAGGAATAATGGAATACAACCATTATTTTTAAATTCTTTAACGTATGATCTCTGAAAACAGAAATGAAGGTATAGCAAAAGTAATTATCCTATCACTAAAATGCAGATTAACACAGGGATCACAAAATCTAAATTAAATCTGCGACCCTCTGTGTTAATCTGCACTCCAAAAGTTATAATGCTTGTATCAATTCTCTGAATAACCGGCAAGATTATAGCACACGGGTATAGTACTATTTCCTACACGATAAATTCCAAATTTAAAGTAATACCCATCCTCATCATTACGGCCAATGAGAATTTCTTCATTATCCACAATAGGTCGATTTACCTGTTTCCCCTTTTCCGTATAACTCATCTGTACATCGAGCATACCGGGTTTTATAATAGTTTCGGCTTCTTTACCATAAACAGTCCAGTCAATATGTATGCGGAATGTGATCCAACAGTCTTTAGGAAACTCTGCAAACGGCATTTTATAGGCAATAGTAGATGCTTTGTATTTGGAAGTGACGGGTTTCATTATCTGAGATTTCTCAGCGCTGGCATTACAACGATCCGTTTTATCAGTAAGCCATTTACGATCTGAGTTCGCTTTTATATAAAAGTATCCTCCGGAAAATCCAAAAGCGAGTGGAGGGTAGCCACCTTGTTCTACCAACCAACCATTGGCCTTGCCTGCTTTATAGATAATATTACCACTTTTATCCTTTTTAGGATTACCTTGTTTGTCAAGTACCGGTACCTTATCATGTGCTGTATTTTTCTTAAAGATCATCCGGTCATACAATTCTAAAAACTCCTCTGTAGTAAGCTTCTTCACTTCTCCATCAGGAGTCGAAACCAAAGTACGATCCGGCATTCCGTGCCATTGAGCAAAGATAGTAGATACATCACCATTCAATGTGGAAGGAATATAAACTGAAAACTCATAATCACGTGAAGCACCTTGCGGACATATACCTTTTCCATGATGATAAACGGTTTTGGTCTTTTGCGCATTTTCATAAACACTCGCAGGCTGTCCTTTAAAATCAGCGGATGTAGCATAACAATAAGAAAACTCCGCACGGCCCTTAGTTTCACCTTTAGCATATCCTTCCAAGGTATTGTCCTCCGTTTTAAGCTCAAAACGATAAGAAGGCCTTCCATTAAAAGGAATGGTATAATCCCGTTGAATGGAATGTGGTTTGTCTGTACCAACAGCTACCCAACAACCATCAATAACCTGATTGATACGTGCTGAGTCAGCCTGTACATTCACACGTTCCGTCAAAGGAATCAGCTTTGCATTTTGAGCAGTAAGCATCGTTGTGCTTACAACCAGCAGAGAAAAAGAAAAAACAATTTTGTTCATATATTATTTACTTATTGAAAATTTACATTCTTATCAATTAGGAAGTGGTACCATCGGTCTGCGACCGTGATTCAGTTGTAACCCCATTTCATACGCCTCCGGACCATGCAAATCCTTTATATCCATCTCTCCCAGATTCACAAGGATACCACGTGCCATCAATCCGGCATCTTCATTCGCTTTACGAGGAAGTTTTTCAGCTTTCTCTTTCAAATCGGCCAGATGTAGCCTCACAGCAGATTGCATCGCCTTATCCAAAGACAGGCATTCCAACAATGAATATCCTATCTTTCTATCCGCTTCATTCTGCGGATAATTCAGACGTTTTACACCTTTCTCTGTCTCACCCAGATAAGAGACAGCGTAGGCAGCCTCACAAGCTATATAAGCATCGCTATCATCCAATAATGCAAGTAACGCAGCCGGACAATTTTTCAACTCTCCTTTTATACCCAATTGAGCCAAACCTACAGCAGCCCAATAACGCATTTCGGGATATGCACTGCTCAATGCTTTTTCAAATACGGGCACATCAGCAGCAGTTGCCACACCTGCCAATTCCACCAAAGTATATAAGTCATTCAACGGATATTTCTCCTTACGCACTTTATCATACAAGACTACATTCTCACGGGAAGTAGGAATAAAGAATCCCAGATCCTTTGTCACGCGGATATGATCGGACATTCCCTTACGAAAACGAAGCAGTACCTCCTGATATTCAGGTTTGGCAGCCAGATCATTCAATTCAAACGGATCATTATCCAAATCGAATAACATCTCTGCCGGATGATGTTCAAACGTCTGTTTCCAATCGGGATTCGTATTATGACCACCCATCACCCATTTATCCCAAGCTTTATTGGAAGGCATACCCCACTGATAGTAATTACGTAATGCAAACTGGCGGTAAGGTATATAACTACGGATATACTTATAACGTCCGTCCATAGCTGCGCGTACCGGCATAAAATGATGTAATTGATTGGCAGCCAATGCAAATTGCATCGTAGTCTTCTCCTGAGAAGCATATTTCCCCATCAGCGCCTTTCCCTGCATATGCTTAGGAGGCTTCACACCTGCCAAGCTCAGTACAGTAGGCCCTAAGTCCACAAAACTAATCAGTGTACTATCTTTTGTTCCCGCCGTTGCCGGAGCCAGATGTTTCCATTTCTCGGGGAAATAAGCAACCAATGGCACCCGTAGACCTGTCTCATATAAATATCCCTTGCCACGAGGCAGACAACCACCATGGTCACTGAATACAAAGATGATGGTATTATCTTCCAAACCGTGCTCCTTCAGATCCTTGAGAAAAAAGCCTACCCATGTATCCACATCCTGAGCAGCTTCCAAATGTCCGGCATAATCAGAACGTACTTCCGGAAGATCGGGTACATGAGGCGGAAGGATCAGTTTATCAGGATAAATACCTTCCTTTGTATAATCACGACGCCCATCCATATGAAATGTACGCACACGCCCCATATGAGAGGTAACTGTATTGTATACAGCAAAGAACGGCTGGTCTTTTTCACGTTTAGGACTGTTGTAAGAAGCAGTTTTTGTGCATTCATCCCAACAGATCTTATTATCTGTAGTCGAGTTATAATGTGTCTTGCTATTGTTCGTACAATAATAACCGGCATCCCTCAACCATTGTGGGAAGAAGATATTCTCCGGAGTATCATAAGGTACCGGGTGAACATCCATGCCATATGTACTGGAATAACATCCGGTAATAAGCGAAGAACGCGCCGCCGAACTTTGTGGTGCCACCGACCATGCATTCATAAACTGTATTCCTTTGGAAGCCAGTCCGTCTACATTGGGTGTATGTACTTGCGTATTTCCATAACAACCAAACTCGTAAGAGCTCGTGTCTTCAAAAGTTAGCCAAAGAATATTGGGCCGTTCTTTTTGCTTATCGGCTGCTTGGGTTTGAGCAGCAGTCAGCAGCAAAGCTGCGGAGCATAAATAAAATTGTGTGTTCATCATATTTATAAAATTTATTGACTCCGCTAAAGTACAAAAGGTAACCACAGGGCTACCTTTCAATTGTTTTAAAAATTATCATATTTGTGTAAATATGCTGTCAAAACATATCAGAGAGTTCAAATACTGTCTTCTTCATATATTTCCTCCAGCAACTCCTCTTTTTCCATTATCATCTTACCATCGGCAGTAATCGTTATAGAAACAGGAACATACAAGTCTGTCTGCGGATAACATACACTGGCTGCATAAACAATCCCCTGCGGGGTAGTCTTATTATACACCATCCCCTCAAGAATAGATTTCGACAAGAAATCATCACTCACAATAGAAGAAAAATTCTTCTTTGTAAAAGTCATATTAAAGACCTGCTCATTGCCACGGGTCAAACGAAGCTGAATCTTATTGTCAACAAAAGTGTTCCCCATCTCATTCTTCACAAGCGGCAGGTCTTCATCAGGAGTACGAGAAATAAAAGAGTGGTAATCCTTCCCTTTAAACTTAATATCCACTTCGGCTTTCGATACCTGCATACGCTGTAATCCCCGGTTATCTACACTATCCTGCATAAGGATCAATGAACCTTCATCCGTTTTTTTACTTCCACCACTACAAGCTGTTAGCACTGCCAGCAGTAGTAGAATAAACAAATATATGAATCTCTTCATCTTTAATCCATTCTTTAATTTATGACGACAAAGAAACAAAAAGAGACGGATATACACAAGAATTCAAGGTTGAAAGTTAGGCTACTTTTTCTGTCTGCGCCCATCCTTCATCCGCTGTTCTCGTTCAGCCTGCTTCTTAATATAAGAAGCATATTGATCTTTAGTCATAATCTTTTGCAGCTCTGCATTGTAAGCCTCACTGTTAGCTTTCATCTCCGCACGCATCTTTTCACGTTCTTCCTTCGTCATTTCGGGTGCTTTCTTTCCATCCCTCTGCGGACGCATCGAAGCACGATCTCCCATCTTCTCACATTGTGCCAGATTTACTTCAAACAATTGTTTTTTCTGTGTATCGTTCAAAGAGTATTCTTTGACCATACGTTCTGTCATTTGTTCCGCACGTTCTTTCGGAGTCATTTTCTTATGTTCTCCCCGTTGTCCCTGTGCCATCACTACGCTACCCATTAAAAAGAGGGTAAACATTAAAAATACTATTCTTTTCATATTAACCTTTGCTTTTAAGTTGATTAATTATCATTTTTTTAGTTGCAACTGAGTATATGACTTACTGAGCCCCAATAAGTTTAGTCTGTTCTCCCTTTTTTAACAATTAATAAACGATTCCCCTGCTTCTTTACATACCTTATCGTTTATTTCTATCTCTTCATAGAAAATATCTGTTTGACAAGTGAGCAAATTCCCCCTATCTTTGTTATATATTTATAAACTCTCACAAACTACACATTTATGGAAGAAAAGAAACTTACAGCTGCCAACGGTCGTCCTGTTGCCGACAATCAGAATTCACAGACAGTAGGTCCTCGTGGGCCTATCACATTGCAAGACCCATGGTTAATTGAAAAACTCGCTCATTTTGACCGGGAGGTAATCCCTGAAAGACGTATGCATGCCAAAGGTTCCGGAGCTTACGGAACATTTACTGTAACGCATGACATTACAAAGTATACCCGCGCGGCCATATTCAGCGAAGTAGGAAAGAAAACAGAGTGTTTCGTCCGCTTCTCTACCGTAGCCGGTGAACGCGGAGCTGCTGACGCAGAACGTGACATTCGTGGTTTTGCCATGAAATTTTATACAGAAGAAGGTAACTGGGACCTGGTAGGAAATAATACACCTGTATTCTTCCTGCGCGATCCGTTGAAGTTTCCCGATCTGAACCATGCCATTAAACGAGATCCGAAAACAAACATGCGTAGTCCTAACAGCAATTGGGATTTCTGGACACTATTACCCGAAGCATTGCATCAAGTGACTATCACTATGAGCCCGCGTGGTATTCCTTATTCTTACCGTCATATGCACGGATTCGGAAGCCATACCTATAGCTTCTATAATGCAGCCAACGAACGTATCTGGGTGAAATTCCATCTGCGTACCCTGCAAGGTATCAAAAATCTGACTGATCAGGAAGCTGAAGCCATTGTTGCTAAAGACCGTGAGTCACACCAACGCGATTTATTCGAAAGCATTGAAAAAGGCGACTATCCAAAATGGCTGTTCCAGATTCAAGTGATGACGGAAGAAGAAGCAGACAATTACCGTATCAATCCGTTTGACCTGACTAAAGTATGGCCTCATAAAGACTTCCCGCTACAGGATGTAGGTATTCTTGAGCTGAATCGTAATCCTGAAAACTATTTTGCTGAAGTAGAACAAGCTGCTTTCAACCCGATAAATATTGTAGAAGGTATTGGATTCTCCCCCGATAAGATGCTACAAGGCAGACTGTTCTCCTATGGAGATGCACAACGTTATCGTCTGGGAGTTAATTCGGAACAGATACCGGTCAATAAGCCCCGTTGCCCGTTCCATGCCTATCATCGCGATGGTTCTATGCGCGTAGACGGTAATTATGGTGCTACCAAAGGATATGAACCCAATAGCTATGGCGAATGGAAAGATTCTCCTGAGAAGAAAGAACCACCTTTGAAAGTTCATGGTGATATCTATAATTATAATGAACGAGAGTATGATGACGATTATTACAGCCAGCCGGGCGATCTCTTCCGACTAATGCCGGCAGATGAGCAACAGCTGCTGTTTGAAAATACAGCGCGTGCCATGGGAGATTCTGAACTCTTCATCAAACAACGTCACGTACGTAATTGCTATAAAGCAGACCCGGCTTACGGAACAGGCGTTGCCAAAGCACTGGGTATTGATCTGGAAGAAGCACTGAAAGCGAACAGATAAGTAATAGTTCAACCCAAGACATACATTCCTTGCTATTTTCTTTTTATGAAAATAACAAGGAATGCTTTTTTAGAATAAGATAAAATCAAAGTCTGAACTTTATAACGTTTTCTACAAGGGAGTTACGTGGTCAGACAATGCTCATTATTATAACGCTTTCCAGAATTTCTGAAAGTCTCTGTATTTACCGTAACACACCAATTCATCTCCTTCCTGTATCTTATCATTTTCAGGAAGTTCGTTGACTATACTGTGTTCCACCAGTGAAATACCCAGGCAGTTTTCTATTTTATTTGCCCGTTTCAATCCTATCAGTTTCAGACGAAATTCTTCATCCAGATTTAGTTCATTCACAAAATACCCGATAAATTTCTCCGGTACAGAAAACTTCACCACATAATATTCTGAGTCTACCCGGAACGCTTCCATATTAGTTCCAAAATCCAGTAATTGTACCAAGCTGCGTGCAGCATCTTCTTCCGGAGTCAATATCCTTTCCAAATTAAAAGCTTCCAATACCGAACGGTGTACTGCATCAATAGCACGTGCATAGATATGCTGTACCTTTTTCTGCTTCAGCAACGCTACTACACGAATGGAAGCGCCGAAATTCTCTCCGATCGCTACTATCACAATATCCACACTATTAAGCGGAAGCACTGCCAACGACAGTTCATCTGTTGCATCAATCACAAAAGCAGTGGCCACCTTATCTTTAATACTATCGACTCTGCTTTCACTAATATCTGCACCTATCACTTCATGTCCCAACGCAGAAAGCTCTTCTGCCAATACATGCCCATAATTTCCCAGACCAATAATAATGTATTTCATATCAATATTTTTTTAATGTGCCGATTAAACAATGTGCTAATTGGCTACACTGTAATACCGCATGACAATTGGCATATTGACACATTATTCAATTTATTATTATGTTATCATTCGGATAACAATATTTCGTATTTTTCTTTTGTCTTACAATGCCCAGCATCAGAGTTATCAATCCCACACGACCTACAAACATCAGCAACGCCACCAATAATTTACTCTCATCACGAAGTAAAGGTGTGGCATTCAGGCTCGAACCCACTGTACTTAATGCAGATACACACTCAAACGTTAATGTCATAATAGACATTTTAGGTTCCAGTATACTTAATATAAATACAAACAGGAACAATACTCCAAGAGACATGACTACCGTTGCATTAGAGCGACGGATTGAATCATGCGAAAGTTGACGTCCAAAAACCTCTACACGATCTGTACCACGTAATACTGCCATAAGGTTCATCACCACCACAGCAAAAGCATTGACCTTGACTCCACCTGCCGTAGACTGTGCTGCACCACCTATCCACATCAGCAAAATATAAATCAATATGCTCTGTATACTCAGACTTGTCAGATCCACACTACTGAATCCTGCTGTTCGCGGACAGGTGGCATTGAAAAATGCCTGTGTCCATTTATCCGCTACAGACATACCGGCAAAAGAACCATTCCATTCAAAAGCGGCAATGGCGAATGTACCCAATACGAGAAGCAGGAAAGTCATAATCAATACAATTTTCGTATTCAGATTATAAAGATGCTGTACTCTGTGTTTATCCAGCTTAAGTGTACGCACAAACTTCCAGAAACGACGCAAATGATAAAGTACAATATCTTTAAAATTCACCAGGATAGGAAATCCGATACCACCTAAAATAATCAATAAAGAAACAGAGATATAAAGAGAGTTATGCCCGGTCATTACCATCGGATTTCCCAGGTTACCCGGCAGAGTGGAGAAACCGGCATTACAAAATGCCGATATAGAATGAAAAGCCGAGAAAGCCAATTCTTCCTGCAGATCCATCCCCAATGTACCATGAATACCCAGCCAGATGGACAACATTCCCATACCCTCTATCACCAATGTAAAACCTAATATATACAACAACGTGGACAATAATGAACCCAATGAATTAGAACTCACCATATCACGTACCACCAACTGATTATACAGAGAAGTATTTCCCATGAAAAACATAGCAAAGAAACTGGTTAATGTCATCACCCCCAATCCACCAACCTGTATCAGCAGAATAATCACTGTAAGCCCCAACGGTGTAAAAGTAGCAGATACATCTACCGGTACAAGACCTGTTACACACACTGCACTTGTCGAAGTAAACAGCGCATCCACCCATGAAATAGATATTCCTTCTACCGTACAACGTGGGAGTAACAGCAACCCCGTACCTATCAGTATGATCACCAGAAAGCTCACTGCCAGAATTAATGAGGGATTTGTTCTGCGCCCCAACAGTCGTACCAAACCATTAGACAGATTCAGAAAAGAGAAAAGTAATAAAAGCGTTACATGATAAAACTTACTATTCAGGAACTCCCAAAAGTGAAGAATCGCACCACTCTCCTCCGGTTGATGAAAGATAACGGGAATGAGTGTCAGATAAAGTAATCCACTCAAAATCCAGGCCAACTTGCGATAATTCTTTTTCGTATCTCTGTATTCCAACAGAAAATGCAATGTCACATCTATCAAAAAGATAATCCAGACTGCTTTGTATAATATTTTAAGATGCACCACATCCATTGCTGAAAGTGGAAATCCATGTTCATAGACAACGCCTACTATCAATAATAAAGAGGCTACATAAGTAAAAGCAGCTATCAACCTGAGCAAAACACGAACATAGGGCTGTAATAACTTATTCTGATACAACAATATTTTATGATAAATCTTCATGATAAATAATGTGTCATTTTTAGATTGTGCCAATATGCCAACAAAACAACGTACTAAATCCTACACAGCCCACCATACAGCCAATTGGCAGATTGAGAGATTGGTATATCAGTACATTATTATTCTTTTGCAAACTTAATTAAAATAACAACAAATTCGATTCTTTGTTGACTATTTAATCGTTGTATTAAAAATTATGCCTATTTTTGGCAATCAAAATATTAAAATTTGCAATATCATGAGTAATAAGACAAAGAGGTACTTGCTACCCGAAGAAGAAATTCCACACTATTGGTACAATATTCAGGCTGACATGGCAAACAAGCCAATGCCTCCTCTACACCCCGGTACAAAACAACCTTTAAAAGCAGAAGACCTTTTCCCTATATTTGCCGAAGAACTCTCACGCCAGGAGTTGAACCAGACTGATGCCTGGATCGAAATCCCCGAAGAGGTACGCGAAATGTATAAATACTACCGCAGTACTCCGTTGGTACGTGCTTACGGACTGGAAAAAGCTCTGGGAACTCCGGCACATATCTATTTTAAGAATGAGAGTGTCAGCCCAATGGGTTCACACAAATTAAATTCTGCCATCCCTCAAGCTTACTATTGCAAACAGGAGGGAGTAACCAATGTAACCACCGAAACAGGTGCAGGACAATGGGGAGCCTCTCTTGCTTATGCCGCCCGGCTTTTCGGATTGGAAGCTGCCGTTTATCAAGTGAAAATCAGTTATGAACAGAAACCCTATCGTCGCAGTATCATGCAAACCTTCGGAGCACAGGTCACTCCCTCTCCCTCCATGTCTACCCGTGCCGGAAAAGATATACTGACTGCCCATCCCAATTATCAGGGTTCATTAGGTACAGCCATTTCCGAAGCTATCGAACTTGCCCGTACCACTCCGAACTGTAAATATACCCTCGGCTCCGTACTTAGCCACGTCACACTTCATCAAACAATTATCGGACTGGAAGCTGAAAAACAAATGGAAATGGCAGGAGAATATCCCGATATGGTGATTGCTTGCTTTGGAGGCGGTTCAAACTTTGGAGGTATCGCTTTTCCTTTCATGCGTCACAATATTCTTGATGGTAAGAAAACCCGTTTTATTGCAGCCGAACCGGCTTCTTGCCCCAAGCTGACACGTGGTAAATTTCAGTATGATTTTGGAGATGAAGCCGGATATACTCCGTTGCTTCCGATGTTTACACTGGGACACAACTTCGCTCCTGCCAACATCCACGCCGGTGGTCTTCGTTATCACGGTGCAGGGGTTATTGTTTCTCAATTGTTGAAAGACGGACTGATGGAAGCAGTAGACATCAAGCAGCTCGAATCTTTTGAAGCCGGTTGTTTATTTGCACAAGTCGAAGGCATTATTCCTGCCCCGGAATCCTGTCATGCTATCGCTGCTGCTATCCGTGAAGCAAACAAATGTAAAGAAACAGGTGAGGAGAAAGTTATCCTATTCAATCTTTCCGGTCATGGACTCATTGATATGCCATCTTATGATAAGTTCCTGGCAGGAGACTTGGTGAATTACTCACTCAGCGATGAAGATATTCAAAAGAACCTGGATGAAATAGGAAGCCTGGCATAAGCTATTTTGCACTCGGCAATCATTGCTTTAATGTTTGGTTGCGAAAAGAACAATTACAGACATTCCCACAAAGTGAAATTCAGTATAGAGCACAGTACGTTTACGAATCATAAATCAATGATATTCAAAGACTAACAAGCTCTATTTTTTAAGAGATATAAGATTGTACACTTTAGTACCTCAATACTGTACACTTTTGCATGGCAAGATTGTACAGTATTGAGGTACTAAAGTGTACAATCTTGCATATAAGCCTATCTTGTTAAAAAAACGACATTAACAATGTTAATGCAACAAAAAACAATGTGCAAAACGTATCAAATCAATAGCTTTGTGATAAAGTGAGATTTTCCTCTATATATTACAACTTTGCACACACTCTCCTTACATAAACCCCAATCAGCCTGTTCATAAGATGTAGAGAGCAGAGGAAGAGGTATTCTTACTCACGAACCAGACTAATCCCTCTATACACGAGAAACCGATGGATATCTGAATCAATCTCATATCGAACACGTTAAAAAACATACCACAAAAAGAGAAAAAGAACAGTGATTATCTACGGAATATCTATCACCTGATCTATATAAAAGTACAATAGTTTAAGCTCTTAGCATGTTTTTTAGACATAAATGAAAGAGTTATGAACAAAAGTGAAAGACATAGAGCGATTTTTAAATAAACTAAAGACATTAGGAATTAATAGTTTTAGAGATTTGCAATACTTTTGGGCAGAATAAAAAATTCAAAGTTCAACCTATATTTAATTGTTATGGAAAATTTTCAAAAATTCCTTTTCACGGCAATTTTTCTATTTGTCGGCCTTAACATACAGGCACAGAGCCTTACTGTTACAGGTAAAGTAATAGACAGTGACGGATTTGAAGTAATTGGTGCCAATGTAGTTATAAAAGGTGCCACCGGCACAGGTACCATCACTGATATCGATGGGAAATACTCACTAAGGGTAAATAACGCAGCAAAAGACGTATTGGTATTCACCTATATAGGTATGGATACACAAGAAATTCCGGTTAACGGTCGTAGTCAGATCAATGTGACTCTGGTTCCCAACTCTATTCAACTGGATGAAGTTGTAGCAATTGGTTATGCTACCACTAAGCGTCGTGACTTAACCGGTTCTGTATCTTCCGTTCAGGGAGGTGAATTAAGCAAAATACCGGTTTCCAGTGTGACACAGGCATTAGCTGGTAAAATAGCCGGTGTACAGGTTATTCAATCTCAAGGTTCCCCCGACGCAGAAATCTCAGTACGTGTACGTGGTGGAATGTCAATCACACAGAGCAATGAACCTCTCTATATTATAGATGGTTTCCAGAGTGAGAATGGCATGAACGGACTCGATCCGAGTGACATTGAATCTATCGATGTATTGAAAGATGCATCATCAACAGCCATCTATGGTTCTGCAGGAGCAAACGGTGTAATCCTTATTACAACAAAATCCGGTAAGGAAGGCAAAGCAACCGTTAGCTATGACATGTATGTGGGATTCAAGAAGCTGACCAAGAGAATTGATCTTCTCAGCACAGAACAATTTGCTAAACTGGAATATGAACGTGCAATGATCGGCGCAGACTCTGACAAACAAACTTATCTGAAATATTATGCAGATCCTTATGATGAAAACGGGGGTACTATTCTGGATCAGATGTATGCAGCTTATCAAAATATCCCAAGTGTTTATGGCAATCGTGCAGGTATAGACTGGCAGGATGAAGTATTTGGCAGCAACAGTCCTATTTCTCAAAACCACAAAGTAAGTATCAGTGGAGGAACCAAAACATCCAGTTACAACATTTCAATAGCACGTACCAGTGATGACGGAATTATGAAAGGAAGTGGTTTTGCCCGTACAAATATCCGTGCTAAATTCACGCAAGATGTCAACAAACGATTAAAAGTTACTTTCAATGCCAACTACAGTAACGAAACTTCTGAAGGATTGGGTTCTCTGAACGAATCCGGATATTTCAGCCGTATGCAACATATCCTTCAATACCGCCCCATTATTGGTAAATATGGTAACGATTCTGATTTGTTAACCCTCCAGCGTGACCCAATCACCGATGAAGACAGTGGTAACCAAATGCAAAACCCACTGATCTCCATTCAGGCAGAAGAACGTACTAAAGAAAATAAGAGTCTCCAGATTAATGGAGAAGTGCAATTCAAGATCTTAGATGACCTAATCTATCGCGGTTCGGTAGGTCTTCGTGAACGTCGCCTGAATAATGATGTATTCTATCAGGCACAGAGTCGCCAAGCTATTAATAGCGGAGCCCCTTACGGAACGAAGAATATCAATGACTATAACGGTTGGCAGTATAACAACACCGTTACTTATACCCCGAAACTTAAGAACGGGCATTCGTTTGATGTGTTGGTAGGTCAGGAAGACTATATGCTTGAAACAAAAACATTATCAGTGACAAATACCAATTTCCCTGATGTAAACTTTGGTTTTGACGATTTCTCATTGGGAACAAACCCTAATGTTCCTTCTACGACACATTACAAATACCGTAAGATATCTTTCTTCGGACGTGCCAACTATAACTACAAGAGTAAATATCTTGCTACTGTAACCGTTCGTGCCGATGGTTCCAATCGTTTCGGTAAGAACAATAAATGGGGAGTATTCCCAGCCGGTTCTGTTGCATGGCGTGCTTCTGAAGAAGATTTCATCAAAAATCTGAATGTGTTCTCAAATTTGAAAGTAAGATTCGGATATGGTATGGCAGGTAATGACAATATCGGTAGTTACCGTTCATTAGCCATCATGGGTTCCGGCAACACCAGCTACGAAGATCAATTAGTACCAACTTATGCAAGTTCACAGCTTCCTAATCCGAATCTCAAATGGGAAACTAACATTACAGCCAACTTAGGTCTTGAAATGGGCTTCCTTGATCAACGTATTCAGGCTACAATCGATATCTACAATAACCAGACCAAGGATTTGTTACTGAACTCCAAACTTCCCGGATTATCAGGATATACAACTGTAATGAAGAATGTAGGTGAAACGCGCAATCGTGGTATTGAAGTTTCTATTAATACCATTAATATCAGAAACAGAAACTTCACCTGGGAAAGTAATCTGAACTTTGCTCACAACAAGAATAAAATTGTAGCACTGGCCGACGCAGATTATTTCACAGAACGTTCAGGATGGTCAACTGTATCTGAATTTAACGATGACGATTATATCATCGCTGTAGGACAATCTATGGGACAAATGTACGGATATCAACTGGATGGAAAAGGGATCTATACAGTAGAAGATTTCCACTGGGACAATGCTGCAAACAGCGGTAACGGAGGATACGTGTTGAACGGAGAAGGCAACTCTTATGATGCCAGTATACAACCCGGATACTGGAAATTTAAAGATACAGACGGTGTGAAAGGTATCACTTCGGATGATAAAACCGTAATCGGAAATGCAACTCCGGATATTATTGGTGGATTTATCAACAACTTCACTTTCAAAGGTTTTGATCTTTCTATTGGTCTGAATTTCCAGATTGGCGGTGATGTATACAATGCTAACAAGATGTATTTCACCAAAATGAACAACAAGAACCGTAATTCATTGGCTAATGCTGCCGAACGTTTCACGTATATTGACGGCACAGGTGCCAATGTTTTCAAAGATCCTGAAAAACTCGCCATCCTCAACCGTAATGCAAACTATGCATCCATCGAAGGATCCAGTAATTTAGCTTTCCATTCCGGATATGTAGAAGACGCTTCGTTCTTACGACTGAACAATGTTACTTTCGGTTATACCTTCCCGAAAACATGGCTGAAGAAAGCATATATCAGTAACCTTCGTGTATACGCTTCTGCATACAATCTGTTCACTATTACCGGTTACTCTGGTTATGACCCGGAAGTCAATACCAAACCGAACGGAGGTCTGACTCCGGGTGTGGACTGGGGAGCTTACCCAAGAAGCTTGTCATTCGTATTCGGATTAAACCTTTCATTTTAACCTGATAATAATTTGAAATTATGAAAACAAATAGAATAGTAAATATAATAAAAGTAAGTGCATTCGCTCTCTTCACAGGAGTAATTTCTACCTCTTGTCTTGATCAGCTGGAAGAAGAAACTTACGGAAAGTACAGCGCAGATACTTATTTCGATACTACCAGCAAAATGGAAATGGCCGTCAATGGTATATACGAAACTTTTAGCAGTATCACTACTTACGGACAATACTGGCAAGTATACGGAGATTGTGACACAGACATCGCCCATGTAAAAGGAGCCGGTACGGGTCATGTAGCCCGCGACTTAGGCCACTATAATGCCTATGCAGAACACTCCTGGCTACAAGGTTCCTGGGAATTGTATTATCAGGGAATAGACCGTGCCAACACAATTCTGGATCAAAAAGATAATGTGGTAATTAATGGAGAAAGTGATCAGTTGGTATTTAATCGCTTGGTAGCTCAAACCAAGTGCATGCGTGCCATGTGTTACCTCGACTTGGTACGCCTCTGGGGAGATGTGCCTTTGAAGCTTGATCCGTCAAAAGACGGAGATAACTTTAAACTCCCCAAAACAGACCGGAATGAAGTGTATGCACAAATTATAACTGATTTAGAAGAAGCAATACCTGGCCTGTTGTGGTGTGATGATAGTAATCAGAAAGGAGAAAGACTCTCTAAAGGAGCAGCAATGGGATTATTGGCACGGGCTTATTTATTCCGTGGAGGATATTCACTTTATCAGGATAAATCAATCAAACGCCCCAGTAATTATAAAGAATATTATCAGGCAGCACAAACAATCCTGAATGAATTGATAACTTCCGGTAAACACGGACTGATCGATGCAGACGGTACATACTCCTCAGGATATGAAAAGAACTTCCGCAACATGTGTGAACTAAAATACGATCCATTTGAAAACATCTGCGAAATATCATTCTATAATCCAACCGGACAGAATGCAGGTGCCAGCAATATGGGAACATACAACGGTCCTGAAATCAATGTAAGCTCCATTTACGGACGTGCTAATTCATTCATCAAAACACATAAGTTCTTTTATGAAACTTTTGATGAAAAAGATTTGCGCCGGGATGTAGCAGTAGCCACATTCAGCATCAATGCCAACAGTAAAATTGTAGAAATAGCCGAAAAGAACAGTCAGAACTGGTCGCCCGGAAAATGGCGTCGTAACTGGCAAACAGCTGCTATCAAAGACAATAATAATACCGATGTAAACTTCCCGTTACTACGATATGCCGACGTGCTATTAATGAGTGCAGAAGTTGAAAACGAACTGAATGACGGTCCGAACGATTTAGCAATTGAGCGTGTTAACCAGGTACGCCGCCGTGCTTTTGGAAAACCTTATTTAACTGCAAACGTTGATGTAGACCTGAAAACAAGTGATTTCACCGGAAAAGATGATTTCTTCAATTTCATTGTAGCTGAACGCGGACGTGAACTTTGTTTCGAAGGTAACCGCCGACTTGATCTTATACGCTGGAATCTCCTGAAAGAGACAATAGCAACTACTTATCAGAATTTCCTTGATTACTATAACGGTCAGGAAGGGTTAGGAAGTAACTATGCATTCGCAGCCGGTTCAAGATTTGTTAGTGGAAAACACGAGCTGTATCCTATCCCCGCCCGCGAAGTGCGCGAAACATTAGGTTCAGTTTCTCAGAATCCGGGATATTAATCCCCAAGAAGCCTCTTTCGCCCAGGCAAAACACTTCATCCGTTTTTAATAGAATCGAGTAGGAAGAAGACGACTCCGTTTTCTTCCTACTCTTATTTTTCACCCACTCTTACCATACAGAAATGTTATTTGTTATCAAAGAAATAGTATAATACCATCCGTTATTATTATCTTTGTGAATGAATAGTTTTAAAATAATTAATGTAATTAATTGTATTTGAATATATCAGGATGAGTTTTATCAAACGTATTTATCTATTTATATTATTCTCTGTAATAGGGATAATGACACTTTCTGCCAGTGATAACGGAAGCATTAAGTTCTCTCATATATCACTCAACAATGGACTGTCGCAAAGTACAGTTTTCTCTATAGCACAAGATAAAAGAGGAAATATGTGGTTTGCCACTTATGATGGAGTAAACAAATTCGATGGATATGATTTTACTATTTATCAGCATGATGCTTCTAACCCACACAGCATAGCCAATGATATAGCCCGTACTGTTATGACCGACAGCCAGGGACGCATATGGATAGGTACGCGGGACGGACTTTCATGGTACAACGAAGAAAAAGATTTATTTAGAAATTTCTTTTATAAGAAAAACGGTAAGAACACACAAGTAAACGGTATTGCGGAAATCAATCCGGAACAACTCCTCATCAGTTCGCAGGAAGGACTATTACTATTCAACGTTAAAGATACCTGCTTTATAGATAATAAATTGAGCACAGAGATGCATCAGTTAAAAGCCTCCACTATCAGCAGACAAGGAGAAAATATATATATTGGTACAAATAACGGATTATTTGAATATTCCATTGGCACAGAGCGATTAAGTACAGTAACCAAAGCACTGGATAATAAGCAAATACAGGCAGTCCTATTACAATCCCCTACCCGTTTATGGGTAGCAACCGAAGGAGCCGGACTTTACCTGCTGAATCCCAAAACAGGAGTAGTAAAGAACTACCGTCATTCTCCCGGAACCCCACAATGTATCAGCTCCAATTTCATCCGTTCACTCGCACTGGATTCGCAAAACAGATTATGGATCGGCACATTCAATGACCTGAACATCTATCATGAAGGGCATGATTCTTTTGTGTCTTTCAGCAGTAACCCGGTAGAAGACGGCAGTTTGTCACAAAGTTCTGTACGCAGTATTTTTATGGACTCCCAAGGGGGAATGTGGTTAGGTACCTACTTCGGAGGGCTCAATTATTACCACCCTCTGAAAAACCGCTTCCGTAACATCACACGAATTCCCTATCAAAATTCGCTGAACGATAACGTAGTAAGCTGTATAATTGAAGACAAGGAGCATAATCTGTGGATAGGAACCAATGACGGAGGGCTTAACCTATACAATCCTAAAACAAAACGTTTCTCTTATTATACTCTGCAGGAAGGCAATAAAGAAGGCATCGGTTCCAATAATGTAAAGGCAGTATATGTAGACGAGAAAAAAGGGCGTGTATACATCGGTACACATGCCGGAGGGCTAAGTGTACTCCAGCGCAATACGGGGCGTATCGAGCATTTCAATATGCAAAATAGTGGATTGCTGGATGACAACATATATGCTATATTACCGGATGGAGAACAAAACCTCTGGCTGGGAACCCTTCAGGCACTCATACGATTCAATCCGGAAAAACGTTCATTTACCGTCATTGATAAAGAAAAAAACGGAAATAAGATTCCTAACCGCCGCATTACCACCCTCTTCTGCGACTCCCGGCAACGTATTTGGGTAGGAGGTGAAGAAGGACTGTGCATTTATAAAGTAGAAAACGGAGAAGTAGAATCTCTTCACCTCATTGAACCAACTTCTTCATTGGCAGGAGCATTTATCAACTGCGTATATGAAACCCAAAATGATGTATTCTGGATAGGAACACGTGAAGGAGTATACAGCTATAATGAAAAGAAAAAGATCATAAAACACTATACAACAGCCAATGGACTCCCCAATAATGTACTTTATGGAATACTGGAGGACTCCTTTGGACGTCTGTGGATGAGTACCAACCAGGGACTAACCTGTTTCAATCCGGAAACAGAAAAGTTTCGTAATTTCACCCAGACAGACGGAATACAAAGTAATCAGTTTAATTCGTCTTCTTATTGCCGCACTTCAACCGGACAAATGTACTTTGGTGGTATCGCCGGAATCACGACTTTCCGACCGGAATTGTTGATAGATAACCCATATACCCCTCCGGTAGTAATTACAGGACTTCGCTTATTCAATAAAATAGTGCGTCCGGATGATGAAACAAAAATACTGACACGGAACATTGCGGATACAGAAAGCATAACACTGAAATCTCATCAGTCAGCTTTTTCACTGGATTTCGTAGTATCCAATTATATATCGGGGCAACACAATACATTTGCCTACAAATTGGAAGGATATGACAAAGAATGGTATTATCTGACTGACAAACAGCCTGTATCCTATTCCAATCTGCCACAAGGAACATACAACTTCCTCGTAAAGGCCGCCAACAGTGACGGAAAGTGGAACGAAACACCGACTCAGCTTGAAATCGTGGTACTTCCTATATGGTATAAAACGTGGTGGGCAATTCTTTTATTTGTTGCCACATTTACCGGATTCATTACGTTCGTATTCCGCTTCTTCCTCATGCGTAAAAGTATGGAAGCCAAACTGGCAATGGAACGAATGGACAAAGAGCATCAAGAAGAAATTAATCAGATGAAGATGCGCTTCTTTATCAATATATCTCATGAATTGCGTACTCCACTAACATTAATAATGGCACCATTGCAAGAAATAATCAGCCGCATTAGTGACCGATGGACACGCAATCAGTTAGACTATATACAACGTAATGCCAATCGCCTGCTCTATCTGGTAAATCAATTAATGGATTACCGCAGAGCAGAATTGGGAGTATTTGAACTAAAAGCGAGAACGGGAAATGCACACCAATTAGTAGAAGACAACTTCTTATTCTACGACAAGTTGGCTAAGCAGAAAAAGATTCATTATACTTTGCATTCGGAAGTAGAAGACAAAGAAATGCTCTTTGATACAAACTATCTTGAACTGATTGTAAATAATCTGCTTTCAAATGCATTCAAGTACACACATGAAGGACAAAGTATTACAGTAACATTAAAAAAGGAAAACGATTTTCTGTTATTGCAGGTAAGTGATACGGGCATAGGTATTCCTATCAATAAACAAGCCAAAATATTTGAGCGCTTCTATCAAATAGAAAGCGAGTATGTGGGGAGCGGTATCGGACTTTCTCTGGTACAAAGATTAGTAGAACTACACCACGGGCATATAGAGTTGGAAAGTGAAGAAGGCAAAGGAAGTACATTCTCTGTTTACCTGCCACAGGATCCTGCAATATACAATCCGACAGAATTAGCCTCAGATATGGAGGAAGAAGTCAAAGTACACACTACAAATCCGAAAGATATGTACTTCATTGACACGGCAACCGTCGAAAAAGAAGTAGTGGAAACAGGTGATAAGAAACGAGGAACGATCTTAATTGTAGAAGATAATAAAGAAATTCTTCACTATTTGAATCAAGGGCTATCCGAACTATTCAATACAATAGGAGCATATAATGGCGAAGAAGCTTTGGAAATACTGAAAGAAAAAGATGTAGACGTAGTAGTGACAGATGTTATGATGCCGGTAATGGATGGTATTAAACTGTGCAAAAGTATCAAGCAAAACATACGGACCTGTCATATACCTGTAATCATACTATCAGCAAAAAGTGAAGTAAAAGATCAAATGGAGGGATTACAGGTAGGTGCAGATGACTATATTCCAAAACCATTTTCATTGAGTATTGTAATGACAAAAATTCAGAACATGTTGCGAACACGACACAGAATGCTGGAGCGTTATTCCAAATCATTGGAAGTAGAACCGGAGAAAATAACATTCAATGCCATGGACGAAGCATTGCTAAAACGTGCAGTGACTATCGTAGAAAAGAATATGGATAATATTGAATTCTCTACCGATGAGTTTGCACGCGAAATGAATATGAGCCGTTCTAATTTACATCTGAAATTAAAAGCAATTACCGGAGAATCTACTATCGACTTCATACGGAAAATCCGTTTCAATGAAGCATGTAAACTGTTAAAGGACGGAAGATATACAGTATCTGAAGTAAGCAGCATGGTAGGTTTTAATACTCCCTCTTATTTTGCTACAAGCTTCAAAAAATATTTCGGATGTTTGCCTACGGAATACATAAAGAAAAGAAAAGGATAATATTTATACTTCGTACTATATACTACATAATGACACTTCTTACCCCCTTCCAAAGGGGGTAATTCTACAAGACTAATATTCCACTGCACAAAATTAAAAGAAAAAAAGTCGTTTTTAAATAAAGCTGCTACAACCTGAATTATTCGGGAGTATGCGTTAATATACCTTTGCTACATAATAAAATTACATGTAGAATCTTTATTAACAAATTACCTGAATGAAACATCCTTTTCTTTTATCTAATGAACAATCTTCCGGCATGAAAATGTTGGAAGCGACCTATCTTTCAGCTATTACTAACACATTCAGCAGTCAAACACTGATGCCTGTGGAACACATGTTAGGCCTTAACTATCATTTTTAAACTAACTAAAAACGATCTAAAAACAATGGACTTAAAAAAGCTAACCTCAGGTTTCTTAGCAATCCTGACTGTTACATCACTGATTCTGACCGGGACTTCCTGCTCGGACACAGAAACAACAGATTCGACTCCTTTTGCAATCTATTATTCGGGAATGACTGATATCGGCCCTTCAATGAATGCAAAAATAAGCGCTCCTACCTATATTGGTGCGACTCCGGCAGACTTTACAATTACTAAAATTATTCTTGAAAATGAAAGTCTAAACACCGAAAGCTTCGTTATTGATGCTACAACCGGCGAAATAGAAATCAAGAATAGCGATAATCTGGCTGTCGGACTATATCACCTTTCTATCTCCTGTGTATCCGGCGGAAAGACATATAACTTTGCAGATGCCGTATCTATCAATATGATGCGTCCTGTACCAGAAGGTATCACAGTAGAGCCCAACCTGTTGACTATTGACTATGCTGACGTGAAGACTTCAGATGCCAAAGCACAGGTAAAAACGGAAGGTGAACATGTATCTATCAGTAAATACTCTATTGCAGAAAGTGGTTTCAAAGACTACTTCACTGTTAACGCAAGTGGTGAAGTCAGCATTAATAAGAACTATGAAGGCGATATTCTACCGGGCATCTATAAAGTAGCTTTAAAGCTACAGACAGAAGCCGGAGAAGGTATTTTTGCAGATGCTGTGACTTTTAACATCACTTCTAAACCATTAGCTCTGACCTACACTCCCAATAAAGGCAAAATGGAAGAAGCTACCGAAGGCCCTACTTCATACACCACCAATGTACCTACACTAAAAGGTTCATTGGAAGGCGTTGTTTATCGCATTGCCAATATAACTCCTGCCACTGATAAGATTAAAATTGATGCTTCAACAGGTGTCATTTCTGTAGCAGAAGGACATGGTTTCAAAGCAGACGAAACCTATGTTATAGATGTAAATGTAAAAAACATCTATAATACAACAGAAGAAGCAGATAAAGTATTCGAAGGTGTATTTACACTGGAAGTAGTTGGTTTTATTGTTCCAATTGAAAACTTTACCTATGAGAATGTAACGAAAACACAGGCAACCCCATTCACCATTGCACATACAGACGCATTCAAAGGTGACGAAGTAACCTTTGAATTAGGTGAACTGGCTGCAGAACTTCAGGGACAACTGAATATTGATGCGACAACAGGTACCATTACCGCAAAGAAAGGTAATACGATTCCTGTAGGTACCCATACAGTAGCTGTAAAAGCCAAAAATGTAAAGGGCGAACAGACCACTACCTTTACACTCGTTATTGAAAAGAATAAGAACTTCTTTACTACCATTACCTATGGTAATAATCTGGGACTACCCGAAGGCAGTGCTTTCCAATACAGATACAACTCTGCCGAAGATCTGGCTAAAGCTATTATCCCCGCACCGAAAACAGATATTCCGGAAGGCGTTACAGTAACTTGGAAAGTACAAAACAAACTCAACATGAGTAATGGTAAAGTAGGTAAAGACGGTGCATTGAATCTGGCAGATATTACATGGAAAGATGCAACGTGTGGCATGATTATGGTGACAGCTACAGCCGGTGAAGGTGACGAAGCCGTATCAGTAAGTGTACCTGTATTCTTCCATTTTGCAGCGCCAGTAAAAGATGTAACTATCAATTATACTCCATTCGTACTTCAGGTAAACCCCAAGACAGGGGGACGCTCTGTAGCTCCGACTGTTACAGGAGCAGATAAAAGTAAAGTATTGATGGATTATCGACGTGACTTTAGCTATTACAACATCAACGGAAGCGAAAGTCACATCAGCGGAATGATGAAAAATGACGGTAAAACGGATGACTTCTTCATGAATCAGGTATGGCGTAATTTCTACACCGCAATCGGAGTAAAACCAAACTACGGTGCACGTAAACCAATGTCATATTATGATAACGCAGGTTCGGAAACGACCACACTTGCATATATAGACCCTGCAGACAAATCAGTAGTTATCAATCCGGGTAAATGGATTGGCGAAGATAAAGTGTATGCCAATGGTGTCATGAGCGGACAAATTACATTTGTAACCGATGGAGCCAGTGCAGGATTAGGTAGCGGTAATAAGATTTTTCCGATTCTTGTTTGGTTTGATGAGAAATTTTAATCTATATCTTATATTATAAATAATGAGTAATTCAATGATAAATAAAACTATGAGCCAAAGAGGGTGGATGACTCTCTTAGCTCTGATTATGTCAATCAGCTTATATGCCCAGAATACAATTAAGGGAGTAATAGTTGACGAAACAGATTTTCCACTGATCGGAGCAACCGTAATGGTGAAAGGAACGTCCAATGGAGGAGTAACCGATCTGGATGGAAAATTTACAATTACCGCCAAAAAGGGAGATGTATTGTCAGTTTCTTATATTGGTTATAAACCACAGGAAATAAAAATACAGGATCAGAAAACACTGAATATCAAAATGATTCCGGACAATGCAATGCTGGATGAAGTAGTTGTAGTAGGCTATGGTTCAATGAAGCGTTCGGACCTAACCGGATCAGTATCATCGGTATCTGCCAAAAATGTTGAAGGCTTCAAGACCGGTTCGGTAATGGAAGCTTTAGGAGGACAGGTAGCCGGTGTACAAATCACACAAACAGACGGTACTCCCGGTTCTGGTTTTGATATCAAAGTACGCGGTATCGGTACAATGACAGGAGATGCTTCTCCACTGTACATTGTAGATGGTTTCCAGGTAGACGATATTAATTATCTCGCTAACTCGGACATTGAATCAATTGAAGTATTGAAAGATGCTTCCTCAGCTGCCATCTATGGAGCACGTGCAGCCAATGGTGTTGTAATGGTAACTACAAAATCAGGTAAAACCGGCCGCCCTGTAGTAAGTTATAACGGTTCTACAAGTTACCGTAAGATTTCCAAGACACTGGATTTGCTGGATCCGTATGAATTTGTAAAATTACAGATGGAAGTTAATCCCGGCAAATATGCAAATACATATTATAAAACAGGAGAAAATGACAATGGAGTTCCTTACAGATATCAATCTATGGATGATTATATCGGTGTACAGGGCGTAGACTGGCAAGGCGAAACATTCCGTCCAACCTGGTCACAAGATCATAACCTGTCTGTAATGGGTGGTAATGACAATACAAAGTATACACTTTCATTCTCCCGTTACAATGAAAATGGTATTTTCAACAATAGTGGATTTGATAAAACGTCCGGTAAATTCCGTGTAAATCAGAAAGTGACAAAGAATGTGTCTTTTGACGCTACCATCAACTATGCAAATACAAACAAGAAGGGTGCAGGAACATCCGGAGATTCCGGTCGTTTCAACATGTTGGCTCAAATTCTGAGTGCGCGCCCTACCGGTGGTCTTGCACTGACCAACGAAGAATTGTTGGCAGCTGCTATCGACCCATTGGAATTGGAAAGTAGTGAAAGCCTTGCACAGGTAAACCCTATTGTGCAGACTCAGTCTGTTACAAATACAAAACGCTCTGAAATGTGGTCAGGCAATTTGTCTGTAACCTGGGAAATTATAAAAGGGTTAACATTCAAAACAGCCGGAACTTACAATACAACGAATACCCGTACGAACATTTTCTATAAAAATGGTTCAAAAGAAGCTTACCGTAACGGACAGAAACCTTATGGTCAGACTCAGATGGGACGTGACCTGCGCTGGACAAACTATAATAACCTCACTTGGAAACAGAAAATCAAAAAACACTCTTATGACGTAATGCTGGGACAGGAAATCTCATTTAAAAGTTCTGAATATCTGTTAGGACAGGCGAAAGATTTTCCTTTCGACAATATGGGTAATGATAACCTGGGTATCGGTGCAACGCCAAGTAAAGTAGCGACCTCATACAGCGACAAAACATTAGTATCATTTTTTGCCCGTGGTAACTATAGCTACAACAATCGTTATTTGTTGACTGCCACTGTACGTGCCGATGGTTCTACTGTATTCTCTAAAAAGCACAAATGGGGATATTTCCCTTCATTCTCTGCCGCATGGAGAGTTTCTGAAGAGAATTTTATGAAAAATCTGGAATTCATTTCAAATGCTAAAGTACGTTTTGGTTGGGGAACAGTAGGTAATGACCGTATATCCAACTACTTATCTATGGATTTGTACGAACAAAGCAAATATGGTGTAGGTGGAAGCACAGTTACTGTACTAACTCCAAAACAACTGAAAAATGAAAATCTGAAATGGGAAGGTTCTACCACCATTAACTTAGGTTTTGACCTGGGTTTCCTTGACAACAGGCTGAATCTGACAGCTGATTTCTTTATCAAAAACACGAAAGACTTGCTGTTGGCACAAAGCCTTGCACATGTCACCGGATTCTCTTCTCAATACCAAAATATTGGTAAGATTCAGAACCGCGGTATTGAACTTAGCCTGAACAGTACAAATATTCAGAGCCGTAACTTTACCTGGCAAACAGATTTCAACATTTCATTTATCCGCAATGAATTGAAATCACTTCAGTCAGGAGTACAGTCTATGTATTCCCGCTCAGGATTCAGCTCTGACTTTACAGACTACGATTATGTAGCTAACGTAGGTTCTTCTTTGGGATTAATTTATGGATATGAATTTGATGGTGTATATCAAAGCTCCGACTTTATTACTACTCCGAACGGTTCACAGCAACTAAAACCGGGTGTAACACGTAATGATCGCTATACTACCGGTCCTTTGGTCCCGGGGGTTGTGAAATATAAAGATCAGGATGGTGACGGTGTAATCACTACTAACGACCGTACGGTAATTGGTAATGCCATTCCCAAATGGTATGGTGGTTTTACTAATACATTTAACTATAAGGGCATCGATCTGAGTGTCATGTTCCAATTCAATTATGGTAACGATGTATACAATGCAACCCGTCTTTACGCCACTCAGACACAGAATGAACGTACCAACCAGCTGGCAGAAGTTGCCGACCGCTGGACTCCGACCAATGCTTCCAACAGAGTACCTTCGGCTAAAGGATACGTAAAAAATGAATTATATTCACGTTTCATCGAAGACGGTTCATTCCTTCGTTTGAAAAATATAACACTGGGTTATACGCTTCCTACCAACTGGACAAAGAAAGCTTATATTTCTAAATTGCGCGTATATGCTTCAGGCCAAAACCTCTTCTGTATTTCAGGTTATAGCGGCTATGACCCTGAGGTAAGTACAGCAAGCAGCAGCCCGATGACTCCCGGACTTGACTGGGGTGCATATCCAAAGAGTAGAGTAATTACATTCGGACTTGATATTCAATTCTAATCAAATGACAACAATGAAAAAGATATCCTATTATATATTCGCGGCATTAATGTGTGCCACTTCCCTCTCCTCTTGCTCAGACATGCTTGAGGAAGAGTCAGCTGTAGAAGTTGATAAATCGAAATACATGAACAATGCTTCAGAAGCAGAAACCGTGTTATTAGGTGTTTATCGCAATATGGTGACTGATGCACTGTACAGCTATAATCTATCCATACTGTTCAATATCACCAATGACATTGCACAATGCGAAGGAAACTCGACAAATGCATTCCGTGAAATCCCGGCCAATGCCTTCACCACAAGTAACTCCAGTGTTCAGTCTACCTGGTCTACATTGTACAATTCCATCTACAATGCCAATGATTTTATTGAAACACTGGAGAGTAAAGTGGGTAACTATACAGAAGGCGACAAGAAGCTGGCAAACATCTATATGGCAGAAGCAAGAGCTTTGCGTGGTTTATATTACTTCGAATTAGTTCGCTGGTATGGTAATATCGCACTCATGAAAAACACCCAGATGTCCAATCAGCATCCGTCTACTTTTGTACAGGCAAATCCGGCTGAGGTATACCGTTTTATTGAAGATGATCTGAAATTTGCAGCAGATAACCTGCCATATTCAACCGAAGATGATGTACGCAAAGAGAGCAGTTTCCGCATGTCAAAAGGTGCTGCTTTAGGATTGTTGGCTAAAGTATATGCTACATGGGCAGGATACCCTGTACATGACACCTCTAAATGGGAACAGGCTGCACAGACTGCTCAGACCCTTATTGAATCGAAAAAGCACAGCTTACTACAAAATTATGAACAACTATGGAAAAATACCTGTAACGGTGTGTGGGCCCCTGAAGAGAGCTTAATTGAAGTAAGTTTCTATGCCCCTACTGTAACAGGAACAAACAGCGAGGACCCTGTAGGACGTATCGGTAAGTGGAACGGCGTGATTGCAAACGAAATCCCAGGTGTACGCGGACGTAATGCTGGTAATGTGAAAGTTCTCTATACTTTCTACCGTGACTGGGAGAATAAAGAAAACGATTTGCGTTGTAATCTCTCTATCGCCGATTATAAATATGTAGGCACTGTAAAAACTCCGTATTCAACCAAAGGCCCGGACGAAGACCAAAAGAACTGGCAACTCCTTACTCCGGCTAAGTGGGACACAGAAAAGTATGTAAGCAAAAGTAATGTACTGATCAATGGTGAACGTTCCAATATAAATTGGTACATTCTGCGCTACTCAGATGTATTGTTATTGTATGCAGAGGCCTTGAACGAATGGAAAGAATCCCCCAATGACGATGCTTACAACGCTGTAAACATGGTACGCCGCCGCGGATTCGGACTTCCGGTAGACGCAGCAAGTGAAATTGCAGACCTGCCTGCCGGACTCGATTATCAAGGTTTCCAGAAGGCTATTCGTAAAGAACGTGCATACGAGCTTGCTTTTGAAGGACATCGACGTCAGGATCTCGTACGCTGGGGAATCTACGCAGAAGCAATTGACGAAACAGATACGCAGTTGAGAAGATGGTTTCCAAATGCAAATTACATAGCATACGATTTTACAAAGAAGGGTAAACACGAATTGTTCCCCATCCCACAAAGAGATAAGGATCTTATGGTACAGTTCAAACAAAATCCGGGTTGGAATTAATTCCGGATTACTATAAAAACTGAGCAAGAGGGTGCCACAGAGCGCCCTCTTGCATAATATTAATAGTAAATTCAACAAAAGTAATACTATAGTGGACTTATTCCAATTCCTTTTCAACATTCGTACAATAAAAATACATCTTGATTGAGTACATTTGCAATATAACAAAATCACATTTAACAACTGCTTATAAAAAAATGAATAACATGAAAAAGACCCTTGTGCTCTTTGCTTCGCTTGCGGTCGTTGCTCTTTCATCGTGCAACACTACTCCAAAGGAAGACTATAGCTGGATTAAAAAAGGCATTGACGTAGCTTCTGCACAGCTCAAACTTACAGCTGAAGAAATTGCCGACTCAACCAAAATGCCACGTTCCATCTGGACCGGATATGACATGAACTTCCTTTGTCAGCAATTAGAACGAGATTCCCTTACTTTTAAGGATTCACTTCGTGCACAGCCTCAGGCATATAAATTAGGAAAACGTCGTCTTTGTGGATTACTCGACTGGACAAGCGGTTTTTTCCCAGGGACGTTATGGTACACTTATGAACTGACCGGTGATAATGCACTAAAAGCACAAGCTGTTAAATTTACAAATATGCTGAACCCGGTACGTTATTATACGGGTACACATGATCTTGGCTTTATGATCAATTGTAGCTATGGTAACGCAGAACGTTTATCACCCAATGATACTATCCCCGCCGTAATGGTGGAAACAGCAGAAAATCTTTGTTCACGTTTTAATGAACCAATCGGTGCAATCCGCTCATGGGATTTCGGAACATGGAATTTCCCGGTTATCATCGACAACATGATGAACCTCGACCTACTGTTTACAGCCAGCAAAATGACAGGTAATTCCAAATACAAAGATATTGCTATCAAACATGCACAGACTACAATGAAACACCACTTCCGCCCGGATTATACCTGCTGGCATGTAATCAGCTATAATAATGACGGTACCGTAGAACGCAAACAGACTCATCAAGGCAAAAACGATGATTCTTCATGGGCTCGCGGACAAGCATGGGCAGTATATGGATACGTATCCTGCTATCGCGAAACAGGCGACAAAGAATATCTGGATTTTGCTACTAAAATAGCCGATATGATCATGACGCGAGTAAAAACAGATGATACTATACCTTTATGGGATTATGATGCACCCGATGGTAAAGGAACTCCGCGCGATGCTTCAGCAGCTTCTGTGACAGCTTCTGCCCTCATTGAAATGAGTACAATGATTCCGGATGGAAAGAAATATCTGGATTATGCAGAGAAAATTCTGAAAAATCTCTCGAGTGATGCTTATCTGGCCAAAGCAGGTGATAACCAGGGATTCATTCTGATGCACTCTACCGGTTCACTACCTAATGGTTCGGAAATCGACACTCCGCTGAACTACGCAGACTATTACTATATGGAAGCTTTGAAACGCTTTATGGATGTAAAAGGAATAGAATATAAGAAGCTGTAATAAAGTTATAGAATTGTAAGGTCATAAGGTTATAAAGTGACATTTTAAACTTAATAACCCAACCCTTCAATATTTAACTTCATAGCCATATAACATTATAACCCTATAACATAAATAATTATCATGTTAAACAAAACATTTAAATTAATCACTCTGCTTGTTATTGCATGTTTTGCAAGCCGAGTTGGTGCCCAGGAATTGAAAAGCGAAGTATTCTCGCTCCTCAACCTGGATTATCCGGGACTTGAGAAAGTGAAAGCCCTTCATGAAGAAGGTAAGGATGAGGATGCTGCCAAAGCATTACTTGACTATTATCGGACACGGACCAATGTGAAGAGTCCGGATATCGACCTGCAAAACCTTAAAATCAGCAAACAGGAACAGAAATGGGCCGACGATGGTTTAGAGCACACTTTCTTTGTACATAAAGGTTATCAACCTTCTTACAACTACGGTAAAGACATTAACTGGCAATACTGGCCGGTAAAAGACAATGAATTGCGTTGGCAGTTACACCGTCACAAATGGTTCACTCCGATGGGAAAGGCTTACCGTATCTCTGGTGACGAAAAGTATGCAAAGGAATGGGCTTTTCAGTATATCGACTGGATTAAGAAGAATCCTCTGACAAAGATGGAAAAAGAACACTACGAACTTGTCAGTGCAGGTGAAGTGAAAGGAAATGCTGAAAATGTACGCTTTGCATGGCGTCCACTGGAGGTGAGCAACCGTCTGCAAGATCAGACAAGCCAGTTCCTGTTATTCCTCCCCTCTTCATCCTTTACTCCTGATTTCCTCACAGAATTCCTTGTAAATTACCACAAGCATGCTGTACATATCCTGAACAACTATTCGGACCAGGGCAATCACTTATTGTTCGAGGCACAACGTATGATCTATGCAGGAGCTTTCTTCCCCGAATTCAAGGAAGCGGCAGCATGGAGAAAGAGTGGTATCGATATACTGAATCGCGAAATTCATGTACAGGTATACGAAGACGGCGGACAGTTTGAACTCGACCCGCATTATCACCTGGCAGCTATTAATATCTTCTGTAAAGCATTGCGTATGGCAGATGTGAACGGATTCCGTAATGAATTCCCACAAGGTTATCTGGATACCATCGAATCAATGATTACTTTCTATAGCAATATCTGTTTCCCTGATTATTCTAATCCTTGTTTCAGCGATGCTAAACTGGGTGACAGACCAGCTGAAATAAACAACTACAAAGACTGGGTAAAAATCTTCCCGAAAAACGAACAGATACTCTGGTTTGCTACAGAAGGTAAACAAGGAAAGGAACCGGAGAACTTATCAAAAGGTTTCCTGAAATCAGGCTTCTTTACTTTCCGTAATTCATGGAATACAGATGCTACAGTGATGGTAGTAAAAGCCGGACCAAAAGCATTCTGGCATTGCCAACCGGATAATGGTACATTTGAGCTTTGGTTTAATGGTAAAAATCTATTCCCTGACAGTGGTGCATACGTATATGCCGGTGAAGGCGAAGTGATGAAACTACGTAACTGGTTCCGTCAAACAATGGTTCACAACACACTGACACTTGATAACAAAACACTGGAGACCACAGAGTCTGTAACCAAACTTTGGCAACCGGAAGGTGACGTACAAATATTGGTAACTGAAAACCCTAGCTACAAAGATTTGAAACACCGTCGTTCTGTATTCTTCGTTGACAATAAATATTTTGTGATTGTAGACGAAGCTGTAGGTGCTGCCAAAGGTAAAGTAAATCTGCACTACCAACTGTGCGAAGGTAAAGTGAACATTGATCCGAAAACAATGACACTTACTTCTGACTTTGAAGGTAACAGTAACGTGAAACTACAGTGCTTTGCCCCGAAAGGCACAACACTGGAAACAGAAGAAGGATGGCGCTCTACTGCCTATCGTAAACGCGTAGAACGCACCGCCGTAGCCTTCAATGTGAACAAAGATAACGAAGAGACCGTACGTTATATTACCATTATCTACCCGACTGAGGACAGCGCCAAAGCCCCCAAACTGTCGGCAAGCTTTAAAAACAAGAAGTTTGACGAAGGTGCACTGGAAGTAGAAGTGAAAATTGACGGTAAGAAACAGTCATTAAAATATAAAATCAGCGATGAGTAGTTAGTGATAAGTGATTAGTGATAAGTGATTAGCCAGCTGCGCTATATACCGCATGGTGTTAATCACTCATCACTGATCACCCATCACTGATCACTAATCACCCATCACTGATCACTAATCACCCATCACTAACCACTAAATAACTGGTCATTATGAAAAGCAATTCCTCTCAACTCATCCTTCCACTTGCTGCACTGACTCTTGCCTCGTGCGCAGAAAAAAGGGAAGAACCTAAGCGCCCTAACATCATTTTCATGATGACGGACGATCATACCACACAAGCCATGTCATGCTATGGCGGTAATCTTATCCAGACTCCGAATATGGACCGCATTGCCAATGAAGGTATCCGCTTCGACAACTGCTATGCAGTCAATGCACTCTCCGGTCCATCCCGTGCCTGTATCCTGACAGGTAAATTCAGCCATGAAAACGGATTTACTGACAATGCAAGTACTTTTAACGGTGATCAGCAGACTTTTCCAAAACTACTGCAACAGGCCGGATATCAGACTGCTATGATCGGCAAATGGCATCTTATCACCGCCCCCCAAGGCTTCGACTTCTGGAGCATTTTGAGCGGGCAACATGAACAAGGTGATTATTACAACCCGGATTTTCTTGAAATGGGTAAACCTATTGTCGAGAAAGGATATGCCACAGATATTATCACAGACAAAGCAATAAACTTTCTTGAACACCGCGATAAATCAAAACCTTTCTGCATGATGTATCATCAGAAAGCGCCTCATCGCAACTGGATGCCTGCTCCCCGGCATCTGGGTATATTCAATAATACAATATTCCCTGAACCTGCCAACCTTTTCGACGATTACGAAGGACGTGGACGTGCAGCACGTGAACAGGATATGTCTATCGAACATACATTAACTAACGATTGGGATCTGAAACTACTCACACGTGCCGAAATGCTGAAAGATACTACCAACCGTTTGTACAGCGTATACAAACGCATGCCAGCAGAAGTACAGGACAAATGGGATTCAGTCTACGCACAACGTATTGCCGAGTATCACAAAGGAAACTTAAAAGGAAAAGCACTTATCAGCTGGAAATATCAGCAATACATGCGTGATTATCTGGCAACAGTACTTGCGGTAGATGAGAATATCGGACGCCTGATGAACTATCTGGAAGAGATAGGAGAACTGGATAACACAATCATCGTCTATACTTCGGATCAAGGTTTCTTCCTGGGTGAACATGGCTGGTTTGACAAACGCTTTATGTATGAAGAATGCCAGCGTATGCCACTGATAATCCGTTTCCCAAAAGGTATCAAAGCAGGAAGTACAAGTAGCGCAATCAGCATGAATGTAGACTTTGCTCCTACTTTCCTTGATTATGCAGGAGCAAATATACCTTCGGATATACAAGGTAAATCTCTGAAACCGATCCTGGACAATGCAGGAAAAACTCCGGCAGACTGGCGCCAAGCTGCCTATTATCATTATTATGAATATCCGGCAGAACACTCTGTGAAACGTCACTACGGCATTCGTACACAAGACTTCAAACTAATTCATTTCTACAATGACATCAACGAATGGGAAATGTATGACATGAAAGCAGACCCACGTGAAATGAATAATGTATTTGATAAACCGGAGTATGCAGAGAAGCAAAAAGAACTCATGCAGCTATTGAAAGATACACAGAAACAATATAATGATACTGATCCGGAAGAGAAAGTAAAAGAACTCTTCAAAGGAGACAGACGAATGATGCACAACAGGTGAAAAGATTAGACGATTGGACAATTGACGATTTACGATTGATATTTCCTCTTTCAGAAGAATAATCCTAATTGTAAATTGTCTAATCGTAAATCTCTCCGTTGCCTTATATATAAACAAAGTAATTTCAATCGTAATTTGTAAATCGTCTAATCGTAAATATTATTATGGACAGAAGAAGTTTTCTTAAAAACACAGGTTGGTCCTTCTTGGGACTGGCTGCATCCGGTAGCCTGCTCGGTGCTTGTGCAACGGGTAGCAAAGATGCTAAAAAAATCATGCCATCAGCAAGTAACCTTAAAATGTACTGGGGTGACTTACATAATCACTGTAACATCACCTATGGACATGGTGATATGCGCGATGCTTTTGAAGCAGCAAAAGAACAACTGGACTTTGTATCAGTGACTCCACATGCTATGTGGCCGGATATTCCCGGAGCTGATGATCCTCGTTTGAAATGGGTGATAGACTACCACACAGGTGCTTTCAAACGTTTGCGTGAAGGTAACTATGACAAATACGTCGCTATGACGAAAGAGTATAATAAGGAAGGAGAATTCCTTACTTTTACGGGATACGAATGCCATAGTATGGCACACGGTGACCACGTGGCACTGTGGCATGACATTGATGTACCACTCGTTGAGTGTACTTCCGTACAAGAGTGGAAAGAGAAACTAAAAAATGAGAAGGTATTTATCACCCCGCACCATATGGGTTATCAAGGTGGATACCGTGGATACAACTGGGATTGTTTCACAGAAGGAGATCAGACTCCGTTCGTTGAAATGTATTCTCGTCACGGATTGGCAGAGAGTGACCAGGGAGACTATAACTACCTGCATGATATGGGACCACGCCAGTGGGAAGGAACCGTACAGTACGGATTGGATCGCGACAATAAGTTTGGTATCATGTGTTCAACAGACCAACATTCAGGCTATCCGGGTAGCTATGGTGACGGACGCATCGGTGTACTGGCTCCTTCACTGACTCGTGATGCTATCTGGGATGCTCTGAAAAGCCGTCATGTATGTGGTGCAACCGGTGATAAAATAAAAATTGACTTCCGCCTGAATGATGCATTCATGGGAGACGTAGTACGTGGCAACAGCCGCCGTATCTACGTAAACGTAGAAGGTGAAAGCTGCATTGACTATGTAGATATTGTGAAAAACGGACAATGCATTGCTCGTCTGAATGGTCCGCTAACTCCGATAATGCCCAAAGATGGTACTGTACACTGTAAAGTGAAAGTAGACTTTGGCTGGAATCGCGAAGAGAAATATGTGCACTGGCAAGGTAAACTCGCAGTGAATAAAGGACGTATCGTGAGCGTAACCCCCTGTTTCCGCGGTGCTGCATTTACTTCTCCGCAAGAAGGCGAAACTGAATTCCATACACATGTAAATCGTATTCTTTCTGCCAATGAGAAGGAGACAGAACTCGATATGTACTCCAGCAAAAATCCAAACGTAACTACTCCCGCTATGCAGGCTGTGATTCTTGAACTGGAAATGCCCAAAGACGGAGTCTTGACTGCAGAATTCAACGGCAAGAAATTTGAGCATACTTTAGGCGAATTGCTCGAAGGTTCACGTTCTCACTTCATGATAGGCTGGTTGAGTGAAGCCATTCTTTTCAATCGCGCAATGCCCGAAAGCTGCTATACAGTAGAGCACTTTATGGAAGACAAAGAGCCACAGAAGGATACGGATTATTACTATGTCCGGGTTCGTCAACGCGATCAGCAGTGGGCATGGAGTTCACCGATATGGGCGGAGAGAGTTTAAATTGTATAATGTACTTTTCTTTCGCCTTGATGCGAAAGAAAAGATACCAAAAGAAAGAATCAAGGCTGCATTTTTTCTCCTACTCACTTCCTTCGTTCCGCTAAAGGGGCTCG
>DXWV01000068.1 GCA_019416685.1 Bacteroides sp.
CTACGCGGAAATTTGTATCATCAAACGGGATGGTAAAAGAGAAGATTTCTCTATTAGTAAAATTAAGAACGCTATAACCAAAGCGTTCAATGCCTCCGGCATCACCGAAGAGCAGCAGCTCGTGGCTGACATTACCATGAATGTCATCAGCCGTTTTTCCAATCCCACTATTACTGTAGAAGAGATTCAGGATCTGGTAGAAAAAGAATTAATGAAAGTACGGCCCGAAGTAGCCAAAAAGTACATTATCTACCGCGAATGGCGTAATACGGAACGTGATAAAAAGACTCAAATGAAACACGTAATGGATGGTATTGTAGCCATTGACAAAAACGATGTAAATCTGAGCAATGCAAATATGAGCAGTCACACTCCGGCAGGTCAGATGATGACTTTTGCATCGGAAGTGACCAAAGACTATACATATAAATACCTGTTACCCAAACGATTTGCAGAAGCGCACCAGTTGGGCGACATTCACATCCACGATCTGGATTATTATCCGACAAAGACGACAACCTGTATTCAGTATGATATGGACGATCTCTTCGAGCGTGGGTTCCGCACCAAGAATGGAAGCATCCGTACTCCGCAAAGCATACAAAGTTATGCAACACTCGCCACTATCATCTTTCAGACCAACCAGAATGAGCAACATGGCGGACAAGCAATCCCTGCATTCGATTTCTTCATGGCAAAAGGAGTAAGCAAATCATTCCGCAAACATCTGAGTTCATTCATCAGTTTTTACGTTGCAATGGAAAGCAACACAGCTGTAGAAGAAAAAGCAATTCGTGCATTAATAGAAGAGCACCTTCCTTCTATCAAAACCAGTGAACTGGAACGCGAAACACTACGCATGGCACTGACTGCTTTGCAGATCAATATAGACAAAGAACACCTGGCACGCATCATAGAAAAAGCTTACTTTCAGACTCGCAAAGATACGCACCAGGCTATGGAAGGCTTTATTCATAACCTCAACACAATGCATTCACGTGGAGGCAACCAGGTGGTATTCAGTTCTATAAATTACGGAACAGATACTTCTGCCGAAGGACGCATGGTGATTGAAGAACTACTGACAGCCACTATCGAAGGGCTCGGTACCCGCGGAGAAGTACCGGTATTCCCCATTCAGATATTTAAGGTGAAAAACGGAGTATCTTACTCAGAAGAAGATTATCAAAAGGCAATGAATGATTTTGAAGCGGCAGAGGAAGGGCGCATGACTTTCAGTGCTCCCAACTTCGACCTTTTTCTGAAAGCCTGCCGTACAACAGCCAAGGCACTATTCCCCAATTTTATGTTCCTGGATGCACCGTTCAACCAAAACGAGAAATGGGATGCCAACGATCCGAAACGCTATCGCTATGAATTGGCAACAATGGGTTGCCGTACACGTGTATTTGAGAACGTTGCCGGAGAAAAGTCTTCATTAGGACGAGGAAATCTCTCATTTACTACTCTGAATATGCCCCGCCTGGCTATTGAGGCACGCATTAAAGCAGAAAGTATCATTGAAGACAAACGCAATACAGATGCCATTGAGATGAAAGCCAAAGAGATTTTTCTGGAGTCAGTACGTGAAATGGCCACTCTGGTAGCAGACCAGCTTTATGCCCGGTATCAATATCAGCGTACCGCATTGGCACGTCAGTTCCCATTTATGATGGGCAATGACGTATGGAAAGGAGGCGGTAATCTGAATCCGAATGAGGAGGTAGGTGATGTATTGCGCAGTGGTACACTGGGCATTGGCTTCATCGGTGGACATAATGCCATGGTAGCACTCTATGGCAAAGGACATGGCCACAGCGATAAAGCGTGGAATACGTTGTTCGAGGCTGTGATGGAGATGAATAAAGTAGTAGACGAATATAAAGCTAAATATAACCTTAACTATTCTGTGCTGGCAACCCCAGCCGAAGGTCTTTCCGGACGTTTCACCCGGATGGATCGCCGTAAATATGGCAAAATTGAAGGGGTAACTGATAATGATTACTACGTAAACTCTTTCCATGTGGATGTAAAAGAGCCTATCAGCATCGTAGAAAAGATTAAACGTGAGGCCCCCTTCCATGCCATTACACGTGGAGGACACATCACTTATGTAGAGCTGGATGGTGAAGCACAGAAGAATATACGTGCCATCGCTAAAATAGTGAAAGTTATGTATGACGAAGGTATCGGCTATGGTTCCATCAATCACCCGGTAGACACCTGTCATAACTGTGGATACAAGGGAGTCATTTATGACAAATGCCCGGTATGCAGAAGTGAGAATATTTTGCGTATGCGCCGCATCACCGGCTATCTGACAGGTGATTTAAGTTCGTGGAATTCAGCTAAACGGGCAGAAGAAAAAGATAGAGTAAAACACTTGTAGAGTTGAAAATGGAAAGTTGAAAATGGAAAATTACCATTCAGCATGACAACGCACGCAGCTAATTTTCCATTTTCAACTTTCCATTTTCCATTTTCAATTAAATCAAATGAAGACTCTCAACTTGCTATACACTTATCCGGAAACGATAGTAGATGGTGAAGGCATCCGGTATTCCATTTATCTGGCAGGATGCCATCATTGTTGTCCGGGATGTCACAACCCGGAGAGCTGGAACCCGTGTGCCGGTGAAGAGCTGACAGAAGAACGAATCATAGATATGATCCGTGAAATAAAAGCGAATCCACTATTGGACGGAGTAACCTTCTCGGGAGGCGATCCGTTTTTTAATCCCGAAGCTTTTCTTTTATTAGTGAAACGGATAAAGGAAGAAACCCGGCAAAACATCTGGTGTTACACCGGATATACCTATGAAGAGATACAGGCAGAGCCCCGGTTAACAGCAATCCTGCCCTATATTGATGTGCTTGTAGAAGGGCGTTTCATCCAGACACTTTATTCGCCTCATCTGGAATTCAGAGGAAGCAGTAACCAACGGGTGATTCGCCTGCACCGCTAAAAAAACTTATATTCAACTGATCCTAACAACTGAAAATGCTTTTGTTTTGTTTAATTTACAAGACTAAAGCATTTTTCGTTTATGGACCAAACACTTACCCCAAAAGCTTCTGACACAGAAGAAACAGACGGCCTTCCCCTTCCGCGACGGATATGGGCAGTAGTAGCCATATCTTTTGCGCTTTGCATGTCGGTACTTGATATTAATATTGTAAATATCGTATTGCCCACTCTTTCACACGACTTCGATGTATCTCCTTCCGTTATCACATGGATTATGAACGGATACCAGCTGGCAATCGTAATTTCATTATTATCCTTTTCTTCGTTAGGAGAAATATACGGATACAGACGCGTTTATCTCTCGGGAATAGCGCTCTTTTGCATCACCTCATTAATCTGCGCACTGTCTACTTCATTCTGGACACTGACACTTGCACGTATCTTTCAGGGATTCAGTGCTTCTGCCATTACCAGCGTGAACACAGCCCAATTACGTACCATCTATCCGCGCAACCAGATTGGACGCGGAATGGGAATCAATGCAATGGTAGTTGCCATATCCGCAGCTGCAGGACCTTCCATAGCAAGCGCCATACTTGCCGTCAGTTCATGGCACTGGTTATTTGCCATCAACATACCTTTAGGACTAACAGCCCTGATACTCGGACACAAATATCTACCCCGGAAAGAAGAACGTTCCAAGCGCAAGTTTGATATAAAAAGTGCTATTGCCAACGCAGTTACATTCGGACTACTTATTTATACAATGGACGGATTTGCTCATCACGAGCGAATGGACTACATTGCCATTCAGATAGTTATATTGGTTATAGTAGGCATCTACTACGTTCGCCGGCAATTGGGACAATCCTCTCCGCTTTTGCCGTTGGATTTACTAAAAATACCCATTTTCACTTTATCCATCAGCACTTCCATCTGTTCGTTTACCGCACAGATGCTGGCAATGGTTTCCCTGCCTTTTTTCCTGCAAAACACGTTGGGACACAGTGAGGTTATGACTGGTTTACTACTGACTCCATGGCCTATTGCCACTCTGATTACCGCACCTACAGCCGGATACCTTGTGGAACGTATCCATCCGGGAATCTTGGGAAGTATCGGTATGATACTTTTCGCAACCGGACTCTTTTCACTGTCTACACTCACCGCAGAATCAACTGATCTCAGCATTATCTGGCGATTGGCACTATGTGGTGCAGGCTTCGGTCTGTTTCAAACACCCAATAACAGTACGATCATATCCTCCGCACCTACCGCACGGTCGGGAGGAGCCAGCGGAATGTTGGGAATGGCAAGGTTATTGGGACAAACATTCGGAACAACACTTGTTGCATTGCTATTCAGCTTCATAGCACATGAAAAGAGTACTTCCGTCTGCTTGCTCGTAGGAAGTGGATTTGCAGTGGTAGCAGCTATTATCAGCGGATTACGGATTTCTCAACCTTCAACGGTAAAGTAATATCATGTATTTCCTCCATATACCTCAACAAAAGCGATACACAGAGTATATATATTGCCTGCATGCAGGATACGCCCGACGTACATACAGCCAAGGCGTACTCTGCATGCAGGCAAAGTAACTCTCACATACCGGTACTTTACAGACCCGCTAACAACTGTGACAATTCTTTCCGCCAGTCCATACCATTCTCAGGTTGATAAGTATGCAGCCCAAACTCTTTGCCGATATGTATATTCGAAGCTCCATCGTCAACAAAAAGTGTTTCGGAAGGAAGCATGCCACTATCTTTCAACATATAGTTAAATATTTCCGGTTCAGGCTTGGTGCAACCGATCTGATAAGACAGATACAATTTATCACAATAATCCGTCAAAGGCTTCCCCTGAGAAGAAAATCCGGGACTGCATGCCCACGACATTACATAGGGATTCGTATTACTTAAAATATATACATGATAAGACTTTCTGAGTTCCAGCATATAATCAAGCTTGCGTATATCTACCCCCGTGAAGAATCCCAGCCATGCCTGTCTGGTCTCCTCCATTGTCAGTTCACGTCTGCACAACTCTCCCAGCTTATCCCGAAATCCTTCTGCTGTCAGTTTACCCTCTTCCAGCTCCTGGAAAATACCAGTCTGATGATACTTATCCAAACGTGTTTCTGCATCTTTCAGTCCTAATTTAATAAAGGCCTGAACCGCTTTATCACGATCTATGTCAGCAATGACACCCCCAAAGTCAAATACGATGTTCTTTACCATAATACCCGATGTTATATTTAGGGCAAAGATAAGCCTTATCTTCCTATGAAACAGTGTATAAGTGCTTGATCTTCATCAAAAAAGATGCTTAACAGGCTCTCCCCTGAGAGAGTTTAATATTCAGTATCCCTCACCGCTTCTACCAATCGCCTGAAATCATCAGGATGTACGTCTCCGATATTTCCAATACGGAATGTATCTGCCTTTGATATTTTTCCAGGATAGATAACGAAGCCTTTCTCTTTTAATTTCAGATAGAATGCTTTGAAGTCAAAATCAGCCTTCGGACAAAGGAAAGAGGTGATAATGGGCGACTGAATGGCATCATCCAGCAAGGTTTTAAAACCCAGTTAACGCATTCCTTCAACCAACACACGATGATTTGCACAATAACGGGCATAGCGGGCTTCTACTCCACCTTCTTCAATCAACTCAGTAAGTGCCTGCTTAAATGCACGTACAACGTGGGTGGGAGACGTGAAACGCCACTTACCATTTCCTTTTTCCATCGTCTCCCATTGATCATAGATATCAAGGGAAAGAGAACGGGCTATCCCCTTGCAACGTATCAACTCCGAACGGCGGGCGATAATGAAACCAAATCCCGGAACTCCCTGAATGCATTTATTAGAACTACTGATCAGGAAATCAATTCCTAATTCATGAACATCCAGAGGAATACCACCAAAGCTACTCATACAATCAACTTTTTGCCATGCATCTTCACTGTGTGTGAAAGTTCGTGAATAGGATTGAGAATACCAGTAGTTGTCTCACAATAGGAAAAGAAATTAAATTATAAAGCTGCATAAATCTAATACTTATAATTATAAACATATAATTATATATACATAGAATAATTGCCAATAAAATATATATATTTTCCAAGCTATTCTATCAGAAAATTCCGTTCTTTACAAAATTAAGTAAAAACTACATCTATGACCCTACTTGACAAATTCAGATACAAAGTAAAATGTACCTGTAACAACTATTTCTGGAAACAAACTCTCAAGAAAATGAAGCAGAAAATACGTGCTTATTATTCAGCTCATCCTTCCGAATACAAAGAAATAAACGAAGCACTTTCATACATGAGACAACACAAGTTATGTACTTTCCCTTCTCCGTTTATTGAAAAATACAATAGTAAAAAAATAGCAGTACAAAAAGACCCTGAAAACGGACTACTTTATGTCATTCACGAAAAGAAAAAACTCTATTTTAGACGGTCTTACAATCCAACAACCGTGAGATACTGTTATTGTGGACTTATCACGGAGCAGGATGCTGACTCTCCTCATTGCTATACAGATAGTAAGTTTAAAATAGAAAACAAAGAAGTTCTATTTGATATCGGAAGTGCAGAAGGCATCTTTGTGCTTTCAAATATAGAGAAAATCGGCTACGCAGTCTTATTTGAAAAAGATAAGGAATGGGTCGAAGCACTTGAAGCGACCTTCGCACCATGGGCAGAAAAGATAACTATCGTTCCTAAATACGTATCAGATCATAATGATAAGGAAAGTATCAGCATTGACAGTTTTTGCACAAGTTACCCATATCGTCCCGACTTCATTAAAATAGATGTAGAAGGAGCAGAACAAGATGTCTTGAATGGAATGGAACAGCATTTGGAAACTATCCCGCTCAAGATAGCTTTATGTACCTATCACAAAGCCGAAGACCACTCTCTGTTCTGCAAATGGCTTTCCGGAAAAAGTTTTAAAATAACTTCGTCAAAAGGAGTGATGATATTTTTGAATGATATCCGGTCGCTCAACCCACCTTATTTCAGAAAAGGGTTAATAAGAGCCTATAAGTAACTCAAATTCGACACAATGCGAACTATCACCGGGCGATAATAAAAAAAACGGAGGTTGTAAAAAAGCTACAAATTGGTTTTAAACCAAGGTACTGTTTGGTCGGTGAAGAACGAGGCGTTGGTTTAAAACCCTACCCCCCCACTAAAAACCATGCAGCACACTTCTCCAGACACTAAGTAAAGAACAAAACACATAATTTATAGTCGTTCTCTATTCATAATAATCGCACAATATACACACAAGAGGCACAAAGGATATTAAAGCCCCTGTACCTCCTGTATATTCTGTACTGAAATTATCTTAGAAGAAGAATCTCAATATATCATTAAAGTTAGCCCATATCAGCAACCCGAAAAGCAAGAACATACCTGCCATCTGTGCATATTCCATAAATTTATCACTCGGTTTACGACGCGCAATGATTTCATAGAACAGGAATAATACATGTCCGCCATCTAATGCGGGGATAGGCAAAATATTCATAAAGGCAAGAATAATAGAGAGAAATGCCGTCATATACCAGAACTGATGCCAATCCCAGGTAGCGGGGAAAATACTTCCGATTGTTCCGAAACCACCTAACTGTTTAGCTCCTTCCTTAGAGAAAAGATACTTCATATTACCAACGTAGCCTTTCAGTGTTTTCACTCCCAGATGCACACCGGCAGGGAAAGATTCAAAAAAGCCATACTCTTTAGTAACCATCGGCATCACTCGGTTCATAGCCTGTGCATAAACACCGATACGGAAAGCTGAGTCTGTACCTAAAGTTACAGTATCCATCTTTCCGGCACGAACATAAGTCAACGTAATCTGATGCAAATCTACAGTATCGTTACTCAAAGCTGATACTTTCTGTTTACGTGCAGCCATCTCTTCAAGATAATCAAAATAAGAAACCGGTTTGCCATCAAGTGCAATAATACTATCACCCGGCATAAGACCAGCCTGAGCTGCATGTGAATTGGCTATTATACTATCTACCACATAAGGGACCCGGAAAGAAGCGAAACGCACACTATCTACCATTAAACGCTGCATCATATCTTCGGGAATATAGACAGAAGCTTTCTGTCCTCCACGAAGTACAGTCACTTCACGCGCATCAGCAATCTGACTCAACAAATCAGCATCATAACGAAGAAGCTCCACACCATCAGCTGATAACAACACATCACCATCCTGAAAGCCTACAGACTTGGCAGTCTCATTGAACTGCATACCCAACGGCGCTTCCTGAACTTTAATGTATTGGTCACCCCAGGTGAAGAGAATCATAGAATAGATGAACAATGCCAGCAGGAAGTTGAACAATACACCACCTACCATTATCAGCAATCGTTGCCAAGCAGGTTTAGAACGAAACTCCCACGGTTGTTCAGGCTGTTTCATCTGATCAGTGTCCATTGACTCGTCTATCATTCCGGAGATTTTGACATAACCGCCCAAAGGTAACCAGCCAACAGCATATTCTGTATCACTCTTCTTCGGTTTGAATTTAAAGAGAGTGAACCAGGGATCAAAGAATAAACAAAACTTTTCGACCCGTACTTTGAATAGACGGGCAAAGAGAAAATGACCCCCTTCGTGTATAATAACAAGCAATGAAAGGCTCATTATCAACTGGAGGGCACGGATTAAGAATGTTTCCATCGATTTATTTACAATTTTACTATTTACTATTTACTATTTGTTCAGTGGCTATGCGGCGGGCTTCGGTATCTGTTGCCACATAGTCGTCATACGTAGGAACCTGTACGAACGAGACGCGTTCCATCGTTTGCTCTATTACATTACTCATTGCAAGGAAGCCTATCTCATCACGCAGAAAAGCAGCAACCACTACTTCATTGGCGGCATTAATGATACAAGGCATGTTACCTCCGCGATACATAGCTTCATAAGCCAGAGCCAGATTACGAAAACGCTTGGTATCAGGCTGTTCAAAGGTTAGGCTGGTACATTTGGCAAAATCCAGACGATCAAACGAAGAAGCAACACGATCGGGATAAGAGAATGCATACTGAATAGGCAAACGCATATCAGGCATACCCAATTGTGCCTTTACAGCGCCATCTTCAAACTGCACCATCGAGTGAATAACTGATTGGGGATGCACCACCACTTCTATCTGACTGGGTTGTACACCAAACAACCATTTAGCTTCAATCACCTCAAAGCCTTTATTCATCATAGAAGCAGAGTCGATCGTAATCTTAGCTCCCATTTCCCAGTTAGGATGCTTCAACGCCTGAACTTTGGTTACAGTTTGTAATTGCTCCAAGGTATAAGTACGAAACGGACCACCGGAAGCAGTCAGTATTACTTTTTCGACAGGGTTTCCTACCTCACCGGAAAGACATTGAAATACAGCTGAATGTTCTGAGTCTACAGGTAAAATTGGAGTGTGGTATTGTTGCGCCAGTACATTAATTAATTCTCCGGCTACAACCAGCGTTTCCTTGTTTGCCAAAGCAATGGCCTTACGGGCACGAATGGCATTAATCGTAGGTTTCAGCCCGGCATATCCCACCATAGCAGTCAACACAATATCTATCGGTCCTGACTCTACAATCTGGCACAAAGCTTCGGTACCGGCATATACTTTAATCGGTAATTCGCTCAGTGCCTCTTTCAGCTGATCATATTTTTCCTCGTTAGCTATAACTACGGCCTCGGGTTGAAACTTTCGTGCCTGGGCTATAAGCATCTCTACTTTATTATTGGCTGTCAGAGCATATACCTCATACAATTCGGGATGTTCTTCAACCACCTGTAGAGCTTGCGTACCAATAGAGCCTGTAGAGCCTAATATAGCTATTTGTTTCTTTTTAATCTCTTTATTCATGATTTTAGAATACAATGTACTTTTCGGGATTCACCGGACGTCCTTTGTTCCACAACTCAAAATGCAAATGAGGACCAGTAGTAAGTGTACCACTGTTTCCTACTAATGCAATGGCTTCTCCTGCCTGTACCTTATCACCTTCACGTTTCAATAAAGAACCACAATGTTTATAAATAGAGACAAAGTCCTGATTGTGCTGTACTTCTATCAAATAACCGGTTTCGGCTGTATAGGTACTCAGAATAACCGTACCATCCAACGTAGCGAGTACACTCTCATTGGGATTGGCAGCTATATCTGTTCCGTAGTGTTTCTTCTCTGCATCAAAGTGGGCAGAAATCATGCCACGTGTAGGACGATAAAAAATCAGTCCGTTCACATTAGGCTGCGAAGTGATAGATGTAAGATTGTACTTTTCTGCCTCCTCATACTGGCGGCGGAATTCCTCCTCACGTTTGGTACGTTCCATCAGAGAGTCCTTACGCAAAGTAGTCAGTGTATCCATACTTTGTACGGAGTCAACACGGACTTTCCCGCTAAAGATATCCTGGATATTCATAATATACAAATTTTGCCGTTCTACCAGTTGCTGCAGAGAATCTACACGCAAAGCGTTAGCCACTATCTGGTTACGGACTTCACTATTCATATACCCGGGAAGATAGTTGCGCAAAGGAGTGAAAGCAATAATAATGGCAGCAATCAAAAAAAGAATAGTCAACACAAAGAGCAAAACAGAAAGACCATTCAATTTTGATACACGAAGCCCCACCACCTCTTCGAGTGTGTTCTCGTTGATAATAGTGAGCTTATACTTGAACTTTATATTGTTCCAAAAGGCTTTACTGCGTTTCTTCTTTGGCATTATTTTATCGTATTGCGTACAAATGTAAGCATTTCGCTAATTCTTTCTACTACTGATTACACAGATTAACACTGATTCATTCTTCTTCAAGTTCATCAAGATTCAGTAACCCTTCGGGCAAATCAACCACAATGAGTTTACGTTCCTGATCAATACCTTTAATAAACTCTTCCTGCGCAGGTACCAACAACTCTTCGCCATCGGGACGTTCTACCACAAAAAGCGTGTTAACAGTAGAGGTGTCTACATCTGTTACTTCTCCCAAATCACCGTGAGTATCATCCTCCATACGAAAGCCAACAAAGAAATCCCAGGAGAGTTCTCCCGGTTCCACTTCGTCTACATGCTCTATAGGGAAATATACATCTACATTGGTAAACATACGGGCACGCTCAGCAGTATCAACTCCTTCAAGTTTCACCAAAGCGGTGGAGTCAGAACGAAAACGGTACTCTTCTATAAAGAAAGGAACAAAAATACCGTCGAGCAGACAAATAAAGTAATCACAATCAACACGGTCGAAAATGTCATCTGCAAAAGTGAACGACAACTCACCATGTATACCATGAGGTTTATTAAAAATTCCTATTTTATATACTTCTTCTTTTCTTATCATATTCGTGTAATTCGCGCGCCAATAGCATTCAACCGGCCCTCAATATTCTGGTAACCACGATCTATCTGCTCTATATTATGAATACGACTGATCCCTTCGGCACTCATTGCAGCAATCAGCAAGGCAATACCGGCACGAATGTCAGGTGAAGTCATATTACCACCACGCAATTTGAAACCATGATTGTGTCCGATTACAACAGCACGGTGCGGGTCACAAAGTATTATCTGTGCTCCCATATCTATCAGTTTATCTACAAAGAACAGGCGGCTTTCAAACATTTTCTGATGTATCAGCACACTTCCTTTGGCTTGTGTGGCTACTACAAGCAGTACACTAAGCAAGTCGGGGGTAAGTCCCGGCCAGGGTGCATCGGCAATAGTCATAATAGAACCGTCAATAAATGATTCTATCTGGAAATTTTCCTGTGCAGGGATATAAATATCATCTCCACGCTGTTCCAGTTTAATACCAAGACGACGAAAACTTTCAGGAATAATACCCAGGTTTTCGTAAGAAACGTTCTTTATAGTGATTTCACTCTTTGTCATAGCCGCCATACCAATAAAACTACCTACCTCAATCATATCAGGTAGTACGGTATGTTGTGTACCATGCAACTCTTCCACCCCTTCAATAGTCAGAAGATTAGATGCAATACCACTGATCTTGGCTCCCATCCGGTTGAGCATCCTGCAGAGTTGTTGTAGATAAGGCTCACAAGCAGCGTTGTAAATTGTAGTTGTTCCTTTCGCCAGAACAGCAGCCATCACTATATTGGCAGTTCCGGTTACGGAAGCTTCATCCAACAACATGTAAGTACCATACAAGTTATCTGCAGTAATCTCATAAACACCGCGTTCATCATTGTATCTGAAATCGGCTCCCAAGCTCTGAATGCCTATAAAGTGGGTATCCAAACGACGGCGACCAATCTTATCACCGCCAGGTTTCGAAATCATAGCTTTGCCAAAACGAGCTACCATAGGCCCTATCAGCATCACAGATCCCCGCAAACTGGAACATTTCTTCAGAAACTCATCACTCTCCAAATAGGCCAGATCTACATTTTCAGCTTTGAAACTATAAGTATCAACACCTTGCTTTGCAACTGTCACCCCCATGTCTCTCATCAACTGAATAAGATTATTAACGTCCAGAATATCGGGAATGTTATTGACTATTACTTCCTCAGCAGTAAGCAATGTAGCGCAGATAATCTGCAACACCTCGTTTTTAGCACCCTGCGGATGAATCTCTCCACACAGTTTGTGTCCTCCTTCGATTACAAATGAAGCCATGTATTTAGTGATTAGTGATGAGTGATAAGTGTCTTCAATATTTTCTTCTCTGATTATTATTCCGGTTATTGGTATAATTCGTTTTCGGACGATAGTTCTGTGCCAAACGTTCTGCCATCAAACGAATAATATCATCATCCATCTGCAGTTTTCCACCGGAAAGTTCGGCCAGATCTTCAGCAATCTTACGATCATCTACCGTATCCTTATTCCAAGCCATATAATCTTTCTTCATATGGTTACATATAAGAGCAATCAGATTTTTCTTTTCATCTCCTTCCGGAAATTCACATGCTTTATTAATAAGTATCTCAAGCGTACGTCCATAATGACGATAGCGAATTTTTGTACTTGGATAAGGGATAGGTTCCGGTTTTGTTCCTAAGTTTTCCTCGCGGATGATCTCGTATGGATATTTAATATCCAACTTGAAGTTGGCCATAATAGCCAGATGATCCCAAAGTTTATGTTTAAAATCAGGTACATCTCTTAGATGAGGAAACATATTCCCCATAATATTGATGATAGTATTTGCACAACGCTGGCGTTCGGCCGGATCTTGTATAGTAAGTGCATGATCTACCATATTCTGGATACTTCGCCCATATTCGGGAAGGGGCATTCTTTTCTGTTGGGTGTTATACTGCATAAAATAATAATTAAAAATTAAAAGTTAAAAATAGGAACAGAGTCCCTGTTACAACACCTTTTTAGGAAGGGAAGCAACAAACTCTTTCAAATAAAAAGGCTCGAAATAAGCCACATCTTTATAATCCTCTTTTGCTACAGCTTTCTCGGCAAGCGGAAACATCATTTTGGCCAGAGGGTGTATATCATCGATAAAATGCGCATTCGGATGTGTTATCTTCTCTCTGCATTTGGCTGCACCATTGCCAAAAAAATAAACCGGACGTTCATCCACAATATCGAGATAGGAATTCTCATCGATAATATCTGCAGAAATAGGACGTATCACATTCAGACTACGATCATAAACAGCTGCATATACCTCCATCCGGCGTGCATCAATCATTGGGCAGAGAAGAGCATTTTCCGGCAACTCATGATACAACAATACCGGTACACACAATACTTCAGGTGTAGGAATACCAATCAACGGTATATTACGCCCATAGCAAATCCCCTTAGCCATTGAAACCCCGATACGAAGTCCGGTATATGACCCCGGTCCACAACTTACAGCTACCGCATCCAAAGGTATTGCATGACTATCGATAAACGACAAAGCCTCATCAACAAAAACTCCCAACGACACGGCGTGTGAAGGACCCTTCATATCTTCCTGCACAAAAATCGTCTGTCCGTCTTCACTCACCGCCACCGAACACACTGCGGTAGAGGTTTCAATATGTAAGATACACGACATAATTTTCAGATTATTAAACTGACGCAAATTTAACTGATTATTTTCAGATTACCACACAGTAGCATGAATTAAAGCAGATTTCAGTTAAAATTCATTCGCTCTTCTCAATAACACACACTGGCAATCCTTCAATAAAAGGCACAGCAGAGGGATATACCGGCATATTTTTTCGGTTTTGAAGCAATAATCTTAAAATATTCCTGTACTTTTGCAAAAAACAATTGATTATATGATACAATCTATGACGGGATATGGCAAAGCGACTGCTGAGCTGACCGAAAAGAAAATAAATGTAGAGATTAAATCGCTCAACAGTAAAGCAATGGATTTATCTGCCCGTATTGCTCCGGCATACCGTGAAAAAGAGATGGAAATCCGTAATGAAATCTCACGCACACTGGAACGCGGAAAGGTAGATTTCAGTCTTTGGGTAGAGAAAAAAGAAAGTGCTGAAAGTGCTACACCTATCAATCAAGTGTTGATAGAAGGATATTATAAACAGATAAAAGACATTGCAGACAATCTGAGCATTCCGGTTCCTGTAGATTGGTTTCAAACACTGCTTCGTATGCCGGACGTAATGACAAAAACAGAAATACAAGAATTAACCGAAGAAGAATGGGAAACCGTGCACGTTGCTATTGAAGAGGCTATAAAGCATCTGGTTGATTTCCGCAAACAGGAAGGTGCAGCACTGGAAAAGAAGTTTCGTGAAAAAATAACCAATATTTCCCGCCTGCTGGAATCTATTACTCCATACGAAAAAGAACGCGTCGAGAAGATCAAGGAACGCATTACAGACGCCCTCGAAAAAACTTTAAGCGTGGATTATGATAAAAACCGTCTGGAACAGGAACTTATCTATTATATAGAAAAGCTCGATGTCAATGAAGAAAAACAACGCCTCAGCAATCATTTGAAATATTTTATCAGCACCATGGAAAGTGGTAGCGGTCAGGGTAAAAAGCTCGGATTTATTGCTCAGGAGATGGGCCGTGAAATCAACACACTGGGTAGTAAATCCAATCATGCAGAGATGCAAAAGATCGTAGTCCAGATGAAAGATGAACTGGAGCAGATAAAAGAACAAGTACTCAACATTATGTAACAGGAAAACGGCAGGGCGATAAGGTTATAAGCAATAAAGTTATAGAGTTATAAGGCGGTAGTGTTATAAGCCCGCCTCTACCACTTTCTAAATAGCTTTTAAATATGCCACTCCATAACATTATAACGTTATAACTTTATAGTCCTACCACTCTATAGCATCATAACTCTATAACATTATAACCTTTTTTACTGTCATGAAAGGGAAACTAATTATTTTCTCCGCCCCTTCGGGCTCAGGCAAATCTACAATTATAAATTATCTGTTAACGCAAGATTTAAACCTTGCATTCTCCATTTCGGCCACCAGCCGTCCGCCACGTGGTGAAGAGAAGCATGGAGTAGAATATTTCTTCCTCTCTCCGGATGAATTTCGCCAGCGTATCGCGAACAATGAATTTCTGGAATATGAAGAAGTCTATAAGGATCGTTACTATGGTACATTGAAAACACAAGTGGAACAACAATTGGAAACCGGACAAAATGTAGTATTCGATGTAGATGTTGTAGGTGGATGTAATATAAAGAAATTCTACGGTAAACAAGCTTTATCCCTGTTTATCCAACCACCTTGTGTAGACGAACTCCGCCGTCGTCTTGTGGGACGGGGTACAGATGCACCCGAAGTCATAGAACATCGCATAGCTAAAGCTGAATATGAATTGAGTTTTGCTCCCAGATTTGACAAAGTGATTATCAACGATGATCTGGAGACAGCCAAAGCTGAAGCGTTGAGAGTAATCAAAGAGTTCTTGGCATTATGAGTAAATTGAAAACCGGAATATTCAGCGGTTCTTTTAATCCGATACACATTGGACATCTTGCACTGGCCAATTACCTTTGTGAGTTCTGCGGCTTAGATGAAGTCTGGTTTGTAGTTAGCCCCCACAATCCGTTGAAAGAGCAAGCTGATTTATGGCCCGACGAATTACGTCTCCAACTGGTACAACTTGCCATTGAAGACTATCCGCATTTCCGCGCCTCCGATTTTGAATTTCATCTTCCCCGCCCTTCGTACACAGTCCACACATTGGACTGTTTGAAAAGCAACTACCCCGAACGAGAATTTCATCTGATCATCGGATCGGATAACTGGCTGACTTTCAATCGTTGGCGCGATCCAGATCGAATTATTGCAGAGAACCAAATACTCATTTATCCACGTCCCGGATATCCCGTAAACAAAGACGAATTACCCGAAACAGTTCGCATTGTCGACTCTCCTACCTTTGAAATAAGCTCCACATTTATCCGCCGTGCTCTGGCCGAAGGAAAGGACGTACGCTACTTCCTCCATCCTGCTGTCTATCGTCTGCTACGTGCTGAATTATAGGTACATTCCTTATCTCAGTAAGAGTCGTTGTACGACATGCACATGTCGTAGGGATATTCAGTAAATGTTCCTCTTTCTCATAAATCAAGAGAAAAGTTTTAC
>DXWV01000069.1 GCA_019416685.1 Bacteroides sp.
CGACAAAGAAAACCGTCGTTTGAGCCTTGGTCACAAACAACTCGAAGAAAATCCCTGGGATGTATTCGAAACAGTATTTACTGTAGGTTCAGTACACGAAGGAACAATCATCGAAATGTTAGATAAGGGTGCTGTAGTTGCTCTGCCTTATGGTGTTGAAGGTTTCGCTACTCCGAAACACCTTGTTAAGGAAGATGGTTCACAGGCTCAGTTGGACGAGAAACTTGAGTTCAAAGTAATCGAGTTCAACAAGGATGCTAAGAGAATCATTCTGTCTCATAGCCGTATCTTTGAAGATGTTGCTAAGGCAGAAGAAAGAGCTGAGAAGAAAGCTGCTTCTAATGCAAAGAAGACTTCTGCTAAGAAAGAAGATGCTCCGATGATTCAGAACCAGGCTGCTTCTACAACTCTGGGTGACATCGATGCTTTGGCTGCTTTGAAAGAACAGTTGGAAGGTAAGAATTAATTAATTTAATTCTATAATATTTAGAAAGGGTATCAGTTCGCTGATACCCTTTTTCTTTTTATCTTTGCATCAAAACGAAAATAAGCTGTACCTTGGTATAAAAAATGAACCTGTTCATTTTATTCTGCTCTCGGTTTGCACTATCTTTGTTTCTGTTATGGAGAAATTTGATTTACATATATTGGGCTGTGGCTCTGCGTTGCCTACTACACGGCATTTTGCGACTTCACAGGTGGTGAACCTGCGTGATAAACTTTTTATGATAGATTGCGGCGAGGGGGCACAAATGCAACTTCGTAAGTCCCGGTTGAAATTCTCCCGGTTGAATCACATTTTTATTTCTCATCTGCATGGCGATCACTGTTTTGGTCTGATGGGGCTTATTTCTACATTCGGACTTTTAGGACGTACGGCCGAACTCCATATTCATTCTCCTAAAGGGCTGGAAGAGTTATTTTCTCCACTACTGGCTTTTTTCTGTAAGAACATGAGTTATCAGGTTGTTTTTCATGAATTTAATACGAAAGAGCCTGTGTTGATCTATGAAGATCGCTCCATGACTGTTACAACAATTCCTTTACAGCATCGCATTCCTTGTTGCGGTTTCCTGTTTGCGGAGAAACCTCGTCCCAATCACATCATCAGGGAGATGATTGATTTCTATCAAGTACCGGTCTACGAACTAAACCGCATTAAGAATGGGGCTGATTTTGTGACTCCGGAGGGAGAAGTGATAGCGAATGATTGTCTTACGCGTCCTTCTGAGCCAGTTCGAAAATATGCCTATTGTTCCGATACTATCTATCGGAAAGAGATAGCCCGGCAGATTGCAGGGGTTGATCTCCTGTTTCATGAAGCTACATTTGCTCAAATTGATTTGGCCAGAGCAAAAGAAACATTTCATACAACTGCCTCTCAGGCAGCCCGGCTCGCTTTAGACGCAGGGGTAAAACAACTTGTCATCGGGCACTTCTCGGCACGCTATGAGGATGAACTGGTTTTGCTGGAAGAAGCCGCTGCTGTTTTTCCCAATACTATCCTGGCTAAGGAGAACCTTTGCATCAATCTGTAACAACTTTCAGGCGTAAAGTTTGTTTTATAGGGAGGAACAACGTATATTTGTACTGAATAAACAGAATCGGATACATACCAGATGAAAAGGTTATTTTTTTACTTTTTCTTTGCTCTGACTCTCCTGCCTTTGTCCACAATGACGGCGCAGGAAGGGCGAAAAGCGGAAATTGTTCAGAGTGAGCAGTCTTCCCTTACATTGACTGTGTCCGGAACTACAGTGCGCGTTCAGAATGCTACTCCTGGTTCATTGATGGAAGTATACAATATTCTTGGAGTGAAGGTCACTTCTGTGCGTATTGATACAGTTGATAAATCAGTGACTTTAAATCTTCCGAAGGGATATTATATCTTTAAAATAGGTGATATAGTGAGGAAAGTAGTAATAAAATAAGGAGATGGATGATGAAGCGGATCGTATTAAGCTTTCTTATTCTACTCATGGTGGTATCTGCCTGTAAGGAAGAGAAACCAAAATCTCCGGTTGTTCTTTCCTTGTCCTCTTTTCATGAATTAGTTCATCCTGCATATTTAATAAATCCTGATAGTATACGTCAATACGTCCGTGTAAATTTATCAAATGCCAATGATACTATGGTTTGGGATTCGGCTATGGTGAGTTATTATACAGCAGATAGTGCAGCATTGTTCTGGATGAAGGATGGCGTAGGTCAATATGCCGATTCGCTCCTTTACTGGTTAGAGAATTCTCATCGTCATGGATTAAACCCGGCACTTTTTAATGTCTCTGATATACGAACCGATCTGGAACGTTTCCGTTCTCTGCAGTTGCATGAAGACGAAACGGTCAATCATCTACTGGCACGTTTGGAGTACGGATTGACAAGCTCTTACCTGTTTTATACTTGTGGACTTAAATATGGTTTTATTTCTCCTGTGCAACTTCTGAATAATCAGGAAGAGGATGTTAAGAAAAAGAGTGGTACTGAGAAACAGAAAGAATCTTACCCCATTCCTTTGAAGGAGTGTAGTAAAGAGTTTGCTCTGGAGGCTTTGGCTTCTTTGAGGCAGAATCCTTTTGCTGCTTTTCGCCAAGCTCAGCCCACTTCTCCCTTCTATCTCAGTATGCAGAAAGAATTAGCACGCTTGGATTCTGTAGGAGAGGCAGAGTTTGAAGAAATTCCGCTTATTGGTGATACTTTACTGAAAGTGGGAGAGAGGCATCGTATTATACCATTGATTGCCGGTAGATTGATGCAAACCGGAGAACTGAAACAATCTTCGGGTGATACATTGACTCCTGCTTTACTGGAAGCGGTAAACCAATTCCGTTTAGCGAACCGCCTGTCTACAGATAATTCTATAGGAACTTATACAATCCGTTATCTCAATCGCCCTCTTGCTTACTATAAGGATCATTTACAGATCAATTTGGAACGAGCCCGTTGGCAATATAAACCCGAAAAAGGTTCTAAATATGTGATCGGTAATATAGCAGCCTTTATGTTGCAGGCATTTAATGAGGAGGCCGATTCTATTCTTGAAATGCGTATTTGCTGTGGTTCAGTAAGAAACAAAACTCCTTTGCTTTACAGCAAGATTTACTACATGGAGTTGAATCCCTATTGGAATGTTCCCCAGAATATAATACGTAAGGAGATTATTCCGTCTTATCGTCGCGATACTACTTACTTCACCCGAAACCGGATGAAAGTATATGATAAGAATGGAAACCGGGTGAATCCTCATGATATAAAATGGGCTAAATATACAGCAGGCGTACCGTTTACTGTAAAGCAGGACAACAAAGAAGGCAATTCTTTAGGGCGAATTATTTTTCGTTTCCCCAATCCGTATGCTGTCTATCTGCACGATACTCCTTCCCGTTGGGCTTTCAACCGTTCCAATCGTGCGGTAAGCCATGGTTGCGTAAGGTTGGAGAGAGCGTTGGACTTTGCCTTTTTCTTATTGGAAAAGCCGGACGAACTGTTGGAAGACCGCATTCGTATTGCCATGGACATAGTTCCGAAGAGCGATGAAGGTAAAAAGCTGAACCGAAGCGAGGCATACCGGGAGCTTAAGCATTATAGTCTGAAGGAAGCTATTCCTCTGTTCCTGGATTATCAGACCATGTATCTGGCTGCCGATGGTAAGCTTAGTTACTGTGATGATATTTACAAATATGATGATCCTTTGCTGGAAGCATTGAATAAATTGAACCATAAATAAGCATATAACATACAGAATACTAATAACCTTATGAATTCTTATAAAGAACGAGAGGTTTTAACGCTCCTTCAGGACGAAGGTACACAGCGAAAAGGGTTTGAAATGATTGTATCGCAATATAGCGAGCAATTATATTGGCAGATTCGCCGGATGGTACTTTCTCATGATGACGCAAATGACCTTCTTCAAAATACGTTTGTCAAGGCATGGATGAACATCGATTATTTCCGGGCAGAAGCGAAGCTATCTACCTGGCTTTATCGCATAGCCTTGAATGAATGTATTACTTTTCTGAATAAGCAACGTGCTATGAATACTGTAGCCATTGATGATCCGGAAGCCGCTGTAGTTGAAAGACTGGAAAGTGACCCTTATTTCTCCGGTGATCAGGCACAACTTCTGTTGCAAAAAGCTTTATTGTCACTGCCGGAGAAACAACGCATGGTTTTCAACCTGAAATACTACCAGGAGATGAAGTATGAAGAGATGTCGGAGATCTTTGGTACCTCTGTGGGAGCTTTGAAAGCATCTTATCACCATGCAGTGAAGAAAATTGAAAAGTTTTTGGAAGGTGTTGATTAAACCTTTTAAATCATTAAATGTCTAAGAAAAAGAGAGGAGAAGATTATATGAAAGAAGAAGATGAAATATTGAAGAAAGTAGGTACGGGCAATGCCTTTAAGGTGCCTGATGGATACTTTGAGAATCTTACTTCAGAAGTGATGAACAAGCTTCCCGAAAAGGAAAAATCTGCCTTTGAAGTGAACAAAACGACGAGGTGGGACAAAATTAAGCCATTGGCTTATATGGCGGCAATGTTTGTCGGAGCTGCATTTATTATTCGTATTGCTTCGGTAAACTATAAACCTGAGACTACAGAAATAGCAGTGATGGAGACAGTAGAGGTTGATAGTGACTCTGATGAGTATATTAATGCTGTGCTCGAAGGTTCGATGATGGACGATTATTCATTGTATGTATATCTCACTGATGCCAGTGTGGAATAAAATAAATTAAACTGATTTTATAAAAATGAAAAGACTGATTATTCTGCTGTTTATCATTTGCGGCTTTACTCCTTTGTTGTGGGCTATGGATGGGTGTAATCAACAACGTCTGTCACCGGAAGAATTTCGCACCAAACAGAAGGCATTCATTATTGAGAAAGCTGGTTTGAACAAAGAAGAAGCAGCAAAGTTCTTTCCTGTATACTTTGAACTTCAGGATAAGAAGAAAGCGTTGAATGATAAGGCCTGGGGGTTACTTCGTAAAGGAAAAGATGATAAAACGACAGAGGCTCAGTATGCTGAAATTCTGAAAGGTGTATATGATGCCCGTTCAGCTTCAGACAAGCTGGAAAGAGATTATTACGAGAAATTCAAGAAAATCTTATCAAATAAGAAAATTTATATGGTACAGAAAGCCGAAATGCGTTTTCACAGGGAACTGCTGAAAAATGCAAACCGGAAAGATAAATAGGGATATTCAGTAAATGTTCCTCTTTCTCATAAATCAAGAGAAAAGTTTTACT
>DXWV01000007.1 GCA_019416685.1 Bacteroides sp.
CAGTAACGAAGATTATGGATATATCATTTCGGTAGCGGAAGTGCCCATAGACGGCGTCATTACCCTTGCCCGGTGTTGTACTTTGTCTTCTTCAGAAAGGAACACTCTTTTCCCCGGTGTGCAGCCTTGTTTTACATGTACATGTAAAGCTGCATGAGATGCACATGTCGTGCTGTTCCACATGCACATGTCGTACTGCTTTACATGTACATCTAAAACAACGTTACACACCGAGGCTTCATACGTTACTCTACGGGATAGGGCTTTATCGATACCGGAGAAAGAGACTGATGGCAATGATAAATACCATTTAGCACAAAACTGAAAAATAATGAATCTATTTCACCACAGAGTAGCACGGAGTTACACAGAGTTTTAAATCTTTATTAAAACGCAGATTAACGCAGATTTTCGCAAAGAGAAACAGGGGTAAGATAAAGAAATACAGTCTTTTAATCTGCGTTCATCTGTGTTAATCCGCGTTTCATCCGGTAAATACTACTCGGTGGAACTCTGTGTTACTCTGTGGTGAGTTTTGCTCATTTCCATACAAAAATGAAGTAATTTGCCTATATGCCAATTAGCTGCACCGCCCATTAAACCAAGCACTGTACAGCCTGCAAATTAAGCATCTCCTTAGGCACAGCTGCACGTATCTCATCTTTCAGTACAGAAAGTAAGCTGCCTCGGATAAAGTCTTTATTGGTGGTCAGCACAATAGGTCTTGTAGGACGGGGAATAGCAAACGGACGTACCAACTCTTTTTGTTCATTGGAGAGTTGAGACACTGCCAGTTCCGGAACGAATGTAATTCCTTTCCCGCTTTCTACCATACGCATAAATGTCTCCATACTTCCCAGGTGATATGCCATCTGGTGTAGTTTCACAGCTTCCATCTGACAGAAACGAACCAACTGATCGCGGAAGCAATGCCCTTCGTCCAGCAACCACAACCGTTCTCCCGTAATATCGGATGTACGGATCACATCATGCTTAAACAATGGTTCCTTACGGGATACATATCCATAAAATTGCTCATAGAAAAGAATCTCTTCTGACAACACAGCATCTTCAAGCAGACTAGCCAAAATAGCAGCATCAATTTCTCCGTCACGCAATGCCTGGCGGATATCCTTAGTTTTCATCTCCGTCACCCGTACATCCAGCTCCGGATACTTCTCCATCAATTGCGGGAAAAAGCGTGGCAACAGATAAGGTGCGATAGTAGGTAATACCGCCAAACGGAAAGTACCTGACAGCGAACGTTTCTCTTCACTGATAATCTCTTTCACCTGTGAAGCCTGAGCAAGTACGGTACGTGCCTGAGCAATCACTTTCTCTCCGACCCGTGTAGGGCATACCGGTTGCATTGCACGATCGAATAGCTTTACTCCCAACTCATCTTCGAGTTTCTGAATCATGGCGCTCAAAGTAGGTTGCGTCACCCGGCAGTATTCTGCTGCTTTGGCAAAATGCCTGAACTGGTCTACGGCAAGTATATACTCTAACTGTTGTATTGTCATCTATCAAAGTTTTATAGGTTATAGATTCTGTCTATGCAAAGATAGAAATTATCAGTTTGACACGCATATATTTTCGCCTTATCTTTGCAATACGAAAAAGAAAAATAGTATAAACTAATTAAATAAAACAAGTTATGAAAACATTAGATTACATCAAGTTAAACGAATCAGGAGTAAACAACGTAGTAGCATCTTTACAACAATTACTGGCAGATTTTCAGGTATATTACACCAACCTTCGTGGTTTCCACTGGAATATTAAAGGACATGATTTCTTTGTACTCCACAGCAAGTTTGAAGATCTCTATAATGATGCAGCCGAGAAAGTGGACGAAATAGCAGAACGTATCCTGATGCTGGGCGGAACTCCTGCCAATAAATTCAGTGATTACCTCAAGATGTCCAACATCAACGAAGTAGATCGTGTGAGCAATGGTGAAAAAGCATTGGAGAATATTCTGGAAACTTACAGCCATCTGATCGGCGAAGAACGCAAACTGTTGTCCATCGCTTCACAAGCCGGTGACGAAGTAACAGTAGCTTTGATGAGCGACTATCTGAAAGAACAAGAAAAAATGGTTTGGATGCTGACAGCTTATAGCAACAAGTAAGCCCCACAGCATATTAAATCGAAAGAGCCACAATTTACGGTTATTGTGGCTCTTTTTATTGTATGACAACAAGGTAATATATCAACCCTATTGTTTATCAAGTATATATACCTCTATTTAATCACAATTTCATCCGTAAAAAGCCATCCCCCTTCTATCCCATTGGATAAAGCCTGGTAACGAACGTAACGGGCTGATACCTTTCCTTCCCATTGGTAAGTCCGGAAAACCAACCGGTCTTCCGTAGTAGGAACATCGGTAGATAAACGCTGCACTTCTGTAAACGTCTTTCCGTCTTCTGATGTAGAAATAATCACCTCACGCGGTAACCATACATAAGGACCGGACAATTGCATAAACTCGGCAGCTACAGAAGATATTTCCATCGTTTTGTCTAAATCAATGGTAACATCCATATCTGTATTCAGAAAACCTTGCCAACGCTTATCCCCATACGTCCATCCACCGCGAACCCCGTCTACCAGCGCCGAATCACCTCCGGCTGTATATTGAGGTGCATACGGAGTTGTGTAATGAATTGGCTTCATCAACCCTAAGTGTTCAATACGTGTAGCTGCCTGCGTACGCTCCCCGACCTCTTTATTCAGATCGAAAGGATGATACCCATGAGCCTGTAACCAGCTAACCTCTTTCAAAGCACACTGCCGGAAGTGTTCCCAGTTTTTCTTCTCCGGCTGTGTCCATGCTACTTCCGCCAATGCCAGCAAGCGGGGATAAATCATATATTCCATATGTTCGGGAGTAGATATGTATTCCGCCCATACATTTGCCTGTACCCCCTTTATGTAAGCGGCCTCCTGCTTTGTCAGTGCTTTAGGTACAGGATTATAAGAATACACTTTCTCTAAAGTTAAGTATCCTCCGATAGCTTCGGGTTGACTCGTCGGATCATCCTGGTAAGCATCCAGATAACAATACTCTCCCGGAGTCATTATCACATCGTGCGCTGCCCGGGCAGCAGTAATTCCTCCTTCTTCTCCTCGCCATGACATCACAGTGGCACGGGGAGCCAGTCCACCTTCCAGTATTTCATCCCACCCCAATAACTGACGGTTGTGGTCATTGAGGAATTTCTCCATTCGATGAATGAGATAACTTTGCAGTTCTTTTACGTCAGACAATCCCTCCGCCTTCATTCTCTTCTGGCACAAAGGACACTTTTTCCAGCTTTCCATATTCGCCTCATCACCGCCCACATGAATATATTCAGAAGGGAAGATAGCTATCACCTCCGACAATACATTTTGCAGAAAAGTAAAGGTGTCCTCATTGCCGATACAGAATTCCGAATTTACATAGGGTTTGCCGGAACAAGACAACTGAGGAAAAACAGCTAACACTTCTTCCGAGTGTCCCGGCATTTCTATCTCGGGAATAACGGTGATATGACGCTGCCGTGCATATTCCACAATCTCCCGTGCATCATCCTGTGTATAATATCCTCCGTCTGCGCCCGGAGCGTCTTTTGTACAATACTTACGGCCCCCCTTCCACCATGCTTTCCAGTTAGGATAAGGACGATAAGCTGCCTGCTCCGTCAGTTCCGGATAGCGTTTAATTTCCAGACGCCAACCAGCACCATCTGTCAGATGCCAATGAAGGGTGTTCAGCTTATAGCGTGCCATGGCATCCAACTGTTTCTTTATAAATTCTTTGGTTCGGAAATGACGGGATACGTCCTGGTGCAAACCTCTGTAAGCAAAACGAGGAGCATCTTTGATATCAACCAATGGCAAGGTATAGGTACCGTCTGTATCGGCATCTGCCAATTGCAGTAATGTTTGAAAACCATAAAACAGCCCGGCAGCGGAAGGAGCAGACACAACAATACCTTTTGAAGTTATTTCTAACTGGTAGCTCTCAATCGAATCATGTTCGTTGCCGGGAGCGATTATCACAAACTTAACAGCTGCTTTTTCAGGCTCTTCTGTTCCTAATTGTAAACCTAAAGGAGAAGCCTGCACATATTCTGCAAACTCTTTTCCCTCTATCTCCGGCAAATTAGAAGTAAATGTAGCTTGTTTTTGTAACCGGTAAGTTCCGGAAGAAGTTTCAACCGATTGTGGTTGCGGAATGATCCGTATCTCAACATCCTTCTGCTGACATCCTGCCATCCCAAGACACATAAACAATAAACATGAAACAAATCCTTTTTTCATACTATCAAATATAATAAATAAATACTCGTACTAATAATACAATTGAGAAGGCAAAAGTGCTAATAAAAACAAGACTGCCCTAACAAACAATGTCCGGACAGTCTCTCCTTTTTACCTTCATTACTAAACTAATTGGGGAAAAACATTTACCTAATAGAAAACTCTAACAACCCGCCATGTATCAGCTCCTCATGAGTGATACGAAAGCGGTTTATCTTTTTACCACCTATTTTTATATTATGAATATACAAAGCATCGGGCTTCTGACGAGAAGATTTTATCACAAGTTCACACTCTTTATACCATTTAGGATCAAGTCGGATGGTCACTTTATCAAAAACAGGAGTTGTAAGAGTATATTCCGGCAATCCCGGGCAATCCGGGTAAAAACCTATCATATTAAAGATGGCCCAGGCAGACATCGTTCCCGTATCATCATTCCCGGGAATACCGTCCGGCTGAGTAGTGAAATACTTAGCCAATAAACGTTGTGTCTCCTTCTGCGTGCGCCATTCTTCTCCTTTAAAATAAGAGAATAAATAAGGATAGGCAATATCGGGTTCATTGGCAGGATCATAAAGACCTTCATCAAATATCATCTGTAGTTTGTTGATGAAAGGCTTCTTCCCTCCCATCAACCGCGCCAGTCCATATACATCATGGGGCACATAGAATGTATAATTCCAGGAATTACCTTCATGAAAACCGGGGCTGGGTTCAAAGTTTTCACCTTCTTTCGGATTGAAGGGAGAATAAAAAGTTCCGTCAGGAAGTATGGGACGAAGCGTGCCAAACTCTTTACTGTAATAATGTTTATATCCTAATGAGCGATTGTAGAACAGTTTGGCATCCTCTTTCTTTCCCAAAGCACCGGCAAGCCGGGAAAGAGCGAAGTCTGCTATGTAATACTCCAATGCATGAGAAACCGAATTATCATACTGTTCGCGCAGAGGTACATAACCCTTAGACATATAATCATCATTGTCCGGGCGCATCAGATTCTCAGTACCGGGCAGAGTGGCCGATTTGTACATGGCTTCATAAGCCAGATTAATGTCAAAATCGCGTAAACCTTTCATCCAGGTATCTACAATCACGGGAATACTGGGATCTCCCTCCATTGTCAGCGTCTCACGACCATACAACTCCCATTTCGGAAGCCAGCCGTGTTCACGATACATATCAAGCATGGTACGTACCATGTCTATCTGCCGCTCCGGATAAACCAGCGTAAGCAACTGATGCACATTCCGATACGTATCCCACAAAGAGAATACAGTGTAACGATTGCCACTGGCAGTCATTATTTTATCGCTTTCCATAGCCGGATATTCTCCGTTGACATCCTGCAAAACATTGGGATGAATCAGCAAATGATACATGGCTGTATAGAAAACGGTTTTCTGATCTTCTGTCCCTCCCTCTACAAGAATACGGGATAAATCATCATTCCAGCGAGCACGGGCTTCTGCATGTACTTTCTCAAAATCCCGGCCTTCCTGCTCTTTGTCCAGATTGAGACGGGCATTTTCTATACTTACAAAGGAAACGCCCATTTCTACTTCTACCTGTTCACCATCTTCAGTATCAAAAGAAAAAAAGGTACCAATATCATCTCCGGCTATCTCTTTTCCATATTTGGTATAAAGTTTATATTTACCATTATCCGGATCCCATTCGGCTTCAACGCCAGTCATCGGACGCTGTTTCTTCCAATATCCTGTTTGCGAAGGGAGTTTGTTGACGCGCATCACAAAGTAGATAGGAAATACGGCCTGAGGATTATAACAAAAAGTACCCAGAAGTTTAACTCCTTCTATCTCCTGTGCATTCACCCGACGAAGCATAGCACCCGATTCGTTGGTAAGCCCTTCACCCAAATTGAGTAATATATGACTTTTTCCTTTCGGAAATGTAAAACGGGTAACGCCCGTACGGGGGGTGGCAGTTACTTCAGTCTTTACATTGTATTTAGTTAGATAATTTGTGTAGTAACCAGGTGAAGCCTGTTCGTCTTTATAACGGCTTCCATATTCCTTGTAATCCACATTCAATTCTCCTGTGGTAGGCATCAACAAAAGAGAACCCAACTCCGGACATCCCACTCCACTCAAATTTACATGGGAATATCCGGTAAAAAAACAATTATGATACTCATAGGGGGTAGACCACCAACGGGCATCTTTATCATACTTGTTATCAGCAGATCCCATTACATTGAAAGGTACAACAGACATCATCCCATTCGGACAAACCGCTCCGGGATTTGTTGTACCAAAATTGGTGGTACCAATAAAAGGATTCACATAATCAACAGGGGAAAGCTTCTCTCTACCTCCGGCAAAAGCCGGAAGCAGAAAGACAGCCAGTGTGTAAGTCAATAAAAGTCGCTTCATAAATTTACAATTGAAAGGATCAAGAAAGATGGATGATTAGACAATTTACGATTTACGATTGAAGGAACTCTCTCTATTACATTCTCTCTAACTCTAACTTCTACTCTAATTTCAATCGTAAAATCGTAAATCGTCAAATTGTAAATCATCCGATGTTTGTTCTTTTTATAAATTCAATGATTTCAGAGATGTAACCAAAAGCAAGCCCCGTTACAGTATCGGCTGCTCCGTAGTATACGGCAACTCTCTTGCCGTCCTGCAATGCTGCACACGGAAATACTACATTAGGTACATCACCCTGTAACTCATAAGGTGCAGCAGGCGCAAGCAGATAATCACGGGTACGGTATAATACTTTATCCGGATTGTCTTTATCAAGGATAGCTGCTCCCATAGAATAACGGAAACCATTGCAAGTAGTAATTACTCCATGATAGAACATCAGCCAACCTTCGTCAACCAAGAAAGGAACCGAACCTGCACCTATCTTTGTACATTGCCATGCACTCTCCGGGAATGGAGTCACTTTCATCACATTGCGATGCTCTCCCCAATATTTCATATCCGGGCTATAACTGATATAAATATCACCAAACGGAGTATGTCCATTATCACTGGGACGACTCAACATAGCATATTTCCCATTTATCTTCTGCGGGAAAAGCACACCATTGCGATTGAACGGAAGGAAAGCATTCTCGCACTGGAAAAACTCTTTAAAATCAAATGTATAAGCAATACCGATAGTAGGACCATGATAACCATTACACCAGGTAATCCAGTAACGATCCTCTATCCAGGTGACACGTGGATCATATTTATACTCCGATTCAATCATATCCGTATTACCGGCTTTGAACTTTATAGGTTCGTGATTGATATCCCAATTGATACCATCCTTACTGAAACCGGCAAAAATATTCATTTGTACTGCCTTGTTGTCACAACGGAATACTCCGGCAAATCCATCTTCAAACGGCACTACGGCACTATTAAAAATACTGTTTGATGACGGAATGTGATAACGTCCGATAACAGGATTTTTTGAATAACGCCACATGGCATCTGTGCAACCAGCGGGACGTTCTTCCCAAGGCATATTAATTTTCTCGTTCATACTTTTCTTTATATTAATATATTAATGTTTAAGTAGCATTTCAAATTTAGTTCATACTATGACAGCGTTTTATTGAAACGCAAA
>DXWV01000070.1:0-61269 GCA_019416685.1 Bacteroides sp.
ATATTTTACCACTAATATTTGTAATGCAAATCTAAAGGAGTAACACAGAGTTCCATGGAAAATCTTTATTGAAACGCAGATTTTCGCAAAGGGAAACAAATAGATGATAAAGAACTACAGTCTCTTAATCTGCATCCATCCGCGTTTCGTCTGATAATTAAAACTCTGTGTTACTCTGTGGTGAAATATAGATACGAGCGAGATTAGCCCATGATTTCCATGAATAATCAATAATTTCCTATAACTTTGCAATTTAATAAATAAAACAGTTAGATTTATGGCAGCAAAACCAAGTATACCGAAAGGGACACGTGATTTTTCGCCCGTTGAGATGGCGAAGCGTAACTACATATTCAATACTATTCGCGATGTTTATCATCTTTATGGATTCCAGCAGATAGAAACTCCATCCATGGAAATGCTCTCTACTCTGATGGGGAAGTATGGCGATGAAGGCGATAAACTTTTGTTTAAGATACAGAATTCGGGAGATTACTTTTCTGGCATTACTGATGAAGAGTTACTGAGCCGCAATGCAGCGAAGTTGGCAAGTAAGTTTTGTGAAAAAGGATTGCGTTATGACCTCACAGTGCCATTTGCCCGTTATGTGGTGATGCATCGTGATGAAATCACTTTTCCATTCAAACGCTATCAGATTCAGCCGGTGTGGCGGGCAGATCGTCCGCAGAAAGGACGTTACCGCGAGTTTTACCAATGCGATGCTGATGTGGTAGGTAGTGATTCATTGCTGAACGAAGTAGAGTTGATGCAGATTGTAGATACGGTGTTTACCCGTTTTGGTATCCGCGTCTGCATTAAGATCAACAATCGTAAGATTCTGACCGGTATTGCCGAGATTATCGGTGAAGCAGACAAGATTGTAGATATTACGGTGGCCATTGATAAGCTTGATAAGATCGGGCTGGAAAATGTGAACAAAGAACTGGCTGATAAAGGAATCAGTGAAGAGGCGATTGCTAAATTGCAGCCTATTATTTTGTTGAGTGGAACGAATGCAGAAAAGCTGGCTACTTTGAAAACCGTACTTGCCGACAGCGAAATCGGAATCAAGGGAGTAGAAGAGAGCGAGTTTATCTTGAATACGCTTACAGCTATGGGGCTGAAGAATGAGATTGAATTAGACCTTACGCTGGCACGCGGCTTGAATTATTATACAGGAGCTATTTTTGAAGTGAAAGCACTGGATGTACAGATTGGTAGCATCACCGGTGGTGGGCGCTATGATAATCTGACAGGGGTATTCGGTATGGCAGGTGTATCGGGGGTAGGTATCTCTTTCGGTGCCGACCGTATCTTTGATGTACTCAATCAGCTGGAACTTTATCCGAAAGAAGCTGTGAATGGTACCCAACTGCTCTTTATTAATTTCGGAGAGAAAGAAGCTGCTTTCTCAATCGGTATTTTAGCGAAGGTTCGTGCGGCCGGTATCCGTGCAGAGATTTTTCCGGATGCTGCAAAGATGAAGAAACAGATGAGCTATGCCAATGCGAAGAACATCCCGTTTGTAGCTATTGTAGGCGAGAATGAGATGAATGAAGGCAAAGCGATGTTAAAAAATATGGAAACAGGAGAACAGAACCTTGTTTCGGCAGAAGAGCTGATTGAAACCCTTTTGAAATAGGCTTTTCGCTCCCCGGAGCCGAGGGCATTGTTCCCCGGAGCCGAACCATCTTCTCCCCGGAGCCGAGAGATATCCTCCCCGGTGCCGCGTAAATGGCGCAGCACCGGGGAGTTTTTTTATGCTGTTCAGAATTCTATTTTGTCAAGTATTCCGCTTATCCAGGCGATGGCTATTCCATAGTTTGTCATAGGTACTTTCTGTTCTTTGGCTTGTGCGATCCGGTTGAGCACATATTTCCGATTGAACATACAAGCACCACACTGGATGATAAGATCGTACTTCTCCAGATTGGCGGGGAAGTCATTACCCGATACGATGTCTATCTGCAATCCTTCACCTATTTTCTGGCGAAGCATACGAGGGAGTTTCACCCGGCCGATATCTTCCGACAGGGGAGCGTGCGTACAGGCTTCGGCTATCAGTACACGGGAGGTTTCTTTCAGTGTGCCTATAGTGGCTGCACTGGCGGTGTAGTAGCCGATATCTCCTTTATAAGCCGCAAAGAGCACAGAGAAGGAAGTCAGTTTGCTTTCTGCCGGTTTCCGTTCATATACGGTTTTGAAAACTTGCGAGTCGGTAATTATCAACTTTGGAGGGCGGGAGAGAGCCTGAAGAGTAACCTCCATCTGGTCGGTAGTGCAACTCACGGCAATGCATTTCTTATCCAGCAGTTCCCGCAGGGTCTGTGCCTGTGGGAGAATGAGCCGCCCTTTCGGTGCCTGTATATCCTGCGGCATGACAAGTAAAACGAGGTCGTCTGCCGAAACAAGCTTTCCTGTGATGCTTTGTGCATCGAAGTCTTCGGGTAGACGCCGGATAATAGCCCGGCGAATGTCTTCCATACCCTGCCGGGTGTTTGCACTGACGATGAGGGGAGATTCTCCGGTCTTATTCTCTATGGCTGAGGCTATGGACGCTGCATCTTCCAGAATATCTGCTTTATTGAGCAGCAAGATTACCGGGATATTCTTTTCTTTCAACTGTTGTATCCATTGAAGCTCTTTGTCCATATCCGGATGGCAGAGCAGGATGGCAATATCTGTTTTTTCGGCTGCTTTCAGGGTGTGGGTTATCCGCATTTCGCCCAGCTCACCTTCATCGTCATATCCCGGAGTGTCGATAAAGAGGCAAGGGCCGACGCCCTGAATTTCCATTGCTTTGAGCACAGGATCGGTCGTTGTTCCCGGAGTATCGGAAACCAGTGCTACATCTTGTCCCGTCAAAGCATTGATAAGGGAAGATTTACCACTGTTTCGCCTTCCGAAGAGGGCGATGTGGAGGCGGTTGGAATTGGGAGTCATCATAATTAATTAGTTGACAATTGACAGTTGACAGTTGATAATTGACAGTTGATAATTGACAGTGGACAATTGTCCATTAAAAACGGAAGTCCCTTTTCCCTTCAGCTATTTCTTTCAGGTTTCTCAGGGCTATTTCTTTTATCTTCGGGTTGGGGATTTTTCCGGCTTCCCGTATGATCAGTTCTTCTCCTTTGGCACGTGTGGCGGGTGAGGCGTAATCTTCCAGATATTCTTTCAGGGTAACCAGTGCATTCGGAGCACAACAATTAGCTATCTGTCCGGATTTGACGAGTGACATGAACCGGTCGCCCGTTCTTCCTGCGCGGTAGCAGGCAGTACAGAAGCTGGGGATATACCCCATATTGAGTAGCCAGCCCACAATTTCGTCCAGCGTACGTGTATCGCTCAGGTCAAATTGAGCAGAGTTTTCCGATAATGGCTCCGGCTCGGCATAACCGCCTACGCTGGTTCGCGAGCCTCCGCTAATTTGTGATATACCGATATCAAGCACTTGCCGGCGTGATTCCTGCGATTCGCGGGTAGAAATGATCATGCCTGTATACGGCACGGCAATGCGGATAATTGCCACAATGCGGCGGAAAATCTCATCCGATATGGAATTGGGAAAGTTTGCCGTATCAATGTCGTCTGCCGGACAGATACGTGGTACACTAATCGTATGTGGCCCTACTCCGAAAGTGGCTTCAAGGTGTTCGGCATGCATCAGCAGGCCCACAAAGTCATATCGGAATGTATTCAGACCGAAGAGTACTCCGATACCGACATCATCAATGCCTCCCTGCATGGCACGGTCCATTGCTTCGGTGTGCCAGGCATAGTTACTTTTGGGGCCGGTGGGGTGGAGGAGCTCGTAATTTTCCTTATGGTAGGTTTCCTGAAAGAGGATATAAGTGCCGATTCCTGCATCCCTCAATCGGGTATAGTTCTCTACTGTTGTAGCTGCAATATTCACGTTTACCCGGCGGATTGCCCCGTTCCTGTGTTTGATGCTATAGATCGTATCGATGGATTCAAGAATGTACTCAATCGGGTTGAGAAGCGGATGTTCTCCGGCTTCCAGTGCAAGGCGTTTGTGCCCCATGTCCTGCAAGGCAATTACCTCCCGACGAATCTCTTCCTGCGTGAGCTTTTTGCGGGCAATGGTTTTATTCTTCAGGTGATAGGGGCAGTAGGTACAACCGTTGACGCAATAGTTAGAGAGGTAAAGCGGTGCAAACATTACAATGCGGTTGCCATAAAATTTCTGTTTGATCTCTTTGGCAAGATGAAAGATGCGCTCTACCAGATCTGGCTGGTCGCATTCCAGCAGCAAGGCTGCTTCGCGATGGGTGAGTCCTTTACACCGGGCAGCTTTCTCGATGAGCTGTTCGATAAGGGCACGATTGCTTTTGTGGGTACGGGCATATTCCAGTGTATCCAGAACCTCTTGGTGGTCAATGAACTCTTCTGCTTTCAATGAATTGAGCTTATACATACATTCTCTTTTTTTAATTATCTCTTATTACTCATCGCCTGGCGAACTTCCTTGTCAGGAATAACAATCAGTCCTTCCCAGGAAGCACTGCCTTCCTCGGGGAACGATGCTTTCCCTTATCAGGGTTATCATCACCTGGTGAATCTCCCCGTGCGGGAAGCACTGTATATCCTATAGATTGCATCTGTTTGTGCAGTATGCCAAGCCCTTCGGCAGCTTCGGCACCCAGAGAGGCTTTGCTGTTATATAGTTCGTACTTTCCTCTTACTTCCTGTGGAGAGAGGTTGGGCATCACTACATTGGCTCCTGCCAGTATTCCCCGTTCGTGTCCATCGGCGGCAAGGGTGGCGAGTGCCGTTGTCGCGGGGATAAGTGCTTGCGGATGTATTAGCCGGAAGATGGAAAGTAATCGTAACGTTTGTTCTACACTTCCCGGAGGCGACTCGGCAAAAGGGGTATTGGGATGTGGAATAAAGGGACCGATGCCGATCATTTGCGGACTGAAACGTTCTATGAACCGAATATCTTCAATGAGATGCTCCGTTGTCTGTCCGGGGCTTCCCACCATGATGCCCGTTCCCGTCTGATAGCCTATCTTCTTCAGCCATTGCAGGCGTTGAAGGCGGGTATCCTGTCGCATTTCTACCGGATGCAGTTGGCGGTAATGTTCTTTATTGTAGGTTTCGTGACGCAACAAATAACGATTGGCCCCGGCATGGAAGAAACGTTCATACTCCTCGCGTGATTTCTCTCCCAAAGACAGTGTGATGGCACAATCCGGAAACTCCCTTCTGATGGCCGCCACAGTCTCTTCGATCCAGTCGGAAGATTGTGCCGGATCTTCACCTCCCTGCAGCACAAAGGTACGGAATCCGATTTCATACCCCTGCCTGCAACAGTCGAGAATTGTTTCCCGGCTAAGCCGGTAGCGTTCCACCTGTATGTTTCCTTTTCGTATGCCACAGTAGTAACAGTTGTTCCGGCAGCAATTGCTTATTTCAATCAGCCCCCGGATGTAGATATTGTTTCCGAAATGTGCCAACGTCACTTCACGGGCTTGGGCATGCAGATACGAAAGGGCATCTGCATCCTGGCATGTCAGAAGCGCTTTATAGCCTTCCGGTGGGAGGCTATGTTCTTGTCTGAGTCTGTCAACCCATATTCTCATAGGTCTCTTTTCGTTTGAGCAAATCCTGTACTAACTGCCGACGGCCGGAGACAATATCGTTGTGCGTGCTTGGTCCGGTGATACATCCGCCTTCGCAGGCCATAACTTCGATGAACTGTCCTGCTGCTTTGCCCGTTTTGGCACAAGCACGTAGCAGTGCTATGTTTTTCTTATTGATGTCCGATACTTGAAGTGCGTTTATTTTATCAGCATCTTCTTTCAGATAGGCTTTGACAGCCCCCATCACACCACCTGCCTGGGCAAAACCATGCGCTTCGCGAACAGAGGTATATACCAGAGAGAAGGGCTGTGTTTGTTCCAGCTGAATGTCCATTCCGTCCAAAATAGAACCTATTTCTTCGAATGTAAGGATGAAGTCTACCGCTTCGTCCCGGCGTATCTCTTTGCGTTTGGCTACACAAGGGCCAACGAATACAATCCGGGCATCCGGATGCCTTGCTTTGGCAATACGTGCAGCGTAATACATGGGCGATCCGGTAGCAGATACATATGGTTTCAGTTCCGGGATGTGCTTTTCTACCAATTCAACGTAAGACGGGCAGCAAGAGGTGGTCATGAAAGCCTGCCCCTCTTCCAGTTTTTCCAGCAATTCGTGGGCTTCATTGCTGGTGGTATCCATGGCACCCTGTGCCACTTCTATCACATCTGCGAAACCAATTTCGCGGAAAGCGCCGTATACATGTTCTATACTTGTTTTAAACTGTCCGAGGATGGAAGGTGCCACGATGGCTACCATTTTCTCTCCTTTGCGGATGCGTTGTAGAATATCAAAAGCCTGTGAAACTTCAAAGATTGCACCGAACGGACATGCGTTCATACACTTCCCGCAATAGATACATTTGTCTTCGTTAATGTGTTCAATGCCGTTCTCGTCTTTGCTGATGGCTTTCACCGGACAGGCCTCTTCGCAGGGGACAGGGATGTAAACGATGGCATGATATGGGCAGCTTTTGTGGCAGATGCCGCAACTGACGCAAGTATCGTGGTCAATCATGGCTTGTCCGTTTTTCTTAAAGCGGATCGCATCTTTGGGGCAGTTCATGTAGCAACTACGCGCCACGCAACCACGGCACAGATTGGTTATCTCATAGTTGATCTGTACACAAGACGAACAAGCTTCGTCTATTACACAGAAGATGTTCTCTTTAGTACATTCTTCTCTATCCAGTGCCTGCCGGGCATACTCTGAGAGGGTGGTTAGTTCGTCATGCTCGTCTGTCATGTCGAGTCCCATCAAGGGGAGACATTTATATTTCCACACAGCGCGCTCCTTATGTATGCAGCAACGCCCCAAAGGTTTCGATTTTTTGGGGCTAAGCTCAATGGGAAGCCGGTCAATTTTATCAATTAATTCATCTTTTTTCCAGAGTCTTACGAGGTCCGCCAGCAGTTTGTGGCGAACGATCATAACGTTGTTAGTAAATGCCATAATGTTTTTTTAGGGTTGTTAGGGGTTGCAAAGATAGTGAACTGTTTGCTGAAAAACTAATATTCGTTAAAGATGATTGTAATATGTACCGCAGGCTGTTGAAAATAGAAATGTTACCGGTTTGTAAGCGTATTGTAAAGTCCGGACTTTACTTTTGTAGCATGAATGTTTTACCAGATTAATCAATAATGAGGAGAGAACTGATATGAGTAAGAATGAATGGATACAAAAAAGCCGCTTTGCCATGATTGGTACATTGATGACTATCGCAGGCTTGATGTTTTTGTTTTATATAGGTAGTTCGCTTATGGGCACTACAAAGAAATATCATGCTCAGGAGATAACACAGAACCTGTTCTGATAATATGTTTCACCACAGAGGGCACAGAAAACACAGAGTTTTAAATCTCTGATGAAACGTGGATGGACGCAGATTATCGCAGATTAAAATTCGGTTATTCTTTCTCTTATTTTTGTTTTCCTTTGGATAATCTGCGTTCATCCTGCGTTTCAATAAACCACCGCCTGCCGAACCTCCCCGTGCGGGAAGCACCGTACTTTTAATGTTTCCTTTTGTCCTGCTTTCAGCCCCGTATCAAAGAAAATACGAACCGAACCGGGATTGGGTGAATCATAACTCTGTACCGGTGTATTATCGGCTATGGAGAAGGAAGCGGAGGCCGGACTATCGATAATCAGATGTAATTTTTTACCTTCTTTGGTCAACTCTATCGTATGCGGATCCAGCACTTTCGGAGTGGCGGAAGTAACCAGTGTCCAACGGACAGAGGCAGGGTTTGCAGACGCCTGTACCCGGTCTGTTATTTGTAGATAACTCTCTTTGATAAGAACCACCTCTCTCGTAGCCTTTTTCAAATCGCCTTCAAACAGCGAAGTTAAGTCTACCGTAGCTCCCAGCTTGTCATCTTTCGTATAGGTTTTCGTGATAGGGGCAAAACCTTTCACATTGTGTTTCTTACCGTTTACGGTTAGTGTATTGTGCACAAAATTGTTATAGCGGAAGATATCCCAGCGCTGTCCGTCCTGGTTGCTATCCCACAAACGTACATTCTCTTTTTCCAGCGAATAATATTCCTGCATACCCAAATCCTGTGCCCAGCGTACTCCCAACGCTTCGAATACAAAAGAGCCTGCATCCATATGTGCATGGCTGGCAGAGGCAGTCCCGCCTTTGATACCCACATAGCATCCTTCACCTTCTTTCCAGGAAGTGTGTACCAGTGCTACCGGAGTTTTACCATGTCCTACCCATATTTTGGCAGTCGGGGGAGTAACTTCTTTCATATCAATAAGAGAGCCGTAAATGAGTATGATAGGCAGAAAACGGGTCTCTTCGGCTGTGAAATGAGTATCTGCACGTGATAAAAATATCTTCTCATTCCATAGCAAAGAAGGGTCTTTCTGGCGGGCGGCGAACCAGAAGATAGCCGGTAAAGCCTGGATGGTTTCGCGTGCATCACTGAAGTTGAAGGCAAGTCCGGTAGTTCCTGCCATGTATTCCATATAACGGGCAGATTCCATGAAACCTTCTACCTTGCATAATCCGCCGTCGGAGCCTAAAGCGGATTCCAGTGCGGCAATCAGGAAAACATTAAAGGTAGTTCCGTATCCCCAGTAGTTGTATCCTTCCGGATAGTTGCCGTCCGGCGCATATCCTTTCACAGAGATACCGATGGTAGACATAGCCCGTTCGATAATTTCTATAGCTTCTTCACGGTTGTCCTCCATGATAGCAAGCGCTCCATATACCATACCTGCATTGCAAACCTGATTCCAGTTATTTTCTGTTCGCAGGAAAGAGTTGTATTGGCGGTCTTTGGAGGGGGCAAACCCTTTATTCAGAATTGATTCTTTGATTAACTTTTTGGTCCCAGGCTGTAATTTGTCATAAAGCCAGTCATAGCCTAAAGAGACAGCCAGTGTCATCTCTCCCGTATCCAGAAAATGAGAGGGATTCCAGTCCTGGAAAGAGCAAACGGCTATTATCTCCTGTTCGGCACGCAACCGGTATTTTTCATCATTCGTCATTCGGAAAACGAACGAAAGGTAGAAAATACGTCTCAGCGCTTCGCGGGATACGGCGAGAAGGCGGCGTCCTTCTTTTTTATAGATCAGTGTAGGCCGGATGAGTAATTTGTCGGATTCATCCAGCATATAATTATACACCCGTTGTAGTTCGGTACTTTCGTTGAGGCTTTTGTGAATACGTTGTTCTTCGCCCTGCTTCAGCAATAAGCGGGGATGCTCTTGCAACTGATTGTAATTGAAGGTTTGCGCTTTAAGGTGTGTACCTCCTATGGATAGGCACAGGCAAGTGTAAATGAGAACAAGTATTTTATTATTCATGACCTGGATAGATTAGTATTAAAACATAAACATGGCAACTCCTACAATACGGTTGTTACAGACAGAATGAGTATCTTTTATTTTTCCGTTAGAGGCATCCATTGAACCGTACCAGGCAGAGCTTAATGTATATTCGAGTCCGAATTTCCAATGGGCTACATTGTAGGTAAGTTCGGCTCCTGCCATTACTACCTGGTCAACATCGGTTCCCGTACCGTAAAGTTTGCTGACGGCATCACCTGTCCCTAAATTTTTGGTATATCCTAAGAAGATACCCGGTTTCCACTTCTGACCGTATACTACGTTAAGCCATGAGCTGGAATTCAGAATAGAAGCATACTCCTGTTCACCTGTCCATTGATTGGTGGACTTAACACCGTAACCACCTAACATCGAAGTTTGTGTCAGGTTACTGCCGAGTACGCTTTTGGCAGCAATGAACCAGTCTTTATTGGTGTATCTCACATGTGCTTCGTAGGAGAGGGTAGTGAGGCGTTCGTCCACTTTATAGGTATGGGATATCACCTCTTGAGAATCGTTATCAGAACCAACGGGTACTGTCGCTTCCGTTCTTGGCTTGATAGATAACAGTTCAATGCCCACGCCTGCCAGCCAGTTATTGGCTTTATAGTCTACTCCCGCATAAATCTCCGGTACGCAACTGTTTTTAATATAATTCTGGCTTTTTACATTATTCGGTCCTACCGACAGATATTGTGACTGCCAGATAGCTGCTGCCGTCAGTTGCATGTTCTTGTTCTTGAATTGATAGCGTATCTGTGGAGCACGGCTGAAAGGTTGGAAAGGTGCTCCCACTGATAAGTTCAGTATCTGTGGAGAAACATCGCCAAACAAAGGATGCCAGGTCTGACCTAGTAATAAGGCAGATTTCCCCCAGTCCAGATTCAGATAAGCATGTCTCAGACGAACTGTGGAATAACTTGTTCCTGAACCTCTGAAGTCTACTTCTACTTTGGCTGATGTTTTGGCTTTTCCGAGTTTTGGACCGGTTACATCTACTCCAAGCCGGGTGTATAAGGTATAAAAGCTGCCATTGGCAGTTGCATTGAGGTCTTTACCATCTGCATCCGGCTTTTCGTCGAGTGGATACATGTAGAATAACCCATCTACTGTTTCCTGATTGGCACGGCTATTATAATAAAGGTCTGTGCGTATCTGGCCATAAAATTTATAACTGAACTCTTTCTTCTGGGCCGATCCGTTTATCGCAGCCAGAAGGCATACTGTAAGTAGTAGATTCTTTTTCATAAGTAAAATGTTTGCGTAAAATGACGTGCAAAGGTACATAATTTATTCTGTAATCGGTAATAAGCTAAATAGCTTTGTGCTTTATGGTACACGGATGAAGCTGATAAGACAGATAACAACGAATCGGATTTTATTTTGTCCTCTTTTGTCATTTTGTCAGTCTTTATCTGCCAAACCAACATCTTTCCAATCTCTTTCTGCTTTGGCACAGTTTTCGTAATTTGTTTTTCGTCCTTCGAAAAGGAAGACTAATAATATAATTATGTATAACATATAAAACAAAAAAGTAACTATGAACATTAAACCATTAGCAGACAGAGTGCTTATACTCCCTGCACCTGCAGAAGAAAAAACAATTGGTGGTATCATTATTCCTGATACAGCAAAAGAAAAACCTTTGAAAGGTGAAGTTGTGGCAGTAGGTCACGGTACAAAGGACGAAGAGATGGTATTAAAGGTAGGTGACACCGTTCTTTATGGTAAGTATGCCGGAACAGAACTTGAAGTGGAAGGTGCAAAATACCTTATCATGCGTCAGAGTGATGTTCTTGCTGTTTTGGGTTAATTCATAATTGGAAATTAATAATTTATAATTAAATAGACTTATGGCAAAAGAAATATTATTCAATATCGATGCCCGTGATCAATTGAAAAAAGGTGTCGATGCTTTGGCAAATGCAGTAAAAGTAACACTTGGCCCGAAAGGACGTAACGTAATTATTGAAAAGAAGTTTGGCGCTCCTCACATCACAAAAGATGGTGTAACAGTAGCTAAAGAAATAGAACTGGCAGATGCATACCAGAATACAGGTGCACAGCTGGTTAAGGAAGTTGCTTCTAAAACAGGTGATGATGCCGGTGACGGTACAACAACTGCAACAGTTCTTGCTCAGGCTATCGTGGCCGAAGGCTTGAAGAATGTAACTGCCGGTGCAAGCCCGATGGATATCAAACGTGGTATGGATAAGGCTGTTGCCAAAGTGGTTGAGTCTATTAAGAACCAGGCTGAAAAAGTGGGTGACAACTATGATAAGATTGAGCAGGTTGCTACTGTTTCTGCCAACAATGACCCGGTTATCGGTAAATTGATTGCTGATGCAATGCGTAAAGTTTCTAAAGATGGTGTGATTACTATCGAAGAAGCTAAAGGTACCGATACTACTATTGGTGTGGTAGAAGGTATGCAGTTCGACCGTGGTTATCTGTCAGCTTATTTTGTGACTAACACAGAGAAAATGGAATGTGAGATGGAGAAACCTTACATCCTTATATATGACAAGAAGATATCTAACCTGAAAGATTTCTTGCCTATCCTTGAGCCTGCTGTACAGACAGGTCGCCCTCTGTTAGTGATTGCAGAAGATGTGGATAGCGAAGCATTGACTACCCTGGTTGTGAACCGTCTGCGTTCTCAGTTGAAGATCTGTGCTGTGAAAGCTCCGGGCTTCGGTGATCGTCGTAAAGAGATGTTGGAAGACATTGCTATCCTGACAGGTGGTGTGGTGATCAGCGAAGAAAAAGGTTTGAAACTGGAACAGGCTACTCTCGAAATGTTGGGTACTGCTGACAAAGTGACTGTTTCTAAAGATAATACAACCATTGTGAACGGTGCTGGTGCAAAAGAAAATATCAAAGAACGTTGCGACCAGATTAAAGCTCAGATTGCTGCTACTAAATCAGATTACGATCGTGAGAAACTGCAGGAACGTCTGGCTAAATTGTCAGGTGGTGTAGCTGTTCTCTATGTAGGTGCTGCTTCTGAAGTAGAGATGAAAGAGAAGAAAGACCGTGTAGACGATGCACTTCGCGCAACCCGTGCTGCTATCGAAGAAGGTATCATCCCTGGTGGCGGCGTAGCTTACATCCGTGCTATTGATGTACTGGAAGGTATGAAAGGTGACAATGCCGATGAAACAACCGGTGTTGAAATCATCAAGCGTGCCATTGAAGAACCGCTTCGCCAGATTGTAGCTAATGCTGGTAAAGAAGGTGCCGTAGTAGTTCAGAAAGTTCGTGAAGGAAAAGGTGACTTTGGTTACAATGCCCGTATGGATGTTTACGAAAACCTGCATGCTGCTGGTGTAGTAGATCCTGCTAAGGTAGCTCGTGTAGCTTTGGAAAATGCTGCTTCTATCGCTGGTATGTTCCTGACTACCGAATGTGTAATCGTAGAAAAGAAAGAAGATAAACCCGAAATGCCTATGGGCGCTCCCGGAATGGGAGGAATGGGTGGAATGATGTAATATCATCCCATGATTGAAAAGAAAAGCCGTTTCAGATTATCTGAAGCGGCTTTTTTAGGTTTATCAAGTAAGCTCTGATTCTTCCGGAAGCCTGTAATGGCTTTCCGGAAACAATCAGAATATAAATAATTTAGGGAATATTGGGATTGGCATTGGTTTCACTTTCCGGAATTGCATATAGATAGTACGAACTGTTGGGAATGAATTCTGTTCCATCAGGGAATGCCACTTCATAGTGTCCGATTGGTTCGTTCTCTTCATACGTGCCATCTTCCTGCCAGCAATCTATTAGGTATTTAGTGTTTTCCGGCTTGTCACCAGGGATGATCTTGATACCTTCTATCTGAGCCATCTCTTCTTTAGTCAGCATTTCACGTTCCAGGGATTTTTGGGTTCTTAAGATGTCAGTCATGCTGAATCCTTCTCCCCATAGTTCGCGACGGCGTTCTACTAAAATTTCCTCAACGAGGTCTTGTTTGCTTTTTCCTGTTACATCATAATCAGTCAGTCCTCTTGCATTTCGCAATGTGTTGAGCGGAGCTACAGCATCTGTAATAGATGTTGCATTGTCTCTGGCCATAGCTTCGGCTTCAATCAGATACATTTCGGCAGAACGCATGACAACAATGTCACCAGTCTGGTCAGCGCGGATACGGAATTTACAATATCCCATATATCCTTCTCTCATCCATTTGAATAGTTCTCTACGGATATCATTCTTAGAGAACAGATTATAGAAATGAGGATCTGCCATAAAGCTATTATATGAATCGGGTTCCTCTACATCTACATAGTAGAAGTTGTAGCTGGGATCGGACTGAGTCGTAGATTGAGGATGTCCCCATATCCATTCTGAATTGCTTATATCATTGAAACCTTTATAGGTAGCAGCGTCTTTCATTAAAGGATATCCTTCCTGAGCCGCTTTTGCTGCTTTCGCTGCTTCTTCATATTGGCCTGTCAGTAAATAAGCACGTGCCAATAATCCGTTGACTACACTTACATTGGGTTTGTACTTTTCCTGCGCCGTAGAGGGAGCAAAACCGGCCAAGTCAGTTTTGGCCTGTTCGAGATCCTTAAAGATTTGTGTGTATATTTCTTCAACGGTAGCTCTGCCTTTAGGTTCTGTTTTTGATGTAGTAGGTTCTGTGTACAGCGGAACACAGGGTGCGTTTTTATCTTTCAGGTACGTGAACTGATAATGCTGTACAAGATGCAGATAACAGAAAGCACGCAAAGCCAGTGCTTGTCCTTGGGCATACCGGAAGTCTTCATCTTCTGCATCCCCTTTGATGGAGATTACAGAATTGCAGTTGTCTATTGTCTTATAGAATGTAGTCCATGCAAAACTGACTCTACCTGCAGTTGGAATAGAAACCTCATTTAATTTGTAAGTTGCACTAAATCCGTATGTGTTGGCAGTACGTAAAACGACATCACTACCCATCATATCATCTGCTAAAGATAAAGCACGATAACCAATGTTTGCATAGGTCGTTCCGTATTCCATTAAGTTATACCATGCACCGATGAATATACGTTCGGCATTTTCGGGAGTAGGAGCCAAACCCGAATCAACGGAATCTGTTGGAGTGTGATCAAGGAAATCACCGCTACATCCGGTTACCATCAGTAAACCTGTAGCAAGTATAGCTGTATTCTTTATTAATTTTTTCATATTAAATTGTTGAATGCTGATTAGAATGAAACATTAATACCACCTGTTATCGATCTCATAGCAGGATATCTGTAATAAGTAACTCCTGTTATACCTTGTTCCGGGTCTAATCCCTGATGCCCGCTTAAGGTTAATAAATTATCTCCCTGAACAAAGATCTGAAGATTACTCAAACTTATTCTTCTTATTAGTGACTGAGGAAGAGAATAAGATAACATCACATTCTTTAAGCGTAGATATGAATTGTTGTACAGGAATCGTGTAGACGTACTGGTCCATTGATTGCTTGTTGTACTGAGAGCAGGAACATCTGTGTATCTGTTTTCAGGAGTCCAGCGATCTAACATTTCTGTTGACCAGGAACGTCCGGCGGCAGAACCTGAGTGAAGGATCATTATTTTATCACGGTCATAAACATATCCGCCAATACTATAAGAGAACATAGCCGATAATTCAATTCCTTTATATGAGAATGAGGTGTTGAAACCACCATATACTTTGGGTAAAGATGATTTGTTGACAAAGTAATAATTAGCTTTACTATAGTCATTGGTGGTAACTTTGATTATATTGCCGTTTTCGTCTTTCTGATTCATATACCACAATGGTTCTCCATTGTCGGGATTGACTCCGGCCCATTCTTTGAGATAGAAATCATAGACAGAACGTCCTTCCTGTAGTTTTGTGAAACTACCCTGAGGCATATCTTTCAAAGGCAATTCCGTTACTTTATTCTTGTAGTGGGTTAAGTTTAATCCCATATTCCATTTAAAGTCTTTTACATCAATGATTGTACCTTTCAGTTCAATCTCGAAACCCGTATTTTTCAGTGCTCCTACATTTTCGTCTACAGAAGTGTATCCGAGCGAAGAAGCCAAAGGACGTGAGTATAACAAATCTTTGGATTTACGTTGGAAGAAGTCGAAAGAACCCGATAGACGGTTGTTCCACAAAGAGAAGTCGATACCGACATTGAAATTTAAGTTGGTTTCCCATTTCAGATTAGGAGTAGCCAGACGGTCGGTTACCAATCCGCTTTCGTTGTTATTCGAAATGATGGTATATAGACCGCTACTTGCATAATACGAGCCTAAATTGTCGTTTCCTTGTGCACCATAGCTCGCTTTCAATGTCAGTGCAGACAGCCAGTTTTCAGTACCTTGCATAAAAGCTTCACGGTTTATTCTCCAGGAACCACCTACCGACCAGAAGTTACCCCAACGTGTCTCCGGAGCAAAACGTGAAGAACCATCACGACGGTAAGAACCACTCAGGTAATATCTGTCTTTATAATCGTATTGGACATTCATCAGATATCCTACTAAAGAATAGTCAATGCGATATCCTGAACCTCCTGTTACTTGTGAACCTACAACCAATTCCGGGTAATCGGGAATAGCCATTTTAGAACGTGAGGCTGTTAATTCGTCATAACGATAAGAGTATGCTTCTTGTCCTGCAAGAATGTTGAAGTGGTGATCGCCTATCTTTTTATCATAAGAAATAATGTTATTCCAGGTCCATGAGAGTGTACGGTCATTTTCACGGCTGGAACTACCTCCTGTATTAACTGCAGGACCAATTTTGGGATTTGTGTAGTCTAATGAGTTGTAATTGATTAGGTCAAAGTTGAAACTTGTTTTAAACTTTAGTCCTTCAATGAATGTCACTTCTAAGAATGTACGGGCTGAAACTTCATCTCTCATACGTTCTGATTTATCTAAAGGCAGTGTTGCCGGCAAGTTCCAGTTTGCATTGTTTGCACGGTATGAACCGAAGTCCGGAACCAGTTCACCATCTTCTGTATCAAAAGAACCGTCTGCTTTTACTTTATAGATCGGGTAGAAGTTTGGCATCGTACGTCCTGCATTGATAACATTACTTGTTTTAGTATCAGATGAAGTAGGGTAGTTCTGTTTAGAGTGAGCAAAACTGATGTTAGCACCTCCTTTTAACCATTTTGTCATCTCACTGGTGACATTGGTACGGAGATTAAAACGTTCATAACCTGATTCCAGAGCAATCCCCTTATCATTCAGGTAACCAGCTGAAAAATAATACTGGTTTGTTTTGCTACCGCCGGAAGCATTTAAACCTATTTCCGTACGTAGAGCTTGTTGTTCCATTGCATCCTGCCAATCGAAGTCCCATAGCGGGGTTGCTCCTGCCAGTAGTTTTCCATCTGTACCTACTGGTTGAGGATAGTTGGTTCCGTAAGGGTTAGGACCACTGTTCATCAGTCTTTTTACTAAGTTGGCAGAGGCTGCGGCAGCTGCTGCTTCAGGTGTTGGATAGTTCTTTTTGTCTTTGGCATATTGATTGCGCATTGCTTCCCAATACAGTTCAAAATAATCATTTGTACCTACTCTGTCATAGTCTCTGATAGCCCGGTTGGACCCTCCGAACGTAGCTTTGAGGTTTACGCTTGTTTTTGAGTCTGTTTTACCTTGTTTAGTAGTAATAATGATGACGCCATTGGCACCACGTGAACCGTATAGAGCTGCAGATGCAGCATCCTTCAATACGGTCATAGATGCAATATCTTCAGGGTTAATAGCATTAATACTACCGTCGTAAGGAACTCCGTCTACTACATATAGCGGAGAGCTTGATGCATTAATAGAACCAATACCACGGATACGGATATCGGCATCGGTACCGGGCTGTCCACTGGTTGCACTGGCCTGTAATCCGGCTACCGTACCTTCTAACGCCTTTGATATGCTGGATGTTTGTAGCTTAGCGATGTCTTCTCCTTTTACAGTGGCTGCAGCACCTGTAAAACTGTATTTCTTGGCGGTTGCATAAGCTACAACCATTACCTCATCCAGTTCTTTGCTATCACTTTCCAATGCCACATTGATTACTTGTTTGTTGTTGACTGCTATTTCAACTGTCTTCATTCCTACAAAACTAAAAACCAATGTTCCGTTAGAAGGAACCTGAATAGAGTATTTACCGTCAATATCGGTAATAGTTCCGGTAGTGGTACCTTTCAATAAGACAGAAACCCCTGGCATGGGCTCTCCATCTGCTGTTGCAATACCTGTTACATGCAAATCTCTCAATGTTTCAGCATGGAGTATTCCAACTGAACAAATGAGCAAAAACGCTGTCAGAAAGCGTAAATAGATTCTCATAATTAGTAATGTTGTTTTAGGATTAATAATAAAAAAGAAATATAAAGTTTAGTATCTGTTCGAAATTAATTTTATTGGCCGCAGAGTTGCAGAGGTTAGGAAGTATTTTATCCTGTAGTGTTGTTGATTCTCCTGTTATATTGTTTCTCTGTGTGCAAATCATTTATTTCTAAACAGATTATTAATATTAATTATAGTGAAAACGGTGCAAAGATATAATATATATAATAATAATTAATAAAGTCTGAAGGTTTTTATTAGCAGGAAGTCTGAATGTTTTCTGTTTTTGTATATTTATTGATGTTTTATTTGTGTATTTGGGAGCATGAAGAAATGAAAAGCTGTTTTTCTTTGATTTTGTGTTAGTTTGTAATATTTAGAGTCTGTTTAAATTTTCCTCTTAAAAGTTTTTATCAGTTTATTTTGAGTTTATTTTCGGTCTGTTTCCCTGTTTTTACTCGTCAGATAGCCCGCTATCCTCCTCATAAAACCAGAAAAACATCCTCAAAAATAACTCTCAAAATAATACTGAGCAAAATTTAAACAGGCTCTTAAGATAAGAATATCATCGTTAGAAGATGTTATTTGAGATTTATTGCATGCAGAATCATTTTGTTTTATCTTATGATAACTGTTAATGTTCTGCATATCAGAAATTCATTCTTTTGTTATTCAGTAGGTTTATAAAAGAAACAAGACAGGTAAACTGCTATCATTTTCAATGCTGCTGAAGATAATAAATGTGATAATTTGATTTTGCATTCATTTAATAAGATTAGGTTATGACTATTGTTCAGCATATTTGGGGAGAGTTTTGAAGTGATTCATATTGTAATTTGATGAGACGACAGATTTATGAAGGAATGGATTAGTGGTTATTTTACTTTTATATGATCAAATCCTTCTCCATAGACTCCGATAACGGCACTCTGTGAGACAAAAGCGTTTGGATCAATGTCTTTGATAATACGGAATATGATAGTTGATTCTCTCTTTTTGGCCAGAATAAACATCATTTTTTGTTCTTTTCCTGTGTAAAAACCAGTAGCATTGATTATGGTTACTCCACGATGTGGATATTCATTGATTTGTTTTCCTATCTCTTCGTATTTGGTGGAGATTATAAAGAACTGAACTGATTGCCGTGCACTATTAACTACCTGATCCAATACAAAACTGCAAACGTAGAGGGTTACATATCCGTAAACGACTTTTTCCCAATCTTTGAGGATGAAGTAGCTGGATGAGATAATGATAAGGTCACAAATGAGCATGACCCTTCCTAAGGTGATATCACGGTATTTGTTGATAACAGCAGCTATAATGTCAGTGCCTCCGGTACTTCCATTGGCGGAAAAGGCAATGCCAATGCCACTGCCACAGAAGGAAGCGCCCAGTACGCAAGCCATGAAAGGTTGATCGTGTAATAGAGTTACTCCTGCTGTCACTTTTTGAATGAGCGATAGAAAAAGAGTGAGCGTTAGTACGCCAAATATCGTTTTCAGGCTGAATTTGAATCCCAAAACTTTGAGAGATACCATTAATAAAATTGTGTTGATGGCGAAGTATGTATATTGTACCGGAAATCCGGTAGCAAAATAGACAATGGAAGCGATACCGGGTACTCCTCCGGTAGTGATGTCATTGGGAAGTAAAAAAAGAGTCCAGCCGGTTCCATAGAGAATCATTCCTAAAGCTATCATAAGGTAGTCTCTTGTTTCTCTGGCTATAGTCTGCTTGGAGGGTTTTGATATAATTGTTTTCATTGATGTAGCTTTTGTATTTGCCTGTAATTTGTTCTTGATTTGTTTTCTTTTGATATGTGCTATAAGGACACAGCGTTATGAAATAACCCTCTATATGAATATTTGACTTTATTGTATTTTAACACTATAGTATAACAAAAATGTACACTCTTGTCATGCAAAAGTGTACATTTTTAAAAGGATAAAATATGGGTTTGTTATTCTGCTGTAAATCAGTGAACTACTTCTTTTAACCTTGTGATAGGGATTCTTTAAAACACTTCTCTTATGTGTTTATAATTTGAGTTGATTGTATCAATCACTTCTTGTGAACGTCCGTTAATCAATAATTTATACATCGATTGTGCAAAACCTACCATTTGTCCTATTTCAATTTTAGGAGGCATAGCCAGTGCATTCGGATCAGTCATGATATTAACCAGAACAGGACCGTCTATCTCGAAGGCATTGTATAGGGTAGTGAGTACCTTGTCGGGATCTGATACATTAAATCCGGTCATTCCCATTGCTTCTGCTACCTGTGCAAAATCCGGATTGAGCATGCTGGTTTGCCAGTCCGGCAATCCGTCTACTTCCATTTCGAGCTTCACCATGCCCAGAGAACGATTATTGAACACGATGATTTTTATCGGAAGCTTATATTGTACAACGGTTTGCAGGTCTCCGAGTGTCATGGACAATCCTCCGTCACCGCAGAGTGCAATAACTTGCTGATCAGGGCGAGCCAGTGCTGCACCGATAGCTTGTGGCAATGCGTTTGCCATTGAACCGTGATTGAAAGAGCCAAGCATATGGCGTTTTTCTGTTGCTTGTAAATAGCGGGCACCCCATACACAGGTCATTCCCGTATCGACGGTGAAGATGGCATCATCAGAAGCCAGCTTGTCTATTTCGGACATGACGTACTCCGGGTGAATCAGATTTTCTTTTCCTCTGTTTTCGGTGTAAGCAATCAGATCTTTTTTCACACTTTCATAGCGTTTCAGTTGCTTTAACAAGAATGAGTCGTCTTTTTTCTGTTGTAACATCGGCAGTAGTGCTTGTAGTGTTGATTTTACATCTCCACATAGACCGATATCTACTTTGGCACGGCGTCCCAGCCTTTCAGCTTTTATATCTATCTGAGCTATTTTTATATCATCGGGCAAGAAAGCAGAATAGGGGAAGTCTGTTCCCAGCATTACCAGTACTTCTGCTTCGTGCATGCTGTAGTAACCCGAAGGCATTCCCAGAAGTCCGGTCATACCCACTTCATACGGGTTATCATATTGTACTTCCATTTTTCCCTTAAAGGTATAGGCAACCGGGGCATTGAGCCTTTCGGATAGTTGAATAACTTCGTCGTGAGCCCCTCTACAACCAATACCGCAAAATAGTGTGATACGTTTGTAGTGATTCAACATTGCTGCCAGTTGTATCAAGTCTTCTTCTGCAGGACAAACCGAAGAATCTTTTGGATAAATATGAACGGAAGAATCTACATTTACTGCCGATTTTTTTGCCAAGTCACCTGGGAGCCCTATTACGGAAACTCCTTTACGGGTAGTTGCGGTTTGTAGAGCGGATTGCAACATACGGGGAAATTGTTGAGGGGTTGTTGCCACTTCGTTGTAATAACTGCAATCGCTAAACAATTTGATTGTATTTGTTTCCTGAAAATATTCTGTCCCGAATTCTCCGGTAGGAATAGTGGAGGCAATAGCCAGAACCGGTGCACCTGAACGCTGAGCATCATAAAGTCCGTTTATCAGGTGGACATGTCCGGGACCACTACTTCCTGCACAACATCCGGGTAATCCGGTTAGTTGTGCTTCTGCACCGGCTGCATAAGCACCTGTTTCTTCATGGCGGACATGTATCCATTTCATTTCTTCGTTTTGCCTTACGGCTTCATTTACTTCGTTTAAGCTATCGCCTGTGACTGCGTAAATACGCTTAACACCTGCTTCAATCAATGTCTCTACAAGTTGATTTGCTACCTTCTTTGCCATATTTGTTATTCAGTTATAGGTTAATGTAATAATGAAATAACATATTGTAATGGAAAAAGGTTGTACGTTTAACGTATACTAAGAACAGTAATGTATTGGCCTATAAGATGATAATTGTGTTAAAAATGCCTTGTGTAATAGATTTTTAGTACTCTTGTAATAACTATATTTGTGCTGATTTGTTAACTTTAAAGCATAAATGGTAACCGATTGTATTTTAACCCCTAAATAACTGTATTAAATGGATAAAATGGAAATAGGCTTGAATGCCGGGAAAGTTTGGCAATTGCTTTGCAACAATGAAAAGTGGAGCTACGGTAGCCTTAAAAGGAAATCCGGGCTGAAAGACAAAGAATTGGGAGCAGCTATTGGCTGGTTGGCCAGAGAAGATAAAATAGAGTTTGAGCAGCAGGAAGAAGAACTTTACATTTATCTTTGTGTGAACGTTTATATCGGATAGTTGAACATAAGAGGGTATGTCAAAAGTAGTATTAGCTACCAATAAAACGCAGATTAACGCTAATTGGCGCAAAGATAAAATTGCATCTGCGCCAATTAGCGTTAATCTGTGTTTCTAAAGTCACATATTGATAGCTTTATCAGGCTTTTGACATAGCCTATGTCAGCTTGTCTATTGGTCTTTGTTTTTTTTACTGATTTTGTTTTCAATAAGGAAAGCAGTGATAAGTCCTGCCCCTCCGAATAGCAATACGCTGGCACCATAAATGATGCTGGTCATTTGGCGTACATTCCAACTGATATTTTCCATAAATACATAGCGGGGAATAGAGACTGCACAGATAATGAAGCCTATTAACAGTCCTAATCCTATACCGAACATCAGGCATCCTCCTTTTAGTGCACCAAAAGACCGGTTGTGACTGTAGTCTGGCAAAGAAAATTTCCCATTCAGGTCGGTGGTTGTAATTTTGTCACTTAGCTTTTCAATAATCGCCATTCGTTCGCGTCTGCAAACAAAGAGTTCAAACAATTTATAAATTCCCAGTGTGATAATTCCCATAATAAGCGGAACCATAATAAAATCCATCATAATTGTATGTTTTTAAATGAATAATTTCGTTCTTTGTACTGTTTGACGCAGAAGAAAGAAAAAGGTTACAATCAGTAGTCAGTAGACAGTAGTAAGTAGCCAGTAGCTGGTAGTTGGTAATTAGAATCCTTTTGGAATGGCAACGCCAATATGCTGCATAGATTCTTACTACTTACTACTATCTACTGACTACTGATTGTAACCTTTTCCTTCCCCCTGCGTCTAATGGATATCATGGTACAGAACGAAGAAGCACAATACATCGCACGAATCCTGAATGGAGAAACAGAATGCTTTTCTGTCTTTCTCGATCGCTACGGTCGTCCTCTTTATTCATTGATTGTGCAGATTGTAGGTTGTTCCGAAGATGCTGAAGAACTGGTGCAAGATGTGTTTCTAAAGGCTTTTAAGAATCTGAGTGGATATAAAGGAGATTGTATTTTCTCTACCTGGCTGTATCGGATAGCTTACAATACAGCTATATCGGCTACCCGTAAAAAGAAGCATGAATTTCTTTATATAGAGGAGAATGCCATTAATAATGTACCGGATGAAAAAGTGGCAACTTTGTTTGAACCAACAGATGATGAAGAGCGTATTTCCCGTTTGGTACATGCTGTTGATTTGTTGAGTGTAGAGGACAAAGCGTTAATAACTCTTTTCTATTATGAAGAGAAATCGATAGAAGAGGTTGGAGGAATTTTAAAATTAACAGTTGCCAATGTTAAAGTGAGATTATACCGTGTTCGGAAGAAGTTATATTTACTAATGAATGAGGGTTGATTATGGATGTGAATGGAAATAATACTATTAAGAAAGCTTTGGAACGGAGGCAAACGACTGGACTTCCTTCCAATTTTTCCTTCCGTATGATGGAACAAGTACGGGCTGAGGCTCTGAAAATGGAAAGACGAAGAAAACGGATCACTGTTTTTTCTTTGAGTATTGCCGTTACTGTATTGATAGCATTGGTAGTGTATTGTTTGTTTTTCTATTTAGACTTTAGTGTGGTTGATTTTATGCCTCGTTGGAAGCCATCAGGAGCATCCTCTTCACTTTTAGGATTTTACAGCTACATCGCTCTACTATCTTTGGGACTGTTGGGAGCTGATTATTGGATTAGAAAAAAGAAAAAGTCAGCCTATAATAAATAAGTATAAGCAATACATCACAATTAAATGATTATTTAGCGGGTTATTATTGAAACGCAGATTAACGCGGATGAACGCAGATTTTCTGTAAGGGATATTATTTTCAAGCATAACGCAGCAACCTAATTTGCGAAAATCTGCGTTCATTTGCGTTTCAATAAATTCGTATTTATAGAGTATACTAATTTTGAATCAGTACTTATAAAAGAATTATGATTATGAATAAATTTTTTGCAAACTGGGATTTGGATCAACTTTTAGAGAATATCAAAGATATGGGTAAAAGTCTTGGCCGCACTTCAATGCGTCCGGTATTGTCTCTTTACTATGTGTTGAGGAGTCCGGAAACGCCACTGTCGGATAAACTTTTGATTGCTTCTGCTCTTTCTTATTTAGTTTTACCTATTGATTTGATATCTACAAGGCGGTGGTCGGTGATCGGGTGGGTAGATGAAATGGCAGCCATAATGATAGCATATAAGAAAGTAAAAAGACACATTACCCCTGAAATAGAGTTCAAAGTGGATAATATCTTGGAGAAATGGTTTCCGGCTTTAAAATATGAATTAATATCTTAACCTGCCTTGCTTTAACATTGTTAACGGATTTTGGAACTATTATTTTTTATCTGTATAAGAGTACGTATTTTTCATATCAGAAAGTACGTACTCTTTGTATATAAAAGTACGTATTTAATACATAGTTAAGTACGTATTTGGGCTTACCATATTATACAGGCTTGACAGGCTGAACTATTCCTTGTTAAGCCATCGTTTTTCTTTTATCACTCTCCTATGTTATTGTACGATTCTCCGGAATATTTTAATTGTTAAAAATCGATCTGTTTACTACCCTGTTTTCTTATATTCCTGTCTTATGATAAATACATTAAAACTTTGAATAAACTATAGTCAATTATGAAAAACCATCACGTGAGCAGGAAAGCAAAGGTGTTTTCTGCCTGTTTTTTCTTGGTAATAATAGGTTTGTGGAGCACTACTATTGAAGCACAAGAGCAATATGCCTATAAGTATAATGTTACTTCCAATGGAGAAGATACGCTTTATTACCGATGTTTACAACCGGATAACCTTTGCTCCGGAAAGAAATACCCTTTGGTTTTGTTTTTACATGGTGCGGGAGAACGTGGGAATGACAATGAAACTCAACTAAAACACGGTTCAGGATTATTTCTCAATCCGGTAAATAGAGAAAAGTTTCCGGCTTTTGTAATATTTCCGCAATGTCCTAAAAAAAACTTTGGTCCTTTTATTGCTGAACCCTCTAACTTTGATGGAAGTAGTTTTCCGGAAACATTCGAGATGAGCCCTTTTATTATTCAGGTGAAAAACTTATTGGATGATTATATGAATAAGCCTGAAGTTGATAAAAGCAGGATATACATTATTGGTTTGTCGATGGGAGGAATGGGTGTCTACGATATGGTATGCCGTTTTCCGGATCTTTTTGCAGCGGCTGTTTCTATTTGCGGATCTGTGAATGTACAGCGGTTACCAAAAGCAAAGGAAGTCTGTTTTCGGATATTTCACGGAGAAAAGGATACGGCTGTGCCTGTAGAGTGTTCCAGGCAAGCTTATGAAGTATTAAAAAGATGCGGTGCTAAAGTCGAATATATTGAATTCTATGGATGTGATCATCTTTCCTGGAATCCGGCTTTTAATTTTCCTGATTTTATGGATTGGCTATTTGAGAAGCAGAAGTAAATTATGAGTTTTTGTGAATAGTACAAATGTTTTTATTTATCTTTGAAGTACAACAATCAAATCTTTTACTTAATTTGGCTAAAATGATGAGCCGATCTGGGAATTAACTATGGCTATTACACTAAAAGATGCCGTTATTATCACTGATAATAATGTCATAGAGCATTTGAAAAAGGGAAATGAGTGTGCTTTCCGTTTTATTTTCGATAAATATTATGATTACCTGTGCTTGATTGCGGATAGTTATCTGAGGGATAGTTTTATATCGGAAACGATAGTAGGAGAAATCATTTATAATTTGTGGGAAATAAAAGAGAGTGTGGATATTAAATATTCACTGCGGTCGTATCTGGTGCGAAGCGTGAAAAACCGCTGTATCAACTATCTTCAGCAGGAATATGTGCAACGGGAGGTCAGTATTAATCAATATGAAGATAAAGCGGCTATCGAAGAGCTGTTTTTTATCGAAAGCAAACATCCGTTGGAGAGTTTGCTTGAACAGGAACTGGAAAATAAAATAAATGAGGTGATAAATAGCTTGTCTCCCGAGTGTCGGCAGGTATTCCGGATGAGCCGTTTTGATAATATGAAGTATGAGGAGATAGCAAGTATGTTGAATATCTCTGTTAATACAGTAAAGTATCATATGAAAAATGCGTTGATGAAGTTAAGGGCAGAATTAAAGGATTATGTGATATCAATTCTTGTGTTATTAACGATCATTTAATAATTTTGAAACAAAATAGAAATATCAGACTACACAAAAACACGAGATACTTGTCTTAGTTATAGATTATGGAGAAAAATATAACAAATATAGATAGCTTAATACTCTCTTTTCTGGAGAGGAGCATTTCTTCCGAAGAATTACAGGCTTTGAGGAAATGGGTAAAGGAGTCTGCCGAAAATGAAACCTATTTCCGGCAGTTTGAAGAGTCATGGTTAGTTTCTGCCGGTTCTGCAGAGAAATCCCGTTTTCATAAAGAACAGGCTTACCAAAACTTCGTGGCCCGCATTAATAGTACTGACAAGAAAATAAAGAACAGGACTTTTCCTCTTCGTAAGGTGTTTTACTATGCAGCCTGCGTGCTCTTTATTTTCATGGCAGGAATTGGAACGCAATACTTATTTGAACGCTTTCAGGATAAAGAGCTTCTGACTTATTCTTTGGAAGCTCCCCGAAAAGCAAAGGTGAAGATGAGTTTGCCGGACGGAAGTTTGGTATGGTTGAATGCGGCATCTACTTTGTGTTATAACAACGAGTTTGGAGTAAGTAACCGTGATTTGACTTTGCAAGGCGAGGGATATTTTGAAATCAGTAAGAATCCTGAATTACCTTTGATTGTAACTTCGGGCAATGTAAAGGTGCGAGTGCTGGGTACTAAATTTAATGTACAGAACTATCAGGATGATGATGAGATTCGCGTGGCACTTCTGGAGGGTTCTATTGATTTTTCCGATAGTAGATATGATAAGTCTATTGTGATGAAACCCAACCAGCTGATAACTTGCAATAAAAGAACCGGAGTGCTGACTTTGAAGGATATCAATGCAGAATATGCTAATTCATGGATTTATGATGATGTTTTCTTTAATGAAGAGAAGTTGGGTACTATTGCTAAAGTTTTAGAGAGAGCTTTTGATGTTACTATTCATTTTGAAAATGATGATTTGAAGAACTTGATATTCTATGGAGACATCACGATAGAAGCTGATAATATAGTACAGATTATGGACATTATGGCAGCTACGAATAAGTTCAATTATCGTTATGATATGGATAAAAAGGAGATTCGTATTTATCATTAGTCTTTCTTTCTTTTTCTGATTCTGTTCACCACAGAGTCGCACAGAGTTACACAGAGTTTTAAATCTCTGATGAAACGCGGATGAACGCAGATTAAAAGACTGTAGTTCTTTATCATCTATTTGTTTTTCTTTGCGAAAATCTGCGTTCATCCTGCGTTTCAATAAACCATCGCCTGTCGCACCTCCCCGTGCGGGAAGCACAAAATACAATTCACATGAAAGAGCAGCGCAAATGTTTCGTTTTTTACTGCATTGTTTTTGTATTCATAATTCAGCCTTTATCTCTTGTTGCTAAAGATTATCTGACGCTGGGTAGTGAACAACAAGGGTGGAGAGTACTCATTCATCCCGAAAGTGGAGTTATTCATCAATATCAGCAGCAAATAGGGAATGTATGGGAAATAATTCCTTTCAGAGAGGATACATTGGCCGGTCCGGCCTGGAAAGGCATACGGCTGTCTCCATCCTCTGGTCAGCCCGGCACTTTTGAAGCAGAAACAAGAGCTATTCATTATGCACTCCGCTATCGTCCTGCAGCAGATCATTTGATTGTAGAGTGTATACTCTCCAATCGGGGAAAAGAAATCTTTGAACCGGAATATTCCCGTCTTTTTATTGGAATAGACTCAGAGATGAAAACATTTCCGGAGTGGGACACTAAGTTCTTTCCTACTTTACTACGGTGTGAGAAAGATTTTACCTGGGGATATTTCATGTCTCCGAGGCAGGTTATTATGGGAATTGGTATAGAAGAGCCGGTTGCTTCCTATACATTGAATTATGTATATGAAGGTTTGTTGGAGTGGAAATGGGGACATCAGATAAAAACTGCAAGTCTGGACTTGCTGCATTGTTTGCCTTTACCGGAACGACATCCGCAGAACAAAATCTTGCTGAAACCTGGCGAGACTAAAAAGTGGATACTCCATTTGGGAGGTATCGGTCAGCTGTCCGAAGTGAAAGAAACCTTGTCTCAATGGATACAAGCCCCGATGATTGAGTGTGACAAATACACGATCAGCGGAAAAGAGAAGAGTCGTCTGTATATTCACAGCCGGTATCCTTTGAAAAGTCTTGTTGTAAAAGCTCCGGATGCTGCATTAACCGAATTATCCGTTGATAAGGTTTCTGAATACTTATATACAGCCAGTTTCGTACCTTCTGCTCAAAAAGGAGTTTATCAGATCAAGGCCACAACCACAAACCGGAAAACTGCAGAAGCGAGTATTTATGTACGTAATCCCTGGTCATGGTACATGAAAAATGCCCGTGACTTTGTTGCGCAGAATCCGCCTTTGTTCTCCAATGGTTGCGAAGCTTTCTATGGTTACTATACTGCTTTTCTTGCCGCCCGGCATTTTCCGGATACTTCTAAAGATAAGGGACTTGAAGAACGGTTCAACCGTACACTTCCGTTTTTTATAGATACTCTGACCTGGATTCCGAAGAAAGAAGCAGCACCGGACCGGGTGCAAAACTTCTCTTCGCTGATTGGTATGCTTGTTGATTTATGGGAGGCGACAGGAGAGATTAGTTATCTGGAGAAAGCGGCTCATATTGGTGATTATCTTTGTTCGGAGAAGGTTCAGTCCGCGGATGGTGCCTATCGTTCTAAAGGAACACATTATACAGCTGTAATTTATCCTGCAAAATCCATGCTTGAGCTGGTTGCAGCCGAAAAGAACTTTATGGGGCTTCCCCAATGGAAAGAACGCTACGAAAGGCATCAAAAGTCGGCCTACAAAGCAATCGACGATCTGTTGTTGCGTCTGGACGATATTCAGACAGAAGGAGATATGACTTTTGAAGATGGGATGATAACCTGTAGTGCTTTACAATTGGCTTTGCGCGGTTTATCTGAAGAGGATTCTGTCAAACGTCAGCAGTATACGTCGGCAGCAGTTTATTTGATGGACAAACACCAGTGTCTGGAGCAGTTACTCATTCCCGATTGCCGCATGCGGGGCGGGACGCTTCGTTATTGGGAAGCGCTCGATGTCTATTTCGTTCCCAATCAGATTATGAATTCTCCCCATGGTTGGACGGCCTGGAAAATTTATGCCTCTTATTACCTTTATTTATTGACAGGGAAAGTACATTATCTTACTGATTTTATGGATACGTTAGGAGCATGTGCTCAGATTATGGACTTGAATGGGCATTTACGCTGGGGATTTGTTCCCGATCCTTATGTAAAAGGGATGGTTTGTGTGGAACGGAGTGACAAACGGCATGACTGGCATCCGGTAGATTCTATTGTTGGAGAGCAATATCTGGATATGATCAGTCCCTGGTTACGCCCTGATGACGAGAACTCTGTTTGTGCTTTTGGCGAACGGGGTGGTTCGGGAGATAATACAGTACAGGAAATTTTTAAAGTAATGGAGGAGTGTACCCTGACTTCTGCTTATGTAGTGATAGATGAAACGGGCAGGATACAAAGTTGGAATTGTTCGGCGGGGTATGAAAACGGAGTTCTTCGTATTGTCCCCGATGAAGATTTGATTAACGCTATTCATCTTAATTCATTCCGTAAGATAGAGGTGGAAACCAATCTGGCAGGAAAACGCATTCGTAAAAGTTGTTTGCCTGGCATGAGATGGGTAAGAGATGAGCTTTAATTCAATATTTGTTCTCTTAGAGATACTTTTCTTTTATTCCTGAACCTCCTTTTTCTTATCGGTGAGGAACGATGTACGAGATGTACATGTCATACAGTACGAGATGCACATGTCGCGCTGTACGAGATGCACATCTCGTACTGCTTTACATGTACATGTTTTACATCGTTCCTCATCGGCCTTCGATCGGTTTCGTTAGGACTTCCGGTGGGTTTTATTCTATTAAAATATATTTAAAAAAAAGTCGGCTTTCAGACTACACAATTTCTTCCCGTATCTGTCTCTTATATAAACCGGAATACTTCGATCTATGTATACTATGTTTTGAGATTCCTGCTTTATTGTTTTTTCCGTATTAATCTTATTTAATCCTTATGATGAAAAAAAAATTAGGACTATTTACATTACTGCTGCTTTGCTGGTGTACCCTGATCCAGGCACAGAATGTATCGCTTAACCTAAAGAATGTAACGGTTAAGGAAGCGCTTGAAGCCGTAAGAAAACAGACCGGGAAGTCTTTTTTCTTTAATGTAAATGACGTCAATATGAATCAGCGTATCACGATGAATATCAAAGACGAATCTTTGGAAAAAGTTCTTGCACTTATTTTGGAAGGGCAACAGTTGAATTATGAAATAAAAGATAATCATATTATTCTTTCCAAATTACAAGCGAAGGCTCAAGTTGAGAAAGAACTTACTATAAGTGGAAGAGTGACGGATGCAACCGGTGAATTATTGATTGGCGTGAATGTAGCCGTGAATGGAGTAGGAATGGGAATTACCGACATCGATGGTAATTACCAGATGAAAGCGCCGGTAGGAAGTACGCTTACTTTTACCTATGTGGGCTATAAATCCCTTTCCGTAAAAGTGAAGGAGCGGACTACCATTAACGTAAGAATGGAAGAAGATAATAATGCATTGGACGAGGTAGTAGTGATTGGTTACGGTACGCAAAAGAAGGTAAACCTTACCGGAGCTGTAGGTTATACCGATTCAAAAGCGATAGAAAACCGTCCGGTAGCCAGTTTAGGACAAGCCATTCAAGGAGCTATTCCTAACTTGAATATATCCTTCGGATCAGGAAAACCGGGAGAGGTTACCAATATGAATATCCGTGGTTTTGCTTCGATCAACGGAGAGTCTAAACCACTGATTCTGATTGACGGAGTGGAAGGAAGCATTGATAATCTGAATCCGCGTGATGTTGAGTCAATCTCTGTATTAAAAGATGCTTCCTCGTCAGCCATTTATGGAGCCCGTGCACCGTTCGGAGTTGTTTTGGTAACTACGAAAAAAGGAAAAAGCGGTAAGATGCAAATCAGCTATAACGGTCGGTATAGCTTTTCTACCTCTACCACTAAGACTGATTTCATCACTACCGGTTATGATGCTGCCCGGTTGGTAGATGGATTTATGCGCTCTTATAATGGAAACTCGTATACCCGGTATACGGAAGATGATTATAAAGAGTTGGAAGCGCGTCGTTATGATAAAGTAGAGAATCCGGAACGTCCCTGGACAGTTGTACAGAATAGGAGTGGAAAAGATACCTATATGTATTATGCTAATTTTGACTGGTATAATTATCTGATCGATGCAAGTCGCCCGACTTGGGATAACAATGTTAGTATCTCAGGAGGAGATGATAAAATCAACTATTTAGTTAGTGGAAATTTCAATACGCAGAGAGGTATTTATGTGCAGAATTCCGATCGGTATAAAACTGGAAACCTCAGGGCAAGGCTAAATGCGGAAGTTACTTCCTGGTTCTCGCTTAGTTTCACTTCCAGCATGTTTTCTTCCAAATATTCAGCACCGGGATTAGGGCATGGAAACAACATACCGAATTATACTTTCCATGCAATGCCTTTCCTGATGCCATATAATCCGGACGGTACTCATGTGTTCCAAACTCCGGTGATAGGTGAACAGCCGTCAGACGGTGTACACATTATGACAGCAGACGGTTTCTCTAAATCAGTAGAAGATAAAAAGCAATATACCAATTCGGTAGGTGCTATTTTCAAAATATATAAGGGGCTTTCATTCCATGCCAATTATACTTTTAAACATAATATCGTAGATTACATGGAGCGTACGGCTATGTCTCAATTTTCACAGTATCCGGGTGAATTGGAAGAAGTTACGGGCTCTTTGTTTAAGAATAAGTTACGCCAGCTGGACGAACGTATTTATTACCATAGTACAGATGCTTATTTAAACTATGAGCAGAGCTTCCATGGACACAACGTGCGTGCTGTAGCCGGATTCAACTATGAACAGAACGCTTACAAACGGATTTATGGTACAAAATTGAATATACAGTCTAATACTCTGAATGACTTTAACCTGGGAGAAATAGGTAAAGATGTAACTTTAGAGGGTGGACAAACAGAGTGGGCTATATTAGGTTATTTCGGTCGTTTGGGATATGACTGGAAAGGTCGTTATCTGGCTGAATTTAATATGCGTTGGGATGCTTCATCCCGTTTTCCGAAAGATAAACGGTCCGGGATATTTCCTTCGTTCTCTGCCGGATGGCGTGTGAGTGATGAAAACTTTTTTGAACCCCTCAGAAATGTTGTTTCCAATCTGAAGATCAGAGGCTCTATCGGATCTCTTGGCAATCAAGCCATTGCTGTAAAAGAAAGCCAGAAGAATTTACCTGCCAATTGCTATCCGTATATACAGTCATTGAATATGGCTTCAATGGGAGGTTATTTGCTTGATGGAGAACTTCTTACTTATGCCAATGTAGGCGATCCTGTATCCGGTAACTTTACGTGGGAGACAATTGTTCATAAAAACGTTGGTATTGATCTGGGGCTTTTCAATGACCGGTTGACTTGTAGTGCGGATTTCTTTATTCGCGATACAAAAGATATGCTTGTTCCCGGGAAATTATTACCTGCTTTATACGGAAGGGATGCTCCGCGCGAGAACGCAGCTGATTTAAGGACAAAAGGGTTTGAGGTGACGATAGGTTGGAATGATAACTTCTATTTGTTGGGTAAACCTTTCAATTATAATCTTTCACTTAGTTTGGCCGATAGTCGTTCGCACATTACAAAATACGACAATCCCCTGAAAGAATTCAGTGCGCCTTATTACGAAGGAATGGAGATCGGAGAAATCTGGGGATACCATATTGAGGGCTTGTTCGCGACAGATGAAGAAGCGGCTGCTTATCAGGAAGCTGTAGATAATAGTTTTGTATGTAAGAATATTCTTGAAACTGCTTCTCAGGACTACAGAGGCTTGAGAGCTGGTGATATGAAGTTCGCCGATCTGGATGGGAGCGGTCGGATTGACGATGGTGAGAAAACTGCAAATAATCGCGGTGATATGCGCGTGATCGGTAATTCACGCCCCAGATACACATATAGTGGAAATGTCGGTTTCAATTGGTTGGGATTTGACTGTTCAGCTTTCTTTCAGGGAGTAGGTAAACAAAATCGTTATCCGGGTGGCAATGCTATGTTGTTCTGGGGTGGATATGCCCGTCCTTATAGCTCATTTACTCCGATAGATCTTCCGGATAAAATTTGGTCGGAAGATAATCCGGATGCTTATTTTCCCAAGATGCGTGGATATTCTGCACAAGGAGATCGTTCGTTGGCAAAGGTGAATGATCGTTATCTACAGAATTTGGCCTATTGCCGTTTGAAGAATTTCACATTCGGCTATACACTACCTAAGGAGTGGACCTCAAAAGTAAAGATGGATCGTGTAAGATTCTATTTCAGTGGTGACAACTTGCTTACGTGGACCAAACTGAAAAGCAAATATATTGATCCGGAACAATTCTCGGCAGATGCTGATGCACGGGTTTATCCTTATGCCAAAACATTCTCCTTCGGATTGGATGTAACTTTTTAATAAACTTTTAAGAATATAGATGGATATGAAGAAATATATATATGCCTTTTCGTTGCTTTTATGCACCAGCAGCTGTGCTGATATGTTGGATCGCTTCCCATTGGATTCTCTTTCTCCGGAAACTTATTATAACAATGAGCAGGAGTTGAAGACCGCCACAAATAATTTTTATGGGATGTTTCCGGGAGCTCCGTCCGGATATGGTGAGAAAGAAGATGTAGTATGTACTTTCAACCTCTCTTCGGAGGTGCTCGGAACCCGTACTGTACCTACCTCCGGTGGTGGATGGGATTGGGGATATCTGCGGAATATCAATTTTTATCTGGAACACTCTTCCCGTTGTACCAATCAGCAAGTACGGGAGCATTATGATGGAATAGCCCGTTTCTTTCGTGCTTATTTTTATTTTGAAAAAGTGAAACGCTTCGGTGATGTTCCTTGGTGTGACAAAGCACTTCTCTCTGGCGATGAACAATTGAAGAAACCGCGTGATCCAAGAGCTTTTGTCATGGATAAAGTACTGGAAGATATTGATTATGCCATTGCACATATCTCTGATAAAGTAGAACTGTATCGGGTTACTAAATGGACGGCTATGGCTTTAAAGTCGAGAATATGTCTGTTTGAAGGTACTTTCCGCAAATACCATGGGATCGACGGCTCTGAAAAATTCCTGGATCTGTGTATTGAGGTATCTGATGATTTTATTAAAACAAGCCCTTATTCTATATATAAAGATGGAGAAAAACCTTATCGCGACTTGTTCTCTTCGATGAATGCCATAGCGCAGGAAGTGATTCTGGCGAGAGATTATGATAAAGAGAAGGGTGTTATGCATGAAGCCAATTACAATACAATGGCGCCTACCTATGGCCGTCCCGGTATGAATAAGAAGGTAGTGAACAGTTATCTGATGACTGATGGCAGCCGCTTTACCGACAAGGCAAATTACGAAACGATGGAATATTATGATGAAATGCAGAATCGTGATCCGCGCTTGACACAAACAGTTGTAAGCCCGGGGTATACGCGCATTAATAGTGATATTGTAGAGTCTCCGAATTTTAACTCTTCTGTTACCGGATATCAGATTATAAAATGGGTGACCGATGCTTCGGGTGACGGTTATTTAGGATCGTCCAACGATTACATTCTGTTTCGTTTGAGTGAAGTGTATTTGAACTTTGCTGAGGCTAAAGCAGAACGGGGCACACTGACACAAAGTGATTTGAACAATTCTATCAAACACATCCGGGATCGTGTAGGGATGCCTAATATAGACATGGCGGCAGCCAATGCCAATCCTGATCCTTACTTGAGTGCGAAGGAAACCGGATATGTCAATGTATCCGGTGCTAATAAAGGAGTTATTCTTGAAATTCGTCGTGAACGCACCATCGAACTGATACTTGAGGGCTTCCGCTATTATGATATCATGCGTTGGAAAGAGGGCAAAACTTTTGAACAGCCTTTTAAAGGAATGTATTTCTCGGGACTCAACGAAGGAGAAGGCGAAAACAAGTTTGGAGTATTCGATATGAATGATGGAACGCTTCGCGATAATGCCAAGGTAGATATCTGTATTTATACAGGCAAAAGGCCGTCAGGAGCATTAGTGAAAAACATTCGTAAATTCTATAAACTTGGTGATGAGTTTAAATTGACTGACGGAACATCCGGAAACATCATTTGCCATGACATCGAAGATGAACCTCGTACATGGCGTGAGGATCGGGATTATTTCTATCCTATACCGGTTCAGGACCGGGTACTGACTAATGGAAATATTACGCAGAATCCGAATTGGATTGATGGATTGGATTTTTAAGAATTAAATAGGAGCCGTTTAATGGCGGCTCCTGTTTAACTAAATAATTGTTTAACTATTAATGAATAAACTTATGAAAAGTATTACTTTAATTGGAAAGAAAGTATTGTCAACCGTATTACTTTCTTTATGTGTAACAACAGGTTTTGGACAACATATTTTCAATGTTGATCCTGTACAGGCTGCAGAAATAGCAGCATTTATGAAACAGCCTTCAGCTGTAGAAGGAAAATGCAATGCAGAGGTTTTGGGAATTGTAACCACTGCTTCTGAATTTAGCTGGGATGATATTAATACATGGAAAAATGCGGATGGAAAGGTTTGGGCTGACGGAGCGACAGCAGATTATGCTCCTACTGTATTTGGTTTTGGATTCAAAAAAAATGCTCCTTACAATGGTGGAGCATCCTGGATTTGCTTAATTACTAATAAGGATGACGACAAATGGAATCCTGCTATTCCGGGAGTTGCTGATTTGAAAGGTAATTTTATACTTAGCAATTGTAATGCAACTACAGTAAAAATAGCCAATTCACAAATTAATACTATAAAAATATGTATGAATAACCCTACTGAGGATTGTTATATAAGTACAAAACGTAATTCGAATCTCGAACAGTTAGATATCAGCGGCTCTACCGGTAAGCTACGCCAGATTGAGGCGTACAAGAATAAATTTCGGGACGAAACTTCTCTTGTAGCCGATAATTTAGGAGAAAAAGTACTAATTGACTGGCTATTCAATATAGAGAACAATCTCTATACCTTTTCTACATTGCCTAAACATCCGGTAACCGGTGCTATCATAAAAACAGGTTATAAAGATCAATGGTTGGCTGCCGGAGGACTTCCTATCGGTGAGTATAATGAAAAAGAAAAGATATATGAAATTAAAATTGGAGATGATATAGATTTGTCACAAGAGTATGATATTGATGGAAAGATGACTGTCTATACCTGGAAGAATGAGGATGGGGAAACGATAGTACCGTCATCGGCTACGGCGGACGGATGGTTCTGTTTTGAAACAGATGATTTTGCAGGTAAAACTTTCCGTTGCGAATTGAGAAATGAATCATATCCACTCCTGGCATTAAATACAGTTTGGGTGAAGGTGGTTAAAGAATATAGTGGTACAGGTATTCGGAATGTGGATCAGGAAGTAGTTAAAGTAGGACCTAATCCAGCAGAAAATACATTGAATATTTATACTTCCGGTGTAAAAGCTGTTCGTATTTATTCTTTGACAGGTCTGTGTGTTAAGAATGTTTCTGATGTAACGAACGCAATTGATATTTCTGAACTTGCAGCAGGTTTGTATACTGTTAAGGTACTTACTTCGAACGGAGAAAAAGTTGCTAAGATAATAAAAAAATAAGAATATTGATTATGTGAAATATGGAAGATATATCAATTAGGTTATAATTGATATATCTTCTAAAATAAAGAAACGATTATGAAAAAATATCTACTTCTTTTAGTTGGAGCCTTATGCTTTTGTTTAAACATTGTTGCTCAGACTTATCCTAAAAAGGCTAATGTAATACGATTGCTTACTTATAATTCGCATTATTGTAAAGGAGGTACTGATCCAGGAAATATCAATAGTTATAATACACAACGGTTTGCTCTTGTGATTAAAACGCTTGATGCAGATATCGTTTCTTTACAGGAATTAGACAGTGCGGCTAATAGTCGTGGAAAACGTTATTTATTAAATGAAATAGCACAAGCTACAGGACTTAATTATACTCCGGTTTACGGCAAAGCGGCTAGTTACGATGGAGGTAGTATAGGATGTGGTACATTGGTAAAAAAGGATTTGACTATAACTAAAGTGAAAAAAATTCCTTTGCCGGGTGATGAGCCTAGAGTAGTGGTCAGAACGGATTTTGAAGATTTTGTCTTTATGAGCACTCATTTCGATTTGAATGATAATAAACGTATTCAGGGAGCGGGGATTATCAGTACTGAATTAGATTACATTCGTAAACCGGTTTTTCTGGCCGGTGACCTGAATGATTCACATCGTTGGGGAAATGGTGGAATTGCATTTCCTACTTTAATGAATTGTTTTGAAATAGCGAGTGATACGGAGGGTAATTCGATTCCGGGCAGGACAGATAATAGTGCACTTATCGATTATGTCCTTTTTCGGGATTATAACAACTCCGGAATAAAAGTGGTTGATACGCATATTGTAAGGAGTTTAACAATAAACGGATCAAATGTGGATCTAAAAGATGTTTCTGATCATTATCCGGTTTTTGTAGATGTAGAATTACCGGGTGCAACCGGAATAACAGACCAAGTGAAGAAAAATGTTCAATTGTACTATGATTCAGAACATGAGTCTATAACAATTTTGTCTTCAGAAGATATTGATAACGTAGAAATATATCAAATCACCGGACAAAAAATAAAAGAGGTATATGGTGAAAACACTGATAGAGTAAGTTTATCTGGTTTGAACAAAGGAATTTATTTGGTAAAGATTATAATTGGCAATAAATATATTGTAGAAAAAATAATGAAGAATTAACGGTAGAGCGGAGCTTATATTAGGAATAAAACTACTTTGGAGTTGTATTTTAATGATATGACTTCGATGGATACTGTAACTCTGCTTGTAGCAATCACTTAGTGATGTATAAGTTTGGTAAATAATTTATAGAAATATGATAACTCTGGATGTGATGGTTAAAAAAGTGATATCAACATTAGTATTCGTTCTGTCTGTTATTACGTTGTCTGCTCAGACATATTCCAAAGAGCCGGGAGTCATACGTATGATGACTTATAATGTAGCTTATTGTAGAGGGTTTGACGGATATCAGGATGGAAGTAAAACCGATAAGCAGAATACGGAACGGATTGGGAAGATAATCAAGGCACTTGATCCGGATGTTGTTGCTTTACAGGAATTGGATAGTGGCAATATAAATAGACGTTTCTTACTGGAAGAGATTCAAAAGGCTTCTGGCATAGACTACGAGGTTATTTATGGAATGAGTGATTTGGCTGACGTGGGAAATTATGGATTGGGTATTTTAATAAAAAAGAAATATCCAGTGTTGCAGGTCCGTAAATATAAGTTGCCGGGAACAGTGTACGGTTCCAATCCTCCGATTAAGAATAAGGATCGTTTAATGCTTCGCATTATGACCGACCGTTTTTATTTCATGTGTACACATTTGGATTTGAATGATGAGCAGAGAATCATTAGTGCCGGTATTATCAATAATGAATTGGAATATATGCGTAAACCTTCTTTTTTAGCTGGAGACTTGAATGATTCTCATCGATGGAATGGGGGAGCTTTTACAAATTGCTTTAATGATACATGGGATTTATTTAGTACAACAGAATATACAATCAGCAATCCGAATAATAAAAATACTATAGATTATATTTTGTATCATGCTTACAACGGAGAAAGTCAGTATTCGGTCGTATCAACCCATGCGGTGAGAGGTATGCTGCAAATCCCCAATGAACCAACTCAGATACTGGTAGAGTATGCATCGGACCATGTACCTGTTATTCTTGATATCAGAGACAATAAATCAGTAGGAATAAGTGACTTGGAAGAAGATTCATTTTTTATTATCCAAAAAGAAAATAGTTTGTATGTTGACAAGTGTATGGAAGGCGATTTCTCTTATAAAATATATTCTATTTCAGGTGGCTGTATCAATATTGGAAGCGTGAATGAGAATCGTCAACTTATACCTATTGGGCAGTTACAAAAGGGAACTTACTTTTTGACTTTACATGCAACAGGTGGACACATGGTTTATAATCAAAAGTTTATAAAGTAGTAACACGAATGCTTCAGTCCGTTTGATTTATTGTGACTTAAATATTTAATATTATGCTAAAGATAGTTGTTTCATTTTTTATGTCGGTCCTTTTTATGGTGACTTTATCTGCACAAACATTTCCAAAGGAAAAGAAGGCAATAAGGATATTAACTTACAATACTCATTATTGTAAAGGAGCTACAGATCCGGGTGAGTTGACCAAGGATAATATTGAGAAGCTTGGTAAAGTGATAAAGGCTTTGGATGCGGATGTGGTTGCTTTGCAAGAGTTAGACAGTGCTGCTATAGGCAGAGGGGCGCGTTATCTGTTGAAAGAAATTGCTGATGCAGCTGGTAGCGGATATGTACCTTATTATGGCAGTGCGGCTCCGTTTGACGGAGGTAGTATAGGCTGTGGAGTATTGATAAAGAATACACTGCCCGTTAAGGGGATACAGGTCATTCATTTACCTGGTGATGAAACCCGGGCAGCGGTAGCAGTGGAATTGAAAAATTTTATATTTATAGGTACACACTCAGACCTGAATGACGAAAAGCGTAGGGAAGGAGCTCAAATAGTTTGCGATTGGATCGGGAAAAAAAGTAAACCGGTATTTCTTGCCGGTGACTTGAATGATTCTCATCGCTGGCCCAATGGTGGTGTTGCATTCCCGGTGTGGATAAAGTACTTTGATATTATTAGTGATACTACAGGAAATTCTATCCCGGGACGAACAGACTCCGGAGCTCTAATTGATTATGTCCTGTTGCTGAAAAACAGAAAAGCTTCAAAAATAAAAGTTCTCCGGACACACATTTTACGTACTGTTTCGGTGGATGGTAAGAGTGTGGATACAGCTACTGTGTCCGATCATTATCCCGTTTTTGTAGATGTGAAGTTCTAAAAATAATAGTTGTCCGATAGCAGGTCTCTCCCCCTTACGAGTAAAAATATCTCGTAGAGACACTTGCATGATCTTAATTAATTAAAATATATGCTGATGCGAAGAATCCTCTTACTCTTTTTTACATCCATGGTAATGTATGGATGTTCAATGTCTACTGAATCTGATCAACCTGTTAGTGAATTAGCAGAACGGTTATTGCCGGACAATAATTCTTCTTCCTTCGTCTTCGAGAAGCTTTCTTCGGATTCCGACTTCTTTGAACTGGAGCAGGCTGCAGATGATAGAATTATCATCAGGGGGAATAATGGTGTATCTATAGCGCGGGGATTGAATCATTATTTGAGGAATTATTGCCACAAATCGGTTTCGTGGTGTGGCAATAACTTATCAGAGTTACCCGTACCCTTGCCACCGGTTAGAGAAAAAGTGAGAGTTACGGCTTCTTTTCCCTATCGTTATTATCTGAATTACTGTACATACAGTTATTCCATGGCTTTTTGGGATTGGGAACAATGGGAGAAAGAGATAGACAGAATGGCACTTCAAGGTATCAATATGCCGCTGATGGCTGTGTATAGTCAGTATGCGGTATGGCAGAATACGTTGCGGAGATTAAACTTCAGTGAAGATGACATACGCAAGTTTTTGCCGGGAGCAGGTTATGAAGCCTGGTGGTTAATGGGAAATCTTGAAGGTTTTGGTGGTCCGGTAACTCCGGAATTTATAGCACGGCAGACCGATTTGCAGCAGAAGATGTTGAAGCGAATGAGGGAGTTGGGAATGAAGCCCGTGTTTCAGGGATTCTATGGTATGGTTCCGAATACATTGAAAGAAAAATTTCCTGATGCCCGCATTAAAGATCAGGGGATATGGGGTACTTACCAACGGCCTGCATTTCTGGATCCTACCGATCCGCTTTTTGATAAACTTGCTGCTATCTATTATGAAGAGCAAAAGAATCTATTCGGTGAAGCACAGTTTTTTGGTGGAGACCCTTTTCATGAGGGAGGAACCTCTGAGGGAATTAATGTGAAACTTGCTGCGCAAAAGATATTACAGGCTATGCGAAAAGTAAATCCGCAGGCTGTGTGGGTATTACAGGGATGGCAACACAATCCGGTAAAAGAGTTAATGGAGGGGGTGAAGCCCGGTGAAACCATTATTCTGGATTTGATGGCTTGCGAACGCCCGCAATGGGGGGGAGTTAAAACTTCCATGTTCCACAAGCCGGAAGGACATTGGAATCATCAATGGATATGGTGCGCTCTGCCCAATTTCGGAGGAAAAACAGGATTGCATGGTAAGATGAGTAGTTATGCGTCAAGACCAGTCTTTGCCAAACACCATCCGATGGGGAAAAACATAAGTGGTATTGGCACGGCTCCCGAAGGAATAGGGACCATCCCGGTTGTCTATGATATGGTGTATGATATGGCCTGGCGAACGGACAGCATTCATATTCCTCAATGGCTTGACAATTACACCTATTATCGGTATGGGACAGAGGATAACAATTGTAACAAGGCCTGGAAATTATTATCCGAAACAATCTACGAATGTCATAATGAGTTGGGAGGTCCTGTAGAGTCTTATATCTGTGCCCGTCCTTCTGATACCATTCAGCATGTATCTACCTGGGGAAATGCCGTGATGTTTTATGATCCGATGAAGGTGGTAAAAGCGTGGGATCTTCTTTATCAATCGCGTAAGAGATTTAATCATTCGGATACGTATGAATACGATTTAACGGATGTCACTCGTCAGGTTTTGTCCGATTATGCCAAATATCTGCATGAAAGAATGGTGCTGGCATTTCAGAAAAAAGACAAAGAACGTTTTATGGAATATAGTGGCAAGTTCCTGAATATTATAAAGGATGAAGACCGGTTGCTATCTACGCGTAAGGAGTTTATGTTGGGTACGTGGCTGGCAGAAGCAGAAAAGGCAGGGGGGACACCGGAAGAAAAGAGACGCTTTGTTACCAATGCCAAGAGGCTGATTACGACCTGGACGGATACTGATTCAGACTTGCACGACTATGCTAACAAAGAATGGAGTGGTTTATTGATCGATTTTTACCTTCCTCGCTGGGAGGCTTATGTGACATACAAAACCAGTTTGCTATATGGAAAGAAACTGCCGTATCCGGATTATTCCAAAATGGAACAGGAATGGGTACTTACTAATTCAACTTATCTTTCGCGGGTGAATCCTGAAGGAACCATAGCCGTTGTTGAAGATCTATATAAACGTTACCATACCGAAATGGAACAAAATTATCAGAAAAATTGAAAAACAAGTATATGATGATAAAAATGAGTATATCCCGGTTGTTATTTTGCAGTAGTTTATTCCTGTCGGGAATATCTGTGTTTGCTCAGGAACTTCCTTATAAGCAACCCAACCTGCCCATAGAGGAGAGAGTGAATGATCTTTTAAGTCGTATGACTCTGGAAGAGAAGGTTGCACAGATCAGACATATCCATTCCTGGAATATATTCAATGGACAAACATTGGATACAGAGAAACTGAAAGCCTTTTCTAAAGGAATGAGTTGGGGATTTGTAGAGGGTTTTCCGCTTACAGGTGCAAATTGCCGGAAAAATATGCAATTAATACAGAAGTTTATGGTAGAGAATACCCGGCTTGGTATACCTGTATTTACGGTAGCGGAGTCATTACATGGTTCTGTACATGAAGGCTCTGTTATCTATCCTCAGAATGTGGCCCTTGGTAGTACGTTCTCTCCGGAACTGGCCTATCGTAAAGCTGCAATAATAACGAAAGATCTGCATGCCCAGGGGATGCATCAGGTACTGGCTCCTTGTATTGACGTAGTACGCGATTTACGCTGGGGGCGTGTGGAGGAATCTTTTGGAGAGGACCCGATTCTTTGTGGTCTGTTTGGAATTGCAGAAGTAAAGGGATATATGGATAATGGCATTTCGCCAATGCTGAAACATTACGGACCACACGGCAACCCTCTTAGTGGTTTGAATCTGGCTTCTGTAGAATGCGGGCTCCGTGATTTACACGAGGTATATCTTAAACCTTTTGAAATGGTGATTCGGAATACATCTGTCCTGGCGGTAATGTCTACCTATAATTCATGGAACCGTATTCCTAATTCTGCTTCTCATTATTTATTAACTGAGGTACTTCGTAATCAGTTTGGATTTAAGGGATATGTATATTCTGATTGGGGAGCGATTGAAATGTTGAAAACATTGCATTATACGGCTCATAATTCGGAAGAAGCAGCCATGCAGGCCTTTACTGCCGGACTTGACGTAGAAGCTTCCAGTAACTGCTATCCGCTATTGGCTGATCTTATTAAAGAAGGTAAACTGGATGAAGAGATTCTGAATGAATCTGTCCGCCGGGTATTGTATGTGAAGTTTAAAATGGGGCTTTTTGAAGATCCTTATGGTGAACGATACGCTCATTGCAAAATGCATCCGCAGGAAGGAGTGCAGCTTTCAAAAGAGATATCAGACGAATCTGTAGTATTACTGAAAAATGAAAACGGACTTTTGCCACTAAATGCCGAAAAGTTGAAATCGGTAGCAGTAATCGGACCTAATGCCGACCAGGTGCAATTTGGTGATTATACATGGAGCCGTAATAATAAAGACGGAGTGACTCCATTGGCTGGAATCAGACAGCTGTTGGGGGACAAAGTAACGGTGCGTTATGAAAAAGGGTGTAGTCTGGTCTCTCTGGACACCAGTGGGATAAAGAAGGCGGTTGAGGTAGCCCGGCAAAGTGAGGTAGCCATTGTTTTTTGTGGTAGTGCCAGTGCCGCTTTGGCTCGTGACTATAAAAGCTCCACTTGTGGAGAGGGATTTGACTTAAATGACTTGAACCTAACCGGAGCACAGAGTCAGTTGATAAAAGAGGTTTATGAAACCGGAATCCCTGTAGTACTGGTCTTAGTAACCGGTAAACCTTTTACTATTTCCTGGGAAAAGAAACATATACCGGCCATACTGACTCAATGGTATGCAGGAGAACAAGCCGGGAATTCGATTGCTGATATCCTTTTTGGCAAAATTTCTCCTTCGGGCAGGCTTACTTTTTCTTTCCCCCAGAGTACGGGACATTTGCCTGTTTATTATGACTATCTTCCTTCTGACAAAGGTTTTTATAAAAATCCCGGAAGTTATGAAACTCCGGGGAGAGATTATGTTTTCTCCAGTCCCGATCCTTTGTGGGCGTTTGGGCATGGGCTTACTTATACATCCTTTGTATACAAGTCTATGGAAACGGATAAGGAACACTATGATCCTACTGACACGATATATGTGAAAGTAGATATAAAAAATACAGGGAAGAGAGATGGAAAGGAAGTGGTTCAATTGTATGTACGTGACAAAGTGAGTACGGTGGTCACTCCTGTTAAGCAGCTTCATGATTTTGAAAAGGTATTGGTTGAGGCTGGAAGTACCCGGACTGTCCGGTTGAAAGTTGCCGTGAAAGATTTGTATATTGTTGATGCCGGAAACAGGAGGATAGTTGAACCCGGCGAATTCGAACTGCAGGTAGGAACTGCTTCTGATAACATTCTTCAAAGCAAGACGGTGATAGTAGGTGATTTTGAACGTTCGGCTTCTGCTGAAGGTATGAAAACAGCTAAAAGTAGCAAGAATATTTCTATTCATGGTGAAGTGCGTGATGTACAGGCTACTCTGATTGGTGGTGTGAACATCTATGCCGGGAGTTCAGGAAGACTATTGGGGCAGAGTGATGATAAAGGACAGTATCGGATTGATGCGGGAAACCATGAAGTTTTGGTTTTTAGGAAAAAAGGATATCAATCTTTGGAAGTTCCTGTAGACAATTTAGGAATTATCAATGTCCGTATCAATTATGGAGAAAATTAAATGAATTGTTATTATTAATAAAACTTGGAATATATGCGAATTAAATCTTTTTATCTGATACTCTTTGTTTTGGTGACATTATTCTCCTGTGAGAACAAAAGTGAAGTGAAATCTTACAATGAGGGGCTTCATATTGTACCCGAGCCTAAAATGATAGAGCAACAAACCGGTGAATTTACATTAACATCTCAAACTGCTTTTGTTACTGATAATGATAGTCTAAAAACGGTTGCCGGCTATTTTGCGGAAAAGATACAACACTCTACCGGACATCGTCCTGATATTGTGAAAGAAGCAAAAGATAACTGTATCCGATTGACTCTGAATCCTGCTTTAAGTATGAAGGACGAGGGATATAAGCTTATTGTTACTCCCTGTGAAATCTCTGTTCAGGCAAAGTCTGCGCACGGTATCTTCAATGCTATGCAGACTGTGATGCAACTTCTGCCTGCAGAGATTGAAAGTGAAGAACCTGTGAAAGATGTTGCGTGGACACTTCCTTGTGTTGTAATAGAAGATGAACCGGCTTATCCCTATCGGGGAATGATGCTTGATGTTAGCCGGCACTTTCATGATGTGGATTTTGTGAAAAAACAATTGGACGTGATGGCAATGTTTAAGATAAATCGTTTCCATTGGCACCTTACGAATGATCATTTGTGGACGATTGAAATAAAGAAATATCCGAAACTGACTGAAATAGGTTCTATCCGTCACAATGCCGATGGTACCATTCATCAAGGTTACTATACACAGGAACAAATAAGAGAGGTAGTGGCTTATGCTGCCGAACGGTTTATTACTGTTATCCCGGAAGTAGAGTTACCGGGGCATGCCTTGGCTGCTTTGACTGCTTATCCGGAGTTGTCTTGTACCGGAGGTCCTTTTCAGCTTAGAAACAAATGGGGAGTAGAGGAAAATGTGTATTGTGCGGGCAATGAGCAGACTTTTAAGTTTCTTGAAGATGTATTGGAAGAGGTGATCCCATTGTTTCCGGGAAAATACTTCCATATCGGAGGAGATGAATGTCCGAAAAAGAAATGGAATGCTTGTCCGAAATGTCAGAAACGCATACGGGATGAGAAGTTGAAAGATGCACATGGACTGCAAAGTTATTTTGTACATCGTATTGAGAAAGTACTTCTTGAACACGGAAAGAGTATGATAGGCTGGGACGAGATACTTGAAGGAGGTTTGGCTCCTACGGCTACAGTGATGTCATGGCGTGGAGAAGAGGGGGGAATAGAAGCCGCCTCTATGGGACATGATGTCATCATGACTCCTGCCAAATGGTTGTATCTTGATTTTGGGCAGGGTAATATTGAGGTAGAACCTATTGCGATTAATTTTACAACACTACTGAGCAAAACATATAACTATAATCCTGCTTCGGAGAAAATACCGACAGATTTACGTTCCCATGTTCTGGGTGCCCAGGGTAATATGTGGACGGAATATGCCACTACTCCGGATTATACCGAATACCTGCTTTATCCCAGAATACTGGCAGTAGCCGAACTGACCTGGACTCCTTTGGAGAAGAAGGATTATGCCTCCTTTGAACGCAGGTTAAATAACCAGTTGGTACGTCTGGATGAACATCACATCAATTATCATATTCCACTGCCGGAAGGTCCGATGGCAGATCGTGTTGCTATTGTCGGAACAGATACACTGAGCTTTTCGAACAGTCGTAATCTGCCAATGGTCTATACGCTGGATGGAAGTGAACCAACGATACACTCGACAGTTTACAATGACCCTATTATTGTCAGTGATAATCAAGTGATACGTATTGCTACTTTTTTGCCTTCGGGCAAGATGAGCAGAACCCGGGTGATTGAAGTAGTGAAAGAAGATTTACTTCCGGCATACAAAGATGATACGAAACCCGGCATACAGTTGACACATGCCGATGGAGATTTTTATTATGTAAAGGATACAGAAAATGCTGTATGGAAAGAGTCTAAGGCAGTAACGGATTTCGAATTAAAACCGGTTTTAGAAGATAAAGGGGCGTTTTGTTATTCAGGATATTTTGAGGTTCCCTGTGATGGAGTCTATTATCTGTCAACCGAAATGGATGAACTTCAGGTAGACGGGAAAGTTGTATTGAGCAATGATGGTAAGCTGATACGTCATTCTCATAGCCGGACTTCCCTTGCTTTGCAGCAAGGAAAACATGCATTCCGTCTGTTGTTTATTAATAATAATATCGGAGGGTATCCCCGTGTGTGGAACAATAAAGGTTTTATTATAGGACAAAAAGGTGAAGAGTTGAAATTACCGGTTTCATTTACACATTGAGTGTGAGTTGTTTTTAGGATAATAAAGGAGAGCTACTTTTTTCAATTGGGATAAAAGTAGCTCTTTCTTTTATAAATCTTTATTTAGAGGCATCCTTTTTCTGAGAATAATTTTATTCCTTTGCAGAAAATTTTATTCAAAAAGACTATGAGAAGTTTTGCCTCTGATAATAATTCCGGTGTGCATCCTGCTGTGATGGAAGCACTGATGCAGGCTAACCGGAATCATGCACTGGGTTATGGTGATGATCCATGGACGGAAGAAGCGGTCCGGAAAATAAAAGAAACCTTTACTGCCGATTGTGAACCTCTGTTTGTATTCAATGGTACGGGAAGTAATGTGGTTGCTTTGCAACTAATGACAAAGACTTACCATTCGATTCTTTGTGCTGAAACAGCCCATATATATGTAGATGAATGTGGTGCTCCGGTAAAGATGACCGGTTGTCAGATTCGCCCGGTAGCTACACCGGATGGCAAACTTAGCCCTGAACTTATTCTTCCTTATCTTCACGGTTTTGGCGATCAGCACCACTCACAGCCAGGTGCCGTTTATCTCTCTCAGTGTACCGAACTGGGTACTGTTTACACACCTGAAGAATTAAAAGCTATTACCTCACTGGCACATCAGTATGGAATGCGCGTTCATATGGATGGTGCACGTATTGCAAATGCTTGTGCTGCCCTCAATCTCTCTCTGAAAGCATTGACGGTAGATTGTGGCATTGATGTTCTTAGTTTCGGTGGAACCAAAAACGGTTTGATGATGGGAGAGTGTGTCGTTATCTTTGATGATACATTAAAAGCGGAAGCAAGATTTGTACGGAAACAGTCGGCACAATTAGCTTCAAAAATGCGTTATCTCTCTTGCCAGTTTACCGCTTATCTGACGAATGAACTTTGGCTGAAGAACGCTTCTCATGCCAATGCCATGGCTCGTAAACTTTATGAAGCTTTGAAAGATTTTCCGGGTGTTTGTTTTACTCAAAAGATGCAGAGTAATCAATTGTTTTTGACGATGCCTCGTTCGGTAATAGACAGAATGCTTCAATCCTATTTCTTCTATTTCTGGAATGAAGGGAATAATGAAATTCGCCTTGTCACCTCATTTGATACAACAGAAGAGGATATTGACCAATTTATTCATCTGCTAAATATCTGATAATAACTTATTTTTGAGCGGGGAGAGAATAAAACAGGTTCGTCTGACAAATAACCGGTTTGTTAATATTGTTAATGTGTTTTTTAACCCTTTGGGCTTGCTTCGCATAAGTGTACACTTTAGCATAGTAAGAATGTACAATATAGTATGACAAAAGTGTACAATTAACACTCGGATAAGTGTACACTCTTGCCTGTCTTTAAACAGGAGGTTTATATTCGTTAAAAATCAATAGATTACATCAGAATAAACGTTTATATTCTCTCTCACATTTCTTCTTGAAAAAATCCGGTAATTACTTTTTTGATAACTACATATTTGTCGGATGAACTATAAAATAAAGGTTCGGGCCTTCACAGGTGCGAACCTTTTTCATGATAACCTAATAAACTAACCTTTTGTACCTTTGTTTATATTCCTGTTGCTGCACGCAAGGGAACAAACCTATAGCCTTTTTTCTTAAGAGCTTTTATCATCGTTTCTAAATAATTATTGTAGAATTTGTCCGTCCGCAAATCGGAGGTTCCAAAATGTATTAGCAGCAAATGTCCATTTAGACCTTCTTCTTTTTCTAATTGCATGATTTTTTCATAAATCGTTTTGCTGCTTTTGTAATTTTTCATATCCGGGGTAGTATAGTCTGCATTGCTGCCACTTCCCGGAGTAAAATTGATAAGTTGTATTCCCATGGCTTTTGCCCATGCTGCTATCTTTTTATTATAGTATTCATAGGGCGGGATGTAGAGTGGGGCATCTTTGTACTTAATTCCTGCTTTACTGAGTGTTTCGTAACTTTTTAGCATGTCTTTTTCAAACTCCTCACGTGTGACGAGGAGTGAATCCCGATTCTCCCAGGGACTATATAGTAAATGTCCATAACTATGACTGCCGATGTAATGTCCTTCTGCTTTTAGTTTTTGTACTACTTGCGGGTAAAGTTCGAAAAACTCACCGGTGAAAAAGAAAGCTCCTTGTATCTTCTGTTTATTCAATATACGAATGATAGCATCAGCTCCGTCAGCCTTGTTAGCTGCTGTAAAAATAAGTGTGAGTTGTTTTTGAGAGGGATCAGTACGTATAATCCCTCCTTCTTTATAAATATTTTTATAACTGTTGGACTTGGTTTGTTTCATACCTTCTTTTTGCAGGGCAGACAGATAATAGGTCAGGCTGGCAGTTCCATCCATTGTCGGTTCGTTGGTAGAATAGTCGTGTGTGCTGTCATGATATACCATTGTGCCAGGTTGAAAGCGTTGATAAGCTTCTCCGGTAGAAATATTGACTCCTCTCAAACTGTTGAATATGTTGGTATAAACAGGACCGTCAACAAGTCCGCCAGTAGCGTTTCCTGTGTTGTTAGTAAAGTAAGAAGAGTGAGGCTCTGAAGGATAATCTCCATATAAAGGGAGTTCTACAATCATGCTGCTTCCCCAAGGATTACAACCAAATAGCCAGTCACGCAAGGAGGCTTCCATCTCCTCGTATGCAGAATCTCCGGTAACTTCTCTATACAATCTGCATTGAGTCAACATGGCTGTAGTAAGATTATTGGAACACCAGATAGCAGGGATGCCGTATAGGAATGGATTTTGCCGGGCTTTTTCATAGGTACGTTGAAGTCCGGTACGTATATTGCGGATGAATTCTTCATTCAATTGTGTATTGTTTTCTGTTTTTACCAACCAATAATGCCCCATGTTCATAAATGGATACCATTGATAATGTCTGGCGCTGTCTGCTCCCATCCAAGGAGTCACCGGTTCACGTCGTCCATATTCTATAGCTTGTTGCAGGTATCTATTGTTTTGGGTTGATTTATATAATTCAATAGCTGCCAACTCCATGTCGTCTGTCCAGTTATCTTCTTCGTAGATATAGGGCGAGCGGACAGATACAGTCTGACAAACTCCTGGCTTTTTTATGCCTTCTTCATAGGCGGCATAGGCTTTCTTTTCAATTTCCTGAGAGAATTCCGGATAAAATTCTTTTAAAATACGGGCACCCAGTGCAAAGCAAGAAGCAAATTTTCCGGCAGTGCTGGCTATGCCTGTTGTTGCATTCATAAATTCACCGCGCACCTGTTTTTCACCACTACAGAAATAAACCGGTCTTCCTTTTCCGGGACCATATCCATAGTCTACCTTGTCATGATTGGGCAATCGCATGCTGGCATGGTCGCGATCATCGGCAATTTGGTTGTACATTTCCCCGGCAGTCGGATTCATTCTGTTCAGCCAGTCGAGTCCCCATTTTATTTCATCTACAATATCAGGAATTCCATTAGCTTTTCGGTGTCCGTTAGCATCGTAATAATCACTAAATGCTTCTGGATTTTGTTGATAAGCAAACATCATTTGATAAATAGCATTAGCTGAAGTGGTGGTATATTGAAGATAATCAGCTGCATCATGCCAACCTCCGCGTACATCAATTTTTGTTCCGTCTTTGGTTGGATGGCAGATGATATATCCGTCATTTATGTGGCAACTATCTTTTAGGTATGGATTATAACCACAACGTTGCTGGCGCATATAGTTAAGCAAAAAATCAGCAGTCCCATTGTATACCTGATTATTTATCGGGAAATAAGGAGACCGGGTATTGCCGGCTTTTAAATAATAGGTACCGGGGTGATTAAAATCACTAAAATCTAATCGGAATGTACTCTTCATAGTCCCAAGTGTACCTGTTGGCTTGATGGAAGTAAATGTATATACGGCTTTTTCAGTGAAGAGGTCGATAAGTGAGCACTCTTTTACATTTATATATTCTTCACTTATAAGTACTGCTACTTTTTTTGATTCGGGCAAATAGCCAAGTTGATTGATCCGAATCCATTCGTCTGCCCGTGCAGTAATGGTGCAGAGTGTGAATACAACAATAGATATCCAATGTTTTCGCTGCATATTGGGGGAATATTTGCTTAAGGTTAAAGATGCGTTAAGTTGATATGATGCAAATAAAGTGGATTAATTTAATTTTAGAGACAGATTCTTTGATTTATTAATAACTATTTAGTGTTATTGATCTATTTTTAATATTAATGAGCGTCGGGTCTTGAGGTAATTTATGAACAGAAACATGATAAGAGTATAAATGAGACATACTAAAAAAAACTATTGTCTTTTTAGTAATAAGGAGATTGGTACTTAGTTTATTGTTGGTTTAAAGAATGTGGATTTTAAGATGTCTGTAAAAGAAGAGATTAAATATTAGTGGTTCTCTAAACTTATTTATATATTTACCCCTTTAAATATCAAGGTACAAACTATGGCAAACAATCTATTATTAGTTCCTGGCAATGGGCTTATGAACAGTTATTTATGGCTTTTCATTTTATTGATTATATTATTTGTAATCATATTTTGTTTATTATATCAACTTCGTCATTTAAGGAAAATTGCTGCAAGAAACAGTGATTATCGTCATTTTTTATCTGATATATTAGATAATCTTCCTTTTCCTATCATGGTAAAAGATATCCGGAATGAATTTCGTTATGCTTATTGGAATAAAGAATCGGAAGTGCAGTCGGGTATAAATCGTGAGAAAGCGATAGGGTATAATGACTATGATATTTATGGAGAAGAGAGAGGACGACATTATCGGAGTATTGATGAAGAGTTAGTCAGAATAGGAAAACCTTATCGGTCTGAAGAACAATATTCAACTATGGACGGAGTGGTGCATGATACAATTGTAATGAAATCTATTATCTCCTGGGAAACATTAGGCAAATGGCTGTTAGTAACTCGTTGGGACATCAGCCAGTTGAAGAAATATGAAAGGGAGGTTATGGCAGGTAAGGAAGAGTTAGAAGAAGCGATTAAAAAGCAGAGTCTTGCATTAAAGAGTATTGATTTTGGACTGATCTATATTGATAAAACTTATAGAGTGCAGTGGGAGGAGACAACTCATATCAAGAGTTTGGTATCTGGTCGGCACTATACTCCGGGATTAATTTGTTATCAAACCAGTGCCCTGAGAGATAAACCTTGTGAACATTGTGCATTTAAGGAGGCTATAGAACAGGGGGTAATTGTTCGCCATACCATTCACATAGATAAGGTTGATTTTGAAGTGACAGCTACTCCGGTATATGCTACTGGAGGAAAAGAGGTGATAGGCGGACTATTGCGTTTTGAAGATATTACAGAAAAGTTAAAGATAGAACAAGATTTACGGGAGGCGAAAAATAAAGCAGAAGAATCTAATAGATTAAAATCTGCTTTTCTGGCTAATATGAGTCATGAAATACGTACTCCTCTTAATGCGATTGTAGGGTTCTCTGACATGATTTGTCAGATAGATGATTCGGTAGAGAAACAGGAGTATATGAAGATCATTATTGCAAACAACGAACTTTTACTGCAACTCATTGATGATATTCTGGATCTATCGAAGATTGAAGCCGGGACAATGGATTTCTCTTATTCCGTTACTGATGTGAATGAACTGATGAGTAATATATGTCAGCAGATGGATCAGAAGAATCATTCTCCGGAAGTACAGATCTCTTTTACAGAGAAAGCACCTGCTTGTGTGATTAATACAGACAGGGTGCGTTTGACTCAGGTGATGATTAATTTAATGAGTAATGCTATGAAGTTTACTGAACGGGGTAGTATCTCTATCGGATACCGTATAAGTGAGGCACAGGATGAAATATATTTCTTTTGTAAAGATACCGGTATGGGTATTGCTGCAGATAAACTGGATATGGTCTTTGAACGTTTTGTGAAACTAAATGCTTTTGTGAAAGGAACCGGATTGGGGCTGGCAATTTGCCGGGTGATTGTAGAACGGTTGGGAGGAACTATTGGCGTTGATTCTAAAGAAGGAGAAGGAGCGTGTTTTTGGTTTCGTATTCCGGTTATTTTTGTTTCATAAAGAATCGAGTCTGAAGATTTATTAAAAAATGAACCCAAATGCTGTGTTGGTGTGTTATTTGTAGACGTTTAAAGTAGTAGAACGTTTAAATATATAAAAGCATGGCTTATATAGATTATTATAAAATTCTTGGAGTAGACAAAAGTGCTTCTCAAAGTGATATTAAGAAGGCTTTTCGTAAGTTAGCCCGCCAGTATCATCCGGATTTGAATCCAAACAATCCAGGTGCGAAGGATAAGTTTCAGGAGATCAATGAGGCAAATGAGGTGTTGAGTGACCCGGAGAAGCGTAAGAAGTACGATGAATACGGTGAACACTGGAAGCATGCTGATGAATTTGAAGCTCAGAAACGTGCTCGGCAACAGGCTGGTGGCAGTGCTGGATTCTCTGGCTTTGGAGGAGGTGATGATAATGCGTATTGGTATTCTTCTGATGGTCAGGGATTTTCGGGAACCGGAGGCGAAGGGTTCTCTGATTTCTTTGAATCCATGTTTGGAGGTCGTGGTAGAGGAGGCCGTAGTAGTGCGGGATTCCGTGGGCAAGATTTTAATGCAGAACTTCATCTCTCTCTTCGTGACGCTGCAGAGACTCATAAGCAGGTATTGACGGTGAATGGTAAGAATGTACGTATCACTATTCCTGCTGGCGTAGCCAATGGACAGGTTATCAAACTGAAAGGGTATGGTGGTGAAGGCGTTAATGGTGGGCCTGCCGGAGATTTGTATATCACGTTTGTGATTCCTGAAGATTCTGTGTTCAAACGCTTGGGCGATGATCTTTATATTGATGTTCCGTTGAACCTTTATACAGCTGTATTGGGAGGTGAACAGGAAGTTGATACACTGAATAGTAAAGTGAAACTGAAGGTGAAACCTGAAACACAGAATGGTACGAAGGTACGGTTGAAGGGGAAAGGTTTCCCTGTTTATAAAAAAGAAGGACAATTTGGCGATTTGATAGTGACCTATAATGTCAAAGTGCCTACCAATCTGACAGATAGGCAGAAAGAGTTGTTCCGGGAATTACAGAGTATGAACTAAAAAAATCAGCACTATGCAGACCGAATTAATTATAGTCAGTGAATACTGTCACAAATGCCATATTGAGCCCTCCTTTATAGAGTTATTACAGGAGGGAGGATTGATTGAAGTACATATCGAAGGTGGCGAACACTATTTGCTTGCATCACAGCTTCCGGAGGTGGAACGTTATAGTCGTATGTATTATGACTTGTCTATCAATATGGAAGGTATTGATGCCATTCACCATCTTTTGGAAAGGATGGAGAAGATGCGTAAAGAAATCAATTCGCTTCAAAGCCAGCTTTTAGTATACAGAAGACAGGGCTTGGAGGAAATAGAATGGTAATGAAAGATGGAGATTAGTTCTATATGAACCAAATTTCTGCTTGGTATATAAAACAAAAGCTCCGTTCAAATAAGACGGAGCTTTTGTTTTATAAGCTGGAACTCATAATTTATGAGTGTGTGAATTGAACGTTTTCAAGCATATTGTCTAAATCCTGTTGAGCAGCTTCATCATTAATCATCATAACAAACGCATATATTGCTTTCTTTTCAGGAGAGAAATAATAAAGAACGGTTTGTAATATTTCATACCCCTCTTCATCAGGTGCACCGAAATGCTGCATATTGTCAGTTTTTATAAAATTCAAACCATTGATTGTAAGTGTACTGCGCTTATAATCTTCTGATGGCTCACCTTTGATATTTCGTGGAATACTGAGAGATAATTTTTTATTGTATTCGTATATTTCGTCTGTATCATATTGTGAAACAGTGATTATAAGGTGATTGGCAGCATTCGTCCAACGTTGTTGAAGTAATATTGTTTTATCGTCCCGACGGGTAGTTTCTGTTGTCTGCCAGTTGGAAGGATAACGGAGCTGTATGCCTGCCTTTTCGCTACTGAAGTTTAACCACGTATCTGAAGCGGTAAAAGGAGTGTAAGGTGGTAGTTGATCTTTGGTGGTGATACGTTTGCCTATGGGGTGTTCTTTGGGATTTTCATACACTTCCGATTCATTTGGTTCGTCGGTAAGATAAGCTTGTACGAGTCCGCTATCCCATTCGTGGCGTATGTCCTGATAGTCGGAGGGAACATTCTTGCTGAGGGACAAAAGTCCTATAAGATATATCAATAAGATTCCGGCTTCTCCTCCTACCGTATAGCCTTTTTGTAACTCTGGTCTCTTTTCATTGAGTGCCATTACATAGACGAAACCTAAAATGAATCCACTGATTAATCCTCCTATATGAGCGGCATTATCTATACCCTCTTTTAATCCGTATACCAGATTGTAACCAACGAAAATCAATATGCTTGAAAGTAATGCATTACGTTGTGCTTTCTCTATATGATGAAAACAAAGAAATGCCAGAAATATTCCATATAAACCAAAGATCGCTCCGGAGGCTCCGGCGCTTATTGTTTCGGCATGCCAGAAGAGGCTGGACACTGCGGAGCAAAGTCCTGTTAATAAGTAAGCGGCAAACATACGTCGCGTCCCGAGCATTGGTTCGAGTAACACACCGATGTAAACCAACGCATACATATTCATCAGAATATGAATGATACCTATATGTACAAAATTGCATGTGAGTGTACGCCACCAGCTGCCGGTTAGTGTAAGTGGTCCGAAATCGGCTCCCCATTGTAGTAGTTCGAGAGTTTTAGGTTCAAACAGGTTGACACCGGAGAGAGTCATAAGAATAAAAATGAGCACATTAATGCCCAGTAGAATGGGAGTAGCTATAAAACCTTTGTGTGGGAGAAACATCGAATTTCTTTCTTTCTTTTCTTCGTTGACGTTGTCGGATTGAATCAATATTTCTTCTTGTTGGTCAGAATTTATTGCCATGTGATGGAGTTAATTATTATTGCACAAAAATACGGAATAAACCTGAAAAGTAAAGATTATGAAAGTGATATATTTATTACTTTGTGACGGGATAGGTTGGGTATAAAAAGGAGGGTGTGTCAATAAAGTAAAATTAACCATCATTAAAACGCAGATTAACGCTAATTTACGCAAAGATTAAATTAAATCCGCGGTCATTTGTGTTAATCTGCGTTTCTAAAGCTACATATTGATAGCTTTCTCAGACTTTTGACACACCTTCCTTATTCTTAATTTGATTGCTGTTTATTTTCTGTAGTAAGCCAGGTCGTCTTTATCGAATTTACGAATAAAGTTAATATGCTTTTCTACTTCACTTTCAGCATAACGTACATATACTTGTGCAGATGTTCCGAAAAGTTCAGCGTTCTTTGAAGCATCCTGTACGAGTAGGTGGCCCATAATGATGTGAGCAGCCATTTCTACCAGACGGCGTGCGCAGAAGTCGAGCAATTCCTGATCTTTAACCTCTGTAATCTGAGCAACACAAGCGGCATATTTGCTTGCCATTGTTTTCAGGCGGTTGTGCAAACCTTCCATTTCGGGAGCTACCGGCATATTCTCGTACTCTTTGATACGATTGAGGTAGGCACCGGTGGTCACGTAACGGATAGCGGCTACTACCTGCAATTGAGTGGTTCCTTCATAGATAGAAGTGATACGTGCATCGCGATAGATACGTTCGCAGGCATAGTCTTTCATAAAGCCCGAACCACCATGTATCTGGATACAGTCATAAGCATTCTGGTTGGCGAATTCACTACCCATGCCTTTGCCCAACGGTGTGAAGGCATCTGCCAGTTTAGCAAAAGTTTTTTGTTCAGCACGTTCTTCCGGAGTCAGTTTACGTTCTTTGGCTATATCATCCAATGCTTTGTAAACGTCAACGAAGCGGGCAGTCTCGTATAATAGTGTACGTGAAGCATCCAGTTTGGCTTTCATCAATGAAAGGATTTCGGCTACAGCAGGGAATTCGATAATTGCTTTACCGAATTGTTTGCGATCCTGTGCGTAGGCCAGCGCTTCATTGTAGGCAGCCTGTGAGATTCCTACAGACTGGGCAGCGATACCCAATCGGGCACCGTTCATCAGTGCCATTACGTATTTGATAAGACCCAGTTTACGGTCACCACAAAGTTCAGCCTTAGCATTTTTGTATACAAGTTCGCAGGTAGGAGACCCTTTGATACCCATTTTATTTTCAATACGACGCACATTTACTCCACCATTACGTTTGTCGTAGATGAACATGGATAAACCACGGCCATCATGTGTTCCTTCCTCCGAACGGGCCAGTACGAGATGAATGTCGGAATCACCGTTAGTGATAAAACGTTTTACACCGTTCAGATACCAGCATTGATCTTTTTCACTGTAAGTCGCTTTCAACATTACGGCCTGGAGGTCGGAACCGGCGTCCGGTTCGGTCAGGTCCATAGACATGGTTTCACCTTCGCAAACGCGGGTGATATAACGCTTCTTCTGATCTTCGTTTGCAAATTCATAGATTGTTTCAGCACAATCCTGCAATCCCCAAAGGTTCTCGAAACCGGCATCACTGCGACTTACGATATCGGCAGCCATGATGTACGGGGTAATCGGGAAATTCAGTCCACCGAAACGGCGTGGCATAGCCATACCCATCAATCCCGCTTTACGGCAGGCTTCCAGGTTAGCTGCTGTACCACTGGCATACGTTACACGGTTATTGGCACATACCGGACCCTCGTGATCAACGTTTTCGGCATTGGGAGCAATGATGTCACCGCAGATTTCACCTACAATTTCCAGTACTTTGTCATAGCTGTCCATTGCATCTTCAAAATCTATCGGAGCATAGTCAAAGTTATCTTTATCAGCGTAATTACGCTCTTTTAGCTCAACAATTCTCTTCATCAGCGGATGGCTGAGATGATGTTTTAATTCGGGAGTATCTAAATAAAAATTGGCCATTTTAATAATAATTTATAATAAGTAATTAGTAGTAAGTATTTAGTAGTTTGAATCGATGCAGCTACCAGTATTGCTATGCCGAAAAGGATTCTGGCTACTAACTACCAGATTCTAAATTCCAATTTATTTATGAGGGTAAATGAAAATTAATTGGTAATGTATAGCTGATGCGTTTTACTTCTCCATCTATCTTACCGGGAGTCCATGTATGAGTACGACCGATAGCTTCGACAATGCGTATTGCTTCTTTGTCAAGCAAAGGATCGACACCCGAAATTAATCGGGGAGTCGTCATATGCCCCTTTTCATCGATCACAATCCGAAGAATAACTCTTCCTTCTGTTTTGGCTCTGACAGCATCAAGCGGGTATGCCAAGTTGTCCTTTAACAGTTTGGCTAATGCATCTATGCCTCCGGGAAATTCCGGTGCCATAAAGTAAGGTTCAAATGGTAATTCACTGCCGTCGGCAGCCAGAAGTTTTCCATTTGTACATTGGCCGTTCAGGTATGATTCTTCTCTGCGTAGCTTCCCATCCGGATAGTATCCTACCAATTTTCCTTCCATTTTTCCATCTTTGTAAGTAATAATCAGTTTGGTATTTCCTTCCGGATAATAAGCTATGCTTTGACCTTCCAGACGATTCTCTTTATAGATACTTACCAAACTGTCTTTACCGTTGGCATACAAAAAAGTGCAGACTCCGTTTCTCACTCTGTTTTTCAGCTCTTTTGTGTAAGCAGAATAGTGACCTATTCCTTTGAGCCTGCCATCAAGTGTGTAGAATTCTACTTTTGTTTGCTTCTTTTTAGCTTTGGAGATCACTGCATATTCTACAGCTTTCTCCTTGTCGGTAGTCCATTGGAAGTATTTATCCACATAAACTGTTTTTTGGGCCGAAAGCGTACTGCTACCTGTAAATAGTAGTACTGCTATGATAGTCAGAAATACACCTCTCATATTACCCCTGTTTTAGCTATTTGGAATTTTGTTTATAATACTTTATCATCTTCGGCACAACCTCTTCGATAGAACCGTTGATTACATAATCGGCAATCGTATTGATCGGAGCTTCCGGATCGTTATTGATAGAGATAATAATACCGCTTTCCTGCATACCGGCAATGTGTTGGATTTGTCCGGAGATACCGCAAGCTATGTAAAGTTTCGGACGGACTGTCACACCGGTCTGACCAATTTGACGGTCGTGATCGATAAAACCTGCGTCTACTGCAGCACGGCTGGCACCTACCTCAGCATTCAATACTTTTGCAAGGTCGAACAACAAGTTGAAGTTCTCTTTAGAACCTACTCCATAACCACCGGCGATAATGATGGGTGAACCTTTCAGATTGTTTTTAGCTTTTTCTACATGGCGTTCAATCACTTTCACTACATAATCCGTATCAGCAACATATTTTTTTACGTCATGACGGATTACTTCACCTTTATAGTCAGCACTCAGGATTGCTTTCTTCATAACACCCTCGCGAACGGTAGCCATTTGCGGACGGTGTTCCGGATTCACAATAGTTGCTACAATGTTACCACCAAAAGCAGGACGAATCTGATACAACAGGTTTTTGTAAATTTTTCCTTCTTTCTTATCCTCATGGTCACCGATTTCAAGTGAAGTACAGTCAGCAGTAAGTCCGCTGGTCAGTGCAGAAGATACACGGGGACCGAGGTCACGACCGATAACGGTAGCACCCATCAGACAGATTTGCGGCTGCTCTTCTTTAAACAGATTTACCAGGATAGAGGTATGTGGGAGGGAAGTATAAGGATAAAGTCCTTTACCATCAAATATGTGGAGTTTATCTACTCCGTATGGCAGGATTTGTTTTTCAATATCTTTGAGACCGGTTCCGGCAACTACAGCTTCGAGTGCGCAATTCAATTCGTTAGCTAACGAGCGGCCTTTGGTCAGAAGTTCGAGGCTTACGTCTGCGACGATACCTTCTTCTATTTCGCAATATACAAATAAGTTATTCATATCTTTATAAGTAGTTAGTAGTTAGAATATAGTAGTAAACATCGGAATGCTATTACTGTATTCATACTCCTTAGCCAATGGTATGGTTAGCTAACAGTTCAACAATCAGATTCTCTACATCGTGGTCGCTGCCACTGATGGTTTTACTCTCTTTTGCCTGGAATACAATGTTTTGGATGGACTTCACTTTTGTAGGTGAACCGCTAAGGCCGCATTGTGCAAGATCTCCGTTCACATCGGCCACGCTCCATTCTGCCAGATTCAGGTAGTCACGGTTGTCATACAGGTCAGTATAGTCCAGATTACCTTGTTGTTTTTCAGTGACTGTTTTGGCATGTTTGTACTTCTGTACGAGTTTCGCATTACGTGGGCGGCAGGGAGCTGCACTGCCGTTTACAGTGATCACAATAGGCAATGGCCCTTCTACGGTTTCAATACCTCCGTCAATATGACGTTTCACAGTAATGTGTCCGTCGGCTACTTTCAAAATTTCTTCGGCATATGTGATCTGAGTCAGACCTAACTTCTCTGCTACTTGCGGACCTACTTGTGCAGTATCTCCATCGATGGCCTGGCGACCGCCGATGATGATGTCACACTTACCTATTTTCTTGATGGCTGTAGCCAAAGCGTACGATGTAGCCAATGTATCGGCACCGGCAAAAGCACGGTCAGTTAACAAATAACCGTTATCGGCACCACGGAAAAGTCCTTCACGAATAATATCGGCTGCACGGCCCGGTCCCATTGTAAGAATGGTAACGGTTGAGCCTGGATGGGCATCTTTCAATCGGAGAGCTTGCTCAAGAGCATTCAGATCTTCGGGGTTGAAGATGGCAGGGAGTGCCGCACGGTTAATAGTTCCGTCGGCT
>DXWV01000070.1:61279-86707 GCA_019416685.1 Bacteroides sp.
CAATACAACAATTTTCAAACTCATGCTATTAATTTTAGTATTAGTATTTCTACAAGTTAGTAGCCAGTAGTCAGTAGTAAGAATCTTGCTATCAAACTATCCGGTTAACTATCAGTGTGCAAATTTACGGAAACAGTTGGTTCTGACAAGAAAACCATTAAGAAAATGCACAGGTTTAAAGTTTTTGAGCAAAAGATCAGGAGGGAGAATGTAGATTTCCGCTCTTCATTTTTGTTAAGATTAAGATAGCGAATCCAATATTTTGGGCTCCGCATAAACCACATATCCGGGATATTCCATAGCTTCATCCAACAACAATAAAATAATATTGGCATGTTCTGTCACCCAAATGGCAACAGGATAACCATCTTTCTTTTGTTCAGAGAACAATTTGTCATACAGTTGCCACATCTTATCAGTTTTATCTTCATACGTTGGGGCAGAATAGAGCTTGCAGAAATAATCATAAAGAACATGGTAATTTTGAGTAATGTCGTTATGAAAAAGCCTTACTTCAGCAAACGGGACAGTACCGCTAAGGCCGTATGTGGTCATCAAATCGGGACTACTTTTGAGTACATCTACGTAAGAATACCAAGCTTGAGAATCTTTAGTGATGTCATTCCAATTATAACCTAGAAAATCTTTGCTATCGGTGACAGAGATATCGAGCTGATGACGGAAAATTGTCTTATTGTCTTTCCATGCAGTCAGGTAAGTTTTATATTCACTGGGATACTTGAAGCAGTGCCCCCACTTCAAAGTCAGATGACTATCCATCCAATCTTCTCCTTCTTCGTGTTCAAACACTCGAAAACTACCATTCAGACCATCTACCGTCCAAACGATTGAATCGCATATAGCAGAAAGTTCACTGGAATTGATTGACTGCGAATTTTCATTATAGAGATAAAAGTTCATCATATCAAAAATGTTTCCTTGCTGTTGCTCGACGGCAAGAAGAGGCATTGGATATTCTGTCACTTTCACCTTTATTGTAGCCGTTTGTCTTGTTTCATGGTCGATGACTACTATGTCAGTTTCGCCTTTCTGTTTGCCTTTTATTTCTATTTTAGCTTTATAGCTGCCAAATTCCCAAGTATAAAGGACGTCAATCAGGTCTGAGTTTTTAACATCTAACGTAGTGTTTTCATGGGCAGTCAGGTCTACGATAACACTGCGCCCCTGCATCACTTCGCAGGAGTTTTTAGAGAGTTCCAAATGATACTCAGGATTATTATCATCACTATTTTTGCTACAACTTGTACTAAAAACAACCAATAGAGATAGTAGTAAACTACCTAATGACAGGTTTAGTTTGTTTTTTGTTCTCATGACTATATGCTCGTATATATAACGGCACAAAGTTAAGAATATCAAATGAAAAAGTCTTGAAGTAATTCAATACTTTCGTTCTTTCCGTAATTTTCTTCGTATATGGTTAATGGTTTCGGATGTTAGCCCAAGAAGAGATACTATTTCCTTTAGAGTAGTATATTGTGATAGATTTGGGCAACGCTGTAACGTAACAAATTGATGTCGTATCGTTTTAAGAATTGAAAGAATTTTTAGCGCGTATTTCAGTCTGCATCTTCTTCCATGGTTTCAATCAAAAAACTAACCGGACGAAAGCCGTCATTGCACGAAATCATGGCAGACTTTTCATTTTTCATCCAGCCATTGTATAAATTGCTGCCACCATGTGCCAAAGTCATCACAAAGGGTGACATACTTTCCCAGGCACTATCACACATCCCTTTGGGTTTTTCCCAACCATTAGTTATAAAAACTTGTCCCTCTTTCATATCACAAGCATGTTCCATCGGATTTTCATACTTCTCCATCAAATCTTGATAACAAGCTATTCGCATAACGGTAATCTTACATTTTTTCATAATTATATTGTTTTAGGAGGTTAAAGTCATATTATAAACTTATTCCAAATACAAAATATACCTGGTTTTCGTGTGGATTTACTATGAACTTGCCAGAGATAGGAAGTGAGAAGCTCTTGGTGAATTTTAGTTCTTTGGTAGCTGATAATCCTATATTGACCACATTGAACTTATCAGCATACATGCCCTCCCAGGGAGTGAATCCGGCTTCGATGGCAAGGTCAACTCCCTTTACGTTAAAGGGGTAGGAGAGTTCGCAATAACTGGACCAGGCCCGTTTATCATTTTCACGAAAATCATTACCGGCAAAAGTTGTGTACCAGGCAGCGGTCAGAGGAAACTTTTCACTGATAGTATATGCTGCCCCAAATTCAAACGTATGACCACTGCTGTGTGCCGAATAGTTGAAATAGTCAAATGGCTCTTCTTCACTTTGTTCAAAATAATTAGTGACACTCAGAGTGAATCCTTTGAATTCGTATTCTAATATAAGATCTATCTCATTATTTTCATTGCGAAATTCAGTAGATCCCCATGCCGAAAGAGTGAAACCTCCTAAGTTTACTCCCAGGGTAGGCTGTACAGAGGCATTGCCGCATTTCATGCCACGCCATATATAATTACTGACGAAGTCGGTGTTGACAAAAACTTCTTGTGCCTGCATTATGAAAGGGCAGAGGAATAATAGTAAAAATAGATTTCGTTTTTTCATACTGTTGGATGTTTCTTTAAGTTGCAAAGATAATCAAAGATTAACTGAATAAAAAATATGCTTTTTCATGATTCTGAACTTAGTATTTTAACTACTATTTAAAATGCATATTAACAGTGTGTTAAATACGTACTTTCGTATGGTAAAAGTACGTACTTTTTTATTGCTTGATAATCAGGTGTTTCAGAGCATTATGAGCCTTCGGAAAATGAAAAAACGGCTTCCCACACAATTGTTTATGCGGGTACACCGTTCTTATATTGTTAATCTCCGCAAGATTGCAGAAATTTCCCGTTTGCGTATCATCTTTGATAGGAATACCTACATTCCGGTAGGTGAAAGCTATAAAGAGCGTTTTACGGAGTATATTGAAAAACTAATGTAGTTCTTATTTGATACCTAACTTTTTCGCAATTTCTTTGGGAAGAGCATCTTTGTGCACCAGAATATTCATTGTTTTGTAAGCAACGAATGCTTTGGAAGCATACCATATTCCGTTGTATTTACCGCTTGGGCCCCAGGAGTTCTTTACCATAAAGTACTCTTTGCCATTCTGATCTTTGGCAATACCGTAGATTACCATACCATGGTCATCTGTTGTTTCCCAGTTATCAAATGCTTGTTGACGCATCTCCTGAGTTACATTCATTTCCGGCAAAGGACGTGCAGTCAGTTCCTTACGCTTATCGGCGGCAGTAAGTCCTGTCCAGCGAGCCATATCAGAACCTGTCAGCTCAGCACCTTTTGCTGCATCCGGCATAACGGCGATACCATCGCGGGTAAAACCTTGTTCGCTCACATCACTTCCCCATGCAAAAGTATACCCTTTCTTTACTGCATTATCCATTACTGCCATAAATTCATCCAACGGAAGGTTCCATGATAAACCATTGCGCCAATTGTCCTGAATTTCGATAGAGAACTGGCTGTAGAAAGGATGGTGTGTGTATGAAGTCAAAGATACATAGTCATCCGGATTTATACCTAATGATTGTGCAAAAGTCTGCGGAGTGTATTCTTTTCCTTTATAAGTAAACTTTTCCGGACACTGTCCCAGGTATGTATCATAGATGGCACTGATACCTTTTTGCCATACCGGAGTCAGTTTGGTTAGTTTTCCCTTGGCAATAGCATCTACATAAGCACCTGCTACGGCATCCAGCTCATTGTGTACCGGCAGTGAGTCACCATACATTATTCCCGGCATAGCTTCTTGTGGTACAAGGCCGTAATTCTTCAGACAGTACATGATATCATAGAAACTGCCGCCTGGTGAAAAAGAACTGTCGCCATGATAGCGAACATAATTGCGTGCACGGTCTACCATTGTATGATGAACCACGAACATTTCAGAGAAATCATATTCTCCTTTGCCCATCCGGAGTAATTCTGATTCAAGAAAACCAAGGGCAGAGAAGCTCCAGCACGTACTCGAACGGTTTTGATTTTTGATAGATGTAATCGGATTTTCTTTAACTGTAGTGAAAACGAAGCCTTCTTCTTTTGTGTCCTGAGCTTTCATGCTCATACTGCAAATACAGAGTGCTGCCGCAATGAGAATTGTCTTTTTCATTATTATGTTGTTTTTATTATATTTATGCGACAAAGATACATGAATAACTTTGAAAAAGGAAATAATTATTGCAGTTTTGCCTGGTATCGTTATCCTGTTCCCGTTGGAAGCAGGAGTATTAATTTCATTAGATTCATTGCTGAATCCTTTTCATTTGTTATTTTTGCTCGAAAAGCGAAGATAAGCTGCACCTTGGCATAAAAAATGAACTCGTTCATTTTATTCTGCTCTCGGTTTGCATTATCTTTGCAAAAAGAAAAGAACTATGACTCTTGACAATCAGACCGGACTGGTGCTTGAAGGTGGAGGTATGCGGGGGGTATTTACTTGTGGCGTACTTGACTATCTGATGGATCGTGATATTCGTTTCCCATATACAATCGGTGTTTCTGCCGGAGCATGTAATGGGCTCTCTTATATGTCTCGTCAGCGTGGACGTGCAAAATACAGTAACATCGATCTGTTGGAGAAGTACCATTACATTGGTCTGCGCCATTTACTCAAGAAACGAAATATTATGGATTTTGATCTTTTGTTTACTGAGTTTCCCGAGCATATCCTGCCTTATGATTATGATGCTTACTTTTCTTCTCCCGAACGTTTTGTGATGGTGACTACAAATTGCCTGACCGGTGAAGCTGACTATTTAGAAGAGAAAAGCGATAAGAATCGAGTGATTGATATTGTAAGAGCTTCAAGTAGTTTGCCATTTGTTTGTCCGATAGCCTATGTAGATAGTGTCCCGATGTTAGATGGAGGTATTGTTGATAGCATTCCTCTGCAACGTGCTATTGATGACGGATACAATAATAATGTAGTGGTTTTGACTCGTAATCGTGGTTATCGGAAAGAGAATAAAGATATTAAAATCCCCTCGTTTGTTTATCGTAAATATCCCAAAATGCGTGAAGCCCTAAGTCGCCGCTGTGCAGTTTATAACGCACAGCTCGAAATGGTGGAACGTATGGAGGATGAGGGGCGGATAACTGTTATCCGTCCCGTGAAACCTGTAATGGTGGACCGTATCGAAAAAGATATTCAAAAGTTAACCGACTTTTATGAAGAAGGTTATGCCTGTGCTAAACATATGTTTGAGGATATCGCCCTTTAAATAAACTAATCGGTAACTTAATAATGAACGATTAGGCGATTATTATGGAGTATCCTCCCCGGAACGTTTCGCCTGCTACCAGGTGTTGCATCCAGTCCTTGTCTTTGTATTCTCCGGTGTAGTGTGTACGGTCGCAGCGGCCATACCATGGTTCGATACAAACAAATGGTGCATTCTTAGTTGGTGGTGACCAAAGACCTACTACTGGAGCTGTGAAACGCAGACTCAGATAAGGTTTCTTTTCTTTGGTACAGAGAATTACTTCTTTTATCTGGCTATTTTCTATTATCAGAGCATCTTTGTCAAAGGTATGTGTATCTATTGGCAGTAGTCCGTCTGACGGGAGCTCCAACAAATACTCTTTATTAGGGTCTGCACAACCTTTTTCGGAGATAAGAATGTATTTTATTCCTTCCTTTTTATCAAATTCAAAGAATCCACGTTCAGCATTGACCTCGTTAAATTCCGGAAAATAGAATGCCGGATGAGCACCTATCTGGAAGTGCATTTCCTTATCTCCTGTATTCTTCACTTCCCATAATACATCAATTTGTTTTCTTTGTATACGATATCCTATTTCGAGGCAGAAAGGAAAAGGGTATTTCTTTCGCGTCTCTTCATTATCTATTAGTCGGTAACGCACTTCGTCAGGTTGTTCAAGTATGAGTTCGAAATTCATGTCGCGGGCAAATCCATGTTGGGTGAGATGATAGGTTACACCTTCGTGGTGATATTCATTATCCCATACGCTGCCTACGATGGGAAATAACACGGGAGAATGACGTTTCCAAAAGGCAGGATCAGCTTGCCATAGATATTCTTTTCCGTTAGAGATAATGCTGCATAATTCGGCTCCGTGAGAAGATACCTGAATGGAAAGTTGTGAGTTGGATATTGTTTTCATGATTATCTGATCTTTATTATATTTAATGCTATCTGTTATTTATCCCTCAAATGTAGCATATTTATTATTTAATCTGATAATCTCTATTGCATATTCTGTATAATAACTGATTGGAATTATTTTAGTATATATATTCTGTTCATACGATTGCTAAAGTGTTGCCGGAACTATATTGTATTTCATCCCTTTTATTGATTGGTTACTTTCCATGAATTATAAATTCTATCTTTTAACTTTAAAAGTGCTTTGTTTACGGCTCCATGTATCAATATTGATATAGTATGAAACAAATGTGGCATGTTATTTTATGTTTTCCGCAATATCTTTGCCATAGGATTTCTATTTAGAACAACTTTATTTTTTTATTTCTTAAATTTTAATATTATGGGTGAGGGTAAACATGTATTTCGGAATTGCATAATCTTTGCACTTCTTTTTCTGCATCTTATTAATAGCGAAACGATTTTGAAAACAGGCTATAGGACTGCCTGGTAACTGTTTTGAAGTAAAGTGTATCTATTTTCAGGTATTGATGAAACCTCTCTTTCCTTTCTGAGAAAATAAGAGAGTGAGTATTTCGTTCTGATGGATAACTTATACTTTTATTCTTAAAAATGATATCTTTTATTAATGTGTATTTTAAATCTATCAAAAAACATGAAGAGACTTATCTTTAGAACAAAGCGAAGCATGGTAATCTTTCTTTTGTTACTTTTCCCGATTTTATCTATGGCACAAGTTGTGACAGGAAAGGTGATACTATTTGAGGATAAAGAAGCTTTGCCAGGTGTTAACGTTCTCGAAAAAGGAACGACAAATGGTACTATAACTGATATTGATGGAAATTTTTCTATTCATTTAAAGAGTCCGAATTCTACATTGATTTTTTCAATGATCGGGATGATTAAACAAGAGAAACGGGTTAATGCGGGTGATAAAGTAGATATAGTATTACAACCAGACCATTATCAGTTGGATCAGATTGTAGTGACGGGCTATTCTACTCAGAAGAAATCAGATCTGACAGGTTCTGTAACAGTTGTCTCGGTTGACGATATGATGAAATCTGCGGAGAACAATCCTTTAAAGAGTTTACAGGGACGCGTACCGGGTATGGAAATTACTGCAAATGGTAATCCAAGTGGAGCTGCTACTGTTCGTATCAGAGGTATTGGTACATTAAATAATAATGATCCTCTTTTTGTAATTGACGGTGTGCCTACCCGTGGTGGAATGCATGAATTGAACTCAAATGATATTGAGAATATTCAGGTATTGAAGGATGCTTCCGCAGCAAGTATTTACGGTTCTCGCGCAGCTAACGGGGTTATTATTGTTACAACCAAGAAGGGTAAAGAGGGTAAAATTAAACTGAATTTCGATGCCTATGTTACCCAGACTTTTTATAATAATAAGCTGGAAGTAATGAATGCGAAAGAGTACGGACAGGCATTATGGCAGGCTACTGTAAACAGCTCAGAAGATCCCAATAAAAATAATATCGGATATACTTATAAATGGGGATACGATGATAATGGAGAAGCTGCCTTATATGATATGTACTTACCAAAGTATTTGGATACGGATAAAACAATGCTTACTTCTGATACGGATTGGTTTGATGCAGTGTCTCAAAAAGGATTATTGCAATCATATAATCTTTCGGTGAGTAATGGAAGTGAAAGAGGGGATTACTTTTTCTCCCTGGGATATCTGAGTAATGATGGTACATTGAAGTATACTTCTTTTGATCGTTTTTCAGCTCGTATGAATGCATCTTACCATATTATTAAAGATGTGTTGACTATAGGCGAGAACTTTTCTGTAAATCGTACATCAGAAGTACAGATTCCGGATGATAATATTTTGGATATGGCATTGAAAGCATTGCCTTTGATTCCTGTACACACAGTAGATGGCAAAGGTTGGGGAGGTCCTACAACCGGTATGAATGACCGTCATAATCCTGCTCGTCTATTGTATGATAATAAAGATAATAAATATGCATACTGGCGCTTGTTTGGTAATGCTTATATTAATCTGCAACCCCTGAAAGGATTGAATCTCCGGAGTAGTTTCGGACTTGATTATACAAATTATTATAAGCGTAGCATGGTTCATAGCTATAAAACTGGTACATTGAATAATGATTTGAGTTCTGTTACTTTGGGTGGGACTTATACAACTAAATGGACCTGGAGTAATACAGCCAGTTATGCAAAACAAATTGGTGTTCATAATTTTGATGTATTGGCAGGTTTGGAAATGTATAAAGAGGAGCAGATTAATTTCTCGGCATATAAAGACGGTTTTCTGGTAGAAACTCCGGAACAGATGTGGCCAGATATGGGAATTGGAACATCCAAAGTGACAGGTGGCGCTACCAGTTATGCTTTATTATCTTATTTTGGTAAAGCCAATTACGCATATGATAATCGTTATCTTGCTTCCGTAACACTTCGTTATGATGGATCTTCACGTTTTGGCAAAAATAACCGTTTCGGTACTTTCCCTGCATTCTCCCTGGGCTATCGAATCAGTGAAGAAGCTTATATGGAGAAAACAAGAGATTGGTTGTCTGATTTGAAATTACGTTTCGGATGGGGACAAACAGGTAATCAGGAAACTGCCAATACTGCTGTACATACACTTTATGTTACCGATTATGGTATGGGAGACCCTACCTGGACTTCGCTGAATGGTACTTCTTATGATTTAACAGGAAAAGGCGGCACTTCACTTCCTTCCGGTTATAAGAAAGTGCAACAGGGTAATCCGGATTTGAAATGGGAGACAACGACTCAAACCAATATTGGTCTCGATTTTGGTTTCTTTAATCAGAAGTTGTATGGTACTGCTGAATATTATATCAAGAAAACAAAAGACATTCTGGTACAACCCCCTTATTTAGGTATCATAGGTGAAGGAGGTTATTGTTGGTACAATGGTGCTTCAATGGAAAACAACGGTTTTGAAGTAAGCCTGGGTTATCGTGATCAAACACCTTTTGGCCTTTCTTATGACATTTCCGGTAATATATCCGGCTATCGTAATAAAGTGACCAAGTTGCCGTCCGATGTGGAAAACTCTTATGGCGGAAACGGTAAGGGAGATAATATTCTGGGACGTCCCATTAATTCATTTTATGGTTATATTGCTGACGGATTGTTCCGTACAGAAGAAGATATTGCCGACCATGCGACACAAAATGGTGGAGAAGATTTGGGACGTATTCGTTATCGTGACTTGAATGATGATGGAAAAATCGATGATGATGATCGTACCTGGATTGGTTCACCTCATCCTGATTTTATGTATGGTTTGAACATTGAACTGAGTTACAAAAACTTTGATTTAAGTGCATTCTTTTATGGAGTAAATGGCATTGATGTGAATACATATGCAGTGAAAAGTGAAACTGATTTCTGGAGTATCAATGATGTTCGTTCCAATAAAGGTACACGTTTATTGAATGCCTGGAGCCCAAGTAACCCAAATTCGGATATTCCTGCCATCACAGCTTTAAATGAGAATGATGAAGGGCGTTTATCCACCTATTTTATAGAGAATGGCTCTTTCCTGAAATTACGTAATTTACAATTAGGATATACATTACCACGTAAAATCAGTGAGAAAGCATTTATTGAAAAATTTCGTATTTACGTTAGTGGACAGAATCTGTTTACTATTAAAAGTAAAAACTTCTCCGGGGTAGATCCGGAAAATGCAGGGTTCGGTTATCCGATACCGACAACGTTTACCGTAGGAGTAAATATTGGTTTTTAAGTTTCAAATATTATGCGAAAATAAACTAACAGAAACATGAAAAAGATAAAATATATATTTGGTTTTATTGGAGCTGCATTAATGTTCACAGCTTGTTCCGATTTCCTGGATGTAGCTACCCAAAATGGTTTGGATCCGGATCAGGCAAATGATGCAGAGAGATTTTGTAATGCTGCTTATGCTTCATTAATGAATCAGCGTGATGTGAAATTATGGGCCTGGGGGGATGTCCGGTCTGATGATGCATATAAAGGTGGTGGTGGAACAAACGATGGTTATACAGAGCATTGTTATGAGACAGGTACCCATATTGTGACTACTTTTAGTGAACCGGATGGATACTGGTTTGTGCAGTATTGTGGTATTTCCCGTGTCAATTCGGCTCTTAATGCATTGAATATTGTATCTGAAAAAGAATTTCCGAATAAGGTGACCCGGCAGGCAGAAATGCGCTTTTTAAGAGGACACTTTTATTTCTTATTGAAAATACTTTTCAAGAATATCCCTTTTGTTGATGAGACGGTTCCGGAACATCAATATCAGTTCATATCTAATGTAGAATTGACAGATGTTGAGATGTGGGATAAAATTATTGCAGATTTTAAGTTTGCTTTTGATAATCTGCCGGAGAAGCAGGCTGATTTGGGAAGAGCCAATAAATATGCCGCTGCTGCTTATCTGGCCAAGGCCTACTTATATAAAGCTTATCGTCAGAATGAAAAATATGAGGTAACCTCAATTGACGTTGATGATTTGGAAGAGGTAGTAAAATATACAGGAGAAGTCTTGAAGTCAAATTACGGTTTGGAAACAGATTTCGCTTACAATTTTATGCCTGAATTTGAGAATGGAAAAGAGAGTATTTTTGCCATTCAATTCTCTAAAGATGACGGTACGATGTTTGGTAACTTGAATTTTGCAGATTTTCTTTCTGTTCCGCAGGGATTGGGATGTTGTGATTTCCATAAGCCAAGCCAGAATCTGGTAAATGCGTTTAAGACAAGCAAAGGACTGCCGATGTTCAAGGTAAATAACGGTGTCTATTCGGAAAATTATGATATAGCCAATTATTCGAAAAGTAAAGCGGCTGATCCTCGCTTATTCAGTACGGTAGCAATGGATGGTTTTCCTTATAAATATAATGAGGATCTTCTTTTCCAGAATTCGTGGAATCGTAACCCCGAAGTATACGGTAACTTTGCTTCATTGAAAGAGAATGTGGATCCTTCCTGTGATTGCTTTGTTAACCTTTCTCCGTATTATGCCAATTCGATGAATAAAATTCTCATTCGTTTTGCCGATGTTTTATTGATAAGAGCTGAAGCTTTGATTGAATTGAACCGTGAACCGGAGGCGCTACCTTTAATAAATCAGGTTCGTCAACGTGCACAGGATAGTGCGAATGGAATGGTAAATTATAGTGATCCGGATTTGAAACCGGTTATGGAAGTTGCACTTTATGAGGATGGAAACAATTGCACCTGGAATCAAGACTTTGCCCGCTATGCATTGAGATGGGAACGCCGTCTGGAATTTGCAATGGAAAATATGCGCTTCTTTGATTTGGTTCGTTGGGGGATTTGTAGTGAAACGATGAATAAGTATTTTCAATCGGAAAAAGCAAGACGTTCCTATCTGAAGGAAGCCGTATTTACAAAAAATAAAAATGAATATGTTCCTATACCTCAACAGCAGATAGGTTATAGCAAAGATTTATACAAGCAGAATTACGGATGGAAATAATCTTAAATAGACAATTCATGAAAAAGTATTTTAGTTTAATAATGATAATGTTGTCTGTATCTTGCCTGTTTCTGACAGCTTGTGATGACGACAAACGTGATTCATTGGATTTTTCACAAGACGTGAATATTCATGAGTTTACAATAAATGGGGTGCAAGGAGTTATTGATAATGAAACCATGATGATCAAGGTAATGCTTCCGCCTAAATCGGATGTTACTTCATTAGTGCCTGATATTAAGGTTGCAGATAATGCTGTTATAACTCCGGGCAGTGGCGAATCACAGAATTTTTCCGGAAATGTGGAATATAAAGTGACAAATGGTAATTTGTATAATACTTATAAAGTATCGGTTGAAGTATTGAATGCCAGAATTACTAAGTTTATACTCAATGGTAGATATGTTGGCACAATCGATCCTGTTAATAATACGATTAGTGTAACAGTTCCTACTACTATTGACATCACGAAGCTGATTCCTACCATCGAATATACTGAGGGAGCTACTATCTCCCCTGAAAATTCGAAAATACAAGATTTTACTAATCCTGTGGTTTATACACTTACATATATGAATGAAACTTTTACTTATGAGGTTTCTGTAATACAAAGTGATCATACCTATGCATTCCTGGGTACGGCCGAAACAATTGACGGGCTGACTAATGCCGATGAAAAGACTGCGGCAGAATGGATGATGGAAAATATTCCGAATAGTAAATATGTATCGTTGGAATCATTGAAAGATGGTGCTGCTTCGCTCAATCAGTTTACAGCAGTATGGTTCCATTATGAACAAACGAATACACTACCGGTTATTGCCGCTAATAAGAATGTGACAAATGTAATTAAAGGATACTACAGTAATGGAGGGAATATTTTCCTTTCCGGAACAGCTTGCCTTTATACGGGAAGTTTGGGTATTACTCCTGCTGCATATATTCCAAACAATGCTTTTGGCAGTTTTGGTGATGCCGGGCAGGTGAATGCTCCTGGTGAACTTTGGGGGATCGCTATTACCGGTTGTGAAGAACATCCTATTTATAAAGGAGTGACAATTGATAAAACCACTCAATCGTGGCCGGTAGTTTGGCTTGTTGGAAAAGATATATCCTGGAGAAGGAATATCGGATGTCCGTGGGACCTTGTTGCCCCTTATACACAAAACTGGGCAGATTGGGCATCAAAGACGGGTGGTACACCATTGGCTTCTTTCAATTGGGATGATGATTGTAATGAGAAGGTTGCCGTTTCGGTATTTGATGGTATCGAAGGTGGAAAAGGAACTGCCGTTTGTATCGGAGCCCCGTCTTATGATTGGTATTATGAGAAAGAAAATGTGTCGTCAAATTCTTACTATTCCAATATAGAAAAGATGACGTTGAATATTTTCAACTATCTCACTAAATAAATGGTGTAAAATGATACATCGTTGCTTATCAACGATGTATCCTATCCTTTACTATAAACAACAAACTTATTTTTTTAGTAGTCAAAATAAATAGAGATCATAATTATGAAAAAGTATATCTATGTTTTGTTTATGTTCACAACTTTCAATTTATGGGCATGTAGTGATAGCGAACCTTCGGGTGGCGGAGGAGAAGAGGTGGTAGATAAAACCACTGATTGTCAATCTACCAGTGAGAAAGGTGCTTATACAACCTGGTACAAACCTGCAAATGGCTGGGTAGGTGATCCGATTCCTTATTATGATGATGGTAAATTTTATATTTTCTATTTACAGGATTGGCGTTCGGGGTATCCTTTCTTACATCCATGGCATATGGTTTATTCTACAGATCTTTCTTCTTTTACTTTTGGTGGTGAAACCATCCCTTGTGGGAAAGAAGAAGAGCAGGACGTAGCTTTAGGAACAGGTGGTGTAATTAAAGATCGTACTACCGGAGAGTACTGTGCGTTTTATACTGGTCATCAGTGGAAGTGGCAGGAGATGGGAGTACCTACGCAGGCTATTTTATTGACTACTTCCAAGGATATGAAGACTTGGACAAAGAAGGGTGAACATAATTTCTATCTCTCTCTTAGGGGACAAAGTGGGTATGTGGAAAATGATTGTCGTGATCCGCATGTATTTTATGATGAAGAAGACGGATTATATAAAATGGTGGTGACAACGCATACGAATGCAGGGGCAACACTGGCTTTATTTACATCTAAAGAGTTGCAGAATGCAAAGGCATGGACACTACAGGAGCCTCTTTATACAGATCCGGCAATCTGGGTTATGGAATGTGCTGATGTCTTTAAGGAAGGAGAGTATTGGTATTTGACTTATTCGAATGTAGCCGATCGTAAAGTGCATTATCGCTATGCCAAATCACTGAAAGGCCCATGGATAAAACCTGCCAATGATATATTTGATGGTATTGCTTTTTATGCCGGAAAAACTATGTCAAATGGAAAAGAACGTTATTTGGCAGGATGGTGTCCGACGCGTATCGGTGATGGTGATCCTGATCAGTGGGGTGGTTCTTTGGTTTGTCATCACATGTTATTTAATGCTGACGGAACCATTGATCTTAAACTTCCTGACGGAATTGATAAGAAGTTTACTACGTTGAAAAAGACAGTACTTATTGATAAATCCGGGAAAGCTGTTAAGAAAGAGAATTCATATGTCCTTTCGGATATGGCTTCAGTATCCTTCCCGCGATTGGATAAGACGTGTAAAATAGAAGCAACTATCAAAGCCACCGGAGATGAAGATGTTTTTGGGTTTGCTTTTGGAGCATGTGATGATAAAACAGAAGTTTACTCTGTTCGTTTTGATTTGAAATCCAAAAAAATGATAATGTCAAAAGATGATTTGACACGTGGGACTACTCCTGCACAAACCGATGTTACATTGGTAATTCCCGCTGACAAACAATTTAAGGTGAAAATTGTAGCTGAAAAATCTGTTTGTGTGATGTATGTAAACGATAAGATTGCATTCTCTAATCGTATTGACAAAATGCCTAAGAATCCGTGGGCAATTTTCACAGATAAAGGAACCGAGATTTCTTTCTCTGATATAAAAGTATATGAATAATCCTTTATTTAATAATTTAAAACATTGATAACATGAAAAAGACATTTTTACTCGTTGCTGCACTTGCTGCCACTTCTACATTATTGGCTCAAGATGATTTGGTTATTTATGGTGATGTAACTTCGGGCGTTGAATGGCACAACTTTGCCGGTCCGACAAATGTACAGGAAGTGGATAATCCTACTCCGGATGCAGTCAATTCTACAGCTAAATGTATCTCAATGAATCGTCCTAAAGAGACGGGTGGTTCTGATGAGATAGGATGGCCTTGGGAAGGTGCTTTATCCGAGAGTTTTAGTGTGCCTAATATTACTGACTATAATTCGATTTCGATGTTAGTGAAGAAACCCTATCCGGGAAAAGTTTGTCTTGAATTGCAGAGCCCAACAGGAGGAAGCGGTATGATATATGCAGAATATACTGCTACCGATGATTCCTGGCAGAAGCTGACATTTCCGATCATAAATGTTTCAGGACTTGGAGCAACCGGACTTACCAAAATATTGATTGAAATTCATCGTGAAGACGAAAATAACAATGATGACTTCGAAGATTGCATGATGTATGCCGATGAGATTACTTTACATAAGGCTATGCCGGAATTTGGCTTTAATGGAGAAGACAAAATTGCGGGTGGATGGATTCCTTTCCCGGGAGATGAATTCAACAGAAAAGCCAGAATTGTTACTAATCCGGATCAGACAGGCATTAATACCACTGACAAGTGTTTATGGATTAAGAGAGAAAAGAATGATGAAGTATTTTCCGGTGCCATTAATCGTAATTTTAAAGTGAATAATTTGAATGAATTCAAATGCATGACGATGATGGTAAAGAAGAGTATAGCAGGACCGGTAAGTCTGGAGTTACAGTCTCCTGGTGAGGAAAAGAAACAAATTCTGACAGCTGATTATACAGAAGTAGGTAGATGGCAAAAATTAGAATTTGTATTCCCTGACAATCTGCTGGAAGGTGCTCCATTGCAAATTATTATTTTGCAGGCTCATGTTGTAGATACGAAAGAAGACGCAAGCTTTACCGAACCTATGGATATATATGTAGATGAACTTTATTTGTTGAGTGAAACTGTATCCATTCCTTTATATTCAAAGGATAAGAAAGAAATTGTGAGGACTGAGATTTATGATATCAGAGGAATGCTTATGACAACATTCGGCGCAAACGAAGAAGTCATTATAGATAACCTCGAAAAAGGAGTTTATGTTGTTCGTCAAACAGATAAAGAAGGAAATGTGACGGTAGAGAAAATAATGAATAAATAATTTTAGTATGTGTGGAAAGTGAAGAGGAGGGGGTGAACATGACTCTTCACTTTCTTTTATAAAACTTTAAAGAATGCCGATATGAATTATACACGTTGTTTGCTTTTGTTGTTTAGCATGATGTCGTTTTTTTCTTGTAAACAAGAAAAATATGATGTTACCTTTAGCTCATTATTAGATGAAATGGTTGATTACGAAGAGAGTGCCCGTTTTCCCGCCATACCATTTTCTTGCCGTCAGGAAAGTAGCTATGACCGTCGTTCCGTCCATCCGGACTCGGCAGGTTGGTTTGCAAATAATGATGGTTTTGGGATAATTCGTGTTGATACAATAAATGGGAGAAAAGAAAATGTTTTATTTGATCAGGATGGTCCGGGCGTTATCACACGTTTCTGGTTAACAACAATGGATAAACGGGGTATAATGCGTTTCTATTTTAATCATGCCGGAAAAGCCCAATGGGAGATACCGGCTTATGATTTGCTCCGTTCCGGTTTGTCAATAGGTAAAGAATTTGTGCAGGAACACCCAAATTATACTCCGGATGGAAAAGGAGGTAATACATTGTTCTTACCCATACCCTATAGTAATGGATGTAAGATAACATTTGAATTACCGGATTCAATTGAGCCTTCTCCTAAATACTATGGAATAAATTATCGTAGTTATCCGGCAGGAACAAAAGTTGAAACTTTTTCTGTTGAGCTTGTAGAGCAGAATAAAGATAAGATATTATATGTGGATTCATTACTCCGGAATTATCCTTCTTATGAGAAGGGAACATTGTTTGCTGAGTCCAAAGAGTTATTTTCAAAAGATTCATTGTCTGTTGCTTTACCGGAGGGAACAAATGCAGTCCGTTTGTTATCTATAAATATTCAGGTGGATTCAGTGCATTATGAACAGGCGATGCGCGGACAGATTATTAAAATGAGTTTTGATGGTGTGGAGACGGTTACTGTACCTTTGAGTGATTTCTCGGGAGCAGGTATGGGAGCACGCAAATCGGAGAGTTGGTATATTTCTGCTGATGGCAAAGGACATGTGCTTAGCCGTTGGGTAATGCCTTATCAGAAAAATGCGGTTTTTAAACTTGTGAATCTTTCTTCTACGACAGTAAAAGCCGATATCGAAATACGTGTAGATGATTGGAAATGGGATGAACGCAGCCTTTATTTTCATTCCTCTTGGAGACAGGAAAATGGTATTCATGTAGAAGCAAATCCGGATAATGAGGCAGCATGTATAGATTGGAATTTTACAACATTAAACGGTCGTGGAGTTTATAAAGGAGATGTATTATCACTTTTCAATCATACATTAGCATGGTATGGCGAAGGGGATGAAAAGATATGGGTGGATGATGATAAAGATTTTCCTTCTCATTTTGGTACAGGTACCGAAGATTATTACAATTGTTCCTGGGCTCCTGTAATTCCTTTCTATACACCGTTTGGGGGGGCAACCCGCGCAGATGCTGAAACGTCAATCGGATATAATACATTCTTTCGGACTCGTAGTCTGGATCAGATTCCGTTTAATAAACACCTTCGTTTTGATATAGAAATGTTGAGTTGGATATCGGGAGAGGTTGATTATGCTGCTACTGTATATTGGTATGGTGATCTGAATGCAAAAGCAGAAAATAGTACATTGGTAGAGGAGGCAACTCGTCCTTTACCGCCTCAACCTACAGACCCGGCTGCTTACAAGATTGCAACGAATGCGATAGAGTTTGAAAAATTAACTCCCACAGCAAAATCCGAAGAACTATTTACTGATGGTCAGGGTATGCTTACTTTCTCTAAAGGAAAGTGGAGTGGGAGTAAGCAATTGATCTGTACACATGGAAAAACAGGTAGCTTTATTGAATATGAATTTGATGTACCTGAGAATAAACCATATGATATAATTATTCATGGAACAAAAGCACCGGATTATGGTATTATCGGCTTTTATGTAAATGGTCATAAATCTTCTACCCTATTTGACGGTTGCAGTGCTCCTGAATATGACGTTGTTAATTCCGGAGCTATTCGCATCGGACGTTATGATCCGGAGAATGGAAAAATACGTCTAAAAATAGAGCTGATTGGTAGGAATGAAAAAGCCCATGGTACGGGTGGCATTTTCGGATTAGATTGTTTGATATTAAATACTGCGAAATAAATGATTGAGTAAAATGTATAAGAGACAGATATATCACGTATCATTATTAGCATAGAATGAATCAAATATTATAAATACCGGATATTCAGACTTGGGCAAATGAGAACCCATGTAACAAATATAATATAGTTTGTAATAAATGTGATAGGCGTTGTATGCTATGGCGCCTATCTTTGCAGCAGTAGAATTTAAAATCTTAATACCATAACAACATGTTTCATTTAAAAGATTCTTGGCGGAAAATCGGAAAAACACTTTCCTTGTTTATAATAGGGACTGTCGCTTCTGTATGTTCTTGTCCGGCTATAAATCCTCCTTTCGTGGTTAAGCATTTAGGTGACGGACAAAGTATTGTCCAGATAGAAGAACAGAAAAAATTTTTGCTTCTTCCGGTAGAAGAGGCTTCGCCCGAAGCTAAATTGTATATGATAGCCGATAACGACGTAGTGCGTAATATGAATGTCCGTTTGGCTGTTAATAAAGTGGATTACTTTGTACCGGTCGATCTTACCGGATTTGATAACAAACATCTTTCTTTCAATTTTCAGCTTATTCCGGATTCGGCTATATGCTGGAAAGAGATGAGACTTTCTGATGAATATGATACTTCCAATTGTGAAATATTCCGTCCGGTTTACCATTTTACGCCAGCTTATGGATGGATGAATGATCCGAATGGAATGGTATATAAGGATGGTGTTTATCATCTGTTTTATCAACACAACCCTTACGGGTCTATGTGGGGGAATATGCACTGGGGACATGCTACCAGTACGGATTTAATAAATTGGAAGCATCATGGTGATGCTATCTCTCCGGATGCGCTGGGTACGATTTTTAGTGGTTCATGTGTGGTAGATAAAGACAATACTGCCGGATTTGGTGCCGGAGCCATAGTGGCTTTTTATACCTCGGCAAGTGACCGTCAGGTACAGAGTATGGCATACAGCCTCGATAACGGAAAGACATTTAAAAAGTATGCCCGGAATCCTATTCTTACTTCCACCCAACGTGATTTTCGTGACCCGAAAGTGATATGGCATGAAGATACAAAGAAATGGATTATGATTCTTGCCGTAGGACAGGAGATGCAACTTTATTCTTCTTCTAACCTGAAGGACTGGACTTTGGAAAGTAAATTCGGTGAAGGACAGGGTGCTCACGGTGGTGTATGGGAATGTCCTGATCTTATAGAACTACCTGTCGAAGGCACTGAATTAAAGAAATGGGTACTTATCTGTAACCTGAATCCGGGGGGGCCGTTCGGCGGCTCGGCTACGCAGTATTTTGTGGGGTCATTCGATGGACAGAAGTTTGTAAATGACTCTCCCGCTTTAACCAAATGGATGGACTGGGGGAAAGATCATTATGCTACAGTAACCTGGAGCAATGCCCCCGAAGGCCGTCACATCGCTTTGGCATGGATGAGTAACTGGGAGTATGCAAACAATGTTCCGACTCAGCAATACCGTAGTGCAAATTCCGTGCCTCGTGATCTTTCACTCTATACTTTCAATGGAGAGACTTACATGAAATGTACTCCTTCCAAAGAGTTACTTAAACTACGTGATAAAGCAATAAAGAAGCGTACCTTCAAAGTAGATCGTACTTATAATATGGATAAGCTTTTTGCCGACAACACAGATGCTTACGAAATAGAGATGACTATCAAAAATAAAAATGCCGAAGTTATCGGCTTTCAACTTTTCAATTCAAAAGGAGAAGAAGTGGAGATGTGTTACAATCTGATTGAGAAGAAATTCTCTATGGATCGTACAAAGAGTGGTAATGTGTCATTCAGCAAAGAATTTCCAACTGTGACACTGGCTCCTATTGAGGGTAGTAATGAAATGAAACTTCGTCTGTTCATTGATAGATCGAGTATTGAAGCTTTCGGTGACGATGGTCGGTTTGTGATGACAAATCTTGTATTCCCATCGGAACCTTACAACCGCATTAGTTTTTATGCTAAAGGCGGAAATTATAGTGTGACCTCATTTACCGTATATAAACTTGGATTAAAATAATACATTCATGGAAAATACTAAAAACGCTTCGTTAACGAAGCTTGTCCCGGTGATGCTCTGTTTCTTTGCTATGGGATTTGTTGATCTTGTTGGTATCGCCTCTAATTATGTAAAAGCAGATCTTGGTCTGACAGATGCTCAGGCAAATATCTTTCCTTCGCTGGTATTCTTCTGGTTTCTTATCTTCTCCGTACCTACAGGTATGTTGATGAATCGTATCGGACGTAAAAAAACGGTACTTCTTAGTCTTGTAATCACTTTTGCATCTTTGGTTCTCCCTATCTTCGGGGATGGTTATGTGTTGATGCTTGTTTCGTTTTCTCTGCTTGGTATTGGGAATGCCTTGATGCAAACTTCACTGAATCCATTACTTTCTACTATTGTTAGTGGTGACAAACTTGCCAGTAGTCTTACCTTCGGACAGTTTATAAAGGCTATTGCTTCTTTCCTTGCTCCTTACATCGCTATGTGGGGGGCTACACAAGCCATTCCTTCGTTCGACCTTGGCTGGCGTGTACTTTTCCCCATTTATATGGTTATATCGATTGTTGCCATTCTGTTACTGAATGCTACATCGATAGTTGAAGAACCGGAAGAAGGAAAACCTTCCACTTTCGTGCAATGCCTGGCTTTGTTGGGTAAACCTTTTATTTTACTTTCATTCGTCGGGATCATGTGCCATGTGGGAATTGATGTGGGTACAAATACTACTGCTCCGAAGATTCTTATGGAGCGTCTGGGCATGACACTGGCAGATGCAGGTTTTGCAACCAGTTTGTATTTTATCTTCCGTACCATAGGTTGTCTTTTAGGATCCTTTATTCTGCGTAAAATGTCATCTAAAACTTTCTTTGCTATCAGTGTGTTTTTTATGTTGATGGCAATGGCAGGATTGTTCATTTTCCATGATTTGATGATGATTTACATTTGTATTGCTTTTATAGGATTTGGTAATTCAAATGTATTTCCTATCATTTTCTCTCAGGTATTATTGTTTATGCCGAATAAGAAAAATGAAGTTTCCGGTCTGATGATCATGGGGCTTTTCGGAGGAACAATTTTCCCTTTGGCAATGGGAGTTGCTTCTGACGCCATCGGACAGAGCGGTGCGGTAGCCGTAATGACGGTTGGAGTAGTATATCTCTTATTCTACACTTTCCGCATTAAAAAGTAATTTAAGTTGTAAATAGTTTAATCGTAAATTAGTATGAATAACATAATCGTAGGAATGGGTGAGGCACTATGGGATGTGCTGCCCGAAGGAAAAAAAATAGGTGGTGCTCCGGCAAACTTCGCTTATCATGTATCGCAGTTTGGATTTGACAGCCGTGTGGTGAGTGCTGTTGGCAATGATGCGTTAGGGGAGGAAATCCTTGAGGTATTCAAAGAAAAGCAGCTGAAGCATCAGTTGCAAGTGGTGAATTATCCTACCGGAACCGTACAGGTAACGCTCGATAGTGCTGGCATACCTCTTTATGAGATTAAAGAGGGGGTAGCCTGGGACAATATTCCGTTTACTGATGATTTGAAACGCTTGGCGCTCAGTACTCGTGCTTTTTGCTTTGGTTCGCTGGCGCAACGCAATGAAGTGAGTCGTGTTTCTATCAATCGTTTTCTTGACGCGATGCCCGATGGAGATGAGCAGTTGAAGATATTCGATATCAATCTCCGCCAGGGATTTTATACTAAAGAAATCATTCGTGAGTCTTGCCAGCGTTGCAATGTGCTGAAGATTAATGATGAAGAATTGGTTGCTATCAGCCGTATGTTCGGTTATCCGGGTATCGATCTTCAGGACAAATGCTGGATCCTCCTCGCTAAATACAATTTGAAGATGTTAATACTGACCTGTGGAACCAACGGCAGCTATGTATTCACTCCGGGCGTAGTCTCTTTCCAGGAGACACCCAGAGTACCGGTAGCCGATACGGTGGGTGCAGGTGATTCGTTTACGGCTGCTTTCTGTGCTTCGTTATTGAAGGGTAAGAGTGTGCCTGAAGCCCATAAACTGGCAGTTGAAGTTTCTGCATATGTATGTACTCAGAGTGGCGCTATGCCTGAGTTACCACAGGTTTTGAAAGACAGATTATCGTAACTATATCTGTTTGTAATGCGCTGATAATGAGTAGATACAAGAGTGTACACTTTTGTATGACAAGAATGTACATTCTTGCATAGTAAGGTTGTCCACTTTTGTTATGCAAAAGTGTACAACTTTGTAATTACTCATTTTTGTTTATAGCTGATTATTTTCTTTATCCGGTATTCGTTGCTATATTCGTTTAATGAATAGAGCCAATTTAAATACATATCAGTCGGCATCTTTCGATACCCCAGTTGATGAATTCTGTTGTATAGTTCATTCATCTGTTTCTTTATGGTGGCAGAAGGGCTTTGTTTATATTTTTGTGTTACAATTTGCGCTTTTAGCAATAATGCATTGATATAGTCCGGATAATACTTCAAAGCTGTATCACAACATTGTACAATGAAATGTCCGTCTTCGCTCCCATACTTGTGCATGTATCCTTGAGCTAAATCAGTCAGGCATAGGGCTATTGATTGCCGAACGGAGAGAGTATCCATATATATGCCATTTCTGATCGCATCCAGATGGATGTATCCGGATGCTGTCAACCAGGCATCTGTGGGAAAATCGGCGCAGGTTAATTCTATATTATACCAGCCTGCTCGTTTGTTCCATGCTTTTATGTACATATGGTTAGGGGCTAGTGATAACCAGCACTTCTCACCGAGTTTATCCATAATTATTTTGTAGAGTAGTGGCATGGAGTGGCAATTTCCTTTTTTCGTTTCCATCATACGTGATACAAACATGTTGTTCCAGTTTTCCCGTCCGGCGTAATCATCAAAGTTATATTCAAATGGAGTATGCCATGCTACTGTGTCTCCAACTTGCATAGGAATGGAGTCCGTCATAAAAACGAAAACGGCGCATTGTGCCTTGGCTGCTTGCTCGTCTTCCTGTCCTTCATAAAGGATATCGCCGGATTGCATAATACCGCGGCAAAAATTAGTATACCATTCTATTTGCTGATTGAATATCTCTTCATTCAGGTTGCCGTTGTAATAAGCATTTTCTACGGCATAGACTGCTTTTTGCAGATCCATGGAGTCTTTGCCGGATAGCATATTGGTGAGCGTCAGTTGTTCTTTGATGTAGGCAGCTTGAGAATATACAGGTAATGCCATAATACATGTCATTATGTACAGAAGGTAAATCCTACACTTTTTATTTAATTTTTCTATTTCATTTTGATGCATGTGAATTCTTATTTTGAATTTTCAAAGAAATACCATCCGAAAATTCTAACTAATAAATTGGTATTAGCGATTTTTTGGTTTCCATATTCTATAATCTTTACTTCTTTCTATTAATTCATTCTGATAAGTTTCTTACTGCTATCGTATTTAAAGTGAACTTATATAGAAAAAAACGTATGATACCCAACTGATTAAAATAGTTGAGATTATAATAGTAATTATTTTGTGTTGCCTTATCCAGGAACGATAAAAAAATGAACTTATAACAAAAGATGTCATACAAATAAAAGGAGTTAGATAAAAAGAATATATCAAAAAAGTAAGAGCATCTACCTTGATTTTTTGAATAAAGATAGTTCCACATATGACTAATAATATTATTACTGTTATTAAAGTAAGCAATGTTATTTTAATGGGGTTCATAAATGATTGTAGTTGATTATTTTATAAACCATTTTATTCCACTGGGTATAGATTTAGTTGTCCAGCGTAAGGTCTTTCACGGATTATCGATTGTGTTTTTTTAGACCAGCGTTCAACCCTACATTGTACATTTACATTTTCAGTATAAATCATTTGACCCGAGGTAACCACTCCAATCGTTTTGCACTTAATAATCTATATGTATGTTGATTTATTCTGAGTGAATCTGAACCTTTTTCTTTTATAACAGAATCATTTAGCTCTGTAATGTTATAAATAGATTCGGGTACGTTGATCAGTACAGTACTGTCATCCGGTTTGAAAAAGTAATAATCATAAAAAAATTGATGTCCCATTGGAGGTAGAATTGCAGTTGAATCATATTTTATCATGAGTTGATATGGATAGCGTTTTATGATTTTACCAGAAAAACTAGATTGTCTAAAATAAGATTTCTGTTTAGTAAAAGCTTGTTCCGCGTCAGCTTGTATTTCATACAACTCATGACCAATTATAGCAATAATAGTAAGTGCACATCCTGCGAAGATACTGGCTATAATTATTAGTATTCTCTTTCTATTTTTCTTCATCTTCTATATATTGATTTTGCTGAGTATAGATATGGGAAAATTATGTTATAACAAGATTTATTACTCAATTATTTAGCAAGCTCTAATTTAATACTTCTTTTTGACTTTTATTTTGTCGATATTTTTATATCCATATAAATAATTATTGTAAATAAAATATGTTGTACTATCTACGGCAGTGAAATATACAGTATCGTTTCGAGCGAAAACAATTCCTCTTTCATTCTCACCACCAATTGATAAACCCGGTTCAGGGCTATATTCGATACTATAATAATTACCATCTCTATTAATGCCGTCACACGATATGGTATATTTGACTCCGTCAATAAAAAACTCCCAACTATCCATATTAGTACGTCTGTTAATTTCAATATACTGTACAAAAAAAAGGTACACTAAAAAAGAAGATAAGAAAGCATTAATCACTAAAAAAGGTGTATAATACATCTTGATAAAATAGAATATGCCGGCAATCACTAAATTGGCTAAAAATACTATAGGAATAATAAATAATAAAATAATACTAAGGCTACTATCAGGTTGAGTGTACAGTGTCCAACAACCAACCATAATTATATCAATAATCAATAGTATCGACAACGTTTTGATATTCTTTTTAGAAAATAATGTTTTCATTGTATACTTAGTTTTTCATGAAATAAATTTTTTTGCGTCAGAATATAGTAATGGATTTCTTGACGTTTTTACATGGTTTTTCTTTATCAATATTTTAAAGAGTTACTACATGAATTTGTATTCTGATATTCTAACTATACCATTGTACATTTACATTTTCGGTATAAATCATTTGCTCCGAGGTAACCACTCCAATCGTTTTGCACTTAATAATCTATATGTATGTTGATTT
>DXWV01000070.1:86807-112925 GCA_019416685.1 Bacteroides sp.
ATTCTGAGTGAATCTGAACCTTTTTCTTTTATAACAGAATCATTTAATTCTGTAATCTTATAAATGGATTCGGGTACGTTGAACAGTACGGTACTGTCGTCCGGTTCGAAAAAGTAATAATTATAAAAAAATTGATAACCCATTGGAGGTAGAATTGCAGTTGAATCATATTTTATCATCAGTTGATATGGATAACGTTTTATGATTTTACCGGAAAAACTAGATTGTCTAAAGTAAGATTTCTGTCTGGTAAAAATATGTTCCAAATCTGTCTGTATTTCATACAATGTATGACCAATTATAACAATAATAGTAAGTGCACATCCTGCGAAGATACTGGCTATAATTATTAATATTCTCTTTCTATTTTTCTTCATCTTCTATTATATTATTAATTTCATTCTGAATCTTTTCTTTGTTTTTCTTTATATTTTCAAATTGATTATTGGGTTTAGGGCTATTACCAACAGGAAGAACAATACCTGTACCTTTTTCTATTACAATTCTTACTGCATCGGCACAATTATTGGTTATTGGATTGTATTTTATATTCTTTTCATTAAAACCAACTTTTAGGATAGCAGCACTTGTCAAAATATCATTGTCCATTTTGGGAGAGGTTTCAAAAATTAACTTGTCAGTGTAGGGACTGTTTACTTTGTCTCCCTTCTTTATTATATCTATAGCATTTTCCATATTGGGTTCATTACCTTTAAAATCAAGTTGTATTAAAGCCATTGTTCCCTCTGTGCCAGATGATATGGCACTTAAAGTACCACTGCTCCCTTCAACATCACCGCCTAACGTCATATAATAATAATTTCCTCTTTTATCTTGTATTACTGCGCCCATATGTCCACGTCCACCAGCTCCATTTTTTGCTATAAGAATTGCTACGTCTTTTCCGTCCGGGTCAATGTACTTCACCGGGTTATTCATACAATATGCATAAGGACTGATCGAATAATACTTTTCACAATGTGGGTCAATCGACATACTTTGTAATTCCGGCTTTAATTCGATCAGTGAGTCTGTATCGTCCACAAATCCAACTGCTTAGTTTGTTTTTGTGTTGAATAATACCTCACCAATTTCCACAATCTCCTCCTGATCGTGAAACTCTTTCTTTTCACCAAAAGTATATACATCTGCTTTATAACCTAAACGGGCAAACGGATTGCCTTCAGCATGCTGCGCTTGTAACTTAAAACAAGTTGCAATTACTAAAATGACGAGTCCTGTAAATTTCTTCATATCCGTATCTTATTTAAGATTATTATTTCACTGTTTTTCTCATAACGGGCTGAGGGTGTTTAACATCCTCTTTTTTAAGTTTATCCACATGACGTAACCAACGTGCGTAAATCTCTTTGGGCATATCTTCATAACCGCTATCGTTAATTTCTTTGTAAAGTTGGTGCATACGTTCATGATGTTTGTAAGCTTCCGGAGAGATTCTTTTTAAAGTTTCCGGATTGGGAGCGTTCAATAATCGGGCAATTTCTAAGGTCAGTCTGGTTTCATAATTAGCTTCCATAATCTTACTATAGATATCATGCGGTGCATAAATCTCTGCTGTATGTATGCAATTCAAAATGAATGGATCATAACCATATTTCATAAGGTAATATTGTCCTAACATGGTAAGCAGGGAAGCAACTGTTTCCTTTTTGCTTAGTGGCGTCATATAAAGTTTGTTACGAATAGCTTCACTTTTGATATAACTGTTGTTCATGTAGTGGTAATCACTCAAGATAGAGCGGCAGGTTAGCTCCAGATTATACCAGGCACCTTTATCATCCTGTATCTTCACAAACGAATGTCGGGGTGCTAAAGAGAGATAAGCTTTTGCTCCTAATCTTTCTGCCAGAATCAGATAGAGAAGAGGCATGGAATGACACTGCCCTACATTGGTTGCCAGCAGAGTTGTTACAAAATGGCTGGTGAAATTCTTTTGGCTGTCGTAGTCGTCCAGATTGTATTTCAAGGGATAGTGGGTGATTGTCTTTTCCGTTCCGGGTTGCTTGATATTCAACGTATCGGTAAGCAGACTGAAGATTACCATGTTTTGGGCCAGTCCGTCATGTGGGTCAAGTTTTAATTCTTTCATTCGCCATTTGCAATAGTCCACTCTTTCATTGATGCTCTTTTGGAAATTATCAAAGTTCAATTGATTACCCGAATAGGCATTTTCTATCAGAAAGACGGCTCTTTCAATATTTAGAGGAATGGAATCGGATAACATGCTGCTGAGTTCCTGATAGGCAGAACGAAAGTATTCCGTACCGGGTACGCCTGCCTGGGATGGAAAACCGCGTTGTGCCAGAGAGTGGGCTATGTTTTGGTGTTCCTCAATCTCTCTCATCATACAGATTGCTGCATTTATCTCTTGTTGTGCTCTTTGATTACGTCGCACTAATTCATTAGGATCATATGCATTATTGGGCTGTTCTCTCTTAATAAAAGGAGATGAAGGATTGGAGTGAATTCGTGAATTGATGTTTATTCCATAAGTATCCATCGTGGCAGCCTGGGGGACCGGAATAACAGGTAATTGAGCATATAGGTGCCAACTACATAAGATGGCGAAGAATATGGTTAACGATTTCTTCATTTTAGCAGTTGATAATGATAATATTCGCAATATAAGGATTTATTGTTGACTAATCAAGAATATTCTTAGAAAGGTGTATGGGAGTCAGAAAAATAAATGTAGTAAGCGCTTTTCTAATTATCGAAAATAGAGGAATGGAAATATAAAATAAGCTGTAATTACTGTTCAAATAATAGATTCAGTCTTAACATTTAAAGTTACTATCAAGTTGGGTATACAGTATCCGGCAACCAATCACAATTATATCAATAATCAATAGTATTGATAGCGTTTTGATATTCTTTTTAGAAAATAATGTTTTCATTGTGTACTTGTTTTTTTTACAAAATGAACTTTCCCTGTGTCAGAATATAGTAATGGATTTCTTGACGTTTTTACATGGTTTTTCTTTATTAATATTTTAAAGAGTTATTACATGACTTTGTATTTTGATATTCCAACCATACCATTGTACATTTATGGTATAAATCATTTGTTCCGAGGTAACACTCTAATCGTTTTGCATTTAATAATTAAGGTGTCCGGTTCTATGCTCTCGTTTTTGAAATTAGTTTAATAATTTAATCTGTTGATTATGAGTTAAAATAAGGGCGTTTTTAGACACGATTTTATCTCTTTAAAATACATCGTAATTTTCTTTGTTTGTATCCTCCATATAATATATGGTTATCAGTACTTTAGGAAATCAACAATTTTTTGACCTAAAAATTGGAACGGCAAACTGGATACCCTATATAATAAATCTAATTTAGATTAACTCTAATATTATTAAAGTAAACAATATTATTTTAATGGAATTTGTGTATAATATTTTCGATCAATCTCGACTGCTTATTAATCTTTGTGATTGATTGTTTTTTCTATTTAAGTTGAGACTCTTTGATAACTTGTTACTTTAACTCTTAGGAAGTTATTGTTACTTTAATCTTTTTGCTTATCTCTTATTATTTTTAGAATGTATAATGTGAATAAAATAGTTACTATTTCCGAAAATAATGCAGGATAGAAAACGAAGCCATACATAACATCGGTTTTAAAAGGCCATAATTTCCATAATAGTAAGGATAATAGGATTGCGCTACCTAATTGAGATATTATTGTAAAAACAACAACATTTAATCTGTTTTTTCCTTTAATAATAAAGAATAGTAAAAAAGTGCTCAATATGAAAATAATACTTCCCAAATATATATTTAGCAGAATTAGCTCTGGTAATGAAATAAAGTTGCCATTTTCCATTTTTTATTTAAATTCGGATTTTTTTGTTATAGGATTGTATATTATTGTTTTGAATTTATCTTGATATTCCCCAACTATGCTATTGGGGCGTGGGTCAACAATGCTAGGTGCTGTTTTATTAACTTTTTCGTCCTGATTTATAACATCAGCAGCAAATGTTCCACAGTTATTGCCAGTAAGACTATATGCTTTTCTGTTAGGGTTTGAGTTCTCTTTTTTCTTTGTCTCAGCATATTTATTCATGTTTTCAAAGTTATCGCTTTCAATATAAGCACCATCTATGCGTCCGTTTTGCCCAGCCTCTTTAGATAATTCTCCCATGACTTTATTTAATGATGTAAGGGTTGGTCTTCCATCTTTTCCTATTTTAACATTAGAAACTGTTATATTACGCACTTCTCCTTTACCTTCTTTATCATATCGACCATATTCATAATATTTTGTAAGTCCTGTTTTATTATTTATAAGGAGTACTCCTGCATGTCCCAAATTGCCTAATTTGCCAACAGGTGTCGAAATCTTATAATCGGGATAAACTATGAGAACAGCATCTTTTCCGTCCGGGTCAATGTACTTTACCGGGTTGTTCATACAATATGCATAAGGACTGATTGAATAATACTTTTCACAATGTGGGTCAATCGACATACTTTGTAATTCCGGCTTTAATTCGATCAGTGAGTCTGTATCGTCCACAAATCCAACTGCTTAGTTTGTTTTTGTGTTGAATAATACCTCACCAATTTCCACAATCTCCTCCTGATCGTGAAACTCTTTCTTTTCACCAAAAGTATATACATCTGCTTTATAACCTAAACGGGCAAACGGATTGCCTTCAGCATGCTGCGCTTGTAACTTAAAACAAGTTGCAATTACTAAAATGACGAGTCCTGTAAATTTCTTCATATCCGTATCTTATTTAAGATTATTATTTCACTGTTTTTCTCATAACGGGCTGAGGGTGTTTAACATCCTCTTTTTTAAGTTTATCCACATGACGTAACCAACGTGCGTAAATCTCTTTGGGCATATCTTCATAACCGCTATCGTTAATTTCTTTGTAAAGTTGGTGCATACGTTCATGATGTTTGTAAGCTTCCGGAGAGATTCTTTTTAAAGTTTCCGGATTGGGAGCGTTCAATAATCGGGCAATTTCTAAGGTCAGTCTGGTTTCATAATTAGCTTCCATAATCTTACTATAGATATCATGCGGTGCATAAATCTCTGCTGTATGTATGCAATTCAAAATGAATGGATCATAACCATATTTCATAAGGTAATATTGTCCTAACATGGTAAGCAGGGAAGCAACCATAGTGGCGGGCTGGGGGCCGGAATAACAGGTAATTGAGCATATAGGTGCCAACTACATAAGATGGCGAAGAATATGGTTAACAATTTCTTCATGGTAGCAGTTGATAATGATAATATTCGCAATATAAGGATTTATTATTGACTAATCAAAAAAAATACTGGAAAAGTGAGAGTAAGTAGAGAAATAATCCCTTTCCTCACCAATACACATTTGTTTTCTTATGTTATGGTATCGAATGCAATACCATGATGGAATTGATAAAAGTTTAAAGAAATGCAGTTATCCTGTCTTTTTGTTCTTATATGATCGTTTTTCATAACACACTTATTTTGATTATTGCTATAACTGGAGAATGAATAGCATAATAATGTAAATTATTACCCCTGTTTTATTGCATAATCTTCTTTTATTTGGATAGTTATGCATATTTACCCGGCATGTTATCTTAATTTTCCCTATATGAAAAGTTCGGTTCCTCTACGAGGAACAACCCGAACCTCGTAGAGAAACGACTCGAGACTCTACGAGAAAAAATAAAACCGCCTTAAAAGACGTTTTAGGACGCTAACTGACGACTAAATTCACTCAAATTTTAATTATTAAAAGTATAATCAAAGAGATTCATAAAGTTGAATTGTGTAACGAATATCAAAAGAACAAGATGTTTTTGTTATGTAATTCTCCGAAAACCGTGCAATGAGGATTGTCAAAATCGGAAATGCCGAAGATTTTTATCACTTGTGAGAAACCTTCCTTGAATTAGAGGATTCCAGAGGATCAGGAATGTCACTTTGTCAAATTGTAAGTAGGCGTGTACTGTATATTTCGGTCATAGAACATTCACCTATTAGAACTTACTTTCTTGTTCTTTGCCTTTTCCTTATCAATAATTCAAAAGAAACTTTGTATCTTTGAACACTGTAATGCCTTCATAAATGACGGAAAGGAATGCTATGAATGTCTCCCGAAGTATGATAAGAAACTTCTGTGTATTGGGATTACTGCTCGTCTCCCTGTCTACTCTTGCACAACGTCTGGTCTGGAAAGATGCTCCGGATGAAACTTTTGTTTTCAAGCTCAGCGATAAGGAAGCATTGAAACTTCTTAAAGGACGTTTCCGCCCTAAGGACTGGGAGAGAGTGCTTACTACTCCTTTTACTTCTTTCTCGGAGAAATGGGAAGAACAACCTGCTGAGGGACATTTTATTTTTGCCAATATTGAGAGAAATAAAATTAATTACAGCTATCATCCTGTTATTCCTTTCCAGGTATTTCTTTTCAAAGAATATGGTGCACTTACTTTGCAGGTAGTAGATGCCGAAGGTGATATCCGCAATGATGCTAAAGTACGTCTGGATTATAACCGTCTCTCGTATGATAACTCCAGTCAAACATATAGTTATGAAGACTGGTCGGAAGAAGAAGATCATATTCTTACTGTTGAGTTGGATAAGTTTCGGGCTGTCTTTGACCTGAAAAAACATCTCGTTCCTTCCTGGTATTCTGATTATTGGAATCGGGAGGAGAGTCGTCCCAGCTTTTATAGCTACATGATAACAGATAAAAATAAATACAAACCGGGTGAAACGGTTCGTTTCAAATCATATGCCTTGTCCGGTAACAGGCGCCCATTGAGGCAGGAGCTTTCTTTGTGGATGCGGACAAAGGGGTATCAGTTTAAAAAAATACTAACTTTGCCTCCCTATCATCCGGGAGGTTTTGCCGGAGAATTCCAGTTGGACGATTCATTGAAGCTGGAACTTGACCGTTTATATTCTATCCAATTACGTGATAAACGGGGACGGGTAGCTGCTACTACCAATTTTCGTTATGAAGACTATGAATTGACAGGAAGTAAATTGGAAGCTAAACTTCATTCGGATGTACAGTACGCTTCGCAGGTCAATAAGCTGGAGGTTGCTGCAACAGATGCTAATGGATTACCTTTGCAAGAAATGGAGGTGGAGATTACCGTTCGGCTTCGCACAATACTGCATTCTTACACAAGTGTACTGTCACTGCCGGATACTTTGATGTTTCGTCGTGTCAGTCTGGATGCAACAGGGAAAACGCATCTTGAGGTTCCTGCCGATATATTTGGTCCGGCAGATTGCGTATATGAGGTAGGTGTACTTTTACTTACGCCGGACAATGAGCGGAGAGAACAACGATGTCGTGCCACTTTTTATCATTCACATTACGAATTGCGGTATCATACCCGGGGGGATGCTTTACGTTTTGCATTTCTGGACAAGGGAGTGGAGAGAAGTGTAGAAGCTGAATTAATATGTGGGGATGATAAAAAGATCCGGAAGATTCATCTACCTTATGAGCAGAAATTTAATCAGGCTGCTACAAGTTATCTTTTGAGAGTACCGGCTTTTAACTACGAATCACGTATTGCTGTAGCAGATATGAATAGTCAGTTGGATTTGAAAGGGGAGATAGATAGCGATTCATTGAAAGTTTGCCTGATGAATCCTTTGAAACTGGAGGTATCATGGTATGTCTATCAAGGTAATCAGCTTTTGCAAAAGGGGGCGGGAAAGGAGCTGGACTTGCATATTGGTGACATTGATGCTCGAGCTGTTTATTACATTGAAGTGTTCTATTTCATGGGAAATGAAGAGAGGTCACTGAAACGTGTGTATCGTGTGTACCCCAATAGCCTGTCTGTGGAAACGAATCTGCCGAAACGAATTTATCCGGGACAGAAAGTGGATGCTACCTTACATGTGCGTGATAGATACGGAGAGCCTGTTCCGAATGTAGATATTACCGCTTTTTCTGTAAACTCTCAGTTGGGATATGATATACCCTATTTGCCTTATTATGGAGCCGAACCACAGGCACGTGAGCAACGGGCGAGTTACTCGATGAAGCAGAAAAACTATTTGCATTCTGCCTCATTGGATTTTGAACATTGGAATAGGTTGGCGCATCTTGATCGCTTGCCTTATTATCGGTTCATATACCCTTCGGGGCAATTGTTCAGGCAGGTGATGGATACACCCGATGGCAGTACTCAGTTTGCACCTTACGTGATGATGGGAGGGGAGTCCGTTGCTATTTATGTGATAGAATTGAATGATAAACCTTGTTACTTTTCGTGGACTAAACAACCGCAAGGATACTCTTTCCGGATACCGTCCGAATCATCCAAACAAAAAGTGACTTTACGTTTGTGTGACAGGGCTATTGTGTTGGATTCTATCTCATTTGAGAAAGGAAAGAAGACCATCCTGAGCCTGGATATGGAACAGGTTCCGAAGGAAGCAAAAACAGTCTGGCTGAAAACAATCCGGGACAGGCAGGGGCGAACTGTTTTTTCCCGTAAAGAGGAAGAACGGTACCAGTCTTATCTCTGTCGTCTTCCCGTACCGGATGGAGTAGAATATACTTGTCTGGAGGGAGAATTTGGCAAGATGTGTCCGGTTTATCTCAGTTACGCATTTCCGCGTATGAAAAGTGTATTGGTTGGTCCGGTAGAGCCGGGATATTGGAAGTATGCCAATGGGGTAGAGTATCGGCACGAGGGTGGTTTTGCTTATGAGTTTGAGGGGAATGTGGTTTATAAATATTCAGAAGAGCTCTGCCCCAAATACCTTAGTTTTTCGTCTACTGATGTAATAACCAACCTGAATGATTTGTATTTCACACCGGAAGTATTTCGGCAGTTTGTAGAGAAATGCCGGCAGAGAAATGCCTGGCATCCACAAAATATCTGCATTGCTCAATCGAATAAAATGCTAAACCTTCGGTTACCTGTAGAAAAAGACTCTACCGGAGTGGCTGGTTTATTGTTTGAAGATCGGATTACCCGGAAAGTTTCTTATCCGGATATGATTGTTAAAAATGGGAACAGGAATCTTGAGATCCCTACAGGTGCATATAATATTATTGTTCTTTATAATAACGGGAAATATCTGAAACGGGATAGTATTGAATTGCGTTCTTGTCATCATGTAGATATCAATATGGAAATGTCGGTATGGCACGAGCGGGATTCTCTCTCTTCACAGTGGTTGGCATTACAAAGACACTTTAGTACGTCCTCTTTGAAACCGACTTATCGTGAATTAAGGCTGACGAAAACACGTTGGGCAGGCAGAGATAAGGTGTCTGGTTATGTATATATTGAAGGAGATGACGAACCGTTGACTGGTGTTTCGGTTGTAGAGAAAGGAACCAGAAATGGTGCCGTTACAGATCTTGACGGATATTTTGAGTTGATGTGCGAACGTGGAGGTAACAGTACGTTGGAATTCAGTTTTATCGGAATGCAAACAAAGGAAGTGGAAGTAAGGCCTAATACGGAGTTGATCGTTATGATGAAGGAGGATAATTTGGCGCTTGATGAAGTAGTAGTAACGGGATATGGAACCAGAGCCCGGTCTGCTCTCGCTGGTTCTGTGAGTGGTTTAACTACAACTACGAGAAGTGGTGCTGATGTTGTCCCTCTCGAAGAAGAACTTCCGGATGAAGAGGCGAAAACTTCTGAAGAGGCTGAACATAAGCTGTATAATGAATTGATGCAACTGAACGGACTTCGTCGTAATTTCTCTGATGTAGGTTTTTGGGAACCGAAGTTGTATACGGATAAAGAAGGCAAAGCGCAGTTTAGTGTGATTTTTCCTGATAACATAACAAAATGGGATGCAGTGGTTTATGCTATGAATCGTAAACTGAATTCCGGTACTTACCGTCAGTCGATACAATCCTACAAACCGCTGATGGCGGAATTGAAAACACCGCGTTTCCTGACCGTGGGCGACAAAACTAATTTCACTGCGACAATACGTAATTATACGAAGGAGGAAGAGGTAAAAGGGAATACCGTTTTTTGTGTTGAGGCTGACACGTTGATGAGACAGGAGGTAAGATTAAAAGGAACTTATAGTACAGGATTGCCTGTGCAGGTTACCACGTCGGATAGTATAAAGGTCGGTTATATCTTTATTCGTGATGATGGTTACAGGGATGGTGAAGAACGTATGATTCCTGTAGTTGCACAGGGGACTGAGTTGTCAAAAGGATCTTTTTGTGTTTTGCAAAAGGATGAAACGGTGAAGGTGAAAGCCGGACCGGGAGAGGAAGTCCGGGTGGAACTTAGCGGAAGTCAGTTGGATAGTTATCAGGATGTTGTTGATTATTTAGGGAAATATCGCTATTGGTGTAATGAACAATTGGCTTCTAAGCTGATAGGGCTGTTGGGACAGAAAAAGATAGCTTATTATAAAGGTGAAAAGTTTACGGGTGAGAAAGAAATAGTAAAGATTATACGCCGTTTGATTGATAATCAGAATGACGAACAGCTTTGGGGATGGTGGGGACGTACGACAGAATCTTCTTCATGGATGTCAGGACATATTCTGAAAGCCTTGAAGATGGCTATGGAAGATGGTTATGAGGTTCGGATTAATTGGGATAAATTGAGAGTGCGTTATGAATTGGCACAGTCTTTCAGAGGGAAGCGAGTAGAAGATATATACCTGTTTCATGCTTTGTGGTATTGGGGAGTGGAACAGGATTATGCGGCTATATTCCGCTTGCTGAATCCGTTGGTAGAGCAATGTGAGGCAAAAGAAAACACCTTAAAAGAAGCAGATAAATCATATTTACCTCAATCCTATCTCAAAGAAAAACTGTTGCTTTGGGAGATGTTGCAATCGCGGGTTAGTGTGGCCGACAGTATTCGCAGGTACCTGAAAGAAGATGCGCTGGGTGGAGTATATTGTACGGACAACCGAAGATTATCCTACTGTGATTACACCGGACTGGAAAATACGCTGATCGCTTATCGGATAATCAAGAGTGAACCTTCTTTGAGTCACTTAAAAGAAGCAATGCAATGGCATATTCTTCGGGCACGAAATACAAGTTGGAATACTTACCAGGCTTCTTTGGCAGTGGCAACTGTGTTGGATGATTTACTGGATGGGCAATCTCAACAAGGTGTTCCGGCAATTGTAGAACTCAAAGGAAAGGAAAATCGGCAAATAACAGAGTTTCCTTATACTACCCGTTTAGCTGCCGGCGAGTCTCTGATGTTGACTCGTAAAGAGGGTATACCTTTAATACTTAGTTCATCTATCGTAAAGCAGGTAACGGAAGCTAATGGTGGTGAGGTATTTGACATACAGTCTGCTTTTGAGGGTAGTGAGCTATTGAAAGCAGGAGAACCTGTTACACTGGTGGTTACTCTCAATGTGAAACAGGCGGGAGCGGAATACGTGATGATAGAAGTACCGATTCCTGCATCCTGTAGCTATAATTCTAAAATAAATAGTAATATTTCGGAGGTGCATCGCGAATATTTTAAAGAAAAAACCGTTATCTTTTGTGAGAAGTTACCAGTAGGAGAACATCACTTCCGTATTTCGTTGCTTCCGCGTTATACAGGAACCTATTCACTCAATCCGGCGAAGGTGGAATTGATGTATTTTCCGGTAGTGAATGCAAATAATGAGATACGTAATATACAAGTTACAGAAAGAAGAACAGAATAAATTATGAGATATATTGTTTCAGTCGTACTTTTTATACTTGCCTTGACCTCCTGCAAGAGGGATACTCCGCGCTATGTAATCGGTATGTCTCAGTGTAGTGATGACAGCTGGCGGCATAAGATGAATGATGAAATATTGCGTGAAGCCATGTTTTATGAAGGGGTGTCTGTAGAGATACGTTCGGCGCATGATGATAACCGGAGGCAGCAGGAAGATATTCAGTATTTTATTGATAAGAAGGTGGATCTGCTGATTGTGGCTCCCAATGAAGCAGCACCAATTACTCCGGTAGTAGAAGAGGCTTTTGATAAAGGTATTCCCGTAATTGTGGTGGACAGAAAGATTCTTTCTGATAAATATACTGCTTTTATGGGAGCAGATAATTATGAGATAGGACGCGAAGTAGGAAAATACCTTGCTGCCAAACTGGGTGGTAAAGGAAATGTCGTAGAGCTTACCGGTCTGAGCGGTTCAACTCCGGCTATGGAGAGGCACCAGGGATTTATGAGTGCCATTAGTCGTTATCCGGATATCCATCTGCTGGCCAGGGCCGATGCTGCATGGGAACGTGAGCCGGGACGGATCATAATGGATTCTTTATTGCGGATTTATCCGAAGATAGATGCCGTATACTCTCATAATGACCGTATCGCACCGGGAGCTTTTGAAGCGGCTGAAAAGCTTGGGAGGGCCAAAGATATTGTTTTTGTGGGTATTGACGCCTTGCCGGGCAAAGGGAATGGAGTAGAGTTGGTGTTGGATAGTGTGCTGGATGCAACCTTTATTTACCCTACAAATGGAGATAAGGTGCTGGAAATGGCAATGAATATTCTCGAAAAGAAGCCTTTTGCACGTGAAACTACGATGGAAACTGCCATTGTAGATCCTGTTAACGCTCCGGTAATGAAGCTCCAGACTACTCATATCGCTGAGTTGGATAAAAAGATTGAAACGCTGAACGGACGTATCAGTGGCTATCTCTCTCGCTATGCCAATCAGCAAGTGGTGCTTTATGGTAGTTTGCTTGTATTATTGTTGGTAGCCGGATTGTTGCTGGTGGCTTATAAGGCGCTTCGTGTCAAAAACCGGTTGAATATTGAACTGTCCAAACAAAAGAAACAGCTTGAAGAGCAACGGGATACCCTCTCCGAACAGCGTGACCAGTTGATACAGCTTTCGCATCAGCTGGAAGAAGCGACTCATGCCAAACTGGTGTTTTTCACAAACATTTCACATGATTTCCGTACTCCGCTGACATTGGTTGCTGACCCGGTAGAGCAGTTACTTGCTGACAAGACTCTTTCTGCTGACCAACATCGGTTGTTGTTACTTGTCCAACGCAATGTGAATATTCTGTTGCGTCTGGTCAATCAGATTCTGGACTTCCGTAAGTATGAGAATGGCAAGATGGAATATACTCCTGCCTCGATAGATATGTTGCAGTGTTTTGAAAACTGGAACGAATCTTTCCTTGCAGCGGCACGTAAGAAGCATATTCGCTTCTCTTTCGATAGTATGCCTGATACGGATTATCATACACTGGCCGATGTAGAAAAGTTAGAGCGGATTTATTTCAATCTTCTTTCCAATGCGTTTAAGTTTACGCCGGAGAACGGGAAGGTTACGGTTCGTCTTTTCGCACAGGAAAAAGAAGGGCAGAACTTCTTTCGTTTTACAGTAGCCAATACCGGCAGTCTTATCTCGGCAGAACATATCTGTAGTATTTTCGACCGTTTCTATAAGATAGATATGCATCATGCGGGGTCGGGTATCGGGCTTGCATTGGTCAAAGCTTTTGTAGAGATGCATGGCGGTACGATACAGGTAGAAAGTGATGAACGCCAGGGGACGATATTCACGGTAGATATTCCGGTATGTAGTTGTGCGTCTGTTGCAGATACATTGTCTTTGGAAGCGTCCGGGCAGGAATTGCCTGTTGAGTTTTCTGAAGATGAAGAAGAACAAGAACCAAGCTATGACTCTTCGCGGATGTCTGTGTTGGTTATTGATGATAATGCGGATATACGTTCGTATGTTCATGGACTGCTCAATGTAGAATATTCGGTGATTGAGGCTGCCAATGGTTCCGAAGGTATCCGTAAAGCAATGAAGTATGTGCCCGATTTGATTATCTCGGATGTCATGATGCCGGGTATGGATGGTATCGAGTGTTGTCGCCGGTTGAAGAGTGAGCTGCAGACATGTCACATTCCTGTGATATTACTGACTGCCTGCTCACTGGACGAACAACGTATACAGGGTTATGACGGTGGGGCAGATTCATACATTTCCAAACCTTTTAGTTCGCAGCTGCTGCTGGCACGTATCCGTAATCTGATAGATTCACACCAACGGTTGAAGCAATTCTTTGGTGACCGGCAGACGCTGGCGAAGGAGGATATCTGTGATATGGATAAAGATTTTGTTGAGAAATTCAAGACGATTATTGAAGAGAAGATGGGTGACTCCGGATTGAATGTAGAAGATTTAGGAAAAGATATGGGGCTGAGCCGTGTACAGCTCTATCGCAAAATAAAATCGCTGACCAATTATGCGCCTAATGAACTGTTGCGTATGGCGCGTCTGAAGCGGGCGGCTTCTCTGCTGGCTTCTTCAGAACTGACAGTGGCGGAGATTGCTTATGAAGTGGGCTTTACTTCTCCTTCTTATTTCACAAAGTGTTATAAGGAACAGTTTGGAGAAAGTCCGACGGAGTTTTTGAAACGTAAAAGATAAAGAAACGGAATGAAAGATTATAAAGTTGGTAAAGAAACCATGTCCGATACCTTTTGCCGGGAGGTGTATGCAGTGGTACAGGATATTCCTGCCGGGAAAGTAATCTCTTATGGAGAGATAGCTGCTTTACTGGGAAAGCCACAATGTTCACGTATGGTAGGGCGTAGCTTGAAACAGGTACCGGCTGACTTGAATCTTCCTTGTCACCGGGTAGTCAATGCACAGGGCAGGCTTGTTCCCGGATGGGAAAAGCAACGGAACTTATTACAAGCCGAGGGCGTCTGCTTCAAAAAGAGTGGCAATGTAGATATGGCCCGGTGCCTATGGAAATACGATGAAATACGTTAATACATACAAATAAAATATCAGATATATCATGAAGAAATTATTATCTCTTCCTCCGAATCTGGTGCACTGCTTTCATGAACTGGAAGAAGTAGATGCCTCAGAATGGTTTTGTACTTCCGATCCTGTTGGAGCAAAGTTAGGTTCGGGGGGCGGAACAACCTGGCTGTTGCAAGCATGCCACGAAAATTATGCTTCTAAAGAGTCTTTTTCAAACTGGTTGGGAGCTGAAAAACGAATTTTATTACATGCCGGAGGGCAGAGCCGGAGACTTCCGGGATATGCCCCTTCCGGGAAAATTCTTACGCCGATCCCTGTTTTCAGTTGGGAGCGTGGACAGAAGTTAGGACAGAATCTACTCTCTTTGCAATTGCCGCTTTATGAGAGAATCATGAGTATGGCTCCGGAGAATGTACATACATTGATAGCCAGCGGAGATGTATATATCCGTTCGGAGAAACCCTTACAGGAGGTTCCTCAGGCCGATGTGGTATGTTATGGGCTTTGGGTCAATCCGTCATTAGCTACGCATCACGGAGTGTTTGTCTCTGATCGTAAGACACCGGATATTCTCGACTTTATGCTGCAAAAGCCCTCTCTTGCAGAATTGGAAGGACTGGCAAAAACACATCTGTTTTTAATGGATATTGGGATATGGTTACTTAGTGACCGTGCTGTGGAACTACTGATGAAGCGTTCTCTTGATACTAATTCCGGAGAGATTACCTATTATGATCTTTATTCAGATTATGGACTTGCATTAGGTAGTCATCCCAAAATAGAAGATGCCGAATTGAATAGTCTTTCCGTCGCTATACTGCCTTTACCCGGGGGAGAGTTTTATCACTATGGCACGAGCCGTGAGTTAATCTCTTCTACATTGGTTGTACAGGATAAAGTGCGTGATCAGCGATTAATCATGCATCGTAAGGTAAAACCCAATCCCGCCATCTTTGTACAAAATGCTTCTACCAGTATCTCTTTCTCTTCCGAAAATGCCAACTTATGGATTGAGAATAGTTATGTGGGGAAAGGTTGGAAACTGGGATCTCGTCAGATTATTACCGGGGTACCGGAGAATGATTGGGAGATAACGGTGCCCGATGGTATTTGTTTGGACGTAGTTCCTATGGGAGAAGCCGGATTTGTGGCACGCCCATATGGACTGGATGACGTGTTTAAGGGTGCATTGGATTCATCCGGTACTCTGTTTACTGGTATTCCTTTTGTTGAATGGATGGAACAGCGTGGCATTACTTGGAATGACATTCAGGGGTGTACGGATGATTTACAAGCAGCTTCCATCTTTCCAATGACGGAGTCGGTTGATGAACTTGGTATATTGCTGCGTTGGATGACAACGGAACCTAATCTGGCAGAAGGACGTGTGTTGTGGCTGAACTGTATGAAGTTCTCTGCTGATGAAATATCTGCCCGTGCCAATCTGCAACGGCTTTATACTCAGCGTACTACTTTCCGGAGGGAGAATTGGAAGGCTTTGTCAGACAATTATGAGAAGAGTGTTTTCTATCAGCTCGATTTGGAAGATGCTGCCCACGAATTTGTAAAGCTCGGACTTGAAGTACCTCAGGCATTACCGGATGATGCCGCACAGCTATTGCAAATGCACAATCGGATGTTGCGGGCGCGCGTGATGGAATTGAAAAATGATCCGGGCAGCAAGGAAGAAGAGAAAGAGGCGTTCAATCTTTTGCGAAATGGCTTATTGGGGCAGGTTTGCAAGCAGAAATGTAATCCAAAGCTGAATGTTTATTCCGATCAGATTGTATGGGGACGTAGTCCTGTACGTATCGACGTGGCCGGTGGCTGGACAGACACTCCTCCTTATTCGCTTTATTCGGGGGGAAATGTGGTGAATCTGGCTATTGAACTGAATGGGCAACCCCCTTTGCAGGTATACGTCAAAACTTGTAAAGAACCTCATATTGTACTTCGTTCCATAGATATGGGGGCAATGGAAGTAGTGAATACGTATGAAGAGTTGCAGGATTACCGCAAAATAGGTTCTCCTTTCTCTATTCCTAAAGCAGCATTGGCGCTGGCTGGCTTTGTTCCTCAGTTTTCGGAGGTACAATATGATTCTTTGAGGAAGCAGTTGCAAGCTTTCGGTGCCGGTATTGAAGTTACATTGCTTGCGGCTATACCGGCAGGTTCCGGACTGGGAACAAGTTCTATTCTTGCTTCTACTGCGTTGGGAGCAATTAATGATTTCTGTGGTTTGGCATGGGATAAGAATGAGATTTGTCGTTGTACATTGGTATTGGAGCAGTTGCTTACCACGGGAGGAGGCTGGCAGGATCAGTATGGTGGCGTTTTCTCCGGAGTTAAGTTGTTGCAAACAGAATCCGGATTTGACCAGACTCCGTTAGTGCGTTGGTTACCCGATCAGTTATTTACGAATCCTGAATACCGGGATTGTCATTTGCTCTATTATACTGGCATAACCCGTACGGCAAAAGGTATTTTAGGAGAGATTGTTCGCTCTATGTTTCTTAATTCCGGGAAACATCTTGCTTTGCTATCAGAGATGAAAATACATGCTTTGGATATGAATGAGGCTATTTTACGTGGTAACTTCGTAAATTACGGTAAGTTGGTAGGAAAGAGCTGGATACAGAATAAAGCACTTGATGCTGGTACAAATCCACCGGAAGTAGAAAAGATAATCCGTTTGATTGAAGATTATACTTTAGGGCATAAGTTGCCGGGAGCTGGTGGTGGCGGATATCTGTATATGGTTGCCAAAGATCCGCAGGCGGCCGTTCAGATTCGGCGGATACTTACAGAGTATGCCCCTAACCCTTGTGCACGTTTTGTAGAAATGACTTTGTCTGACAAAGGGTTACAGGTATCAAGAAGTTAGTGCATTATTGTACGGTTTTGAGTGTATTTCACCACAGAGTAACACTGCGTTTAAATCTTTATTGAAACGCAGATGAACGCAGATTTTCGCAAAGGGAAACAAATCTAAGATAAAGAAGTACAGTCTTTTAATCTGTGTTAATCCGCGTTTCATCAGATAAATAGTACTCTGTGAAACTCTGTGCGACTCTGTGGTGAGTTTAGTTCATTCCTGATTGGTTATGTAAGTGAAAGTAATTTTCTCGTGATGATTTTATTTTCGTATGTGATGTGGCATCTCTTCCGGAAGTTCCATTGATATTTCTACCAGACCACCTACTATCCCTTCGTTAAACCAAGGTGTTTGATAGATCATTTTCTTGATGCCATTTTTCTCTATCGTGTAGGCATTACTGCCACCTGTTGCCAGCATCTCGCGTATCTTCTCCTGTGATTGTAGATTGTGGCAATCGAAAAGATTCTTACCGATTAGATCACCGTGTTTGGCAAACGTTTTACATGCTTTATCATTCATAAAAAGGATAACTCCTTTGGTGTCACATACTGTGACGGCACAATTCATTTCTTTAGCCCATTCGTACATATTGCTTATTCTCCTTTTTTAATTTTACTCAGCAAAGATAGCCCTATGATTCAAAAAAGGAAAGGGAGAAACCCTTTTAATGTTTCTCCCATCTTAATTGGTTATTTCACATCGGCTATCATCTCTCCGGATTCCAATCTTCCCATTGTGATTTGGAGCAAGTTCCTCCGTGATCGGTGATTGTTTTTCTGACTTGACACATTTTGGATTGTATATCTATTCTTCTCGTACGGTTATATTGATCTGGGTACGTGTTCATCTTTATCAATTGAGATTCATAGTCGTTATATGTTTTTTTTGATATTGAATAATTGCCCTGCATCCATTTTGTATTACGGTCCGATACTTTAGAATCTTTACTCTCTTTGCTTGAGCCGGAAGAAGAGTCATCTCCGGATGTTTCATAAGAAGATGAAGAATTAGAATTACTTGCTTTCGATTCCATAACTGCCATACCTACTGTACCGGCTACCACACCTACTGCGCCGGCAACCATTCCTATTGACTTCCATGTTTTACTGCGGAATTTTATACCTATATTTAAGCAGATCCCGGGTTGTTTCTTTCCGTAGCCTCTGGGAAAAGGATTATTGAAAATTGGCAATTCAGATGAGATACCTACATTAAGCTTTTTATATTCGTAGGTTACTCTAAGATTTGCCCCTACTTCATAATCGTTGAAATCAACATTAGTACAAACATAAGGTCCTGCTGAAAAACGTATCTTCTGGTTCTTGGAAAGAGGAAGCTTATAACTGAATAATACTGGAACTTCAAAGAAGTGTTGGAAGCGATATTCTTCCCGGTCATAATAAAAAGGATCATCATAAAAGTAAAACTCACCGTCCTTGTCGTGCATTAATTTATACATAAATGAGGGTTGGATCGCAAATTTATCTCCGATTGCAATATCTAATCCTAATTCGGCATTGTAAACGTTGACATTGAATTTTTCTTCGATATCTTCGGAATCTTTATAAAATTCTTTTCCTGCTCCTATTCTGAAATCCCATAATAGTTTTTCCTGCGAATAGGCCTGTAAACATAAGATAAACAATAAGTATGTACATAGTATTTTTTTCATATGCAGATGATTAGTTTTGCGAGTCTTAATAAGGCTCTGGTTTATTACTTTTTGAGTTCAAACAAAAGAAAGTCTGCTATTGTACAATAACTTTACCTGTACTGATAGCCTTACCACCAGATACCACACTATAGATATACATCCCTTTCATACGGAGTGTCGGTACTTTAACTTCACCGCTTGTAATAGCCTGGCGATAAACCATGCGACCGCTTTGATCACACAATTCAATAAAATTACCGGAAGCTACGTTTTCTTCTCCTACTTCAATGGTGAATGTTTCGTTTGGATGTACCGGGTTAGGATAACTTTTGATTTCATCCATTTTAGTGAATTTAATGCCTGAACTATTGCCTTTTATTATTTTATAAAAAGTGGTAAGTGTTAGGTCACTGCTACTGTGGGCACGTTTCTCGCTGAGTATATAATGGTTATCTCCCATTTTTACAACATTTAAGTATGAGTAAGGTTGGCTGGAACCGGGATAATCAGTAATTGCATCCGTTGGAATTTCTGTTAAGACCTTTCCATCTTCATCGAGGATCTCAGCTTTGGTCAGTTTCCATTCTTTTCGTTCGTAAGACTCACTATTTTCAACCGTATAGACATAGGTACCCCGAATATATTCCCATCTTTCATCATTATTGAAAAGTGTTTGAGTGGCAGGGCTTCCTTCTCCACCATCATGTTCTGCATTTACCATTTGGTATTCAATTAGTGAATATACGGTTGCTCCAATATCAAAAGACTGATTGTAATCATGTTCTACATCTTTTACTATGATATTTTTCACATTGTGTATTTCGTCATTGTAAATACTGATTGTGCGGTCTGTTTTGTTTTCATTATCTAATATGGAAAAGAAGTAATCTTCATTTACGAAATTGTGAATAAAGTAACAGGCCTTTTCGAATACTTGGGGTTCTCCAAAACTTTGCCCTTGCACATTTAAAGCTATTGCAGTAAATATGCCAAATAATAGTCTTTTCATTTGTTCTGTTTGTTTAAATAATTGTTGTAGAGTATTGATATATAAATGAGATTGATAGAACTTATTGTACTATCACTTTACCTGTACTGATAGCCTTACCTCCAGATACTATATTATAGATATACATCCCTTTCATACGGCGTGTCGGTACTTTAACTTCACTGCTTGTGATAGCCTGGCGATAGACCATGCGACCGCTCTGATCACATAATTCAATGAAATTGCCGGAAGCTACATTTTCTTCTCCCACTTCGATAGTAAATGTTTCATTCTGGCGTACTGGATTGGGATAACTTTTAAAGCTGGCGGTTTTGGTGAAGCTTACACCCGATCCTCCTTTGCTTTTATTGAGTTTCCAATAGGTGGTGTTGTAAGCTGGTTCTCCGGGATCAACAGGGCCATCGAGTTCTTCGTCATTCATTATGTAATAGTTATCGCCAATTTGAGTTAATTCAACCGATATCTCTAATTCATCATATGCAACATAGAACTCGATAGCTTCTACAGGGAGAGTACCTAATACTTCTCCGTCTTCATTGATAACTTCTGCTTTTTGAAGTATATATTCATATTGTTCTCCTGTTATCTGTTTTTTGATAGTACAAAAAACATATTCTATTTTGTCATCGTCATTGAATAGATATTGGCTCAATAAGGAACCACTATAAGCATCATATCCGGTCAAATTATCCATGTCTAAATTGACAATGCCATAAGCCATGTTATCTTCACGATTAAAAACGGCATTCTTTACGGTGAATTGTTTAGATTTCTGTAACTCATCATTATAAATATCTACAATGTAATCTTTGTTACTTTCTGTAATGGTATACAGAAAAGGTTTGTCGACAAAAAAATGTGCGATTTCACTTCTTTCTCTTATCACTACCGGTGTATCGGTTAAACTCTGTCCTTGCACATTCAGAGCAAGTACAGTAAACATCCCAAGTAATAGCTTTTTCATAATAATGTTTGTTTTTATAATTAAAATGTGATACAAAGTTAGGTGTTTATGTGCAAAGAATGAAACCCTATTTTGGGGAATGATGCTTGTTTGGATATATTCAAGGTCTATTGGTGCTTATTTAATGATTATGTTGCAAAAAAATATTGCTCGTTTGTATAACTTTTCTTTTTTGATAAGTAAATGTGTCTGAACAAAAGCCAAAGAGGTATTGTTCTATTTTGGGTGTGAGTTCAATACACAATACGTGATATTTCGTTTAAACTATCATTCACACAGAGCTCTCACCAGTATATTTTACTGCTCAAAATGTGTATTTATTAATCTGTATCGGGAGGCGAAAGCCTGTTGTTTAATCGGAACTTTATGAGAAATAAAGAAGGATTTCTATGGCTATTATTAATTATTTAAATATTGTTATATATGAACAAAATAAACATCAAAGATTTATACCTTATTTTTGGAAATGAGAAGCAGAAGGCACTTCGATTATTGAAAGAGGGGAGAAGCAAAGGCGAAATACTAAAAGCAACCGGATGTACGGTTGCTGTGAAAGATGCAAACCTCTCGATTGACGAAGGAGAGATATTTGTCATCATGGGATTGTCAGGAAGTGGTAAATCTACCCTGCTGCGTTGTATCAACCGGCTGATAAAACCAACTTCGGGCGAAGTGGTAATCAATGGAACGGACATTGCTAAGGTATCCGATAAAGAATTGTTGCAGATACGGCGAAAGGAACTGGCTATGGTTTTTCAAAATTTCGGTTTGCTGCCCCATCGTACAGTACTGCATAATATCGCTTTCGGACTGGAACTACAGGGAGTGAAGAAGGAAGAAAGAGAACGAAAGGCTATGGAGAGTATGCAACTGGTAGGATTAAAAGGTTATGAGAATCAAATGGTAGGTGAATTGTCCGGCGGTATGCAGCAACGTGTGGGACTGGCACGTGCATTGGCTAATAATCCGGAGGTACTACTGATGGATGAAGCTTTCTCTGCTCTTGATCCGTTGATTCGTGTGCAGATGCAGGATGAACTACTGGCTTTACAAGCCAAAATGAGAAAGACAATTGTATTTATTACCCACGATCTGAGTGAAGCTATTAAACTGGGAGACCGTATTGCTATAATGAAAGATGGAGAAATAGTACAGATCGGCACTTCGGAAGAGATTCTGACAGAACCTGCCAATGCTTATGTGGAACGTTTTGTTGAAAACGTGGACCGTAGTAAGATTATTACGGCAGCTTCGGTGATGATTGATAAACCGCTGGTAGCACGTTTAAAGAAGGAAGGTCCGGAGGTGTTGATCCGTAAGATGCGCGAACGTAACTTGACGGTACTTCCAGTAGTGGATACCGGTAATGTATTGGTAGGAGAGGTTCGATTGAACGATTTGTTGAGGCTAAGAAAAGAGCAGGTAAAATCGATCGATTCTGTGGTACACCATGAAGTACATTCTGTATTGGGAGATACGGTTCTTGAAGACATTTTGCCATTGATGACAAAAACCAACTCGCCTATTTGGGTGGTAAATGAGAGCAGGGAGTTTGAAGGAGTAGTCCCATTGTCGTCTCTTATCATTGAGGTGACAGGAAAAGATAAAAAAGAAATTAATGAAATCATTCAAAACGCAATAGACTTATGATAAATATAGGAAAATATATAGAGATGGCCATAAACTGGCTGACAGAACATTTTGCTTCTTTCTTTGATGCGCTGAGTATGGGTATTGGAGGGTTCATTGACGGTTTTCAACATGTATTATTCGGGATACCATTTTATATTACTATTGTGGCGCTTGCCGTGCTTGCCTGGTTTAAGGCAGGCAAGGGAGTGGCGATATTTACTTTGCTGGGATTATTGCTTATTTATGGTATGGGATTCTGGGAAGAGACGATGCAGACACTTGCACTGGTACTTTCTTCCACCTGTCTTGCTTTGTTGCTGGGAGTACCATTAGGTATCTGGACGGCAAACAGCGACCGTTGTAATAAGATAATGCGTCCTATACTTGACTTTATGCAGACGATGCCGGCTTTTGTTTATCTGATTCCGGCAGTATTATTCTTCGGATTGGGGACAGTTCCGGGAGCTTTTGCAACCATTATCTTTGCTATGCCTCCGGTGGTTCGTCTTACAGGGTTGGGGATACGTCAGGTTCCCAAGAATGTAGTGGAAGCTACCCGTTCGTTTGGAGCTACTCCCTGGCAATTGCTTTATAAAGTGCAGTTACCGTTAGCACTACCCACTATATTGACGGGGATAAACCAAACAATTATGATGTCTCTTTCTATGGTTGTTATTGCTGCTATGATTTCTGCCGGTGGATTGGGAGAGGTTGTGTTGAAAGGTATTACTCAGATGAAAATCGGTTTAGGCTTTGAAGGAGGTATAGCTGTGGTTATACTTGCCATTGTTCTGGACCGTATTACACAGGGAATAGCGCAGAACAAAAAGAAATGATGAGTTGAATTCATTGGTGCAATTAATTTGATACTAAATATATTTAAACAGGTTCGAAATGATGAAAGATGACTGGGGGACATGCTCCGCCGGGCCTCATTATCGTATAAAAAGAAATTTATCTTCAGCTCATGAATTCAATAAATCAATATTAATAAGAAAAAAGTATGAATAAGAAAATAAAAAATAGTATAGTAGTTTTACTTGCTGTACTTCTTTTTGCCTCTTGTTGGGGTGGAGGAAATAATAAAAAGATAAGGATTGCCTATGCCAATTGGTCGGAGGGTATTGCCATGACATATCTGGTAAGGGAAATTTTGCAGGAGCAAGGATATGACGTTGAACTGTTGAATGCTGATTTGGCTCCTATATTTACTTCGCTTTCCCGAAAAAAAGCAGATGTTTTTATGGATGTTTGGTTACCTGTAACGATGAGCGACTACATAGAACAATATGGTGATAAACTGGAAATCATAGGTGATATATATGATAAAGCCCGTATCGGCTTGGTAGTGCCGGAGTATGTGACTATTAATTCAATTGGTGAATTGAATTCCCAAAAAGATCATTTTGGCTCGAAGATTGTCGGTATTGATGCAGGAGCTGGTATTATGCGAGCTACAGAAAATGCTATCAATGATTATGCTTTGGATTATAAACTGCTGACTTCGAGTGGACCTGCCATGACGGCTTCACTGAAAAAAGCAATTGACAGGAATGAATGGATCGTTGTAACAGGCTGGACACCTCACTGGATGTTTGACCGTTTTAATTTGAAAATATTGCAAGATCCTAAAAATATTTATGGTAGTGCAGAGAAGATTCATATAATTACCTGGAAGGATTTTCCGGAGAAAGATCCGTTTGCTACTCAGTTTTTCAAGAATATCCGTCTGACAGATGAGCAGATCAGTTCTTTGATGATGGCTATGGAAGAAACAGAGAAAACAGAAAAGGAAGCTGCCCGTAAATGGATGGATGAACACCGGGAGTTGGTGGATAGCTGGATTCCGCAGGAGCAGTAAACAAATAAAAAGGCGGAAATCCTTTCGGATTCCCGCCTTTCTTATTTAATAAGTTGAATTACTTATTCGGCAACACCCCAAGCCTGGTTGGCCAGACGCTTGTAGTTGTTATAACGCCATTTAGCGTTGTTCTCTGCTGCCAGGAACAGTTCTTCAGCTTCAGCAGGATACTGTTTTGCCAAAGAAGCGAAACGAACTTCACCTTTCAAGAAACCCTGGAAGTCTTCCCAGTTCGGCTCTTTGCTATCCAGTGAGAATGGATTCTTACCTTCAGCTTCTAAAGCTGGATTGTAACGCCACAAGTGCCAGTAACCGCACTTAACAGCTTTTTCTTCTTCTTCCTGGCTCTTACCCATACCAGCTTTCAGACCATGGTTGATACATGGAGCGTAAGCGATGATGAGTGATGGTCCCGGATATGCTTCAGCTTCGCGGATAGCTTTCAAGGTCTGAGCCTGGTCAGCACCCATTGCGATCTGTGCAACATAAACATAACCGTAAGTAGTAGCCATCAGACCAAGGTCTTTCTTACGGATGCGCTTACCAGAAGCAGCAAACTTAGCGATAGCACCTACCGGAGTAGCCTTAGAAGACTGGCCACCTGTATTTGAGTAAACTTCAGTATCGAGTACCAGGATGTTAACGTCCTTACCGCTGGCGATAACGTGGTCAAGACCACCGTAACCGATGTCATAAGAAGCACCATCACCACCGATGATCCACTGGCTGCGTTTAACGAGGAAGTGAGTCAGACCTTTCAGTTCTTTGCAAACTGGGCAACCTGCAGCAACACCTTGTTCGATAATTGCTTCAATTTGTGGAGCAAGTTCCTTAGTCTTATCTGCATCGTACATGTTTTCGATCCATGCTTTCAATACTTCTTTTGCTTCAGCCGGAGCATTTTCACCTGCAAGAATCTGGTTGAATAGTTTCACGATACGGTCACGCATCTTTTCGTTAGCAAGTTCCATACCCAGACCAAACTCACAGAAGTCTTCGAACAGAGAGTTAGCCCATGCCGGACCGTGACCCTTTTCGTTTGTAGTGTAAGGAGTAGAAGGTACTGAACCAGAGTAGATAGAAGAACATCCGGTAGCATTAGCAACCATTTCGCGGTCACCAAACAACTGAGTGATCAGTTTCACATACGGGGTTTCACCACAACCTGAGCAAGCGCCGGAGAACTCAAACAGCGGAGTTGCGAACTGAGAGTTCTTAACGTTGGCTTTGATGTCAACCAGGTGTTGTTTGCTCTTCACGTTGTCAATGCAATAAGTCCAGTTATCAGCCTGAGCCAATTGGCTTTCGAGGTGTTTCATGGTCAATGCCTTGCCACCCTTCTTCGGATTACCCGGACAGATG
>DXWV01000070.1:112935-113626 GCA_019416685.1 Bacteroides sp.
TACGAACGGACGGATAGAAGCGTGAGGACAAACGTAAGCACACTTGTTACACTGGATACAGTTTTCTGCGTTCCACTCCGGTACAAATGCAGCTACACCACGTTTTTCGTATTTAGAAGTTCCCTGATACCAGGTTCCGTCTTCAATACCCTTGAATGCAGATACCGGCAGCAAGTCACCGTCTTGTGCATTGATAGGACGAACTACTTCGTTGATGAATGCAGGATCGTTGTTAGTAGCTTTAGCATCATCTGCCAGGTTTACCCATGAAGGATCAACTGTCAGTTGTTTGTATTCGCCACCACGGTCAACGGCTGCATAGTTCTTGTTAACGATATCTTCACCCTTCTTACCATAAGACTTCACGATGAATTTCTTCATTTGTTCTACCGCCTGTTCTACAGGGATAACGTTTGTGATACGGAAGAATGCAGACTGAAGGATTGTATTGGTACGGTTGCCCAAACCAATTTCCTGTGCAATCTGAGTAGCGTTGATATAATATACAGAGATGTTATTCTGTGCAAAGTATTTCTTCACTCTGTTAGGCAGGTTCTTAGCCAGTTCTTCACCTTCCCAGATTGTGTTCAGCAAGAAAGAACCGTTTTTGCGCAAACCGCGTGTCACGTCATACATGTGCAGGTAAGCCTGAACGTGGCAAGCCACAAAGTTCGGAGTGTTTACCAGATAA